>CAKSLU010000067.1 GCA_934474225.1 uncultured Eubacteriales bacterium | reverse complement strand
AAGATGATAACTTTCTCTGAAATACCTGCGATAGTCCGAAATATCCGTGCATTTCGGCGCCATCGTCATGATGCCGCGGAGCCGGATATGCGGGAACCGCGCGACTGTTTTGGCAAAATCCGCCGCGTCCCCGGGCAGGACGCCGCCCTTCTGCGCTTCGCGCCCGATGTTGACCTCGATGAGACAGTCCATGACCTTTTCATGCTTTGCCGCCTGCCGCTCGATTTCCTCGGCGAGGGGCAGACTGTCCAGCGATTCGATCATCGACACCTTGTCGATGATGTACTTAACCTTGTTCTTCTGCAGGCTGCCGATAAAATGGATGTCCAGCCCGTCGCGGTGCAGTGCGTCGTACTTTTCCAGCAGGCTCTGCACGCGGTTCTCGCCGATTTTGTGAACGCCAAGCGCGTGCGCATAGTTGATCTCGTCGGCGGTGGCGTATTTGGTCGCCAGCAGCAGTTCGTAGGGCTGCCCGTAGGGCGACGCCGCAGCCGCCGCGTCCGCACGCGCGCGGATGGATTCGAGATTGCGCTTGATATAAGAAAAATCCTGTTGTTCGTTCATCATTTTCGCCTCAGTTGATATGCTTGTTGGGGCTTAAATCCCGCGCGCCGCTGACGATCACTTCGTCATAGCGCGCAAGCCCCTTGCAGTATACATCGTTGTCCGCATCGTCGTCCGCCGCATAGAGCGTGGTCGGTTCGCTCTCGGGGCTGACCCAGACATAAGCGCCGCTCTCCGAGAGGATGTCCGCCGTGCGGAAGCGGATGGTGCTGCCCGCGCGCACATAGACGCCGACATGACCGTCCACCACGCGCAGCGCGCTCGACGGCACGCGATACCCGGTGACTTCGCCGTACACGGCGGACGCCCGCTGCGTGCGCGAAAAGTCAAAATCTGCGGGCATCTCCTTGGTCTTGAAGACGAGGAGCACCTCGCCGTCTTCCTCATTCTTGGCGGCAAGCGTCATTGAAATGCGCACATCCGACGCGGCAAAGTCCAAGGGATAGCTGCCGCCGACTGCAAAGCCGAGCGCGTCTTCCTTGGGGGCTGTCGCGACGAAATACCATTCCGCGCGGCGCACGAGCCGCCCCACCGCATTCCCCGCCGTCGGCGTCTCCGCCGTGGCGGCGCGGTACGCCGAGGGGGTCATGCGCTCGACTTCGGCGTAGTCAAAGCGGGTCTCATAGCCGTCGTCCGCGCCGCTGTAGAAATACCCTGCCTCGGGCGCGTAGACATCGGTGCTTGTCCCGGCGATGGATGCCTGCGTCGCCGCACGGTCGGCTTTCAGTGTCGTCAGCATGGACGCAGCGCCGCCCGCCGCGCCGATTGCGCCGTCGCGCCGCAGCATGGAGAGCATCAGGCTCTCGGTCTCGCGGGCGGCGTCCGCATAGCTGCCGCGCCGCGTTACCCCCGCCAGGGTGAGCAGCGATTGGCGGATGGCGGCGTCGGCTTTGACGCCGCTCTCGACGGTCTCGCCGCCGTCCGCTGCCGCCTCGGTGAGCAAATCAATCAAACGGTCGGTCTCGGCAAGGCTGCCCACCGCCCTGCCGTCGGCATAGCCGCTGTAGACGGCGGCGACCTTAGCGCCGAGGCGCACGCGTGTGCCGTCCGCATAAAGGTAGCTGACCGCCCCCTCGGCGGGCGACGGCAGCGCCGTCTCGTCGCGCACGACCATGCCGGTGAGCGGCAGGGTCAGCTCGCGCGTGTACAGGTTTGCCTGCACGGTCTTCATCGTCTCGGAAAAGCCGCCGAACAGGTGCAGCAGAATGTATGCAACAAGCCCGATGACCAGCGCCGCGCGCAGAAGCGAAAGCCAAAAACGCGCGACAGGGTCGCGCTTCTTTTCCGGCTCGCCGCTCTGCGGCGTATAGGTGACAGGCTTGTTCATGGGTAACCTCGATGATATTTATTGTTGTGGGTTCGGCTCCCCTGTGCAAGGGGAGCTGGCGCGCGAGCGCCTGAGGGGTTGTTTCTTTGCCATGTAACAATCCCTCCGTCATGCTATGCATGACACCTCCCTTTGCCGGGGGGAGGCTTGGTTTGTGCGTATCCGTACAATCTGCCCCGTTTTACACCTGCACACCGCCCGCGCGGAGCAGGGCTTCGGCCTCGGCGACGAGCGCGGAGAGCGGCTTCGGCGTGCCGTCCTCGCCGTCGCAATAGAGCGGCAGGACATACGGCTTTGCCGAAAACCAGGTGATCTGCCGCTTGGCATAGCGGCGGGTCGCGGTCTTCAGCCGCGCCGTGGCATCGACAAGCGATTCTTCACCGGTCAGCACGCCGAGCAGCTCCTTATAGCCGATGGCGGCCGCCGCCGTGGTATTCTTCTCAAACACGCCCGCGCGCCACAGCCGCTCGGTCTCGTCGAGCAGCCCCGCGCGCAGCATTTCGTCCACGCGGCGGTCGATGCGCTTGTA
>CAKSLU010000066.1 GCA_934474225.1 uncultured Eubacteriales bacterium | reverse complement strand
CGTTGCTGCTGCCATCTCACCGTCGGCAACTCTCTGGATGCGCCTGCATCGTGGGTACTACTCTTCGTCACTGGTTTTTTGGTATGGGCATATCATAGCACCGACAAATCGGTTTGTCAAGAGAAAAACCGAAAATTTTTCGGAATTTTTTCAGTTGACGAAACTGACCTCGTCAAACCCGGTCACGGTATTCTGCAGCGACTTTGCATCGCCGCCGAGCAGAAGCGTGGTTCTGCCGTGCGGTGCGCGCGGCGAATCAGTCGACTGATACAGTCCGACTCTGCCGGAGAAGACGCCGCCCGTGATCTTCATGGTCACTTCGCGTAGTTTTGGCGTGACGGTCGTATTGTTGGTGCCGATGCGGCAGACCGCAAAGACATCCCCGGCAAACTCGCCGCCGTTGATTTCAAAGAGTACCTCGCCGTCACTGCCGTTCATGCCCGTGCCAGTGTTGACACTGCCGCCGGCATAGGTGAACGCGCCGCCATTGATGATATAATGCAGCTTGACGCCTTTATCCACGCTGCCGACGGGGTAAGCCGAATTCTGGCGGATGTTGCCGCCGCGGAACAGCGCATAGGTGCCGCTGTTGATAATAATTGTGCAGTCCTTGTGTGCGCTGACATCTGCCACGGTCAGCCCGGCAAGCCCGATGGCATAGCCCGCATTGACAGTGTAGTCCACCGTCGCCTTGGCGGTGCGCGTGCAGGTCAGCCCGTCGCCGAAGGTGACATTGTTATAGCCGCAGTAGAAGCCGTTGCCGTTGGAATCGTACACGATGTCGAGATTGCAGAACTCCAAATCGCAGCCGATCATGAAGGTACCGGCAAGACGGAGCTTTGCGCCCGCCGTGGCGGCATAGTCCACGCCGTCATAGGTCGAGGTAACGGTCACCTTGCCGTTTGTCTTCGGCAGAACAGTGATGCCCTCTTCGGTCACGCCCGAAACGACGACCGTGCCGCCCTCGGGCAGCATGGAAACTGCGTGCGCCAGCGTCTTGACCGCATCGCGCGGCGAGGTGCCGCCGTTTGTCATCGAGCCGCTCTCGGAGACGAAGACGACCTTGCTCTCCGCAGACTCCACGGCGGGCAGCTCTGCCTTACCGTCGAACACCTCGCGGTAGAAGTTGACGGCGAGCGCCTCATAGGTCGCATCGTTCGGGTGCACCTTGTCGTTGTACGGGAGCAGCGCGGTATAGTAGTCAGCAAGCGTCACCGCGTTGTCAATGAGCGGGAGCTTCAGCTCCTCGGCGACACTGCGGACAAGCTCCGGCAGAATAATCGTCGTGCTCTGGTGGGAAGTGCTGTCGTTGACGGCGGGAATCATCGTGGCAAGGTAGATTTCAGGCTTGGACGGCAGCGCCTGCAAATCCGCAACAAGACTCTTGTAGGCGGTCAGGAAGTCTGCAAATGCGCCCTCGCCGCTCATGCTGCGCCCGTCGTTGGTGCCCTGCATCACAATCACGATGTCGGCATCCGTGCGCATGGCGGTCGCATACTGCGCCGTCGCGGGATACCACAGCGCGGAATTTGCCGCCTTGACATTGTATTCGCTCTCGGGGGACATCACATAGGATGCCGCCTTGCCGCAGTTGACGACCTTATAGCCGTCACCGAGCAGCTTTTGCAGGCGGTTCGGATAGTTGTTTGCCTGGTTCTTTGCGCCGGTTCCCTGCGTGATGCTGTCGCCGACGCAGAGGACGGTGATTTTCTCGCCCGCCGCAATTTTCTTTGCGCGGGTATACTGTCTCTCGGTAAACACATTTTGTTCCATCAGTTTATCGGCAACGACCTTGCCGTCTTTCGCTGCCGCACCGAGGGCGCCGAGGCAGATGACAAAAGCGTCGCCGCGCTTGAAGTCGGCGGCGGCCGCAGTATGCTCGGTCATGCCGAGTTTGCCCGCAAGCGTGAACGGGTCGCTCCACACAAAGTCGCCGCTGCCGTCGTTTTTGTCGGCATAGCCCATCGCGCGCAGCATCAGCGTGAGAAATTCCGGCTCGCTGATCGCCGCATCCGCGTCGAAATAGACGCGCCCGGCGGCATCCTTCTTGCCGGCGACAAGGTTGTTGGCAACCGCGTAGCTGACATAGGCGTCCGCCCAGGCGGGCACATCGTCAAACGGTGCCTTCGCCGTCTCGGCTTTGGCAGCATCCTCAACGCCGAGATAACGTTCGAGCAGGATGACCGCCTGCGCACGGGTCAGGTTGTCGGCAAGCCCGAAGCGGTCGTTTGTATTGGCATAGCCCTGCACAAGGCCGAGTGCATACAGGCTGTTTGCGGCGTCCGTCTCCGTCGGTGCGGCGGAAACGGCAAAGGCAAACAGCAGTGCAAAAAGCAGCAGAAAAGGAAGAAGTTTTTTCATGTCTGTCCTCCGTCAATCTAAGGATACCTACATTATAGAAGAAAAGTGTCGAAAAAGCAATGCAAAAAACAAACAAATCGGTTTTGAAAATTGGGGAGATGCGCGCCTCTGTTCGACCCCCTGCATTGTTTTCCCATAAAGCAAAAGCACCCCTTGTGGGGTGCTTTTGCTTTATGGGGTGATTGATGGGGGTCGAACCCACGACCTCCAGGGCCACAACCTGGCGCTCTAACC
>CAKSLU010000065.1 GCA_934474225.1 uncultured Eubacteriales bacterium | reverse complement strand
ATGCCGCACGCGCGGCGATGTCGAAAGCACTTTTACACATGCAGGTGCTTTATGCGAAAAGTTGAGTATCTCACTTGTCTTCTCGCCGGCGTCGCCGTGCTTTTTTCTTTTCGGCAGGCGGCTTTTCCGGCGTCCGCACTGCCCGTCGCCGCCACCGCTGCCGTCGCATCCGACGGCGTGACGCTGACCGAAACCACGCACGGCGGCGCGGACTATCTCAAAAAAATCGTGTTCATCGGGGATTCGCGCACCTACGGACTGCGGCACTTTGCCATGCTGGAGGGCGGCGCGGACACCGCGCAGGTGTGGACACCGCTCTGCGGCACGATGTCGGTGTGGGACATGCAGAATCAGAAAATCTACCTGCCCGACACCGGCGCGGAAATGACCTGTGCCGAAGCGGCGGCGCTGAAACGCCCCGAGATTCTGCTGATCTCGCTGGGGTTCAACGGCTTTGAGCTGGTGGAACACGACTACTTCACGGCGGAATATCTGAAGCTGATTTGTGCATTGCAGGAAAGCAGCCCCGAGAGCGTCATCGTGCTGCAATCCATGTTTCCGGTCTGCCGCAGTTATACCGACACGCGCATCACCAACGCCGCTATCCGAAAAGGCAACGAAACCATCCTGGAAATCGCACGCGCCGCCGGTGTGTTCTACCTCAACACGGCGGATGCGCTCTGCGACAAAGACGGCTACCTGCCCGAAGCCTACGCCAGCGACGGCTGCCACCTGACGCCGCTCGGGCTTGACGCTGAGCTCGACTATATCTGCACACACATGATTCCGGAGGTGCATCCATGAAACGCCTGCTTGTCTTTTGTCTCGCCGTCTGTCTCCTGTTCCCGCTTGCCGCCTGTCAACGCGTCCGCGACGATGTGCCCGTGCAAATCATCGCAGACGCAGTCGGCAGCAAAATCGAGGGCTATGCCAATTTGTCCGCCGCCAGCGACGACTACCTCCGCTACTGTATGAAAAGCGACTTGTCCCTCTACGAAGAGCACCTGCTTCTCTGCCCCTATGCCGGGCAGGTCTATAACGAAATCGGCATCTTCAAGCTGACGCCGGAAGCCGACCGCGAGCAAGCCCTCTCCGAGCTGCAAGGCTATCTCGCCTTTCGGACGGCAAACTGGGACATGCGCTATAAAGCGGACGAATGCACCAAAGTTGAGCATGCGCGCGTCCTTGCGCGCGGGCGCTACTGCTTCTTTGCCATTCTATCGGACGCAGAGCGCACCGCCGCGGAAAAAGCCTTTGCCGCCGCGCTGCAATAAGCATATAAAAAGGACGCCGTGCGGCGTCCTTTTTCGGTTGCTGTTTCTTATGAATTGCTCTTTTCCGCCGTGTTCTGAATGTGGCGGTCGATGAGCTTGTGTACGCGCTTTGCAGGGTTGAGCAGATTGCTGATGGTGGCATCGTGGTTGAGCGTGTCAATCAGGTAGGCAACATACTTGCACATGTTGACCGACTGATACCACTCTCTTGCCTTCAGCTCGTCCTTGGCGTAAACGAGGTTGGTTGTGAAAATCTTCGTGAAGACGCCCTTCTCATACGCCTCGTCAAACTTCTCAAGTCCGTTGCAGAACAGACCGAAGGTGGCGAAGACGAAGATGCGGCGTGCGCCCTTCTCTTTCAGCTGCTCGCAGACATCCAGCATCGAACCGCCGGAGGAAATCATATCGTCCACGACGATGACATCCTTGCCCTTAAGGTCGCGGCCGAGGTACTCATGCGCCTCAATCGGATTCATGCCGTCGATGATCACCGAGAAGTTGCGGCGCTTGTAGAACATGCCGAGATCAAGCCCGAGCAGCGAAGAATAGAACATGCATCTGCCCATTGCGCCTTCATCGGGCGAAACGACCATCAGCTCATCGCTGGAGAACGAAACCTCGGGGAACGCCTTGACCAGCGCCTTGATCATCTGATAGGTCGGGCGCACATTGTCAAAGCCGCTGAGCGGGATGGCATTCTGAATCTTGGGGTCGTGCGCATCAAAGGTGATGATGTTGGACACGCCCATATTGGTCAGCTCCTGGAGCGCAAGTGCGCTGTCGAGCGATTCGCGCGCGGTACGGTTGTGCTGTCTGCCCTCATAGAGCATCGGCATGATGACCGAAATGCGTCTTGCCTTGCCGCCGATGGCGCTGATGATACGCTTGAGGTCCTGGTAGTGGTCATCCGGGCTCATCGGGACGGTCATGCCGTACATCTTGTAGGTCACGCCGTAGTTGAACACATCGCAGATGATATACACATCGCGGCCGCGCATGGACTCATGAATCAGTCCCTTCGCCTCGCCCGAGCCGAAACGGGGGCAGTCCGCCTGCGCGATGTAAGTCTCGTCTTCCACATGGCGGCGCCAGTCCTTGATGTAGTTGTCAACCTCTGCGGTAAACGCCTCGCATCCGCGCATACCGATGATACAGAGTTCTCCGTAAAACGAATCGTTCATAAGTCCTCCAGCAACTGTTATTTAGTTTTTTGCCTCATATGACGCATCCATTATAGCACGAAATCTCGGGAATTTCAAAGAAAATCGTCAAATTATGAATTTTTTTTGAAAATGCACAAGGGCGGTCATGTTTTTCCCGTAAAACCTATACTATTTAGTATGTCAAATGCGTGTAAAGTGAGGAAA
>CAKSLU010000064.1 GCA_934474225.1 uncultured Eubacteriales bacterium | reverse complement strand
GCGTCCGGGCGGAAAATCCCGCTCATCACGCGGAGCAGCGTGGACTTGCCCGAGCCGTTGGAGCCGATCAGCCCGAAAATCGAGCCGCTCTCAATCACCGTGTCGATGCCGTCGAGCGACTTTGTACGGTCATAGTATTTTGTCACCTTGTCAATCCGAATCATCTGCGTCACCTCCGTATTGCTGCATCGCTTTTTCCACCGTTTCTGCCACAGCGGCGCGCGGCACGCCGTATTCCGCCGCCGCGCGGATATCCCCGGCAATCGCCGAGAGCAGCGCCTCCCTGTGCGTGTCTGCCAGCCGCGCGATGTCGGGCGAAATAAAGTTGCCCCTGCCCGCCAGCGAATAAATCACGCCCTGCCGCTCCAGCTCGCCGTACGCCTTCTGAATCGTGTTGGGGTTAATGGCAAGCTCGGCGGCAAGCGCGCGCACCGACGGCAGATGTTCGTCCGGCTGCATCAGCCCGCGAATCGCCAGGTCGCGCACCGCATCCACGATCTGCTCAAAAATCGGGCGGCGGCTGCGCAAATCCACATAAATCAGGCTCATCGTCTGCACCTCCCATACCGTATTACTTGTGTTAGTACAGTTATCATAACACGAAGCATCAGCGCTGTCAAGGGGTTTGCCAAACTTTTCGCCCTTTAAGATTTTCTTAATGTGGCGATGTGACTTGACAAAGCCTGTCGAAACAGGTATCATAAACGCGGGCGGAGGCGAAATTTGCCCCGCGGAGGTTCAACATGCGAAAGAATGCTTTCCTTTTTATCATAATGCTCACCCTTATGCTCATGCTTGCGTCCTGCGGCGAAGCGCAGAAGGAAGCCGAGGTGAGTGCCATCCGCGAGGCGGCGCTTGCCGACGGGACGATCACGGTGGTTCTGGACGCCGGGCACGGGCTCGGCGATGTGGGCGCACTGAATGAAGAAAACCTCGGCGAGGTGACCGAGGCGGACATCAATTTTGCCTTTACCATGCTGGTCAAAGACGCGTTGGAGGCGCGCGGCTACACGGTCATTCTCACGCACGACGGCGAGACCAAGCCGGACACGGCATACGACGACGGCAAGCCGACCTACGGCCCCGGCGAGCGCGCGGACTTTTCCAACGCGCAGCCTGCCGATGTCTTTCTCTCCTTCCACAGCGACTCCTTCCCCGAAAACAAGGATGTCTACGGCACGCGCGTTTACTACCCGGTGAACACGCCGAACTCCACTGCGGCGGACAAACTGCTTGCCGAGGCGTTGAAGACCGCGCTTGACGCCGCCTTCCCGAACGGCAAGCCCGTCGGCGTGCGCGACATGCACGGCGAGGACTGCTACACCGTGCTCTATCGCACGACGGTTCCCTCGGTGCTTATTGAAATCGGCTTTATCTCCAACGCGGGCGACGCCGCGCGACTGACCGACGCGGACTTCCGCGCGACCTTTGTCGCCGCCGTCGCGGACGCCGTAGACGCCTACTTCGGCGCGCCGACGGAAGAATAATGCAAAAAAGCACCGCGCATGCGGTGCTTTTCATCAGCCTGAAAGTTTCGGTTTATTCTTCGGTTTCGTGCGAATGATGGTGGTGATGATGCGCGTGATGGCGCTCTGCCGCCTCCTCTGCCTCCTGCTGTTCGCGATATACTTCGTCCGTGCTCTTCTTATATTCATAGAGCAGCGATACGCCAACCGCGCCGACCAGGTTGCCGGCGATGCCGAGCAGTATAATGGCAACGGCACGCCCGGTGTACACATGGCAAAACGCCATATAGAACATATCGGTGACCGAATGCGAAAATCCGCAGAGCACGATAGCCGTACCTGCGCCGAGCGTCACCAGCGCGCCACCGATGTCGCCGCGCGACCGTCTGTAAGCATGGACGGCGACAAACATCAGCATGCCGCAGAGAATGGCGCCCGCAATCACGCTGCCGACGCCTGCGGAAAACCGCGCGTCAACAAATTCCTTTGCAAAGGCGCGGCTCGGATACGCCAGACGCAGCAGTTCACCCGCGGCGACCGCGCCCACGGCATTGCCAAGGAATGTAAGCAGAAGATGCGCAGCGCGCATGCGGATCATGCTGCTGTCCCAGAGGAGATAGCCCGCCTTCGCCGTCATCAGATGGAGTTCCAGCGCCATCACGGAGAGCAGCATCACGCCGAACAGTACGGCGGCTGCAACCGGATGTGTATCGTGCAGCAGAAGATTGGACATGCCGGCAACGGCGACCAGCATGCCGCCGAGAAATGCCGAAGCAAGAACCTGCATATTTCTCATATCAATTACCTTTCGTATTTCACATACTTTTTGCAGAGCAACAGTGTCATTGTATCATAGAATGCGACACTTTTCAACAGAATGCGAAAAGATTTTCACGAAATTCTGACTTTCTTCGATTTTAATAAAAGCTTAAAGTATTTTGCGCTTGTTCCTTAAAACCAATTCTGCTATTCTGTATACAGGGGGAAGAACCAACATGTACAACATTTTAATCTGTGACGACGAGCGCGACATCGTTTCCGCGCTGAAAATCTACCTTGGCGCTGAGGGCTACGGCACATTCTGCGCCTACACGGGCAAGGAGGCGCTGGACATCCTCGCCAAAGAAGAAATCCACCTCGTGCTGATGGACATCATGATGCCGGTGATGGACGGCATCGACGCCACGGTGGAGCTGCGCAAGACCTACAACCTGCCGGTGATTCTGCTGACGGC
>CAKSLU010000063.1 GCA_934474225.1 uncultured Eubacteriales bacterium | reverse complement strand
AGCGAATCCGAATTTCCGAAAAAGCTGCAAAAAGCCTGTGCAGAATCTGCGCAGGCTTTTTGCGGTACGGTTTACCGTCGGACAATGCTGCAAATCTCGCCGAGGGCGACATCGCCGCCGGTGAAGCGCAGCTCCAGCTTCTGCACGCGCACATCTGCGGGGAGTGCGCCGAAGTGCAGCACGGCGGGGCGCATCGCGTCCGCGGCGGAGAACGCTGCGGCGTCCGTGACAAAAGTGTCATTCACCACGGCAGTCACCGTCTCCGGCAGGCGGGCGGCATCCGGCGTGCTGTAGACCCACAGGCTGTGCAGGCGCACCGGGTCGGCATAGGTCAGCGTGATGCTGCCGCTGTTCGCGCGGAAAGCGAAGGTGTCTGCCTTGTTCTCGGCGGCAAACGGAATCACGCCGTCCGAGAGGGCGGCAAGCGTGCCGTCCAGCGCCTCGCAGGTCGCCGTCACGGTCACGCCCGCAGTCTGCCGATACAGACCGTGCGCGCCGGAGGGGAGCGGCTGTACAAAATCCGAGGTTGGGCCGTTGACGGTGAGTCTGCCGTCCGGGCGGAACACCAGGCGGTCGATGCAGGGCGTGCGATCGGCGTCCGGGTTGACCTTCTGGTCCACCGCCGTGAGCGTGTGATACACAATGTAGGTTTCGGTGCCGTCCGGCGAATGCGTCAGATTGCAGTGCCCCGTGCCTGCGGTGCTCTTGCCGTCGCCGACGAGAATCGGGTTCTCCGCCGCCTTGGTATAGGGGCCGAGCGGCGAGGTCGCCGTGGCATAGCCGACGGCATAGTGCCGCGACGCATAGTAGTTGGCGGTGAACAGCAGATAATAGATGCCGTTTCGCTTGAAGGCGCAGGGGCCCTCATTCCAGATGACGGAGCCGCTCAGCAGCTCCCAGGGGGATGTCGGGGTGGCGAGCAGCACAGGCTCGCCGACAGCGCCGCTGAGGTCGGCGGCAAGCTCCACGCCGTAGGTCTCGCTGACGCGCTTGTCACCCTGATAATTCTCGCAGTTGTCGCGGGAATAGAGCAGATAGACGCGCCCGTCATCGTCAAACAGCAGGCTGGCGTCAATCACGCTGTAGCCGGGGGCGAACAGCGGATGGTCATACACATCGACAAAGGGGCCCGCAGGGGTGTCCGCCTTGGCAAGTCCGATGCAGTGGCGCAGCTTGTTCACCGAGATGCTCTCGGGCGTCTGAAACGCCGCCGAATAGACCATATAATACGCGCCACGATATGCATAGACCTCGGGCGCCCAGTAGCAGGTGGTGCCGAAGGATTTTTCGGTCACCCGGTAGGCGTCACCGAGCGGCGTCCAGCTGCTGAAGTCTTCCGACGACCAGCAGGGGTAATGCCCTCTGCCGGTGCAGTACATGTAATATTTTTTCTCGGGCGCGTTGTAAAGCACAAACGGGTCGCCGATGTGCGAAATCTTGCGATAGGGGCTGGTGAAGCCCTCGGCGCCGTCCTGTGCGGCGCACGGAATCCGAATCAAATCCTGCATAGAGTCCTCCTTGAAGGTCGGTTGTTACAAATCCAGTATAACCCACTGCGCCGCATTTTTCAATCTTTTTCGGGTGTAAATTCCGCGCCGAAAAACTGCTTGTAAAATGCCAAAAGCTCCCTCTTCGCAGCGGGAGCTTTTGCTTTTGCTTTTTTAGTTTGCTTTTGCGTCGCGCATGTCGCTGACGGCGATTCTCGTGAAGATAACGCACGCCTCGGAGCGCTTAATCGGGTCGTTCGGCTTATACTGGCCGTTCGAGCCGCCGACGATGCCCGCCTCGGCGAGCTTCTTGACGGCTGCCGCAGAGGGCAGCGTGTCGTTCATATCGGTGAGCGTGTAGGTGCGGATGGCTTTGTATTCCGCCTCGGGCAGAATGTTTGCAAAGACGACAGCCATCTCGCCGCGCGTGATTTCGCGGTCGTACTTGTCAAACTGCGCTGCCGTGATGATGTTGTTTGCCACGCAGTAGTTGACATAGGGGTCGTACCAGTTGACAGCACCCGCGGTGTTCACGGACTTGCCGGTGTAGGCGGTGTGGATGTTGACCGCTGCGGTCAGCGCCTGCGCCACCGTAAAGCTGCCGTCGGGCGAGAACTTGCCGCTGCCCGTGCCGTTTGCCAGCGCGTACTCATACGCGGTCTTGACATAGGTGTAGAACCATGCGTTCTCCGGCACATCGGTGAACGCTTCGTAGGTGCGGGTGGCTGCAAAGCCGCCCTCTTTGTTCTTCGTATCAAACTGGCTGCTGACCACGCCGAAGGCGATGGTTCTGCCGACGGTGGGGCTGTAATTGACGGTGAAACCTTCCGCCGCCGTATCGTCTGCCTTGCGGTCAAAACTGCCGATGCTGCCGCCCTTCCAGTTGAGGACAAAGCGCTTCATGGCGATAGGCTTATCGCTGCATGTCAGGCGCCCGATCTGCGCATTGCCGCCGAGATTCAGCGTGGTTTCGGTATTGCCCGCCGAGACGCCGTTGACCGGCGCGATATACAGCGTGCCTACCTTGGCATCGCCCTCGACCGTGACAGTCGCCGCGCCCGAGAAGTCGGAATTGGCAAAGCCGCGCGAATATGCCGCGATCGTGATGCCCTCACCGCTGCGCACCGTGATCTCCACAGGGTCGCTGCCGCTGGCCTGCGGCTTTGCGCCGCCGATGGTGATCGCCTGCGCCGCCTGATAGCCGCCGCAGATTGCAAACGCCGAGCCGAAGGACTTGCCGTCAAACTTCGCGCCGTCGCTCTTGATCGTGACACCGGTGTCGATGGTGACGGGGTAGTGGTTGGCAATGACGAAGAAATAGTTGTCGAGCAGGTGGAAGTCGAGGTCGCGGAACACATACTTGCCCGAGCACATGAAGCGCTGCCCGGTGACGGTATACTTTGCGCCGCGCGTGCGGTAGTCCACGCCGTCATACACGCTGGTGATGGTCACTTTGCCGGAGAATTCCTCCGTGTAGGCGAAGAACGTGGTCTGCTTGAATTCGCCGACGAGCACCACCGTGGCGTCGTCG
>CAKSLU010000062.1 GCA_934474225.1 uncultured Eubacteriales bacterium | reverse complement strand
GAGCGCGACAGTTTGTAGTTCAGCATGATGTAGAGCACAAGCGTCGCAATCGAGCAAATGCCGGAAAGCAGCGCACCGATGACGCCGCCGATGGCACCTACAACGCCGGACGCGACGACCGTGAGGAGGAGGTACCAGAAATACTTGCTTTCCCAACTGATTTTGTACAGGATATAGAGGTTGTAAAGCGGGATCAGCGACTTCCAGCCGGCTTCGCCCGCCTTGGTGAAAATCTTCCACCAGCCGATGATTTGCAGCACATAGATCGCAAGCGCCACAAGCGTCGAAACGATGCCGGCAGCTGCCAGCGCACCGCCCGCAAGACCGTAGAGAGCAGATGTGGAATCAGGCATAAAATATTCTCCTTTAACAACTTAAAATCGTGTGAAAGCTGTCGGTGTTTGATTTCATTATACGCGAATTTACGACGAAATGCAAGAGGCAGGCGCAAATTCATGCGTCTGACGCCGAGTTTCGCCGGTTTTCACGCCGCAAAAGCAAAAAGGTCCGCCCGGGGCGAACCTTTTTTGCTTTTTCAGAATGCGACCTGCAGAATCAGCGCGACGGCGCAGAGAATCATCGCAAGCGGCACATAGATGTATCTGCCGACGGCATACCACAAGCCGCCGCGGTGTTTTTCGCTGCCCTCGCCGACGGCGGAAAGCAGCTCGTCCTTTTTCATCACCCAGAACCAGGTGACAGCGCCCAGCGTTGCGCCGATCGGGATGATGTAGATGGAGACCAGATCCATCCACGGTCCCCACTTGGAGATGGCTTCCATGCCGATGCCGCAGCCGAGGCAAATCGCGCAGATGATACCGAGCGCGACCCAGCGGTTCAGGCGCGGGAAGCGATGCAGCAGCGACTCGGCAACCGCCTCAAACATGTTTTGCAGCGAGCTGACCCCGGCAAAAATCATGGCGAGGTACAGAATGACGGCAAACAGGCGGCCGAGGGGAATGTCCTGCAGAATCTCGGGCAGGGTGATGAAGAGCAGGCCGGGGCCCGCGCCGACATCGACGCCGTAGGAGAAGCAGGCGGGGATGATGACCAGTGCCGCGACCACCGCCGCGATGGTGTCAAACAGCGCCGTGTGCCGCGAAACGCCGACGACATCCTCCTTTTTATCCAGGTATGCGCCGTAGACAATCATGCCGCTGCCGGTGACCGACAGGGAGAAGAACGCCTGCCCCATCGCGGTGATCCAGACGGCGGGGTCTTTCAGCGCCTCCCAGCGCGGAATCAGCATAAAGCGATACCCTTCTGCCGACCCGGGCAGGAACGCCGCGCGCACGGCAAGCACCAGGAAAATCAAAAAGAAAAGCGGCATCATGACCTTGTTGGACTTTTCGATGCTGTGCGCGCCGAGGAACAGCGTGAGCAGCGTGCCGACCACCACAATCACATGGTAGGGCACGACCGAAAAGCCGGTCTGCGAGAAGGAGGCAAACCACTCTGCCGTGTCGGCATGCATCAGCGTGCCCGTGACCGAATCGGTGAGCGCCTTCAGCACATAGGCGACGATGACCGAATAGCCGATGGCGATGCAGAGCGAACCGGCAAGCGGCAGCCAGGCAAGCGCGCCGCCGACCTTCTTCGTCTTCTCGCCGCGCGTACCCCAGGCATATGCATAGGCGCCGAGCATGCCGGTACCGGCGCGGCGGCCGATGGCAAACTCGGCAGGCAGCCCGACATAGCTGAAAATGACGACAAACAGCAGATAGACCAGCAAAAACGCGCCGCCGCCGTTTGCACCCATCTTATTGGGAAAGCCCCATACATTTGCCATGCCGACGGCAGAGCCGACCGACGCGAGAATAAAGCCCCAGCGGCTGCCGAATGATTTTCCGTGTTTCTTTTCCATGTTGTCCCTCATTGTTTCTGTCACTGCGGCTCTTCCGGATAGGCGGAGGTGATGCCGAGGTACTCTTCTAAGCACAGTCCGCTTTCGGTGATCTTCTGCGCCAGTTCAACGCCGAGATAACGGATGTGCCACGGCTCGTACATAAAGCCGGTCTCGGCTTCTTTATCTTTCGGATAGCGCAGGATGAAACCGTATTCCGCACAGTGCGCCGCCAGCCACTTGCCCTCTTTTGTCTCGGCAAAACTCTGGCGCACGGAGTTGATGTCCATCGCATACCCGGTCTGGTGCTCGGAACTGCCCGCGCGCGCAGAATAGCGGTCGGCGAGCGCCGCGCCGTCCCGCGCGGCATAGTTGTGGTAAACCTTATCCTGCTTTTTGTAGGAGCGATAACCGGACACGATCTTCAGGGTCAGCCCCTCTTCCTTGGCAGCGGCACGCATCGTATCAAAAGCGGTCTGCGCCTCGGGCAGAATCTTGCCCGGATCGTAATCGGCAGGCAGAAGATAGGTTTTGTTGGCAATCAGAATGCCGTTGACATAGGTAAAGCCGTCGATGGTCTCCACGGTGGTCTCCCCCTCCGGGTACTCCCCCTCGCGCACAGTGGGCGCCGTCATAGCGGGCACTGCCGCAGTCGTTGCGGCAGTCGTCGCGGCGGTCGCTGCGGGCTTCTCCGCCGTGGTTTCGGCTGCCGCCGTAATTTGTGCCGTGGTCTGCACCGTCGTTTCCGCGGTGGTCTCTATTGTGGTTTCCGTCGTGGTTTCCGTGGTCATCGTCGTAGTTTCTTCGGTCTGCTCCGTCGTCTCGGGCGGCGCAACCGTGTCAATGGTCGCCTCGCTCGCCGATACCGGCGGCACAGGCATGGTTTCTGCCGCATCGGTCGTCCCCGCAGGCTTTGCGCCGCAGGCCGCGAGCATCACGGCACATGCCATGCCGACAAGCACAAGATTCAATCGCTGCATGGATATTCCTCTTTTCGTCATACATAGATAGTTTACCACGCAAAAGCAACACTGTCAACCACAGATATCGTATACATGCAAAAAAGAAACGGCACGCCGTTCCTTTTTTTGCGCTTTGGATGCCTCCTCCCCACATAAAAAAGCACCCCCGAGGGGGTGCTTTTTTGATTTTGGTTTGCGGGATTACTTGACGAAGTAAGCCTTTGCCAT
>CAKSLU010000061.1 GCA_934474225.1 uncultured Eubacteriales bacterium | reverse complement strand
ACGGCAGCGTGATCGAGCCCGTCTCGCCGTGGAATATGTACTGCGTCGCCGGCAGTGCCGTACCGGCAAAAGCACCGGCGGGGTCATAGGGTTCGAGCGCGTAGAAGTTGTTCGCGTCGATGCAGCTCTGGTCGGCGGTCTTCACCCGGTCGGTGAAGTAGGCGTCATTGCCCTCACGGTTGGCGGGCATATAATATAGGAAGATTGTCGAGCGCGTGCTGAGCGGAATGCGGTACGCGCCGGTCTCGGCATTGAGAATCGCGTCCACATCCGCCCAGATGACGCTCGGGTCGTTGTTGTCGGTGTGCGGGAAGATGCGCGCGCCGTCGTAGTTTTCCGCGTCGTAGCCGAACGCGCCGTAGATCTCGGCAAGCTCGGTGTGATAGAGAAAATAGCGGTTGGAGCTTGTCGTCCAGCGGTACTGCTGCTTTGTCTGCACAACGGCAACCTGCTTCCACGCGCCGTCCACGGCGGCATAGCAGGTGACGGTGGCGGGATACTGCGCCACCGTATCCGACGCGAAAAGCCCGATTGTCGGGTCGTCGGCTTTCAGGTCGTCCGCCGCCGCAGGGGCGGTGGTTGTCCCGGCAGGCGCGGCGGTGTCGGCGGGGACGGTCGTTTCGGGCGGAGTGGTCGTTTCCGGGAGAGAGGGGGTGGTTTCGGTGGGCGCCGCCGTGGTCTCGGCAGTCGTTTCGTCTGTGGGGGCAGTTGTTTCCGCGGGTGCGGGCGGGTCCGGTGGGACGGTTTCGGCGGTGTCGGGCACTGCCGTCTCGGTCGCGGTGGTTTCGGCGGGCGACACAGTGTCGGACGGCGCGGTTTCGGTTGGCTCGGGTGCGGTGGTTTCCGCCGGCGGCGCAGACGGTTCGGGCGATGCGGTGTCGGGCGCGGCCGTCTCGGTCGCTGCCGGGGTCTCGGGTGCGGTCGTTTCCGGCGGCGCGGTTTCCGCGGCGGTGGTTCCGGCAGGCGAAGTTTCCGCCGGGGGCGCTGCTTCCGGTGTGGTTTCCGGCGGTGCGGTCTCGGCGGGGGCAGGGGTCTCCGCAGTCTCAGCGGGCGCGGTCACAGCATCGGAAACGACGGCTTCGTCTGCGGCGGCAAGCGGCGCGGGCAAAAAAGAGAAGAGCATACACAACGCCAAAAACAGCGCCGCTGCTCTTCTCTGTCGGCTCTCGCAATTCCACTGTGCGTAACGCAAAAAACGCATGCTGACCCCTTTCCCCGTCCGTTCGGGCGATATTTTCTACTGTCCGTGCGCAACATCCCTGTACGCAGGCAATAAAAAAGCGCGACAAACGCCGCGCATCTGTCCTACCCGGCGTAAAATCAAACCAAAGCCGACGGTCTGCGACAATGCACGCAAAACCTTGCAAAAACAATACAAATTTCTTCATTTTGTCTGAAAGCGGACACCTGTTGCATTCGCAACAAATATTGCATCTGATTCCTATTTGCGCTTACCTACCGATAATATAGTTATATTATCATACAACAACAATCAAAGTCAACCGTCATTCTTTACAAAAAAGCGACGCGGTTCGTGTTGATTTTTGAATATAAGAATTAGTCTTGGTTTCTTTTTCCTCGGTTTTTGCATATAATTTAACAAATTGCAATTTTAGCGGATAAAAAGGAAATTTATTGTATCTTCGCTGCAGTGATTTTCACATATTTTTCACCCACCGGCGCGCGCCGTGTGGTAAAATAGAAAAAAGAGGTGACGAAAATGCGGTTTTTCCGAAAGCTGCTTGACAGCTTCAACCGATTTATGTACGGCAGGTACGGCGCGGACCCGCTGTTTTATGTGCTGTTTTGCGCGTTTCTTGTGCTGAACCTGCTCAGCAATCTGCTCCGCGTGCGCGTCTTGTGGGCGCTCTCGTTTGTCCCGGCGGCGTTTGCGCTCTTCCGCTACTATTCGCGCAACCTGTATCGCCGCCGCGAGGAGAACCGAAAGTTCCTCGCGGCGTGGGCGCGGGTGAAGGGCGCATTCTCCCTGCTCGGCAGCCGCGTGCGCGACCGCAAGGTCTGCCGCTACCGCCGCTGCAAGGCGTGCCGCGCGGTGCTGCGCCTGCCGATAAGGCGCGGAAAACACAGCGTCGTCTGCCCCCGCTGCGGCGGTCGCATGCAGGTGCGGATTTGGTTTTGATGGGTGGGCGGATTCGGCTCCCCTGTGCAAGAGGTGAGCTGCCCGAGACGCGATGCGTTTCTTAGGCTTCCCTTGGGGGAGAGCTGTACGAGACGCAATGCGTCTCGCGGAGTTTTTCTTCGTCGGCTGAACACCGACGATTTCGCGATGCAAAACCGAAAAACATCCTGAGCGTGAGCGCCTGATGAGGGACTGCACAAAGCAGAACATCGCACCATGCTGTGCCGACTGCCTGCATGCCCTCATCCGTCAACTTCGTTGACACCTTCCCCAACGGGGAAGGCTTGGATAGACATGCACGGTTGCGGGTCGTCGAGGCGCCGACCCCTACCGGGTTGGTGCGCAATTTGGCTCCCCTGTGCAAGGGGAGCTGTCAACGAAGTTGACTGAGGGGTTGTTCCTTGGCTCTGTAACAATCCCTCCGCCGCCGTCCGGCGGCACCTCCCTTTACACAAGGGAGGCAAAGATAGCTTGCGCAAAAAAGCAGGACGGCGATGCGTCCTGCTTTTTTCTATTCTTCTTAACCGAGGCGCTGCGCGGGCACGGCGATGCGCGTGAAGATGACGCACGCCTCCGAGCGGCGGATGCTGTCTGCGGGGCGGTACTTGCCCGTGCCCGCGTCGCCGCCGACGATGCCTGCGGCAAAGAGTTTCTTCACCGCGGCGCTGCACGCCATATCCGCCGTGACATCGGCGGGCGCGCCGGTCACCACCGCCGCGTAATCGCTCTCGGGCAAGATGCCCGCAAAGATGATCGCCATATCGCCGCGCGTGATGGGCGCGTCATAGGCGGTAAACTGCCCTGCCGTGACAATGCCGTTTTCCACACAGTATTCGGCATACGGCAGATACCACGCCTCGCCCGCTTTGGCGGCGCGAACCGTCTTGCCGTTGTACACGCTGTGGATATTGGCGGCGGCGGTCAGCGCCTGCGCCGTGGTAAACGCCGCGTCGGGCGAGAATTTGGTCTTTCCCGTGCCGTTTGCCAGCGCCATCTCATAGGCGCGCTCGACGAAGGCATAGAACCAGTGGGCCTCGGTCACATCCGTAAAGCGCCCGTCATAGCTGCGGGTGGCGGGAATCTTCGCACGGTTGACACTGCCGAAGCCGATGACCTTCTTCGCCACCGGCGTGGGGTTCAGCCCCGCCGTGTACACCGTGGAGAGCGGCGCGGGATGCCCGGAGCCGTTGCCGATGACGAGGCCGCCCGCCGCCGACGCGCTGTAAGGCTCGAGGAAGGCGTAGCGCCCGGTGTTCTTATCCCCGGTGATGTACGCATGGTACATCGCCCACTTGTTGCCGTCCGTGTCGGTCACATAGCAGGCATGCGCGCAGCCGTTGACCTCGGCGGACTTGGAGAAAATCGGGGTCTCCGACTTCGTCCAGGCGGCGGGGTCCATCGGGTCGCCGCCGCGGAAGGTCATGCAGCCGACGGCATAGGCGCTCGTCCAGTACGCGCTGCCCGCGTAGGACACAAACACCGCGCCGTCGTCGCCGTAGACGCCGGTGATGCACTCTACTGTGTAGGGGTGCACGCCGTCGCCGCCGCCGACCTTCTCCC
>CAKSLU010000060.1 GCA_934474225.1 uncultured Eubacteriales bacterium | reverse complement strand
TCCTGCATCAGCGCGGACAGCATCAGCTTGCCGTAGGGGCGCGGGTAGGTATATTCGTCGGACATGGCCTGGAAGATGCGCTCCAGCGATTGCATGCCGTCGAGATGCACCGGCACATTCATGAGCGGCACATCCTCAAAGAAGATGGACTCGATGGCGTTTTCTCTGCGGTAGAGCCGGTCGGAGACGGTGGGAATCGCGGGCAGCGTCACGGAGGTGCCCGTCCCCACATAGTCGAAGTTGACGGTCATCATCTTGGTGTCCGCCGCATCGCTGCTGACAATGGAATAGCAGGTGTCGGACTGCCACAGGAAGAGCGAGCCGCGCGACGCATTGAAGCTGCGGTCGTCCAGCTTGACCTTGGCGCTGCCCGAGAAGAAATACACCAGCCGCGCGTCATAGGCGTGCACGGCGGTCGTGGAAAAGTCATCCGGCAAGAGCAGCAGCTTGGAATAGCGGACATGCGGACGGATGTCCGCAAGCGTCAGTTTGCGCATATCTTACACCTCCGATGCGCGGTTTCTGCTTATAGATTACAATAAAACAAACCGAAAATCAAGAGGAAAAAGCATATTTTTTTGAGAATCTGAACTTTTTTCGGCGGTTTTTGCAAAGCGGACAAAAGATTCCCCGCCGTGGAAAAAGGAGCAAAGTCTGCGATTTTTTCAATCTTTTTTTGTATTCACACCCGCGCCGCGGCGTGCTACAATGAAACCGTAAAAAGAAAAAGACCGCTGCGGCGGCATCAAAGGAGAAAGAGTATGAGCAAGACGACGGCGACGATCCGAAAGATTGTGATCCCGACCTATGCAGAGGCACCCGCGGAAAAGCTGCCGATGTTTGCGGAGAACCGCGTGCATCAGCGCTTCACCGGCAACCCGTATCCCAACGCGGTTGTCATTCGCACGCCGGAAAAGACCAAATTTGACAAGACCTATGAGGCGATTGTCCTCGAAAACGACTACATCGAGCTTGTGATTCTGCCCGAGATCGGCGGCAAAATTTACTCCGCGCTTGACAAGAAGACCGGCTACAACTTCTTCTATAAGAATGAAGTCATCAAGCCCGCGCTCATCGGCATGCTCGGCTCCTGGATTTCGGGCGGCATCGAGTTCAACTGGCCCTACCACCACCGCGCATCCACCATGCTGCCGAGCGACTATGAGATTGTCAAGGAGGACGGCGGCGTCACTGTCTGGCTCTCCGAGCACGAGCCGGTCGACCGCATGAAGGGCATGGTCGGCGTTTACCTCGCCGACGACCGCGCCATCTTCGAGACGCGCATGAAGGTGTCCAACCGCACGCCCCTGCGCCATTCCTTCCTCTGGTGGGAGAACACCGCCGTGCCGGTCAACAAGGACTATGAAATCTTCTTCCCGTCCGATGTCGACCACGTCCACTTCCATTACCGCCGCTCGAACACGACCTACCCGATCGCGCGCGGCCACTTCAACGGCTATACCTTCGATGAGAAGAACGGCGTGGACATCAGCAAGCATTTCAACACCAAGTTCCCGACCTCCTATTTCTGCGCCGCGTCGGACTATGACTACTTCGGCGGCTACGACGCAGGCAAGAAGTGCGGCGTCGTCCACATCGGCGACCACCACATCTCGGTCGGCAAGAAGATGTTCACCTGGGCGTACAACCAGCTGTCCCGCTCCTGGGAGCGCGCGCTGACCGACACCTCGGGCCCCTATGCCGAGCTGATGGCAGGCTCGTACACCAACAACCAGCCCGACCTGACCTGGCTCGAGGCTTATGAGACCAAGTGCTTCAAACAGTCCTGGTACCCCATCGGCGCGCTCGGCGTGCCGTCCTATGCCAACTACGATGCGGCGATTCATGTCGAGAGCGGCGTGCTCCGCGTGCAGCCGACGAAGAATCTGAAGAATGTCAAAATCGTGCTGACAAACGGCGGCAAGCCGATTTTCCAGACGACCGCAGACCTTGCCGCAGGCGAAGTCCGCGTCTTCGAGACCCCCGCGTTTGACGCATCGACCTACACCGTCACCATCGGCGATGTGCTGTTCTATGAGCAGACGGTTCATGTGCAAAAACCCCTGCCGCCGCTGTTCCCCGAGGTGCCGATGCCCGACGAGATCAAGACCGCGCACGAGCTGTATGTCGCGGGGCTGCACTTCATGCAGTATCGCGACCCGAACGCCGCGCCCGAGAAATATTTCGAGCGCGCCATCGGGCTGGAGCCGGATTTTGCTCCCGCATTGCAGATTCTCGGCGAGATCTACATCCGCCGGCACGAATATGCCAAGGCGAAGGAGGTGCTCGACCGCGCCCTCGCGGCACTCACGGTCTACAACTTCCATCCCGAGAGCGGCAGACTGAACTATCTGCGCGGTCTCGCCCTCGCCGGACTCGGCGAGGATAAGCTCGCGTATGACGCCTTCCGCAAGGCGGCGTGGATGGCAGACGCTGTCGCGCCCGCCATGACGCGCGCCGCCATGCTCGACGGCAAGCGCGGCGATTTCGCCGCCGCCAAGGCGTGCGCCGAAAACGCGCTGGAATACGGCGCGCAGAATCTCACTGCCGTGGTGCTCGCCGCCGCCGCCGACTACAAACTCGGCAACAAGGCGGACGCCGTCCGCGCTCTCGAGCGTGAGCTTTGCCGCGACCCGCTCAACCACCTGGCACGCTGGTTCATGGTCGTCATGGGCAAACTGTCCGAGAAGAAGTTCTTTGCCAAACTCAATTCCAACATGTCGCAGACCTGCCTCGACCTCGCCGTCGATCTGATCGACGCAGGCTACCGCACCGAGGCGATGGATCTGCTCTGCGCGCTGCCGAAGTACACCGACGACATCGCGCCCGCCATTGCGTACATGATAGGCGACCCCACGCTGATCCGCGACACGCACCGCACCTTCCCGTTCCGTCCGCTGGAGGCAAAGGTCCTCGCGGAGAACAGCGCAAACTGCCTGCTTGGGTACTACCACTACGGCGACCACCGCTATGCGGAGGCAGAGGCGCTCTTTGAGAAGGGCGATGACTACGCGTCGAAGCGCGGACTTGCCGTCTGCACTTATCGCCGCGGCGACATCGAGCGCACGATAAGCCTGCTCGAAGAGGCGCACGCGCTCTGCCCGGATATGGAGCAGCTTGTCTTTGAGCTTGCCTATGTTCTCAACCACACCGGCGCCGAGCCGAACGCCACCGCCGAGAAGATCGGTTCGATGGTGCCGTCGCTCGCCAATGTGCGCGACGATATTGCCATTGAGTGGGCGACTGCGTACAACCGCGCGCACCGCTATGACGAGGCGATTCGCGTTCTCGAGGGGCACGATTTTGTTCCCTGCGAGGGCGGCGAAACCGCGCTTGCCAAGGCTTACATCGCCGCATGGTACGGCAAGGGCATGGATTTGCGCGCTGCCGGCAAGGATGCCGAGGCGCTGGATGCATTCCGTCGCGCCGAAGTTCTGCCCGAGAGCCTGGGTGCCGGTCTGTGGCACATGGCGACGATTGTGCCCGCACAGTATGAGGAGGCGCTCCTCCTCGAGAAGGCGGGCGACCGCGATGCCGCATTCAAGATTTACGACTATTTCAACACGCTCTATGTGGACTTCTTCTCCAACATGAACCTGCCGCTGCTGCCGGTCTACCAGGCGCTCGGCGACATCCGCATGGGGAAGGCCGACGAGGCGAAGGCGCTGCTTGAGAAAGCGATTGCAGGCTGGAAGTTTGAGCGCGAGCGCCACGACAGCGGCTATTTCGGCACCACGCCGTTCTTCATCTCGTATATGGACGACCCGCACACCGCGCGCGTGAAGAATTATGACGCCCTCATCGCCGCCGCCGAGGCTGTCCTCGACGGCACAAGCGACCTGCTGAAGTAAGGGCGCAAGCCTCCCTTGTGCAAAGGGAGGTGTCATGCGGAGCATGACGGAGGGATTGTTACAGAGTAAAGAAACAACCCCTCAGTCACCTATCGGTGACAGCTCCCCTTGCACAGGGGAGCCGAAATCCGCTTCAAACATTACAATAAGGAGAAAACACTATGAAAAGACAATGGACGCCCGAAGAGGCATGGGAATGGTACAATAACCGCCCGTGGATCGTCGGTTTCAACTATGTACCCGCCTGCTGCGCCAGCATCTTCGACATGTGGCAGGAATACCGCCATGCCGAGCGCATGCCCGC
>CAKSLU010000059.1 GCA_934474225.1 uncultured Eubacteriales bacterium | reverse complement strand
CTGCTCAACCAGAGCTACTGGGTGCTCAGCGCCATGCTCGGCGGCATCGTCGGCGATGTGATTCCCTTCAACACAGAGGGGCTTGACTTTGTGATGACCGCGATGTTCGTCGTCATCTTCCTCGACGAATGGAAAAAGAATAAGCAGCACCTCTCCGCCCTGCTCGGGCTCGGCATCTCAGCGTTCTGCCTTGCGCTCTTCGGCGCGACAAACTTCATGCTGCCGACGATGGCCTGCATCCTCGCGGTGCTGACCGCTCTGCGCCCCGCACTCGAAAGGAGGGAGACGCGATGACCATGACGCTTGCCGAACAGATCATCACCATTGCCATCTGCGCCCTCGGCACGATGGCAACGCGCTTTCTGCCGTTTCTGCTCTTTTCCGAGAAACGGAAGACGCCTGCTTATGTGCAGTATCTCGGGCGCGTACTGCCCGCCGCCGTTTTCGGCATGCTGGTGGTCTACTGCCTGAAAAACGTTTCTTTCCTCGCCGGCACGCACGGTCTGCCGGAACTTATCGCCATTGCGGCGACCGTTTTGCTGCACCTTTCCCGGGGGAACATGCTGGTTTCCATCGCGGGCGGCACCGTCGTCTACATGCTGCTGGTGCAGCTTGTATTTTAGGCTTGACGAAAGTCAAAAATCATCTTATAATAAAAATACGGGCAATGACGCCTTCGTTTTTGCGAAGGCGTCATTCTGCTTTTTCGGAGGCATGACCATGAAAAAACCGCTTATCGGCGTCGTACCGCTTTACGACAGTGAAAAAGAATCCTATTGGATGCTCCCCGGCTACATGGAAGGCATCGAGGCTGCCGGCGGCATCCCCTTGATGCTGCCGATGACGGCGGACGACGGCATTCTTGACACGCTCGTCGGCACGCTGGACGGCTTTCTGCTGACCGGCGGGCACGATGTTGACCCCGCACTCTACGGCGCGGCAAAATCCCCCGCCTGCGGCGAGACCTGCCCCGCGCGTGACGCAATGGAGCCGAAGCTGCTCCGCCTCGCGCTCGACGCGGACAAGCCGGTCTTCGGCATCTGCCGCGGCATTCAGCTCTTGAACGCCTGCCTCGGCGGCACGCTGTATCAGGACCTGCCCACCGAGCATGGGAGCGCGGTGGATCACCACATGACCCCGCCCTACAACCGCGCCGTGCATGAAGTGACGATCCTTGCCGACACGCCGCTTGCCGCCCTGCTCGGCAAAACGCGGCTCGGCGTCAACAGCTATCACCACCAGGCGGTGAAGACGCTTGCGCCCGCCCTGCGCCCGATGGCGCTTGCCGACGACGGCATTGTCGAGGCGGCGTACCTGCCGGGCAAGCGCTTCTGCATGGCGGTGCAGTGGCATCCCGAGTTTTCCTACAAGACCGACGCGGACAGCCGCGCGCTGCTTGCCGCCTTTGTGCGCGCGGCGGCGAAATAAGGAGTACCGATGTACGCAAACTATCACACACACACCTATCTTTCCAACCACGCCATTGACACGCCGCGCGACTATGTGGAGCGCGCTGTCGCAGGCGGGACAAAGTTGCTCGGCTTTTCGGACCATGTGCCCTATCCGTTTTCCACCGGGCATCACTCCGGCTTTCGCATCGCCGTCGCCGACACCGAAAAATATGTGTCCGAAATCGCGGCGCTGCGCGACGCATACGCCGACCGCATCCGCATCTTCATCGGCTATGAGGCGGAATATTTTCCGCGCGAATTTGACGCCATGCTTGCAAACATCCGCCGCTTTGATTGCGACTATCTGATCCTCGGACAGCACTACACGAACAACGAGTACGACGGCGTCTATGTCTACAGCAAGACCGACGACCGCGACATGCTGAGCCGCTATGTCAATCAAGCCATCGCGGGCATGGAGACCGGGCTGTTCACCTACATGGCGCACCCCGACCTCGCGTTTTACCGCGGGGGCGACGCCTTTTACGAAGCGGAAATGACCCGCCTCTGCCGCGCTGCAAAGGTCTGCGGCATGCCGCTCGAGATCAACCTGCTCGGTCTGCGCGACCGCCGCGCCTACCCTTACGACCGCTTTTGGGAGATTGCCGCGGCGGAAGGCTGCGACGCCATTCTCGGGCGGGACGCACACGACGCCGCCGCGCTCTCGGATGCCGCCACCGAGGCAGCCGGGCGCGCCTATGCCGCGCGGTTCGGGCTGCGTCTCTGCGAGACGGTCGATCTGCGCCCGGTGAAATAGCGCAATCGCATAAAATCCCTCGCTTGCGGGCATACTGCCGCATAGGAAAGCGAGGGATTTTTTCGATGATTGAAAGTGATACCATCAAATTGCTGCGCGAATGCGACGCCGGGGTGCAGATGGGCGTCTCCTCCATAGACGAGGTACTGGACAGCGTGAAAGGCTCGGAGCTGCGCCGCGAGCTTGTCGCCTGCCGCAATGCGCACGACAAGCTGGGGCACGAGATTCGCGCCCTGCTCGACAATTACCACGACGACGGCAAAGCGCCGAGCGCCATGGCAAAGGGCATGTCCTATTTCAAGACGAACATGAAACTCGCCGCCGACTGCTCGGACAAGACGGTTGCCGACCTGATGACCGACGGCTGCAACATGGGCGTCAAGTCGCTCAGCCGCTATCTGAACCAGTACAAGGCGGCGGACGAGCAGTCAAAGGACATCGCGGAGCGGCTCATCGACCTGGAGCAGCAGCTGGTCACAGATGTGCGGGCGTATCTGTAAGCGAAGTTTCTCTGAAAAAAGGTTGAACCGAACGGTTCAACCTTTTTTTGGTATTCGATTGACAGTGCAGGCTTCTTATGCTATAATGAAACCAACCCGAAGAATTGACGATATACAGGGTGAAAAGCCATTTGCTTTCGGAGGAATGACATGAACAAAAAACTGATGACTGTGCTGACCGCCGCCGCCCTTGCAGCGGCGCTTGCCGCCTGCGGGGAGGGCAAGCCGAACCATTCGGATGCGCCCGCGACCGACCTGCCGACTTCGCTGACGACGCAGACGGAGGCGGCCTCGCAGACGACCGAGACAACCGAGACGACAGAGACGACCCCGCCCGAAACCACCGCGCCCGCGCCGCTGCCCGAAGTGAAGGACGGCACGGTCTACACAAAAAAGGCCATTGACGCCTTTCAGGACGGCAGCTTGGACTTCATGCATTCGCTGACCATCCCGAAAATCGACAGCACAAAACCGGGCGCAGAGGCGCTGAACGCAAAGATACTTGCCGAGCAGCAGGACAAACTGGACGCGCTTGCCGCGAACAAGGAGGAAAACCACCTCTACACCGTCACCTACTCGACCTCGGGGGCAGACGGCATTCTCGCCATCAATGTCTATGAATACATCGGCTGGCAGTATTCCGAGGGCGGTTCGTCCCGCCGTTTCTACTACTATGATGCGGCAGAGGACCGCGAGCTGACGCTGGACGAAGCGCTCAAGAAGCTCTCCATGACGCAGGCGGACCTGGATCGTGCATTTGCCTGGTCGAGCGAATACACCGCCATCAGCACAGAAACCACCGACCGCACGCGCACATTTTCCGATACCGTCTTCGGTGCGCCCCTGACCGGCGCCTATGATACATCCATGTTCCGCTATGCAGAGATGCAAAACGGCTACGAAGTCGAACTGCTCGGCATCGACTTTGACGACGCCACCGTCTCGCCCTGCTACCGCTATGTAATCTACACCGTCGGCACGACTGCCTGCCCCATCGACCGCGCAAGCGGACAGCCGCTGCATCCGTATTATGAATGCACCATAGATAAAGCCGACCTGCAGACCGGCGACGCCTTCCGCATCACCATCAAGGACGGCAAGGTGACCGAAGCAGTCGTTCCTGCCGAAGCGCAGGTGCAGCGCGTCACCATCGCCTCGGGCGGCGTCACCGTGCTCTACGGCAAGGACGCAGCCTACAGCATAAACTACGCCGATTTCCGCGTAAACGGCGAAAGCGTCAACGATGGCTCGGGCAGCGGCGGTATCGACGCCGAGGATGTTTTCAGCGAATTCCGCTTCATGGCGGATTACATCCCGCTCGACAAGCTCACAACGATTGAATTCGTCCTCAAGACCAACCTTGACTGATGCAAACAAAAAACAAGGCATCCGCCGCGGCGGATGCCTTGCTTTTGTTTTTACTTTTCTTCGAGCGTGCAGCCGAGTTCGATTTCGTCCTCGTCCTCATTCCCGGTCGGGCAGAAGCCGAAGGATTTGTACAAGCCGAGGGCTGTGGGGTTCTCGCGATTGCAGGTCAGCAGGATGCGCCCCGACTTGCCGAACGGCTTTGTGCGGATGTAGTCGAGCACGGCGGCGAAAGCGGCTTTACCGTAGCCCCTGCCCTGCTCGGCCTGCGCGACCGCCGCGCCTACCCCTACGACCGCTTCTGGGAGATCGCCGCGGCGGAGGGCTGCGACGCCATCCTCGGGCGGGACGCGCACGACGCCGCCGCCCTCTCGGACGCTGCCACCGAGGCGGCCGGGCGCGCCTATGCCGCGCGGTTCGGGCTGCATCTCTGCGAGACGGTCGAGCTGCGCCCGGTGAAGCAGCGCGCATAAGATACGACGGTTCCTACAGGCATTGTTCTGCCTTTTTTTGGAACGTCATTGACAATCGGTTTTCAGGCGTGTTATAATGAAACCAACCCGAAGAATTGACGATATACAGAGTGAAAACCATTGGTTAAAAGGAGGGTGAACATGAACAGAAAACTGCTGACTCTGCTGACCGCCGCCGCTCTTGTCGCGGCGCTTGCCGCCTGCGGCGAGAACA
>CAKSLU010000058.1 GCA_934474225.1 uncultured Eubacteriales bacterium | reverse complement strand
CCGTAGGCGCAGAACGCCGTCGGGATGCAGAGGGTCTTCTCCTTGATAAAGGCATAGGAGGTCGGGTCCCACGCGGTGTAGCCGCGCGCCTCAAAGGTGGCGCGCAGACCGCCCGAGGGGAAGGAGGACGCATCCGGCTCGCCCTTGATGAGACTCTTGCCGGACAGCTCCATGACCACGCCGTCGCCTGCCGGCTCGATAAAGCTGTCGTGCTTCTCGGCGGTGATGCCGGTCATCGGCTGGAACCAGTGCGTGAAGTGCGTTGCGCCGTGTTCCAGCGCCCACTCCTTCATCGCGTTGGCGACGACATTCGCCACGTCGATTTCCAGCGGCGCATCCTCGTCGATCGTCTTCTTCAGCGTCTTGTATACATCTTTCGGCAGCTTTGCCCGCATGACCCGGTCGTTGAACACGAGCGACCCGAACAGCTCGGGAATCTCATTGGGGTTGACCATAGCTATAGTTGTCCTCCTGCACTGTAAGTAACGGGACTGTAAAAAAGCGCAGACCGAAAAAGGGAAAGAATAAAAGCATTGCTTGTTCTGTTATTTTATGCGGTGGTTATCGGTAGGAATCCGCATACGGATTCCTGCGGTAGTCTGTTTTCCCTTTTTCTCTCGCCGAAAACCGTCTCTGCCGTATGAAAATACGGCGACGATACGGTTTTCGACGATTCTGCATCTTTTTGTACAGCCCCGCTTGTTTCTATAATAGTATGATTGTAGCAGAGCGGGCGAAGTTTGTCAAGAGTCGTGTTTTTTCCGAATCTTGCCGAAACGCCTTGAAAAAGGGCGCGGGATGGCGTATAATAATAAAATGTAAAACTTGAGTTCATTTTTGTGAGGTACAGGATGTTCAAGGTCGGTTTTGACAACGACAAATATTTGCAGATGCAGTCGGCGCACATACGCGAGCGGATTAACTCGTTCGGCGGCAAGCTCTATCTCGAGTTCGGCGGCAAGCTGTTTGACGACTTTCATGCGTCGCGCGTGCTGCCCGGCTTCGCCCCGGACAGCAAGATTCGCATGCTGATGAAGATTAAGGACCAGGCGGAAATCGTGATTGTCGTCTCCGCCGTGGCGGTGGCGCAGAACAAGATGCGCGCCGACCTCGGCATCACCTACGATGCGGACGCGATTCGGCTGATTGACGCCTTCACCGGCATCGGGCTGTATGTCGGCTCGGTCGTCATCACGCAGTACACCGGGCAGCCCGCCGCGGACGCCTTCATCAAGCGGCTGGAAAACCTCGGCGTGCGCGTCTTCCGCCACTATCCGATTCCCGGTTACCCCACCAACGCCAAGCTGATTGCCAGCGAGGAGGGCTACGGCAAGAACGACTATATCGAGACCAAGCGCTCGCTGGTCGTGATTACCGCGCCCGGCCCCGGCAGCGGCAAGATGGCAACCTGCCTCTCGCAGCTCTACCACGACAACAAGCGCGGCATCAAGTCGGGCTACGCCAAGTTTGAGACCTTCCCCATCTGGAATCTGCCCCTCTCCCACCCGGTCAACCTCGCCTACGAGGCGGCAACCGCCGACCTCTCGGACGTGAACATGATTGACCCCTTCCACCTCGAAGCCTACGGCAAAACCACGGTCAATTACAACCGCGATGTGGAAATCTTCCCGGTGCTCCGGCTGATCTTCGAGGGCATCTACGGCGAGTGCCCCTACAAGTCGCCCACCGATATGGGCGTCAACATGGCGGGGCTGTGCATCACCGACGATGACGCCGTCCGCGAGGCGGCAAAGATGGAAATCGTGCGCCGCTATTACGACACGCTGTGCAAAAAGGCGCGCGGGCTTGCCGACGCGGACGAGGTCTACAAGCTGGAGCTGATCATGAACCGCGCGGGCGTCACCACCGATTACCGCACCTGTGTCAAGGCGGCGCTCGACCGCGAGGCAGAGACCGGCGCGCCCGCCGTGGCCATTGAGCTTGCCGACGGCAGTGTTGTCACCGGCAAGACCACGCCGCTGCTCGGCGCATCGGCGGCGGCGCTGCTCAACGCGCTCAAGGTACTCGGCGGCATCAACGACGCCATTCACCTGCTGCCCCCCGCCGTTATCGAGCCAATCTGCCACCTCAAGACCGAGGTGCTCGGCGGGCACAACCCGCGCCTGCACGCAGATGAAATTCTGATTGCGCTGACCATGTCGGCGGCGACCAATCCGGCGGCGGCGCTGGCGATGGAGCAGCTGCCGAAGCTGAAGAACACCGAGGCGCATGCGTCGGTCATCGTCTCCACCGTGGACAGTTCGCTCTACCGCAAGCTGGGCATCCGCCTCACCACCGAGCCGAAGTACCAGACGAAGAAGCTCTACCACGCATAATTTTGATGGATGGAAACCCCCCGGCGTGCTGTTTGCACACCGGGGGGGTTGTGCGTTGCGGGGGGGGGGAGAGGTGCACACGGTTCCCGCTATCCTGTAGGGGCGACCACCCGTCGCCCGCTTTGCTTTGTATGGGCGGGCGACCGATGGTCGCCCCTACAAAAGTTGGTGCATCATTTCGGCTCCCCTGTGCAAGGGGAGCTGGCGGCGATAGCCGCCTGAGGGGTTGTTACTTGGCTCTGTAACAATCCCTCCGTCGCCGTTCGGCGACACCTCCCTTTGCCGGGGGGAGGCGAAGATAGAATGTGCACGGTGCGGGTCGTCGAGGGCGCCGACCCCTACCGCAAACCTGCCCTATTTCCCCTTTTCAAAGTCCTTTGAAGGGGGCGCGGGGGGGAACTTTCGTGTACGAAAGTTCCCCCCGTTTCCCTCTTATTCTATCTATTTCTATCCTTACTTCCCCGTCGAGCCGAAGCCGCCGCGGCGTTCGCCGTCGGCGTCGTCGTCGAAGGTGATGCCGTACTCGACAAACACGCCCTGCGCAAAGGCGTCGCCTGCGGCAAGCGTGAGCGTCTTTCCTTCGTTTGAGTCGTTGGTGAGCTTGACAAAAATATGCCCCTCATTGTCGGCATGGTAATAGTCGCTGTCAATGATGCCAACCGTGTTGTTCAGCTGCAAACGGTACTTGAACCCAAGCCCGCTGCGCGGATACATCTTGAGCACCCAGCCGTCCTCCATCCACACGCGAATACCCGTGGGAATCTTGACGGTCTCGCCCGGCGCCAGCGTCAGCGCCCGCGGCGTGCAGAAATCATAACCCGCACTGCCTGCCGTGGCGCGGCGCGGCAGCGTCAGCGTCTCGTAGACGGCGGCGCCGTCCTCGCCGAAGCAGTCGCGATACCCCTCGCAGAACTGCTCTTTTGTAACCTTCTCAAATCTTGCAATGCGCTTCATCTCGTCTTGTCCTTTCCGTAATCGGTGTCGTGCAGCACAATGCTGCCCGCCGCGCGCGTCGCCGGAATGTCGATGACGCGCTGGTTGGCGCTGCCCTTCCAGTGCAGCTTGACATCGCGCTTTTCCGCCTCGTATCTGCCGTCCACCAGCACATCCACGAAGGCAAAGACCGGCAAATCCGCAATTTCCTCGTAGGTGTACCCGGTGTAGAGCCAGACCGTCTTCTTCGGGAAGCGGGCGCGCACCTCGGCGGCAAGCGCCGTGACTGCGTCGCGGTTGGCGGGATAGAGCGGGTCGCCCCCGCTGAACGTGATGCCGCTGATGTGCGGCTTTGCGAGCTTTTCAAACAGCTCGGCTTTTGCCGCCGCGTCAAACGGGAGACCGCCGCACGCATCCCAGGTGACCGGGTTGTGGCAGCCGGGGCAGCCGTGGCCGCAGCCCGCCACCCAGAGCACGGTGCGCAGCCCGTCGCCGTTGAGCATGTCGTCGGTGGTGATATTGTGGTAATTCATCTTCTCACATCGACTTTCTGTCCTTGATTTCTGCCATCTTCGCGGCGTTGAGGCGGGTGTCGCCCTTGACGCGCGAATAGGAGAGGTAGCCGTTCATGCGGTCGATTTTGGTCAGATTGCGCGAGCCGCACTTCGGGCAGACATCCATGTCCAGCTCCTGATGGCCGCAGTCGTCGCAGTAGGCGAGCGAGAGGTTCACGCCCTCGTAAAAGCCCTTGCCCATCGCGCGGCGCACCAGCGTCTTGACCGCCTCGCGGTTGTAGGCGATGGGGTACTTGACATACTGAATTTTGCCGCCGTTCATCAAATCCCAAAAGCGCCCCTCGAGGTCCTGCTTTTCAATCGGCGTGATCTCCTCGGAAACGTGGCAGTGGAAGGAATTTGACACATAGGGGCGGTCGGACACGTTCTCGACGATGCCGTATTTCCGGCGGAACTGCTCGACCTGCAGCCCGCAGAGACTCTCGGCGGGCGTGCCGTACATCGCGTACAGCCTGCCGTCCTCCTCCTTGAACTGCGCCACCTTCTCGTTGATGTGCTCCATCACCTCGAGGGCGAATCTGCCGTCCTCGACGAGCGACTTGTGATTGTGCAGCTCCTGCAATTCGTTGAGCGCGGTGATGCCGAAGGATGCCGTGGCGCTTGCCAGCAGCGGCTTGATTTTGTCGTGAATGCCGAGATGCCCGCCGTAGAACCCGCCCTCGCAGTAGGCAAGCGGATTGGTGGACGCGCGCATCTCGCCGAGATACTCGTAGGTGCGCAGGTGCAGTTTGCGAATCAGTTCGAGATAATAGTCCAGCACCTCGTAGAAATCGCGGCTCTCCTTCTGCGCCTTGGCGTAAATCATCGGCAGATGCAGGCTGACCGCGCCGATGTTGAAGCGGCCGACAAAAACCGGCTCGTCCGCGTCGTCCGCGGGCTTCATGCCCCCGCGCGCAAACCACGGCGAGAGGAACGCGCGGCAGCCCATCGGCGAAATGACCTTGCCGTAGCGCTTGTAGATGCCCGCCACATAGCCGTCGCCCGTGAG
>CAKSLU010000057.1 GCA_934474225.1 uncultured Eubacteriales bacterium | reverse complement strand
AGGTTGAAGGACTGGAACACCAGCCCGAAATGCAGGCGGCAGGCGCGCATCTGCGCCTCGGTCATTTTCTTTGCCGCCTTACCGTCGTAAATCACTTCCCCGCCGACCGAAATGGTGCCCTCGTCGGCAAATTCCAGGAAGTTGAGGCAGCGAAGCAGCGTGGTTTTGCCGCCGCCGGACGAGCCAATGACGGCAAGCACCTGCCCCTTTTCCAGCGAGAGGTCGATATTTTTCAGCACTTCGGTTTTACCGAAGCTCTTTTTCAATCCGCAGACTTCCAAAAGTGCCATATCGTCCCCTCCTCAAACCTTGAAATAATCGAGCTTTTTCTCGATGTAGCCGAACAGCAGCGTCAGCACGCCGCTGAAAATCAAATAGTAGATGCCCGTGAAGAACAGCGGCCAGATCTGCCCGGAAATGCCGTGCGAGCTTTTGACAAAGGCGTAGCCCGCCCAGATAATCTCCTGGAGCGAAATGATGCGCGCAAGCGAGGTGTCCTTGACCAGCGTGATGATCTCGTTGGACATCGGCGGCACGATGCGCTTGATCATCTGCAGCAGCGTGACCTTGAAGAAAATCTGCCTGCCGGACAGCCCCAGCACCTGCCCTGCCTCCATCTGCCCGCGCGGCACGCCCTGGATACCGCCGCGGTAAATCTCGGAGAAATAGCAGGCATAATTGAGGATGAACGCCACGGCGGACGCGAGAAAGCGCCCTTCTTCGCCGCCGCCCCAAATCGGGTTGCCAAACAGCAGCCCGGGACCGAAATAGATAATCAGCAGCTGCAGCATCAGCGGCGAACCGCGAAAAATCCAGACCACCGTGCGGGTCAGATAGGCAAGCGGCTTGAAGCGCGACATCGAGCCGAAGGAAATCAACAGCCCGAGCGGCAAAGCGCCGAGCAGCGTGACGGCAAATAGCTTCAGCGTCTGCAAAAAGCCGGTGTTCAGCGCGGCAAATACAATGGGAAACTGCTCAGAAAAGCTCATAACGGGTTCCTTTACAAAAAATCTTTTGAACGCGCAAGCAGAGAGTGCAAGCGCTGCACTCTCTGTCTATGACGATATGCTTTGTCTCTTACTTAATCAGCGCTGCCTGCACCTTGTAGGTCTCGGCAAGCTTCTCTGCCGTGCCGTCCTTGACAGCGGCTGCGAAGAATTCGTTGAACTTAGCAGCCAGCTCCGAACCCTTGCGGAAGCCGACGCCGTATTCCTCGGAGTTGAGCCCCACCGTGTAGGTCAGCCCTGCATAGCTCGTGCCCTCGCCAACCATGGCCGCCGCCATCAGCGAGTCGATGATGGCTGCATCCGAAGTGCCGCTTGCAACTTCAAGCAGTGCGGTCGCCTGGTCGGTGACCTCGGTGAAGTTGAAGCCGTTTTCCTCCGCCATCGTCTTGCCTGCCGAGCCTGCCTCAACGGCAAACTTCAGCGACTTGCAAGCCTCAACCGTGGTGTAGTCCGCCGCCTTGTCCGCGGGGACGATCACGACCTGCGCGTTGTTGCAGTAAGGCGTGGAGCACTCCATCGAGCTTTTGACTTCGTCGGTCAGCGTCATGCCGTTCCACACGCAGTCGATGCTCTTGTTGTTCAGCTCCAAAATCTTGTTGTCCCAGTCGATAATCACAAACTCAGCCTTGACGCCGAGGCTCTCGGCAAACGCCTTTGCCATGTCGGCATCGAAGCCGATCCAGCTGCCGTCCTCTGCCTTGTAGTCCATCGGCTCAAACTCGGTGATGCCGACGAGCAGCGTGCCCTTGTCCTTCACATAGTCGAGGTCGGTCGCGTCCTTCTTGCCGCAGCCGGCAAAGCTGAGCAGCAGCATTGCGGCGGCAAGCAGTGCCGCCAAAATCTTTTTGGTTTTCATCCTTTTTTCCTCCTGAGATGCTTGGTTTAATTCGCTTTAGCGCTTTACTCTGCTAAACTGGTATCATAATAGCACATGTATGCAAAGTTGTCAAGTGTTTTTTGAAATTTTTTCGGATTTTTTTGTGATAGGAGGAAAAGAGCCTCTCCGCGAGAGGCGGAAAGGCTCTTTGGGTACAACAGGCTCCCCTGAAAACGGACCGTCGAGGACGCCGGTCCCTACAGGTTTGTGCGTCTCTTAGGCTTCCCCCTTGGGCGAAGGCTAAGACGCGGAGGGAGGCAGACGGCGCCCTACGGACAACCTATGTCTTTTCAATTTCCGACCTCGATGCTGATTTCGTAGAAGATATTGAGGAGGTCGTCCACATTGGCTTTCTTCTTCTCTTCCCCGCGGATGTCCACGATGCACTTGCCCTCATGCATCATGATGAGGCGCGTGCCGTATTCGACCGCAAAGCGGAGATTGTGCGTGACCATCATCGTGGTGATTTTGCTGGCGCGCACAAACTTGTCGGTGAGCTGCATGACCGTGTCTGCCGACTTCGGGTCAAGCGCGGCGGTGTGCTCGTCGAGAATCAGCAGGTCAATGTCGGTCATGTTGGCGATGACCAGCGCAAGCGCCTGCCGCTGCCCGCCGCTGAGCGTGCCGACCTTGGCATGCAGGCGCTCTTCCAGCCCCATGCCGCACTGTGCCAGCATCTCACGGTAGGCGTCGATGCGGGCGCGGCTGACGGCGGGCGTCAGCCCGTAGCGCCGCTTTTTGTTGTCCGCCAGCGCCATATTCTCAAGGATGGTGAGGTCGCTGCAGGTGCCCGCCTTGGGGTCCTGAAAAACTCTGCCGATGTGCGCGGCGCGGCGGTATTCCGCAAGGTGCGTAATATCGTTGTCGTCCACCATAATTCTGCCGGAATCAACCGGCAGCGAACCGCAGAGCAGGTTGAGCATCGTGGTTTTGCCGCTGCCGTTGGAGCCGATGATGGAGACAAATTCGCCGTCGTCCACGGTCAGATTGAAGTCGTCAAACAGCGTGACCGCATCCGGCGTGCCCGAATTGAAGGTCTTACAGATGTGTTCGTACGAAAGCATTTTTCTTACCTCCGTTCCCCTTGAATTTGCCGCTGAGCACCAGCGCCAGCGTGAAGAGCACTGCCATGATTGCCTTGTTGTAGGCACTGGGCACGCCGAGCAGTGTGGCGATGCCGAGGCAGCCCTGATAAATGATGGAGCCGAGAATCACGGCGGTGGTCGGTTTCATCCAACGGACTCTGCCGAAGAGCGACAACCCGATAATCAGCGAGGCAAGCCCGATGACAATCATGCCGACACCCATGCCCTGGTTGGCGTTGCCGCGGCTCTGCGCGACGAGCGCGCCGCAGACCGCTGCACAGCCGTTGCCGATGGCAAGTCCGAGCGTCTTATAGAAGCGCGCATCCTTCGCCAGCATGGTGACATACTGCGCGTTGCCGCCGGTGGCACGGAGCAGGAGCCCGCTCTTGGTTTTGAGGTAAAAATCCAGCGCCAGCTTGCAGAGCAGCGCCACGGCAAAGAAGGTGACCAACTTGCGCAGATTGAAACCGTAAAAATCGGTCGGCAAAAGCGTTGCAGGCTTCGTGCGCAGGATGGTGGGCACACTGCGCCCGAGGTCGATGGTGGAAAGCGCGCCGTCCCCGGCGAAGTTGCCGCCCATGCCGACGACAGTGAACACGAGATTGACGGAAATCAGAAACGTGGACACGAGAATGCCGCAGAGCAGCGGGCGAATGCCGAGCCGCACATGCAGCACACCGGTGAGCGTGCCGCAGAGAAAGCCGACCATAAAGGCGACGACAATGGCAAGCCACGGGTTCACGCCCGCGCGGGCCAGCAGGCCGAAGACCACGCCGCCGGCGACGACCGTCCCCTCCACGGTGAGGTCGGGAAAATCGAGAATGGTATAGGAGATGTAGTACCCCATCGCCAAAATGGCGTACATAAAGCCGTCCTGCAAGACGACATCAAGGGCGCTGAGAAGCAGAGACATGACAGGTCCTTTCATACACCGACGCCCGCGCCTTGCGGCGCGGGACGCGATGCTTTTTCTACTTTATTATTTATTTGTGGTGACGGTTTCGATATCCGCATAGTCGGCGGGGAGCGTCATGCCGAAAGCGGCAAGCACATCGGTGTTGACGACCGGCGTTGCATCCGAAATCGTCTTGACTGCCATGTCGGCGAGCTTTGCGCCCTCAAGCGCGTCCGCCGCCATATTGCCGGTGACCTTGCCGAGCGCCACATAGTCGATGGAGACGGAGGCGAGGCAGCCGTTCTTGACCTGCTCGATTTCCGAACCGTAAACCGGAATCCCGGCTGCATTGGTGGCTTCGAGCACGACGGCGAGGTTGTTGACGACCTTGTTATCGGTGAAGTTGTTGAAGCAATCGACCTTGGCTGCAAGCGCGGTGGCAGCGGCGGGAATGTCCGCGTCGTTCTGGATGCCGGAGGCAATGACCTCAATGCCGTATGCCTTGGCTGCATCCTCAAGGAGACCCAGCTGCGTGATGGAGTTTGCCTCGCTTGTGGTGTAGAGGACGCCGATCTTCTTGACATCGGGCTGCATTGCGCGAATCAGCTTGACCTGCGCCTCCATATCGAGGACATCCGAGGTGCCGGAGCAGTTGAAGCCGGGCTTATCCATGCTCTCGACGAGACCGATGGCCATCGGGTCGGAGACGGCGCAGAAGACAACCGGGATGTCCTTGTCTTCGGCGGCGGCGACTGCGGAGGATGCAGCGGGGGTTGCAATGGCGATGATCATATCATAGTTCTGTGCGGCAAACTGGGATGCGTAGGTGCCGCAGTCGGTGTCGGCGGAGGTGTCGGAGCCGATCTGGCGGGTGATCTCCACATTGTCGCCGAAGCGCTCAACGAGCGCCGCCTCAACGCCTGCATAGCAGTTGTCGAGCGAGGGGTGGCTGATATACTGGATGATGCCCACCTTCTTGACGGCGGCGGGCGTTTCAGCAGAGGCGGAGGTATCGGCGCT
>CAKSLU010000056.1 GCA_934474225.1 uncultured Eubacteriales bacterium | reverse complement strand
ATCACGCTGGACGGCGTCTGCCTCAACGGCAAGACCCCGGTGGAGATCAACAAGCTCGGCATCGCCCGCACCTTCCAGAACATCCGTCTGTTCGGCAAAATGAGCGTGCTGGACAATGTCCGTCTCGGCCTCGGCAACAGCATCCGCTATTCCTTCGCGGAGGCGTGCCTGCATGTCGGCAGATACCGCAAGTGTGAGAAAGAAGTCACCGAGAAGGCGATTGAGCTGCTCAAGGTCTTCGACCTGGACGGGCAGCGCGACCTGCTTGCGTCCAACCTGCCGTACGGCAAGCAGCGCAAGCTGGAGATTGCGCGCGCGATGGCGACCGACCCGAAGCTGCTGCTGCTCGACGAGCCTGCCGCGGGCATGAACCCGAACGAGACGGCGGAGCTGATGAACACCATCCGCTTTGTCCGGGACAACTTTGATATGACCATTCTGCTGATTGAGCATGATATGAAGCTGGTCGGCGGTATCTGCGAGGAGCTGACCGTCCTCAACTTCGGTACCGAACTTGCCAAGGGCAAGACGGCGGAGGTTCTGCACGACCCGCGCGTCATCACCGCCTATATCGGCGAGGACGAATAAGGGGGCGACGAAATGTTAAAGGTTAATGATTTGCAGGTCTACTACGGCGTCATCAACGCCATCAAGGGCGTGTCCTTTGAGGTCAATGAGGGCGAGGTCATCGCGCTGATTGGCGCAAACGGCGCAGGGAAGACCACCATTCTGCACACCATCACCGGGCTTGTCGCACCGAAATCCGGCAGCGTCGTCTTCGAGGGGAAAAACCTCACCAAGACCCCGGCGCACAAGATTGTCGGGCTGGGCATGGCGCATGTCCCCGAGGGACGCCGCGTCTTCGCGCACCTCACGGTGTATGACAATCTGATGCTCGGCGCGTTTTCGCTGCGTTCCCGCGCAAAGATTGAAGAGAATCTGAAGTATGTGTATTCGCATTTCCCGCGTCTGGAAGAGCGCAAAAATCAGGTTGCCGGCACATTGTCCGGCGGCGAGCAACAGATGCTTGCCATGGGGCGCGCATTGATGTCCAACCCGAAGATTATCCTGATGGATGAGCCTTCGATGGGTCTGTCGCCGCTCTTGGTCAACGAGATTTTCAAGATTATCAAGGAAGTTTCCAAGGATGGCGCCACCGTTCTGCTCGTCGAGCAGAACGCGAAGAAGGCGCTCTCCATCGCCGACCGCGCCTATGTGCTTGAAACGGGCAAGATCGTGATGGAAGGCAAGGCGGAGGATCTGCTGAATGATCCGCGGATACGCACTGCATATTTGGGAGAATAATCTCGAATCCGATAAGCTAAGACCGAAAAAAGAGCCGCTTGCGGCTCTTTTTCTTTGCATCAAGGTAAAACGGACCGTCGGGGACGCCGGTCCCTACAGGTTTGCGCAGAATCCGTACAAACCGTAGGGCGGGGGCTCGCTCCCGCCGCATTCGTGCGCATTCTAACTTTGCCTCCCTTGTGCAAAGGGAGGTGTCGGCGAAGCCGACGGAGGGATTGTTACAGAGCCATGGCACAACCCCTCAGTCACCTGACGCCAGGATGTTTTTCGGTTTCGCTCGCGAAATCGTCGGTGTTCAGCCGACGAAGAAAAAACTCCGCGAGACGCATCGCGTCTCGTACAGCTCACCCCTTACACAGGGGAGCCGGGAGACGCACATGTCGCTCCCCCCTTTTTCCCTACAATATCTTGTAAACCTGTTGCATTTTGCATCTGTATCTTGACATTTTCGCGGCGGCGTGCTATGATAGTCGCGTTGTGCCGTTCCGGCACGAAAAAACTTTTTTCGGGAGACAAGCTATGTTTGAACTGAAAAAGCACGGTACGACGGTTCGTACCGAAGTCATTGCCGGTCTGACCACTTTCGCGGCGATGGCGTACATCCTCATGGTCAACCCCGGCATGTTTGCAAACCTCGACGGCGTTTCGTTTGACGCCGTGTACATTGCGACCGCGCTGTCCGCCGTCATCGGCACGGTGCTGATCGGTCTGCTTGCCAACCTGCCGCTGGCGCAGGCGTCCGGCATGGGGCTTAATGCCTTCTTTGTTTACACGGTCTGCTTTGGTTTCGGCTTTTCGTATGCAAACGCCTTGGTCTTTGTCCTCGTGGACGGTCTTGTCTTCATTCTGCTCACCGTCACCGGTCTGCGCAAGCTGATTTTTGACGCGATTCCCGCCGCCGTCAAGACGGCGATTCCCGCCGGTATCGGCCTGTTCATCGCTTTTCTCGGGCTTCAGGATGCCGCCATTATCGTCAATGATGATGCCACGCTGGTCGGCATTTCGAGCTTCAACCTGCTCGGCACGGCAACCTGGGCGGACATCATGCCCCGCCTTGTCACCATTGCCGCTGTGATTGCCATCGCAATCCTGTCGATGAAGAAGGTCAAGGGCGCCATCCTCTGGAGCATTCTCGGCGGCGCTGCCGCATACTATCTGCTCGGGCTGACGATTCCCGGCTTCTACACGGATTTCTTCGTCGGCAAGTCGCTGAATCCCTTTGCCGCCTTTGCTGCATTCGGCAGCGAGTCCTTCGGCAAGGTCTTCACCGAGGGCTTTGATTTCTCGGGCTACCTCGCAGGCGAAGGGCACACGGTCGGCAGCCTGATTATCACTTTTGCCACCACTTCTCTGGCATTCTGCATGGTCGATATGTTTGACACGCTCGGCACGCTGTACGGCGCATGCCGCGGCGGCAACCTGCTCGTCAAGGACGAAAAGGGCGAGGAGACCGTGCCGAATATGGATCGGGCGATGCTCGCGGACGCGATTGCAACCTGCACGGGTGCGGTATGCGGCACTTCCACGGTCACGACCTTTGTCGAGTCCTCCGCAGGTGTTGCGGTCGGCGGCAGAACCGGTCTTTCCGCGATGGTGACGGCGGCGATGTTCTTCCTCGCGATGTTCCTGTCGCCGATTGCATCGCTGATTCCCGCATGCGCTTATGCCGCCGCGCTCATTTATGTTGGCATCCTGATGATCGGCTGCGTCAAGAATATCGGGTGGGACGACCCCGCGTGCGCGCTTCCCGCGTTCCTCACGATGGCGATGATGCCGTTTGCCTACAACATTTCCTACGGTATTGCCTTCGGCCTGATCTCCTACATCGCGGTTCGCCTCTTCTCGGGCAGAGCCAAGGAGATCAACCTCAGCACCTGGGTTATCACGGGATTGTTTGTACTGATGTTCTTCCTCACCCATTAAGGTACGGGCTGTGCCTTCGGCGCAGAGCAAAAAAGAGCCGCAACGCGGCTCTTTTTCTTTGCCCGGATGAGGTGTCCCGCACCAAGGCAAAACGGACCGTCGAGGACGCCGGTCCCTACAGATTGGCGGAAATCTTTTGCACATCGTAGGGCGCTGTCTGTCTCCCGCCGCATCCGTGCCGCGCTAACCAAGCCTTCCCCGGTGGGGAAGGTGTCACGCGAAGCGTGACGGATGAGGGCATGCAGGCAGCCGGCACAGCTTTGCGCGATGCTCTGCTTACATCAGTCCCTCATCAGTCGCCTGCGGCGACAGCTTCCCCAATGGGGAAGCCTAAAATACGCACTCTGCTTAGATGTCTCCCGCCGCGTCTGTCCTCCGCTTCCTCACTCCACAAACTGGCGGAACGCGGTGGGCAGCGCGTAACGGTCGGACAGCTCTGCACGGCTTGCCCAGACAAATGCGGGCGCCCTGACGGCGCAGCGCAGGTAATAGCAGGTCATGTGCCATTCGATGTGCGTGAAGACATGCACGCGGCAGGCGGCGCGCTCAATGGCAATCGGCTGCACGCCGAAATCCGCGGCGGCGGCAAGCGCGCTCTGCACCTCGAGCTTGCCGTCAAGGTTCGGCAACTGCCACATCGAGGCGAGCAGTCCGCGCGGCGGGCGGCGGCAGATGGCGACCGCGCCGTCGCATTCGAGGAAAAAGACCGTGCGTTCTTCAATCCTGCGCGCGCGCTTTTCGCCCTTGACCGGCAGCGCGTCTACGCACCCCTCGCGCTTTGCCGCGCAGATGTCCGCAAGCGGGCAGACGCCGCACTTTGCGCCGCGCGGTGTGCAGACCGTCGCGCCCAGCTCCATCAGGCTCTGTGTGAAGTCGCCGCAGTGCCCGGCAGGGTAGACTGCCGAAAGGTCGGCGGCGATTTTCTTTTTGGTCTCGGGCTTGTCAATCGGCGCATCGCTCCCGGTCACGCGCGAGACGACGCGCAGCACATTGCCGTCCACGGCGGCGGTCGGGTATTCAAAGCAGATCGAGCCGATCGCACCCACCGTGTAATCGCCGATGCCCGCCAGTGCGCGGATGTCCGCGGCGTCGCGCGGAAAGACGCCGCCGTGCCGCTCGAGAATCTGCTGCGCCGCCTTTTGCAGATTGCGCGCGCGGCTGTAGTAGCCGAGCCCCTCCCACAGCTTCATCAGTTGATCCTCGGGCGCGTCGGCAAGCGCGCGGATGTCCGGCAGCGCCGCGAGAAACCGCTCGTAGTAGCCGACGACCGCCTCCACGCGGGTCTGCTGAAGCATAATCTCGGACACCCACACATGATACGGCTCGCGGTCGCGCCGCCACGGCAGATCCCGCTTCGCCGCGGCAAACCATGGCACAAGCCGCGCGGGCAGCGCGGCGAGTATAGTTTCGTCCATGACGGCACCTCCGTAAGTATTTGAGTTTATCTTACCACAATGCCGCCCGCATTGCAACTCGAAAAGTCCAACTACAGACGGAGAAATTTTCACACGGCGAAAAAAATGATTGACAGCCTGCCCCTTTCCGTGATACAATACTATGGTGCAATGGGATGTCGCCAAGTGGTAAGGCACGAGACTTTGACTCTCGCATTACGCTGGTTCGATCCCAGCCATCCCAGCCATGTTGACAAGTCAATTTAGATCCGAGCGAGGAAAAACGGGAGATTTCGAGAGATTTCTCCCGTTTTTTCGAGCCTGAATCTTTGATAAAGACAATAACAATCCCTCCCTTATTGTTTGGATTCGAACCAACGAAACCGCAAAATCTGCTCATTATCAGTTTGTTGAGAGCATTTCTCGCTCGGCGGTGTTCCTTGCAGAGTTATTGCGTGATTGAGATTGAAAAATGGGAAGATTTATGATATAACAAGATATCGACAAATCGGAATTTGTAAAGGAAAACTTTATGAAAAGGATGTTAGTGACAGGTGGAACAACTTTTGTAAGTAAATATGTGGCAGAATATTTTGTGAATGC
>CAKSLU010000055.1 GCA_934474225.1 uncultured Eubacteriales bacterium | reverse complement strand
CGCCCCGTGATATTATTCTGCTTTGTCCGCCGTCGCCGCCGCGAGGAACGCCTCCATCTCCTCATACTGCACGACGACTTTTTTTGCATTGCCGTAAGCGCTTTTCAGTTCTGCCAGCGTGTCTTTCACCATCTCGATCACCGCCTCCGGCACATACACATTTTCGGTTTTTTCGGGCGCCCGACACGGTTTATCGTCCGAGGCGGCCTGCTCGCATACCTCTGCCGTCTCGGTTGGCTCCGTTTTCTTCGCCTTCTTTCCGTGTCGCTGATACTGCCCGTAGGTCATCTTGCTGATCTCGCCCGCATCGTACAGGATCTTCGCGATCTCGTCCCTGCCGACCGCATTCAGATCCGCCAGCACACCGATCTGCTTCTTCGGCTCTTTTGCCTCCTTGTAGGATCGCACGATCTCTCCGTAGCTCATCTGCATAAAGTATCATCTCCTGTTATTCTTATTTGTAATGTTCACTCTGCATCCACATAGCACCATGACTGCGGCGGACGGGTAAGCGTTTCGCCGCATCTTTGTGCTTGCCCGGCACGGAAACAAAAGTATTCGTATGTGCAACCGCTTTCGGCAGCATACGGACACTTGCCAGCTTTCCAAAAGCTTCCCAACTCTTTCGGCTTGTCGTAGATTTTTACATCGGAAATGTGCCAGCGTGCAAGCCTCTTGCCGTTTGCATATTTTTCAAGCTCCTCTACCGGGACGCACGACGACGGTATATCAGTGCTATGGTGCAAGCCTATCAGGTCGCACACAAACTCGCCGATGACCTTGCCGTTGCCGCGTATATCAAACATATTGTGGCTTCTGTCGTCTGCATAGGCATATGTTTTGCTTTTCCAAAACGAAAGCCGTTTGTCTTGCGTGCAATAGATGTAGCACCTGAACGGCGTCGGCAGCTTTGGATATGTCTTGCGCACCTCGATGGTCTTTTTGCCCGAGGCAATCAGCCCGCACCGCTTCGGGTGGATGCTTATCAGTACAGATTTCATGATTTGTCTCCTTTCAATGCTTCACGCCGATAAAGTCCAATACTTTGGCAAGCCCAAGACCCCCATCAGCCATGGGCTTCATGCAGTAATCATGAATCTTCGGATGCGTGATTTTCATGCGCTGGAATCGGTTAGGTTCCTTTTCAAGATGCGCGCCGAACATGCAGAACATACAGCCAGTTCGTGAAACTCCTGTCGTTTTCAGCTTCCCGTTTTCGTCTACGATTTCGCCATAGATTGGGCAATATGGCACGGCGTAAGTTCTGAGGTATAGCAGTATATCTTGATCCGTCCAAAATGCCAGCGGTGTAGATATCTTTCGTGCACTATCAAATGCATTGCAGCCTGTTTTAAGCCATTGTGTTTGACGCATAACGCTCTCGCAAGCCATGGTCGCAATAATTGGCTTTCTCCCGGTTTCTTTCTCATATCTCTTTGCAGGCTTCTTTTTCATAACTTCACAGCATTTTTCCGAAATTGGAATATTGCTTTCGTATAGAAATTTCCATTTTTTATATCGCTTCCTGTACTCGGTTTCGTTTCCTGCGACATCTTTGCCGTCAAAAGCGAGGATTGCATTTTTCGCACCTCGCCGGGCTGCGCTTATTTGTTTGGAAATTTCTTTGCTTGCAAGTGGGTAGCCGTATGTTTCTATGACCTTTCGGAAGTTCATTTCCGATTTTAGCCATGTTACATCAGCAATGCTTTTGACAAAATCTCTTATTTCGGGGTATTCGAGACCTGTATCGACAAACACCGCAGGAATGTCCGGGTACATTTGACGGGCGATATGTAACAGAACTGTGCTGTCCTTGCCTCCGGAAAAAGAGACATACACATTGCCGTCAAATGCCTCGTACCACTTCTTGATGCGGCGCTTGGTCATTTCGATTTTGATGTCAAGCGGAAGGGATTGCATTTGCTTTAGGTCAGCGCTCGTGTGCTTGTTCATTTTCGCCCTTTCTTTCTGTGCGTCGGCATATATGTATCTACTCATGCGCTCACCCCCTTGCACATCTCCGGAAGGTTCGCCCGCACCAGCGCGGCAGGCACAGGCGGCGTCACCGCATTGCCGCAGCGGGCAACCTGCTTGCTTTTGCCGTATGGATGTCCGTCTGCGTCGTGGTCAATCACATAGTCCCGCGGGAAGCCCTGCGCGTTGAAAAGTTCGCGCGGCTGTAGCATGCGCATCTTGATGTCCGTGATGATGTACTGCTCACCGTGGATGGTCACCAGCGCAAAACGGTCTTTTGTCGTGACGGTGTCCAGCGGCTCGTCGACCGGCTTTGCCGCGCCGTTTGAAAAATATTTGACCAAAAACGCCTGCACCTCCGCGTGATGCGCACCGCTGCAGGAGATGGTCGTCAGCGGCTCGTCGGCAGGCTGACCGTCCATGTTGTTGCGCATTGTCATGATGTGTGCGGTCACAATGGCGTTGTGGTCTTTGGCTGTGACCGTGTCAAGCGGGGCATCCGCTGCGCTTCCCGCGCCGGTATATCCTCCGGCGTAGTTTTTCATGATATGCGCGACGGACAATGCGTAGCGCGGTGATGTATCAACGGTCATAATCGGCTTGTCCAGCTCCTGCCCGCGCACCTCATCCTTGCCTGTCTCGCTGTGATACTGTATCAGCGTCGGGGCGACAAGGTAGTGCTTCCCGCCGGTAACAACCGTTCCAAGCGGGCGGTCGATACTGTTCACGCGCGGCGCTTGTCCGTCCCGCTCTCCGTAGCCAATCGGCACGATAAACGGCTCCGGATTCTCGACCACAAATTTTTGAATGCCCCTTGCAATCCTCCGCATCGTGTTTTCCGCCAGCGGCTTTTTGCGCCCGAAGATGCTTTGGCAGGGTATCGACCAGTCAATGCACTCGGCGGCGGTATGATACGGCATTTTGCGTCCAGCCTTGACATCTGCACTGTCCCTCGGCGCATGCGTCGGTTCTGCCCACACAATCGGACGACCGTCCGACCGCGCAATCATGTAAAACCTTGTCCTTGTCGTCGGCGCGCCGTAGTCGCAGGATTTCAAAACCTTGTAGTCCAGGTCATACCCCAGCCCGCGCGAAATCTTCTGCGCCAGTTCGGAATCCTGCGCAATGCCCAGCGCATCGCACATCTCGGCAAACGTCGGATGCGTCTGCGGGATGCCTGTGGTCAGCGCCTTTACAAAGCCGTCAAAGGTTTCACCGGCGCGCGCCTTGATGGGCTTGCCGTCCGCGCCGAGCGGTCCCCATGTGCGAATCTCCGGCACATTTTCCAACATAATCACGGCGGGACGAACCAGTGCAGCCCATTTGACCGTTACCCAAGCAAGACCGCGGATGTTTTTGTCCACAGGCTTGCCGCCCTTTGCGCGGCTGAAATGCGTGCAGTCAGGGGAGAACCAGGCAAGCGCGACCGGGACGCCCGCGCAAGCTGCCACAGGGTCAACCTGCCATACATCCTCGCAATAGTGCCGCGTCGCTGGGTGATTGGCGCGGTGCATGGCGATTGCATCCGGGTCATGGTTGATTGCAATATCCACGCTGCGCCCGATCGCCATCTCGATGCCGGTCGAAGCCCCTCCGCCTCCGGCAAAGTTGTCTACAACAAGCCCGGTCATTCTGTCACGCCTTCCTTTCACATCACATTGTGCAGCACCTGCGCCACCGCCTGTGCCTCCGCTTTGGTGTACATCTCGATGTCGTCTGCGCCGAACCGCATCAGCACCGCGTCACCGCGCACAAGCGCACCGCCGTGCAAAGCGGTCGCGGTCGCATTCAGCTTGCCGTCCGGGCGGTCGCCCTCTCCCGTGACCAGTACAAGCCCGTTCTCCGCGCTGCGATACCACAGCGACCCGCCTACAAGGCAGGACAGCGCCCGGCCGACCGGGCTGCCGTCGTTTATGCGCTTGACATGCGGCCGCACGTCCGCCGGGATGACCACCACATAGTTCTTCTCGGCTTTTTTCACAGGTCTGCCTCCGCCGCAGCGCGGGCAGCATCGGTGAAGGGGCTGTCCGCCGGTAAAACGACCGCCGCCACGGAAAACACCTTCGCAATGCCGTCTGCAATTTCCACAGCATCCTTGCCCGCCGCCTTTTCGATATTGGATGTCGTGATTTTCAGCGCCGCCAAAATGTACGGCAGCTCCACTTGGTAGCACGGATCGATTGCATCGGCAAGCACCACCGCGTAGGCCTGTACGACCTGCTGCAGCAGACGGTTGTGTGCTTCTCCCGGCTCAGTCCCCGAAAGTACAAGCTGCTTCAGCTCCTCCAGCTTCGCATAGGCTTTTTCTCTTGTTGTCATCTTCCATTCCCGAGCGGAATCTCGTGCCGCTCGACTCCTTCCTTATATCGGATTGTGATTTCAATTTTCTCCGGCAGCTCTCGCGGCTCGGGAAGCCGTGCAAGATAGGCCTGTACCGTCGCGTTCATCTGCGCCCGCACGGCTTTGTCAGTTCTCCCCGGCAACGCCCGACACCTTCTTTCCCTCCACGCGGTCCACCGTGATTTTGTTCCCGCTGATGGCGATGCGCACCGTGCAGATTGCCGGTACGACCACGGCCACCTTTTGGATGTCCCCGCGGCCGATCAGATCCACCAGCGCGCGCAGCGCAAGGACCGCGCCGTCGGCAAGCGGGACAAGCCCGCGCGCCTCCGCGCCGGCGCCGAACAGTTCGTCGACGATCTTCTTTGCCTCCTTGGCGGCATTGACCCGCTTGCGCCGCGCCGTCGCCTCGAAGCAAAGACATTCCGCCGTCGCCTCCTCGTCGGTTTCCGCACCCGCGAGCACCTGCCCGCAGTATTCGCAAGTTCCCATGTCTGTTTCCTCCTTTAACTCAAATACAACTCAACCGTATCGTCCTTCGTGACGACGGTGCGCTTGTCGAAATCAATGACCGTACCGCCGACTTCCACGCAGTCGTCATCGAATTCCTTTACAAGGTCGGCAAGATTGTCCCGCCCCAGCCCTTTCGACACATGTATCTCTGCGCCCGCCGGGCAGGTCCCCAGCAGATGCATCAGCTCGTATACCTTCACGCCCTCTCCCTCCTTTCATAGGGAATCTCGCAAAAGCGCAGCGCGATCGGAAAGTCTGACGCATGGAATACCCCCGGCACAAGTCTGGCGTGCGGGTATAACCGGATCACGCCGCTGCGGTTGTCCAGATGCCCGCGCAGCGCCCCGGTAAACATGCCGAAGCGGTAGGCGTTCACCACAAACGTGCCTGCGCCGATCTCGCGATC
>CAKSLU010000054.1 GCA_934474225.1 uncultured Eubacteriales bacterium | reverse complement strand
TGCGCAGGTGCGGGTCTCTTCGCCCTTCACGCCAACCTGTGCCGGCGTGGTGACTTCCCACGCGCCGAAGGTGTGGTCGCCCGTTGCGGGAATCGGCTCGGTGTAGCTCTCGCCGCACGCGCATCTGAACGTCTTTACGCCGTCCTTGCCGCAGGTTGCCGGCGTCGTGATTTCTTCAACAAACTTGTGCTCATGCGCTGCCGGGACAAGTTCTGCGCCGATTGCCAGTGCATCCAGCGTGACATTCTCGCCGTCCGCGCACTTGAGTGCTTCCTTGATGACCGCCTCGAAGACATGCGTCTTGGTGAGGTCAACCGTGTCTGCGACCGTGTAGGTCAGCGTTGCAACGACCTCATCGACCGCATAGTTCGTGGGAGGCTCCTTGAAGCCGAGAACCGCGATGCTCTCCTTGCCGCTCATCAGCGAGAGGCCGGTGCCCGTGCCGTCGGTGCCTTCAGCTGCCGTGGGCAGGAGCGAAGTGACTTCATCCAGCGTGAAGCCCTCGGGCGCCTTGATTGCGAAGCGAACACCCCAGAATGCATCCGTCTTCATGGAAATGTTGAGGATAGCCTTGCCGTTTGCAACCGTCACGGAATCAACCTTGAGAGTCAGTTCCGCTGTGGGCAGCTCGGTAAAGGTCTTGTTGCAGAGCACGCAGTAGTAGCTGCCGTCTGCCTTTGCGATGTAACTGTGCGCCGTGCAATCAAACGGGAAAGTCTCGGTTCTGGTTCTGCCGCAGACCGTGCAGGTGTAAGTCTTGACACCGTCTGCATCCTGGGTTGCAGGCGTTGTGATCACGCCGTCGTCCCAGACACACTCATCCGTCATGTTGCGCGTGAAGTTTGCCGTCGCATAGCCGCCGGAGATCTGCGGTGCAAAGCCCTTATCGAACGAATGCGTCGTGTAATTTACCGTCACCTTTTCGTTGCCGGTATAATTCTCCGACTGGAGATAGCCATTCTTCAGTGCAAACCAGACATTCTTCTTCAGTCGGCGATCTGCCGCACGGCCGTCCTTCTCACCGGAGATGTTGATGGTCAGGTCGCGGACATTCCGCATCGCGAAATCACTGTTGACGCGCGCACCGTCGTTGAGGTTGACCGTGACGCTGTCCATGTAAGCCGTGCCGTTGCCATCGGTGTTCTTATCGCCGGAGTTGAGCCAAGCAATATCCGCATCTCCGCCGATGTTCAGCGTGGACCGGCAGTTCACCATCTGGAGATTCTGCGCCTCCAAGCTGGTGGAGCCTGCATAGAGACTGCTGATTGCCGTTCCGTTGAAGTCTGCCGTGACCGTCTTGTTTGCAACCGTCACGGATGCGCTACCGCGGGAGCCAAGGAAAACCTTCTCAAAGAAGGTGCGGATCGTGCCATTGTTGTCGATCTTACCTTCTTTTGTCTTTGCAAAGCTCAGTTTGACGGTCTTTTCCGCAGTATCATCCTCTGTGGGATGCTGCTTGCCCGCAACGAAGTAGCAGTTACCGAAGGTGGTCAGGTTTTCGCCGAAGGTGACATCGTTCCAGTTGCCGACGAAGACCAGCGTGTTTGTACCGTTGTTGAAAACAAGCGTCTCAAACTTCGTCGGGCCGCCGAGCGAAAGAACAGCGCCGTGCTTCTGGGTCACAAAGCCGGTGTCGAAGCCCGTGATGTCCTTCGCCGTCGTGATCGTGATCTCTTTTTCGTAAGCGGGGAGCGTGATGTTCTCCTTGACGACATAGCGGTCAAGCAGAATGATCTTACCGCCGCTCTGTGCCAGTCTGCGCACTGCTTCCTCAACGGTCAGCAGCGGGGACTCGGACTGGTCGCCGCGGTTCATATCGTCGCCGATGCCGGGGCTCTCGGTTCTGATGGTACTGTCTACATAAATCGTAGGCACTTCAACATCAGTCTCAATCGGCGCATCGCCGTCCGGGTCGCAGTCTACGCAGATGTAGTCATAGAGACCGTTTGCGTTTGCAACATAGCGATAGCCGGTGTGTCTCTCAAAGTCGTAGTCGGCATCCTGCGTTCTGACCTTCTTGCCGCAATTCTTGCACCAGACTTCCTCGGTGCCGAGCGTCGAGCAGGTTGCAGGAGTAATCGTTCTGTACTCCAGTGCATCATCGGGATGCTCGCAGACCATGGAGCCGCCGCAGATGTCGCAGACACCGTCTTCGTCTGCGTCGGTGTGTCCGCCGAGATAATTGATGCAATAGGTGGAGTAGGACAGTTTGCTGACCGTGTAGTTGTTTGCGGCAATCGTCGCGTCGGCGTTGTCGCCGTAGAAGACATCGGCGTCTTCAACAGCGGTTGCCACACGCTCATCCACATACACATTGATGGTGCCGCCCGAAACATCGGCGCTGCCGGCGATATCCACAACGGAGCCGTAGGTCGGGTTGATGTCGCCCTTCAGAATCAGGTCAACCGTGCGCATGAATGCTGCGTCGCCGCCGTTCTGGTTAATCACATTATAGGAAACGACATCAATACCGCCGTCTACAAGCACAGTCGCCTTGAGGTCGCCGGAGAGATACTCGCTGCCGACGGCAAAAGAGTTCAGCCAAGCGCTCTGCAGCTTGTCTGCCGCATTTGTCTTGCCGAGCGTCAGCTTTGTATTGCCGGAAACCTTCATGGTACCGGCAAAATTGCGGTTGCCGCCGCCGATGAACCAGTAATCACCGGAACGGACCGTCACATCGGTATCCAACACATAGGTATTCGACTCTCTGTTTGCAAAGCCGCCGAGGACATACATCTTCACGCCGTTGACTGCCATATTGTTCTTGCTGGTCGTACCGGCGTTGACCATCTTGATGCCGGTGTCCATGACCAGCTTGTGGTTCTGCGCGTAAAGGTATACGCCGCCGCCCATCTCGTCAACATCAAAGCTGGTGTTGCGGAAGGTCATTGCGCCGTTCATCTTGAAAGAAGCGTCGCCGCTGAAAATCATCTTGCCGCCGGTCACGGTAACCATGCCCGTGTAGGCAGGCGTCTCATATTCAGCGGGAATCGTGATGGAATCCGAGATATTGACCGTCGCGCTGCCGTTTGCAGAAGCGACAGCCCCTGCATACTTCATCGCCATGTCAAAGTCGCCGAACGGATTTTCCGCCGTGCCGAAAGTTTCGTTCGGCAGCTTGACGGCCTTACCGTTTGCGGAAACATAAACCGTATCCACATGCGCGGTGGTCTCCGTATAGGATGCGCCGCATGCGCAGGTGTAGGTCATCTTGCCGTCCGTCAGCGCAGCGCCGACTGCAGCATGATTGTTTGCATCCAGCGGAAGTTCCTCAATGCCGAGATATTCATCGCAGTTGGTGCAATAAGCGTGCGCTTCACCCTTTGCGATGCAGGTGGATGCCGTGATGATCTCATACCGCTTGGTCTCATGCGTGCAGCTGAGGTTCAGGCCGCAGGTGTCGCATCTGCCGTCTTCGTTTGCATCCTTATGCGTATGGAAGATGCGCAGCTCGGGACCGTTCGTCGTTGCCATCCAGAGCTCGACATTCAAAGCCGGATATGCCTCTGCATTGGCAAGGTCGGCAGCTGCAATCAGCGTGCCCTTGGTGTCCGTGCCGCCGACGCTGTAGTAGTTGGGGGTGAGGGTGCCGGCTTGGGTAGCCAGACCGCCGATGATGGCGCGGATGTTGGTCGAGGTCGTGCTGGTCGTCGTACCGCCGTTGTAGTTATAACGGATGGTGTTCGTACCGGAGTTTCTGCCGACGATGCCGCCGACATTCTTGTTGGCTTTACCGTCAATCGCGCCGGTGTTGATGCAGTTTTCAACAACACACGGATTCGTCACACCGACGATACCGCCTGCGTCAGCGCCGTCCTCGTATGTACCGGTCGCCTTGACAGCACCGTCATTCCAGCACTTCGAGACCTCCGTGGCCTCTGTCGTCACTTTTTTGGTTTTAGCTGCATAGCCGAGGATACCGCCGATCTGTGCAGGCGCCGTGACGAGACCTTTGTTGAAGCACTCGGTGATCTCCATCGTCGTACCGGCATCCAATTGCGTTTTACCGACAATACCGCCGACTAATGTTGCCTTTGCATACTTACCCGTAATCGTACCGCTACCGCTGTTGGAGCAGCCGATGATTTTGCCGCCGTTGCCGGTTGCCGTGTGGTCGGTAAAGCCGAGCACGCCGCCGACCGCTTCAAAACCGGTCACGCTGCCGGTGTTCGTGCAGTTTTCAATCGTATAGTGACGACCGCTCGCCTTGCCCGTCGAAGCCGAACCGACAACGCCGCCGATACGGCCGTTGCCTGCCGTCGTGCCAGAGCCGGTGACCGTGCCTGCGTTCGTGCAGCCGCGGATAATGACTTCCGCGCCTGCCGCCGCATCAAGCTGCGTGCCTGCCGGCGTGCCGAGCGCGTTGTTGAGGACGATGCCACCGACAAGACCGCCGACACGGCTGGGCGCTTTTACGACAATCTCGCTCGTGCAGTTCTCGACAAGCGCATTGCCGGTGATCGCACCGATCAGACCGCCTGCAAAGTTCGTGTTTGAGGTAACCGAACCCTTGACCGTGAGGTTGCGGATCTCGGTGTCACGCACGATACCGAAAAAGCCGACACCCTTGTGGCCGGTGATGTTCAGGCTGATGCCGCTGACCGTCTTGCCGTTACCGTCAAAAATACCGGTAAAAGGCGTCGTGTCGTTACCGATGCGTGCCTGCCCCGTTTTACCGGTCAGGTCGATGTTGTCGGTCAGGCGGTAGTTGCCCGCCCACTTGGAGGAATCGCTCATCAGAGCGATGAGTTCATCCGCCGTGCCGATCTCCGTATACGCTGCCGTGCTGTCCGCAGCAGACGTTCCCATGACAAACGGGAACATGCTGAGCAGCATGCACAGCGTCAGGATCAGGCTGAGAATTTTCTTTTGCATAGTTTCTCTCCTTGACTCAAATTTGTATGGCTATGCCGATACATTGTTACTTTAATTTTATCTCTTTTGTGCAAAAATGTCAACTCATTCGGGATTCTGTGTTATTTTTTTGTACGCATCTGCTCAGTTTTGTGAAAACCTCCGAATTCGACTCTGTTTTTTCCGAAAAATAAACCTCGTTTTTGACGGCTTTCAACACACAAAAGACTAAATATTGCAAACATTTTTCATACGCGATTTATACTTTCCATTCGCATTTGTCTCACGCAATGTACATATTTAACAGTCAAACCGTTCTTATTTTGTGCAAATCAACTATAAAAGCGAATGAGGACATGCCTCGGTTATCACTTATCAAACCTCGCGGCTTTTTTTGCACCGCCACCCCCGCGAAGCCGCCGCATGCACATTTTCCGTAAAAAAACACTACGGTTTTTGTAAATCGGGCGGGGAAGGCGGTGTTTGCGGGATTGTGCGCATGTGCCGCTATCCTGTAGGGACCGGCGTCCTCGACGGTCCGCACCAACCAAGGCAAAAACGGACCGTCGAGGACGCCGGTCCCTACATGGTTGGCGCGTGATATAGG
>CAKSLU010000053.1 GCA_934474225.1 uncultured Eubacteriales bacterium | reverse complement strand
GTGCGCCACGGGCAGAGCGAGGGCAATGTGCGCGGCGGATTTGCGGGGCGCGTGGACTACGCGCTCTCCGAAAAAGGGGTGCGGCAGGCGCGCCTCACGGCGGATTTTCTTCGCGATGTGCAGCTCGATGCCGTCTGCGCAAGCCCCTTGCGGCGCGCGCAGGCAACGGCGGCGCCGATTGCCGCCGACCACGGGCTTGCAATAGAGACGCGCGAAGGGCTTGTCGAATTTGACTTCGGCGATTGGGAGGGGCTTGCGCTCGACGAACTGAACGCCCGCTTCCCGGACGCGGTGCCGACCTGGAAGTATCACCTGGATGAAGTCGCCTGCCCGCACGGCGAGCGCATGGCGGATTGCTTTGCGCGGGCGGCGGCGGAATTTGCCGCGCTTGCGCGGGATTATGCCGGGCGCACGGTCTGCGTCGTGACGCACGGCGCGTTTCTCAAGTGCCTCTTCTGCGCGCTGCACGGTCTGCCGCTTCGTGAAATCGACCGCGTGCCGTGGGCGGACAACGCCTCGGTGACCAAGGTCGTCATCGGCGAAGACGGCGTGCCCGCCGTGGAATATGAGAACCACAGCGCTCACCTCGGCGACCTCGTCACCGGCGTCTCCCGCGCCCTCACCGAGAAGTAGGGAGGAAATGCACAAACCGTAGGGCGCCGTCTGTCTCCCACCGCATTGCATGCGGCAACACCTCATTCGGCGAGATAAACTCGCCACCTTCCCCCCGCCGGGGAAGGCAAAGAAACCCCGCAACCGCGGAGCATCTATCTTCGCCTCCCTTGTGTAAAGGGAGGTGGTGCGGAGCACCGGAGGGATTGTTACAGAGCCAAGGAACAACCCCTCAGTCACCTCACGGTGACAGCTCCCCTTGCACAGGGGAGCCGAATCACGCACCAACTTGTAGGGGTCGGCGTCTGGGGCGGTCCGCACACACTACGGCAAAAACGGACCGTCGAGGACGCCGGTCCCTACAGAATGGCGAAAGATGCGCAAACCGTAGGGCGGGGGCTCGCTCCCGCCGTCCGTACGCAATCTATCTTCGCCTCCCTTGTGTAAAGGGAGGTGGTGCGGAGCACCGGAGGGATTGTTGCAGAGCGAAACACAACCCCTCAGTCAACTTCGTTGACAGCTCCCCTTGCACAGGGGAGCCGAATCGCGCACAAACCCGAATGGGCTGCCCCCTTCTTCATTTTCTTCAAACAACCCACCGGAAACGGTGGATTTTTTGTATTTACTTGCCGCGCGGCGGATGTTACAATTAAGATAGGAAAAAAACGCGGAGGAAATCGACATGAAACTGCTTGCAAAACTTCTGTGCGCGGCGGCGCTCACGCTTTTACTGTGCTTTGCGGCATCGGCAAAAGAAATCATCGTCTATGAAAACAATTTTGAGAGCGCGTCCGCCCTCTCCGACTTTGCCGTGCGCGGCAGCTGGTCGGTGAAAGGCGGCGCCGCCAATCTCGCGGCGGGGAAATCCTCGTCTGGCTGCCTGACCTACAAGATTCCGGCAAAATACCGCGGCAAAAAGTACAAACTGGAGGTTGACTACCTCGGGCAGAGCGGCATGGGCGGTCTGCTCATCGGCGCGACGGGCGAGGGACTGTCGCCGACGCCGTCCTACTTCTTCGGCTATACGGCGTCGGTCGCGGCAAGCGGCAAAAAGGGCATGTTTGCCTACTTCAACGAGAAGGGCGGCTGGGGCGACACGCTGCGCACCGGGCTTGACACCTTTGACGAGCAGAATGTGCACCTGTGCGCCGTGGTCGACCCCGCCAAGGGCGAGATTTTGTTCACCATCAAACCGCTCGACGGGTCGCGCGAGCTGTTTGCCATGACGTACTGCCTGCAGACGACCGAAAACGAGATGATCTACACATCGTTTTCGGACACGGTGGGCATTCGCCGTGCCTACACGGCAAAGGGTACCTTCGACAACTTCCGCGTGAGCGTCTACGAGGACGATGTCATGCCTGCAATGGACGGCAGCGTCACGCTGTCGGGGCTTTCGTTTGCTGCCTCGGCGGACGCAGCCGTCGCCGACGGCGTGCTCACGGCGGGGACGGTGCTTTCGGACGCGGACTTCGGCAGTGCCGCCGACTTTGCGGCGGACATCCGTTGTGCGGGGCGCGTGCTCTTCTACTTCGGCATGCGCGATGCGCAAAACGGCTTTGCCGCCGAGGTCAACCGCGTGGAAGAAACCGTGGTACTCTATGCCATCCGCGACGGCGCGTTTACCTGGCTCGGCGAACGACACGTGCCGGTCACGGACGACTTCTGCCGCCTGCGCGCCCGCGTGCGCGATGAGGTTGTTTCCGTTTGGTACAATTGCTACGAGACGAGCGACAATCTCTACCCGCTGATTGAGCTGGCGCAAAAGGGTGCTGCCGCCGGGCGGTTCGGCGTCCTCTGCGAGGACGGTGCGGCGAAAAACTTCATCGTTTCGGGCGCGGGCGAGGCGTATGCGGGCAAAACCTTTGTCAACCCGGTCTGCTTCGGCGCAGACCCGGATGTGCTCTACTATGAGGGCGTCTACTACCTCTACATCCGCAAGGTCGTGGGCGACCATCCGTTTGTTGTCTACACCTCTACCGATATGGTCAACTGGACGGAGGAGGGCGGCGTCTACGAGTGGCAGCCCGGCTGGAGCAGCAAGTACCACTTCATGAGCCCGAATGTCTTCTGCTATGACGGCGTGTTCTACCTGCTCTTCCAGGCGTGGAACAACGACACCGACAAGAGCGCGCGGCTGTTTTACGCAAGCGCGTCCTCACCGCTCGGTCCGTTCAAAGGCTGCACGATGCTGAATGACTATCACGAGATCGGCGGGCATCCGTTTGTGGACGACGACGGCAAGGTCTATGTCACGCTCTGCCGCTTTGACTTTGGTTCCAACCTGTATATCGAGGAGGTCGCGGTGAAGGACGGCGTGATTACGCCGAAGCCCGAGACCTGCAAACTGATCCTCTATCCGCAGACCGCCTATGAGGTCAACGGCAGAGGACGCACGGTCGAGGGCGGCGTGCCGTGGAGGCACGGCGACTATTATTACATGATTTACGCCGTCGGCAGCTACAAGCTGCATTACGGGCAGAGCTATGCGGTCTCGAAGAGCATCTACGGTCCGTATGAGAAGTACGAGTACAATCCGTTCCTCGTCTACAACGCGGCGGTGGACGGGCCGGGCGACGCGGTGATTATGCCTTCGCCGGACGGGAAGGAGCTGTACCTCGTCTACCATCAGCACAATCAGATCGGCACGGTTTCGCCGCGCATGACCTGCATTGACCGGCTGAAATTTGTGCCGAACCCGGACGGCGGACCGGACGTACCGGTGACGGCGGGACCGTCCTCCACGCCGCAGCCCGTGCCGTCCGGCGCGGAGGAGACGCCTGCGGCGGCGATTGAAACCAAGGTGACGCTGACGCTCGGCAGCAGCACGGCAACGCGGAATGACGCCGCCGTGACGCTGGATGCCGCGCCGCTCTCCCGCGGCGGGCGCATGATGCTGCCGATTCGTTTTGTTGCCGAGGCATTCGGCGCGGCGGTCGGCTGGAACGGCGATACCGCCATGGCGACCGTGGCGGCGGGGAACACGGTCATCACGGTGCAGATCGGCGCGGGGCAGATGCTTGTAGACGGCGTCGCCGTGCCGCTCGACACCGCCGCCTTTATCGAGGGCGGGCGCACCTATCTGCCGGTGCGCGCCATTGCGGACGCGCTCGGTGCGACGGTCGCCTGGGACGGCGATACCGCCACGGCGACGTTGATGAAGTGAAAAATTCGGCTATAAAGCAGCGTTCGTCGAGTTGCACAAGGCAAGGCTCCCCTGTGTAAGGGGTGAGCTGTCCGAGACGCGCAGCGTCTCGCGGAGTTTTTCTTCGTCGGCTGAACACCGACGATTTCGCGAGCGAAACCGAAAAACATCCTCAACCGATAGGTGACTGAGGGGTTGTTCCTTACCATGTAACAATCCCTCCGGCGCTTCGCGCCACCTCCCTTTGCACAAGGGAGGCTTGATTAGAACCGCACGATATGGTAGCCGTGATGCTAAGCCTTCCCATCTTGTGGCATCGCCTTTGCATGAATGCTCTGCCTGCAAACAAAAAAGCGCCGGGGTTTCCCCGGCGCTTTTGCAGATGGACGGATTATTCTTCAAACTCGTGCTCGCTTGCACCGTCGTCGCACTCGATCTCCACCGAGCCGTCTTCGGGCACATCGTCGTCATCAAGGAAGTCCTCACACTCGCAGTCGATGCAAGCGGGAACCAGTCTCTGATAGAGCTTGTATGCGGCAATTGCAAGTGCGGCGATGCCGGCGACAGCAGCCGTGACCGTCAGAATGATTTTGCCGATGTTGGGCTTTTCGGGCTTCTTACCGATATAAAGCATGAAATCAACTCCTGTACATTAGATTTTCATTTGTCTTACTTATAGTATACCACAGAAAGCGAAAAATGCAATAAAAAAATCAAATTTTCAAAAAAGTTTCACACCCGCAAACAGTGATTTGCTTGATTTTATCCGTTTTATGGTGTATACTGTTTATGTTAATATGGATTACGCGCGCACCCTGCGCGCGAGACGAAAGGATGAGACAGACAGTGAAGAGAAGAATCCTGCTTGTCGGCAGCGCGCGCACCGAGCTTGCGCTGCACACAGACGCATTTGCGGCGGACGGGGAGACCCGTTTCGGCGCGTTTACGGGCAATACGGTGCCCGGCGGTCCGCTGAGTTATGCGGGCGTGGCAGTGACCCGCCTCGGCGGCGAGGCGATCCTCTGCTCGGCGGTCGGCGACGACCAGTACGGGCGCGACCTTGTGAAGTTTTATGAAGACCTCGGCATGGACACCCGCTTTGTGAAGACCGTGCGCGGCGGGGCGTCCCCTCTCGGCGTGACGGCGGAGCGCGCGGACGGCGAGCGCCGCAGCTACCGCTCCTCGGTGCTGTCCGAGGCGATCGACGGCGATCTTGTCGAGGATGCGTTCACCACGCTGCCCGACGCGGTCTGGCTGAGCCTGGAGATTCCGGTCGCGGCGGCGGCGCGCGTCACGGCGCTGGCAAGGGAGAAGAAGATTCCCGTCTTTGCGGACGGCGAGCATATCCCCGCCGACTTTCCGCTCGACGCACTCGGCGATGTCACGCTGATTGCGCTCGGCGCAGAGGCTGCCAAGCGCTACACCGGCATCGAGCCGCGCTCGGCGCAGAGCAATCTCGAGGCGGCGGTCGCACTGGCGAAGATTATTCACGCGGGGACCTACATGTTCCGCGCGGGTGTGGGCGGCGCGTTTGCGTTCAAGGGCAATTTCTCCTATTATATTCCCTATGTCGAGGGCGCGGATGCGCGGCTGAACGAGCTGTTTGTGCCCGCGATGATTCTCGAATACCTGCGCTCGGCAAAGACGGTGCGCGCGGCGCGCTATGCCTCCACGGTCATTGCCCGTGCGGCGGCACGCGGCGGCGAACCAATCACCGCAGTGCCCACCGAGACCGAAGTCCTGCGCTACATACTCGAACACGAGGTAGAACTGTAAGCGCGCACATAGATTCCAATTTCATAGCAGACGGAGGTACACGATGGCAAACGAAGTTTTTGACACGGACACGCTGCGCGATTTAATCCGCGAAACTGTGAAAGAAGCGTTGGACGATTTGACAAGTGCGGTGGAACGGGCTGCATCGGACGGCGCGGCGTCCGGCGCTGCTGACGCAGGTTGCGCTGCCGAAGAAACGGTCGATGCAGTGCGTCGTCTGGAGGCGCGTCTGCCTATGCCCGGCATCCGTGTGATGTATGTGGTTTCGCAGGCAAAGCGCTGCGTGTTCCCGGCAGCCCGCGCATCGGTCGACCATCGTCCGAAAGAAGAAACCTATAAGTATTGGCTGCTGGTCAATTCTCCGGATAATAATGGCGAATGGGTCGGCAAATATAAGACATTCGGAGAGGCGTCGGCGGCGCTCTGCCGCTTTGCAAAGGCATTGGCGGCGGGCGAAACCCTGCATTATGTAGAATAACGAAAGAGAGGCTTCTCTCATGAAAATGCATATGAATTTCATGCGTTCGAGCGGCGGCAAGCGCGATGTGGCGTACTATGTCTATGTGCCGGACGGCGAGGTGCGCGGCATCGTGCAGATTTCGCACGGCATGTGCGACTATGTGGAGAACTATGCGCTGCTTGCCGAGCGGCTGACTGCGGCGGGGCTTGTCGTCTGCGGCAACGACCACCTCGGGCACGGCAACACGGCGGAGGATGCACGCGACCTCGGCTATTTTGCGGGCGGCAGCTATGAAGTGCTGCTGAAGGACCTGCGCAAGATGAATCGCATCATCCGCTCGATGTACAAGAATGTGCCGCTGGTGCTGCTCGGGCACAGCATGGGGTCGTTCCTCGCGCGCGCCTACACGGAGCGCTATCCCGAGACCATCGACGGCGCTATCTTTGTCGGCACGGCGGGGACGAACAATCCCACCCGCGCGGCGCAGCTCTTTGCGGGCGCGCTCGGCAAGTCGCGCGGCGG
>CAKSLU010000052.1 GCA_934474225.1 uncultured Eubacteriales bacterium | reverse complement strand
CCGTATTTGCATACGGCAAGGCAATTTGCAAAGAAAAAGCCGCACGCAAATGCGTACGGCTTTGTTTCTGCATCAAAATCGGAAGCCCTAAATTACTTAACTTCGACTTCTGCACCGGCAGCAACGAGGTCAGCCTTGATCTTCTCAGCCTCTTCCTTTGCAATGCCTTCCTTGATCGGCTTCGGAGCAGCCTCAACGAGGTCCTTTGCGTCCTTCAGGCCGAGACCGGTGATCTCACGGACAACCTTGATAACGCCGAGCTTCTGAGCGCCTGCGCTCTTCAGGATGACGTCGAACTCGGTCTTCTCTTCAGCTGCGGGAGCTGCTGCGCCGCCAGCGGCTGCAACTGCAACGGGAGCTGCGGATACGCCGAACTCCTCCTCGAGTGCCTTAACGAGGTCCTTCAGCTCGAGAATCGTGAGCGTCTTTATCTCTTCCATAATGTTTGCGATCTTTTCGGTAGCCATTTGTACTATCCTCCTGTGAAATATAAATGATTTTAATTTTAAGCGGTTAGTTTACGCTTCTGCGGGAGCCTCAGCTGCGGGAGCGGCTGCGACCAGGGTCGATGCAACGACATCGTCGCTGCCTTCGCCAGCCTTGTCGATGATCGCCTGCAGACCGAAGCACAGACCGTACAGCGGGGACTGGAGCGAGCCGAGAACCTTGCCGACGAGGACTTCCTTCGAGGGCGTGTCTGCGAGCTCCTTCACAGTATTGACATCAACGACTGCGCCGTCGATGAAGCCTGCGCAAAACTCAAAGGATTCAACCTTCTCGACGTACTCTTTGAGGATCTTCGCGGGAGCGATGGGGTCCTCTGCGCTGATGGCCAGCGCGGTCATGCCGTGAAGGTGTTCCTTCATGGCGCCGTAGCCGACCTCGTCACAAGCTCTGCCCGTGATCGAGTTCTTGATGACCGAGTACTCGACGCCTGCTGCGCGCAGAGATGCACGCATCTTGGTGTCGTCCTCAACGGTGATGCCTTCGTACTTCACCAGTACGCCGGCCGCCGCGTTTTTGAGTTTTTCGGCAAGTGCTGCTACCGTTGCCTGTTTTGCTTCAAGAATCTTCTTGCTTGGCATCGTATTTTCACCTCCGTTAAACAATAAAAAAATCTTTCTACGGTAAGACAGACGGATACCGAAAGAAAGATAACAAAACAAGTTTGATTAAACATTCCTCGGCAGGAAAGCTTGCGCTTTTACCGGAACCTGCTGTCTTAGGTAACAAAGGGATTATAGCAGACCGCGCTGCGCTTGTCAAGAGGTTTGCGAAATTTTTTGAAAAAAGTTGCGGGCATACAAGCCTCCCTTGTGCAAAGGGAGGTGGTGCCGAACGGCACCGGAGGGATTGTTACATGGCAAAAAAGAATGAAAAAGCAAGGAACAACCCCTCAGGCGCTCACGCGCCAGCTCCCCTTGCACAGGGGAGCCATGGTTACAACCGTAGGGCGCCGTCTGTCTCCCGCCGCATCCGTGCCGCGCAATCTAAGCCTTCCCCGGTGGGGAAGGTGGCGGCGAAGCCGACGGATGAGGGCATGCAGGCAGCCGGCACAGCACTGTGCGATGTTCCGCTTTCATCAATCCCTCATCAGGCGCTACGCGCCAGCTTCCCCCAAGGGAAGCCTAAGACGCGGCGGGCGACCGATGGTCGCCCCTACAGATAAAATCCGACTTATCCCCTTTTTCAAAGTCCTTTGAAAGGGGTACGGTGGAAACTTTCGTACACGAAAGTTTCCCCCGTTTTCATTCCTTATCTAACTTTCAGCACAACCTTGCCGACATTCTCCCCGCGCTGGAGGATGGCATGCGCCGCCTCCGCCTCGGTGATGGGCAGGACCTTGTAGATGGTCGGGCGAACCTCGCCGGTGTCGATCTTCGGCCAAACATCCTTCACGAGCGTCGCCAGCAGCTTTGCCTTGAACTCCGGCTTCTTCGAGCGGAGGGTGCTGCCGATGAGGCGCACATTGAGGACATACAGCTTCTTGAGGTCAACCTCGGTGATGTCGCCTGCCAGCGTTGCAATCATAATCCAGCGTCCGCCGTAACGCATGTACTGCAGGCACTTGCCCTGGATGCTGCCGCCGAGGCAGTCGATTGCCACATCGATAGGATGACCCGCATCGCGCTCCTCTTCGAGCACCTTGATGATGTCTTCCTTTCTCGAGTTGACCACGCGGTCCGCGCCGAGATGCTTGATGCGGTCAATCACGCTGTCTTCGATGACCGTCGTAATCACACGCGCGCCGAATGCCTTCGCCATCGGAATGACGACGCTGGCAAGTCCGCTTGCACCTGCGTGCATCAGCAGCGTGTCGCCTGCCTTCAGCCCGCCCTCGATGAAGAGGTTGAGGTACGCGGTGGCAAACGCCTCCGGGATGGCTGCCGCTTCTTCAAACGAGCAGCTCTCGGGAACAGGCATCAGCATGTCGTACTTGACATTTGCATATTCGGCATAGCCGCCGCCGCCGAGCAGCGCGCAGACCTTGTCGCCGATTTTCCACTGCGACTTTTTCTTTGCCTCCTCGCCGAGCTCGACAATCACGCCAGCGATTTCGAGACCCATCCATTCGGGGCAGCCGGGCGGGGGCGGATAGTCGCCCGCACGCTGCATCAGGTCGGCGCGGTTCAGCGCCGCGGCGTGAATCTCAACCAGCGCGTCCTCGGGGCCGACCGTGGGGTTCGGCACATCCGACCAGGAGAGCGCGTTTGTATCCTTGTCAATCAGAATTGCTTTCATAATGTCTGTTCCTTTCTATGTTCGGCGTCCGCTTACAGAACGGTCGGCGTCTTGAAGTCGATGTCAAAGCCGCATGCGGCCAGAATCATCTTCTGCAGCTGGAGTTCGTAATCGTGGTCAAAGGGATTCTTCTTCGTGCCGCGGATGTAAGCGGCGAAATCGTGCAGCATCACATCGTAGCGGCCGGTCGGCTTCTGGAACGGAATCTCCGCCTTGACATCGTTGTAGATGTTGTTGCCGGTCATGCGGCGGTCTGCAAAGGTCATCTTCGTCGGGTTCTCGAGCGGCTTGATTTCAACCGAGCCTTCTCTGCCGCAGAGCACAAACTGGCGTCTGCCGTAGCCGTTGACCTCGGTGGAGTTGATGCGGACGGTCGCCACAAACTTGGGGTACTTCAGCACGGCGAAGGTGTTGTCCAGTACGCCGTCCATAATGAAGCCCGACTTGTTGTGCATCGGGATGATCTCGTCCGGCACGCCTGCGACGCTGTAGATGAGGTCGATGAGGTGGCAGCCGAGCCAGAACATGTTGCCGCCCTTGAAGCCGGAGAGCAGCTTGTTGACGCGCATGTCGTGCTGCGTGCTCATCTGGGCGTCGATTGCGGTGATTTCGCCGATTCTGCCGTCATTGATGAGGTCGTGCATGTAGAGCACGGCGGGATTGTAGCGGTACATGTAGCCGAGCTGCACAACGAGGTTCTTGCGCTTCGCGTCGCGGAGCATGTGCTCGTAGGCGGCGATGTCTTCTCCGCCCGGCTTGTCAAGGTGCACATGCACGCCGTGGTCGATGCAGCGCTGCGCGGCGGCAACGCTGTCCAGCTCATAGCCCTCGCAGAGGACGGCGTCGAGGCCGGGAACGGCAAACAGCTCTTCTTCGGTCATCACCGGCACATCGCCGTAGACCTTGTCGTTCTTGATCTTTTCCGCAACAGCGGGCGATTCGGGCACGATGCCCACGATCTCAAAGAGGTCGGGGAACTTCTTCGCGCCTTCGAGTTTTGCGCGGCTGTGGTCGTGCCGCGTGCCGATGTGGCCGAGTTTGATCTTTTCCATGTCGATTCTCCTTCTGTATGTCTTTGTCAGTTCATCTTCGTCCAGTCAAACTGAACAACCAGCGGGAAGTTCTTCTCGTTGACGAGGCGGGTGTACACTTCGGGCGCTTCCTCGGGCAGATGCGTCTCGGCGATCATGTCCCCGAAGTGGATGCGACCGCCCTTCAGCAGCTTGAAGATGCCGTACAGCTCGTCGTCGTAGCACCAGTAGCCGGGCGCGGACTCATGGTTCGGGCGGGCAGCCGTGTGCGCGCCGACCAGCGTGATGCCTGGGAAGTGTATCTTTCTGTAGTAGTCGATGGTGAAGTCGGAGCTTCTCGTGCAGCCGAGCAGCGAGACGCGGCCGAACCTTGCCATGCAGTCGAGCACCTGGTCGAGCGCTTTGCCGCCCCCGGTGACTTCGACGGCGACATTGACGCCCTTGCCGTCGGTGACCTTCTTCACGTTCTCGACAAAGTCGGGTGCGAAGGGGTCAAAGGTGTAGTCCGCGCCCATCTTCTTGGCATATTCGCGGCGCTCCTCGATGGGGTCTACCGCAATCACGGGCGTGCAGCCTGCCGCATGGCAGAACTGAACAGCCAACTGGCCGAGCAGGCCGAGACCCATGACAATGGCGCTCTCGCCGAACTCGGGGCGCGTCTTGCGCAGACCCGCTGCCGGGAAAGTTGCGATGACCGACATGGCGGCTTCTTCAAACGAGATGGAGTCATCGAGGATCTTGATGGCTTTGCTCTCGTTAACGAGGCTGTATTTGGTATGTACGCCGAAGCAGACGACCACGCGGTCGCCGACCTTCACGCGGGTGACGCGGCTGCCGACCTTGATGACCGTGCCCGCCGCGCTGTAGCCCAGCTTGCGGGGGAAGCCGTGCGTGTGCGCGGCGTCGCGCCCGGGCGCAATGTTCATGTCGCCCGTGATGTTGGCGCGCTCGGTGCCGGGGCTGATGGTGGAGTATGCCACATCCACCAGCACATCGAATTCGCCGGGTTCGCCGGTCGGCACATCGACAAGTTCCGCCGTGTTCGGGGCGGTGAAAATGATTTGCTTATTGCTCATATTCATTCTCTCCTTGTTTTGCTTTGGCGGGCGTTTTCGACGCGCCGCAGGTTCTCTTTTTCTCTCTGTATCCATTATAGCCCTCGCGGGGCGGAAGTGTCAAGACGGCGTGCACAATTTTACTGTCATTTCCGTGCAAAAAATCATTTTCTTTTTTTCAAATTTCGTATAGAAATTGCACATCCGCCGCATTTTCCGGACTGCGGCGGCGGTTTCGGCGCGGTGTTTCGCCGCGCGTCGGTGTAAAAAGTTGAACCGTTCGGTGCGGAAAATCCGGCCGCCGCGCGCCGTGACGGCACGCGCCGCCGCGTGCAAAAAAGGCGGCTGTATCGGAAGTGTGCGCCGCGTATCGGAAAGCGCAAATGCGCCCGCGCACGGCGGCGTCAAAAGCGGCGCTGCCGCGCGTTCGCGCGCGCCCGCCCGCCGCGCGAAAATGCGCTTGCATTTTCCGCGCGTTTTTGATAGTATATAGTTAAGGAAGATTTAAGGAGAGGGATTGCGCGGGAATGCGCAAATGACGCACAAACCGTAGGGCGCCGTCTGTCTCCCGCCGCATCCGTGCGCACACAGTTCCCACTCGTCCGTAGGGGCGACCATCGGTCGCCCGAGCCTCCCTTGTGTAAAGGGAGGTGGCGCGAAGCGCCGGAGGGATTGTTGCAAAGCCAAGGAACAACCCCTCAGTCACCTATCGGTTGAGGATGTTTTTCGGTTTCGCGTAGCGAAATCGTCGGTGTTCAGCCGACGAAGAAAAACTCCGCGAGACGCTATGCGTCTCGGACAGCTCACCCCTTACACAGGGGAGCCGTGTTTCCCCCCTCACAGCACATCCAGCGTCACATCGTCCGCGAGGGCATACCCCGCGCCGCGGCGGGCGCAGATGACCTCGCCGGGGATGACGGCGGCGAGCTTCTTGCGCAGATAGCAGGCGTAGACATCCACCACATTGCCCGCGGCGCTGCCGAACAGCGCGGCGGCGTCCGCCCGCGAGAGCGTACCGCTCCTGCCGAGCGCCGCCAGCATCGCGCATTCGCGCACCGAGAGCCGCACCTCGCCGCCCGCACCGCTGACGCGGCGGGTCGCCGTGTTCAGCGTGAGCGCACGCGAAACCGGCATCGGTGCAGCGACGGAGACAAGCCGCGCGCGGAGTTGTGTGCGAAAGAGGGCGAGGTCAAACGGATAGAGCAAAAACAGCGTGTCCGCGCCCGCAAAATGCCGCGCGGCGGCGCGCAGGCGCTCCTCGTCGCGGGAGAAGGCGATGCCGTCGGACGCGCCGTCCGGCAGGGCAAAATCCAGGTCGCACACCGTGAGCTGCGCGTCGGGGGCGTCCCGCCCGTATGCGGCGGAAAAGCCTGCCGCCTGCGCCTCCAGCGCCAGCGCCCGCCCCGCGCGCACATCGTCCGTGCAAATGTAAATGTCCATGCCGTCACCCCGCTTTTTCTAATAGTTTAGCGTTTTTTCGCCGCGATGTCAAGCGGTGGATTACAAGCAGCGAGTTCAGTCTGCCGCCGTGCGCAATCTATCTTTGCCTCCCCCCGGCAAAGGGAGGTGGTGCGAAGCACCGGAGGGATTGTTACAGAGCCACGGACAAACGCCGCGAGACGCTGCGCGTCTCGTACAGCTTCCCCAACGGGGAAGCCTACCCCCAAGCACCACACGAAAGGAGAAACACCATGGAAAAAATCATTGCGCTGCCCGAAGAGGCGGACGAGGCGCGTGCGCGCCTGCCGCTTGTGCCCGTTGCCTTCGGCAGCGGCGGGAAATTCCCGTCTGCCGACGAGGCGCACCTCATTCTGTCGGTGCGCGCGGGCAGCCTCTCCTACACCGATTCCGCCGGGGAGGAGACCGTCGATGAAGGGCAGCTTCTGTTTGTCCGCCGCGGGCACACGCTGCCCGACCTCAACCTTTCCGCCGACTTCGACTGCGAATTTGTGCTGTTTGACGCCGCGGAGGACTTCCTTGCACACCTCGAACTCGACGACATCTCGGTGGGCGAGGTCGGCGAGGGCTGCGGGCTGTCGGCGGTTGCCAAAATGAGCATCTACGCGCTCGAATACTACCACGACTGCCTCAAGATCTGCGCGGCGGTCTATGCGGCGCTTGCCAAAATCGCGCGCGACCGCATGATTTCCAAGCTGGAGCGCTTTGACACCCTCTCCGAGCGGCTGTCGCCCGCGATTCTGCAAATCGAGCAGCGCTACGGCGAGGCGCTGACCGTGCCGATGCTGGCGCACGCCTGCTCGATGGGCGAGAGCCATTTTTCCCGCGCGTTCAAGCAGGTGTACGGCACCTCGCCGATTCG
>CAKSLU010000051.1 GCA_934474225.1 uncultured Eubacteriales bacterium | reverse complement strand
GCCCAAGACGCAGCGCAAACGGACCGCCCCAGACGCCGGTCCCTACACGGTTTGTGCGGAATTTGGATTCCCTTCACAAGGGAGTCATAGATAGATTTCGCACGGTTGCGGCGGGAGCAAGCCCCCGCCCTACGGAAATTGCGGATTCTTTCACCCCCACCCAACAAAAAAAGCAGCCGGAAGATAACTTCCGGCTGCAAAGGCTGTGCTGTTTATTTGCCGCAATTCGGGCACTTGCCGTCTGCGTCGAGCGGCGCGCCGCAGGATGCGCAGAAATGCGCGGTCTGTGTCGGCTGCGTGGGCTGTGCCTTCTGGCGAAGGGTTTCCTTCACCTCGCTGAGGTCTGGCGCGGCAAACACATTCGCCGCATCGCCCGTGCCCTCGTTCTGATTCTTCAGCTTGCCGTTGATGGCAATCACATTCTTGACCAGCAGAATGACCATCATCAAAAGCTCGAAAATCAGACGAATCACAATCGGACCGACGACAATCATCAGCAGACCGTAGCCGCCCATCCAATGCCCGTAAGGCGCCATAAAGAGCATGAACACGCCCTCGATCACCGTCATGGCGGTGAAGAAGATGTAGAGCGCCTGCAGAATCTTCTCCACAATCAGATAGCGGAAGTTGAGAAAATCGTGCAGCGCCTTGCCGAAGGCGTTCAGCGCACCGCGCTTTTTGTCCGGCGTGATGAAGACAAACGCCAGCACCGTGGCAGCAATGGCGAGCAGAAAAATGGCGATCCCCGCGCCGTCGGAATAAAACAGATTGCCGAAGTTCAAGAAATTCATACCGTTTCCCCCTTAGAAAACAAGATTTCTGTCTTCATTATAAACAAAAAGTCCGAAGTTGTCAACAAAATGCGGAAAGTCTGTGCGGCTTTTCCGCACGCGGACAAAGGAGGCTCACATGAGCGATTTTACCACCTATCTTTTCGCCCTTCTCGTCGGCGGCGCGTTCTGCGTCGTCGCGCAGATTCTCATCGACAAGACCATGCTGACCCCGGCGCGCATTCTCGTGCTCTATGTGTCGGTCGGCGTGCTGCTCGGCGCCGTCGGCGTCTATGACAAGCTCATCGGCATCGCCGGGTGCGGTGCAACCCTGCCGCTCTGCGGTTTCGGCGCGTCGATTGCCCGCGGCATGAAAACGGCGGTCGCCGAATACGGCGTGCTCGGCATCTTCAAGGGCGGCTTTACCGCTGCCGCCGTCGGAACCTCGGCGGCGCTCATCTTCGGCTACCTCGCCGCGCTGCTCTTCCGCGGCAAGCCGAAAAAGTAGGGGGACAGGCTTCCCTTGGGGGAAGCTGTCAACGAAGTTGACTGATGAGGGATTGATGTAAGCAAAGCATCGCTCTGTGCTGTGCCGGCTGCCTGCATGCCCTCATCCGTCGGCTTCGCCGCCACCTTCCCCACCGGGGAAGGCTATGTTAGAATGCGCACGATGCGGGCGATTCGGCAGTCGCCCCTACAGGTCACAACCGAAAAGCCCCCGAGGTTTGCATCACGCAAACCTCGGGGGCTTTGCTTTAGAGCCGCTTCAGTCCCACTCGCCGATGTCTTCGCCATCGCTTCCGCAGCCTCCGCCGGATGCGCAGATGATGTCGATGACCGGCAGGACCACAACGGTGGCAGTCGGCTTTTCCCATTCTTTCTTCATCTTATTTTAATCCTCCGTATACTCATTTGCCGTCGGTGCAAAGTAGTTCTTCGCGCTGTCGGCATACAGCAGTGTTTTTTCGATCAGATTCACAAGCGCCTCGTTGCCCCCGTCAGCAAAGCAGCGCGCGGCATAGTCGTCGAGACTGTACTGCACCGCCGCACTGATGGGCGCGCCGTCCTTCATTAGCGTCAGCGTGAGCGCCGCGCGGAATTCGGATGCCCGCAGCCCGTTAAAGCATGCGATGTACCCGCCTGCCGTCTCACTGTAGACAAAGTCCGTGCCGCTGACATACCGCGTCACCGCGCTGCCGCGGCGCTCGGTGTAGCAGATGCGCAGGGACACGCCGGAAAGGTCGCTGTCTCTGCCGAGGTCGGTGGCAACCTGCAGCGTGACCCGGTCGCCGAAGCCAAAGGACAGCGCTGTGATGGCTGCCGGATATGCCCCGGTGTCGCCGTCCGCCGCAGCCGTCACCGCAAGCGGTGCGTATGCACGGTCGGTCAGCGCGGTTTCCGCCGCGCCGAGGTCGGCGTCCACAAGTGCGTCGGTTCTGTAGCCGAGATAGGTTTGTGTCGCCGCGCCGTAGCGGAGGAAGTCCGCCATCAGCGCCCGATATGCCTCACTTGCCGAGGCGTAAAGGCGCTCGGCGGCATACTGCGCAAGGCTGTAGGTGTCCACCTCGCGGCCGCACGACTCGCCGTCCAGGACGAAATACAGCTCTGCCACAAGGGTGTCGCCCATCTCCGCCGCGCCGACGGCGTCATAATCAAACCGATAGTACGCCGCGCCGTCAATGGTCACAGCGGTGGGCAGCAGTGTCTTCCTTTTCACGCCCACGGCGGTGTTGCCCTCGTACTGCGTCTGCGCCACCGTCATGGAAATGTCGGTGCAGCCCGCGAGGTCAGCCTGCGGCACGGCATACAGCATCGTCAGGTCGTCGGCAAACACGCAGTTGTGTCTGACCGTGATGGGCAGCATATCCAGCACCTGCTGCTGCACAAGAATCACGCCGCAAATCGAACAATGCTTGCCTTCGGTCAACCCTGTTTTTACGAGCGTCGGTTCGACTGCCGCGTCAACAACTTCGGTATGTCCCTTAGCGGGGATGGTCGTCTGTTCAACCAGCACGGTATCGCAGACCGAGCAATGCTTGCCCTCGGTCAAACCTGTCTTTGTGCAGGTCGGTTCGACTGCCGCGTCAACAACTTCGGTATGTCCCTTAGCGGGGATGGTCGTCTGCTCAACCAGCACGGTGTTGCAGACCGAGCAATGCTTGCCCTCGGTCAAACCCGTCTTCGTGCAGGTCGGCTCGACGGCTGCATCGATAACTTCCGTGTGCCCCTTGGCGGGGATGGTCGTCTGCTCGACAAGCACGGTATTGCAAACCTTGCAATGCGAACCTGCGGTCAAACCTGTCTTTGTGCAGGTCGGCTCGACGGCTGCGTCTACAACTTCGGTGTGCCCGGTTGCGGGGATGGTCGTCTGTTCAGTCAGCACGGTATTGCAGACCGAGCAATGCGAACCTGCGGTCAGACCCGTCTTCGTGCAGGTCGGCTCGACCGCCGCGTCAACAACTTCGGTATGTCCCTTAGCAGGGATGGTCGTCTGTTCGGTCAGCACGGTATTGCAAACCTTGCAATGCGAACCTGCGGTCAAACCCGTCTTTGTGCAGGTCGGCGCAACAGCTGCATCGATAACTTCCGTGTGCCCCTTGGCGGGAACTGTCGTCTGCGCGACAAGTACGGTATTGCAGACCGAGCAGTGCTTGCCTGCGGTGAGCCCCGTCCCCGTGCAGGTCGGTTCGACCGCCGCGTCAACAACTTCGGTATGTCCCTTAGCAGGGATGGTCGTCTGTTCGGTCAGCACGGTATTGCAAACCTTGCAATGCGAACCTGCGGTCAGACCCGTCGCCGTGCAGGTCGGGGCGACTGCCGCGTCCACAACTTCGGTATGCCCCTTGGCGGGAACCGTGGAGCGCGGAACGATCACCTTGTCGCAGACCGCGCAATGTGAACCTGCGGTGAGCCCCGTCGCCGTGCAGGTCGGCGCAACGGCAGCGTCAATGACTTCGGTATGCGCGTCACTCCATCTTGCATGGTAGTACTGATTGCCGAAGGTGGTGGTCGAGATGCGCGTCACCTTGGTGCCGCCGGTCTGCGCGGTGTACCACCCATCAAACTTGGCACACTGCTTGGTCCAGTCGGTCGGCAGCGTGGCTCCCACGCCGTAGGTATACGATGCGAGGCTCGTGCCCTTGCCGCCGTTACTGATCAGCGTCACGGTGTAGGTATTGGGCGTCCAGTGCCCGTAAATCGTATGATTGCCCGCCGTCTTGACCAGCGTGGAATACTCGATTTTCGTCCCGCCGGTCTTTGCCGTATACCAGCCGGCAAAGGTGCAGCCGTCGCGCTTTGCCGAAGGCAGGCTGTTGTTGTATTTGTCGCCGTACGGTCTGTCATACACCACGGAAAGGGTGGCGGGGGTGACGGTGCCGCCGTTTGCATCCAGCGTCACCGTGTAGGCGTTGGCTGTCCACTTTGCATAGAGGGTATGGTCTCCGGCAGTGGTCACCTTCGTGCTGCTCGTCACCGGCGTGGTGAGCGTCTGCGTCGTATACCAGCCGCCGAAGGTATAGCCCGTGCGGGTGGGCGTGGGCAGCGTGCCGTATGTACTGTTGTAGGTCACGGTGCGGCTTGCGGGACTCGTGCCGCCCGAATAATTGACATGGAAGGACACGGTGTAGGTCTTCGGCACGGCGGTTGCCGTGATGCCTATCGCGCCCTTGATGTAGCCCGCCGGTATCGTAATCTTCCCGCCCTGATAAGTATACTTGGATGCCGCAAGGGTACTGCCGTTCACCGTGACGGTCACGGACGCGGGCAGGCTGTACCCGGTGTTTGCCGTGACGGTCGCCGAGAGCGCCGTCAGACCCGAGACCGTCGCCGGTGCAGCCACGGTGCAGTTCTGCCCCTTGGTCGTGACGGCATAACGGTCGTCATAGTGGCTGTAGTTGACGCTGTTCAGCGCCAGGCTGTATACAGGCTCCGGCGTATATGCGCCGACCTGTCTGTGCCCCGCGTAGAAGACATAGCTCTGCGAAAAGGTTTTGCTGCTGTTTGTATTGTTCGTCAGCGTGACGGGAAGCTCCACCGTCCCGGAATGGGCGTCGCCGCCGGACGAATAGACGCGCAGCCTGGTATTGCCCGTCTTTTCCTCGCCGGTACTCGTGTTGAAGCTGTCCGGCACGCCGCCCTCGATCAGCTCTGCCATAAAGCCTGCACCCGAGCCGGAGTTCCGCTTATAGGAGATGGAAAAGGTAAGGTAGAAGGTTCTTGTCGTGTTGGCGGGGACGGTCAGCGGCACCGTAAACGGCAGATAGGCAAATCTGCCAAGTCCGGAGCCCGGTTTGTTCTCCATGGTGATGCGCAGCTGATTCTCCGAAGTGATTTCAGTAATGAGGCGCGCCTTATCCCATGCCTCTTTATAAAGAGAATCCGCGCCTGTCGAATAAAACTGAGATTTTATCACCTTCTGCTGTTCGGTTGTGAGCGAATCCCAGTCAACATCCGGAACAAACCGGTCTTTGGCCAAGGTAGCGGTCTGGGATATGAAACCATTCTGCATATTCGAGCCCGCGTTCGCCTTGTCTGCATTGATTTTCGGCGCGGCGGAGCCGCTGGTCACTTTGCCGGTGGTCCCGACCGTGCAGGAGGCAACCAGCCGATGATTCTTCGACGAGCCGTAATGCACGCCCGTGAAGAAGCCGAAATAGTGGTAAATCGTCTTCTCCGTCGCGCTCGTATTTGTATAGGCGACCATCGCGGTATAGTTTGCCGACATGGACGAGCCATCATTTCTGTCGCGCGCCACCGTGTAACTGCTTGAATCCGATTTGGTCTTGAATGTGAGCGACGAAGACTTATCCGATGTGCCGAAATCAAACAACTCGATGGTCTCCTGCGCCGAGCCGCTGCCGTTTTTCTTGCCTTCCAGCGTGAAGGTCTGCGTCACATACAGCGTCGTCTCGGCAGGGACGGACAGCGATGTGATAACAGGCACATAGCCGAGTTCGTACAGTTTGTTGTTCTCCGTCTCCCGGATCGTGACGGTACCGCCGGACAGCGAGACCGTCATTTTGCTCGCTGCCCCTGTGGTTGTGCCGTATGCGATTGATCCGGGATTGCTCTTGGAAATCGCATACAGATACGGCGTTCCGATCTCGACCTTCAATGTCGGTGCAGCCGCGCCCGCCTGCACGGCAAGTATGCCGCACAGCATGCACAGGCAAAGCAGTATGCACACAAAATATCGTTGCAATCTCATGGTCTTCCTCCTTTTGTCGGTCCCCGATGGACAAGGGTAAAGCAGCAGAAAAAACCGCTCTGTGCCGGGCTTGACACAGACTGCGCTCTGCTGTATAATTTAACTATAACATGTTCACCCCTGAACGAAGCAAGCCTTTGCGAAAAAATCTTGCACAAAAATCGAGGGAAAACGATGTCCGAAAATAGCGAAAACAAACAGTTTCAGATTCAGGAAGCAGCCCGCGCCTGCGGGCTGTCGCGCAGCACGCTGATGCGCATGGAGGCAAAGGGGCTGCTGACCCCTGCCTATGTCGCCCCCGACAGCGGGCGGCGGTACTACGACAATTTCAGCGTGGCGCGCATCCTGCAGGTGGAGAAATTCAAGGCGATGGGGCTGACAAACGAAGAAATCATCGCCTATTTTCAGAGCGGCGGGCAGACCGAACCGCTGCTCACCGCGCTGGAGGCGCGCCTGCAGGACCTTTTGCGCAGCGTGGAGGAACTGCGCATCCGCACAGCCGGAACAAAAGATATGTCCGTCTCCGTGCAGGAGATCGGTCTCCCCAAGGTCATCTGCTGCATGCAAAAGTGTATGGGGCGCACCCCCGAGGAAAAGTACAATGCCATGTTTGCCTTCTATGCCGAATGCATCAAAAAGGGGCACTGTCTCTCGGACGAGCCGCTCTTTACCATGCAGGAACGCGAGGACTTCCTCCACGGCTATATCGGCATCGAGCCGTATCCGTACTATGTCTGCGTCCCCGTGCGGAAGGAGACCGCCGAGACGGTGCGCCTGCCCGCCTCAAGCGTGCTCTCGGTGCTGTATTACGGCGACTACGACCACATGGACGAGGCGTGGCTGACGCTCGGGCGGGAGGTAAAGGCACGCGGGCTGAAGCCCGTGGGGCTTCCCCGTGTGCTCGGGCTTGTCGCGCCCTACACCGGGCGTGAGATCGCGGAGCGGCTCTATTGCTCCCGCATTGTGCTGCCGGTGACCCCCGCCGCGCCGTAGGGGGGCGATTTAGGCTTCCCCGGTGGAGAAGGCTAAGATAGAATGGTGCAACACAACACAGCGCAGGCTGTCCCCGTCCAACCGTAGGGGCGACCATTGGTCGCCCGCCCCTACCGCGGCAAAAGCGGGCGACCGATGGTCGCCCCTACAGATTAGCGGAAAATGTGTACACACCGTAGGGCGCGGGCT
>CAKSLU010000050.1 GCA_934474225.1 uncultured Eubacteriales bacterium | reverse complement strand
ACGTCGTCTCCCGCAAAGTACGCCACGCGGAAGTATTCGGTGATGTAGTTCGGCTCGTCCGACGGGTACGGGTGCGAATCCGTCGCCATATAGAAGCTGTTCGAGCCTGCATCGTAGGCGAAATCGGCGTTGCCGATGTAGTCGCCGCCGCCCGTGCGGGTCGTCAGTCCCGTCGTGGCGAGGTCGGTGTGCGACAGGCGGACGGGATTTTCGAGGTCGGCAAAGTTCCATTCATCGACAAATTCGTGCGTGCGGGTCGCCGTTCCCTCGGTGTAGAAGACATAGACGGTGCCGGCTTTATCACGGCTCACCAGCGATGCCTGCCCCACGCCCCACTGCCATGCGTCGCCCTCGCGCACATAGGGGATGGTGGGCGTGTCGGCAATCTTGATAAACGGCCCCATCGGGTCGTTTGCCACGGCAAAACCGATTTCGTTGTCCTGGTTGTCATAGGAGGTGCAGCCGAGATACGCCATCAGATAGCTGTAGGACTGTCCCTTGTAAGTGAAGTCACCCTTGACCACAGAGGGGTCGCAGGTGTGGTGCGCATCCCATTTGCCCGCCGTCGGTTCGAGCACGATGGTCTCTTCGCCGTAGGTGTAGTTGCCGTCGGCGTTCGGCGTGCCGCGGCGACAGCCGATGTAGTCGATGATTTCGTAGCTGTTTTGGTTGGTGCAGTAGTAGAGGTAGCGCGTGCCGTCCGCCTCTTCGAGGACGGAGGGGCAGTAGTTGTAGATGCCGGTGGTTTTCGTCGGCGTGCAGAGCAGGGCGTTCTGCGTGAAGTTGTTGCCCGCTGCGGCATAGCGCAGAATGCAGAGCACATCGACGAGGGTGACCGCGCCGTCGCCGTTCATGTCGCACTGCGCATTGTAGTTGCCGCCAAGGCAGCAGCGCAGCGCCGTGAGCGCATCCGAAACGGAAAAACTGCCGTCGCCGTCGAGGTCGCCGCGGCGGGTGACCGCCGCTGTCGGCAGGCAGAAGAGCAGCGCGAGAAGAATCAGGGTCAAAGCTGTCAAATTCGTTTTGCGCATGGGTATCCCTCACTTTCCAACTTCAGTATAGCATAGATTCTTCCAAAAGTAAATACACGGGAGTAGAAAAAGCGTGCAGGAAAGTCGCCTTCGGCGCGCGCCGAAGGGCATATCGCGTGCATTGCACATATCGCACGCCGCAGGCGTATATCGCGCACTTGTGCATATCGTGCACTTGTGCATATCGCAAATCCCGATAGGGATTTATATCGCATGGAAAAAGTTCACGGTGTGTTGGGGCTCGACGGCGTCTGCGCGGCAGCCGCCATTGAGTTTGCCTTCGGCGGCTATGCGCCGCCGATTTCGCGATGCGAAACCCGCAAACTCTTTCGAGCCGAACGATACGAGAAGCAAAAAAAAGACCATCCGGTTCGGATGGTCTTTTTTTTGGCTCCCCCTGTTGGGCTCGAACCAACGACATCGTGATTAACAGTCACGCGCTCTACCGACTGAGCTAAGGAGGAATAGCCGATCCATTCGGACCGACGCTCTATATTATAGCAAGCCGTGCGCGGCTTGTCAAGATGATTTTTGAAAATTTTCCGCATTTTTGTGCGATTTTGCGCGGATTTGTGCCCCTCCGCCGCTCTGGCACGGCGGGACGCTGCCCGCATCATCGAAATGCAAAAAAATCAGGTGCATTTTGCGCCTTTTTCGCGCTTGACGCGCGAAAAACACAAATCCGCGCGAAACCCGCATTGACAATTTGCCTGCGGCGGCGTATGCTGAAGCCGAAAACGGAGGTGCATCCGATGCTCTGGAATCACTTTGAAGCTGACCGCGCGGCGCTCGGCAAACAATACACGGAGGAACACTGGGACGAGGGCAGCGGGCTTTCGCCCGAGGCGCTGCGCACGGAGCTGCTCGCCATCGAGCGGACCATGGCGGGGCAGCCTGCCATCGTCGTCAAGACGCGCCTGTATGAAAAGGTGCTGGCATGCGCCGAACTGGATGTGGATAAGCGCGACTTCTTCCCCGAAAAGCTGCATCACGATTTCCTGCTCTCACGGATTCGCGGCAGATGGATGAAGGACTTCCGCGCGCGGGAGATGGCGGGGCTGCTTGCCGAGACGGACGCCGCCACGAAAGGGCTTTGCTACACGGGCGATGCGGACTTCGGCCACACCTCGCCGGACTGGGAGGCGGTGCTGACCCTCGGCATCCCCGGGCTGCGCGCCCGCGTGCTTGCCGCCCGCGACGAAAAAACGACGCTCACCGAGGCGCAGCGCCTGTTCTATGCCTGCACGGCGGACACGCTGACGGCGACCATCGGCTTTATCGCGCGGCTTGCCGACGCGACCGACCGCTTGGCGGCAGACGGCGATGAAAAAATGCGGCTGGTCTCGTCCTCGCTGCGGCATCTGACCGTCGGCGCGCCCGAAACGCTGCTGGAGGCGATGCAGCTCTCGGTGATTTTCTACAATCTGCAGTGCAATGTGGAGCGGGATGCGGTGCGCTCCATCGGCGGGCTGGACCGCCTGTTTTACCCGTTCTACCGCCGCGACCTCGCGTGCGGCAGGCTGACCGAGGCGCAGGCGCGCGAGCTGTTCCGCTATTATTTCTTCAAATTTTATGCGATGCACGTCACGGCGAATGTGCCGTTTTACATCGGCGGCAGGCTGGCGGACGGCAGCGACGCGACAAACGCGCTGACCTATCTTTTGGTGGAGGAATACATCGGGCTTGACATCAACGACCCGAAGATTCACGTCCGCTGGCACAAGAACCTGCCGAAGCCGCTTGTCCGCTTGATTCTGGGCTCGATTCGCGACGGCAGAAACAGCTTTGTTTTCTTAAACGACGAGGTCGTCGAGGGGGCGCTGGTCGCGCTCGGCGAAGCGCCTGCCGACGCGCGCAATTACACGGTCATCGGCTGCTATGAGCCTGCGGCGCTCGGCAAGGAGGTGCCCTGCACCTGCACCGGGCGCGTCAACCTGCCGAAGGCGGTGCTTGTCGCCATGAACGGCGGCGTTGACCCCGATACGGGCGCGGTGGTCGGCACGCCCGCCGACCCGGACAGCTATGCGGATTTCGATGCCTTCTATGCCGCTGTCTTAAAGCAGATTGCCGCCTTTGCCGCGAGCGCCGAGGCGCTGATTGTAGCGCATGAGCGGGCATATCCGTCGCTCAATCCCGCGCCGCTCTTTTCCGCGACGCTTGCCGACTGCGTGGCGCGCGGCGTCGATGCCTACAGCGGCGGCGCAAAGTACAACAATTCCGCCATCAACGCCATCTGCATTGCCAGCACGGTGGACGCGCTTGCCGCCGTGCGGCGGTTGGTGTATGAAGAAAAGAAGTTAACGCTGTCCGAATTTGCCGCTGTTCTGCGCGACAACTGGCAGGGGCATGAGGAACTGCGGCAGACGGCGCTGCGGCGCATGCCGAAGTACGGCAACGGCGACCCCGCCGTCGATGCGCTTGCGGCAAAGGTCGTGCGCGACACGGCTGCCTGCATCAACGGCAAGCCGAACGGGCGCGGCGGCGTCTTCCGCTGCGGTTTCTTCTCCATCGACTATCGCCTGACCTTCGGCGAGAAGACCGGCGCAACGGCGGACGGCCGCCTCGCGGGCGAGCCGCTCTCCAAGAACATGTGCGCCGTCACGGCGATGGACCGCGAGGGCGTCACGGCGCTGATTCGCTCGGCGACGACGGTGGATTATACCGACACGCCGAACGGCACGGTGCTGGATGTGGTGCTGTATGCCGGTGCGGTCGAGGGCGACGCGGGCATCTGCGCGATGGAGACGCTGCTCGAAACCTTTATGGCGCGGCGGGGCTTTGCCATGCAGATCAATGTGCTGTCCCCCGCGGTGCTGCGCGCGGCGCAGGCAAATCCCGAAAAATACGCGACGCTCCAGGTGCGCCTGTGCGGCTGGAATGTCTATTTCACGGCGCTCTCGCGCGTCGAGCAGGACGAATTTATCCGCCAGACCGAGAACGCGGCAAATGCTTAAAACGGAGAACCATATGACAACGGGAACGTATATCAACATCAAACGCTTTGAAATTCACGACGGCGACGGCATGCGCACGACGCTGTTTCTCAAGGGCTGCCCCCTGCGCTGCCGCTGGTGCCACAACCCGGAGGGACTGTCCACAAAGCCGGAGCTTGGCTTTTACGCGCACAAATGCACCGGCTGCGGGCGCTGCGTCGCCGCCTGTCCGACCGGCGCGCACCGCATCGTCGGCGGCGTGCATCGCTTTGACCGCGCAAAATGCATCGCGTGCGGCAAGTGCGAGAGCGCCTGCTTTTCCGATGCGCTGATTTTTTACGGCAAGCGGGCAACGGCGGACGAGCTTCTGCCGAAGCTGCTCGAGGACAAGCCGTTCTACGACACCTCGGGCGGCGGCGTCACGCTGTCGGGCGGCGAACCGCTCCTGCAGGCGGACTTCTGCCGCGAACTGCTCACCGCGCTGCACGCGGCGGGCGTCAACACGGCGGTGGACACCTGCCTCGCCGTGCCCGAGGAAAATCTGCAAAAGGTCATCGGCGCGGCGGACACATTCCTCGTCGATGTCAAGGCATACGACAGCGAATTGCACCGCCGCCTCTGCGGTCTGCCGAACGAGCGCATTCTCGCCAACCTGCGGCTGCTCGACACGCTGCATCAGCGGGTCGAGATCCGCATCCCGTTTGTGCCGGGGCAGAATGCGGGCGAAATCGGGAAAATCGCCGATTTTCTTGCCACGCTCACCTGCGTCGTCGGCGTGCGTGTCCTGCCGTATCACAACCTTTCGGGCACCAAATACGAGTCGCTGGACATACCCTATCCGCTTGCCGCCGCCTCGACGCCGGTGCCGACCGCCGCGGAGACGGAGGCGGCGCGCGCCGTTTTGGAGGCGCGCGGCATCCGCGTGCTGCGGTAAAACCGAGCCGGTTATATTCCGTGCGCCAAAGATAGATTGTGCCGGATAGGCGGGCGACCGATGGCCGCCCCTGCGGAAAGAGGGGAATCGTGCACATACCGTAGGGCGCCGTCTGCCTCCCGCCGTAACCTTTCTTCTCAAGTCGGGCTTCCTTGCCAAAGGGAGCCTTTTTTCGGCGCAGGAGGCACGCCGCCCGCTAAGGTCCCGTATATCCTGCCGCGCGCGCGCATATGTTGTTCTGAATAACATGTGCGGGAGGGTGCGGATATGACGGAAAACGGCGAGAGCAGCGTCACGCTGCAAAATCGCAGGCTGCTGAAAATGGACGGCGTCAGCGAGGTGCTGTCCTTTGACGAGGACTTTGTCTCGGTGGCGACGGCGCTCGGCAAGGTTGAAATCGAGGGCAAGGGGCTGAAAATTCTTGAGATGTCCGCCGAGAGCGGGGACTTCACCCTGGAGGGGCGCGTGGACGGTCTGTACTACGCGGCGATGCCCGGCGAGAAAAAAGGGCTGTTTGCCCGCCGCACGAAGTAATGGAAGTATCGATGCAGGCACAGGCGGCCGCTTTTGCCGCCTCACTCGCGCTCGGCGTGCTCTACGGCGTGCTCTACGACATCGTGCGCTTTTTGCGCGTGCTTTTCTTCATCGATGTGCGCCCGCCCCGCGGCGGGCGCGATTTTTTCAGGCTGTTTTTGGTTGCCGTCGGGGACTTCCTTTTTCTCGTCGTCTGCGCGGTGCTTGCCTGCGTGTTCTTCTTCGTCACGGGGGACGGGCGCGTGCGCGGCTTTGTGCTGGTCGGCGCATTTTGCGGGTTCCTTGCCTATTATCACACCGTCGGACGGCTGTTCATCACCGTGGTTGCGGCGGCAGCAGCCGCCGTGCGGCGCGCCGTGGGCGCCGTATTCCGCCTTGTAAAGAAACCGTTTGTCGCCCTCTTCCGTTTGCTTTGCGGCGCGGCACAAAAAATTGCAAAACCTGTTGCAAGCCGCGCGCGCACTTGGTATAATAGAAGGAAAGAAGAGAAAGCCGAAAGGCAGCGCTGCCGGATGCGTCGCGCACGCATGGCGCGCTGCGGCGATGTCTGCACAAACGGAACGGAGGACGGGAAACATGCGAAGAACCGAACAGGCGCACACGCCGTTTTCGGCGCGGGCGGCGCTCACCGCCGCGCTGATTCTCGGGCTGCTGCTCGTCGGCGTCATCTGGATGCGGCAGAACGACCTGCGCGCGAAAAACGACGCGCTTGAGGCGCAGCTTGCCGCCGCCAAAGAGGTGCAGGCGCAGCTGAAAGAAGAACTGGACGCCCCCTTTGACGAGGCGTATGTCAAGCGGGTCGCCCGCCGCAAGCTCGGCTACTGCATGCCGGGCGAAATTATCTATTTCAACGATTTGGATGAGTAACATGGACACGGTCAGCTATCAGGGAAAACAGATTCGCATGATCCCCGCATCGGCGGTGGAGGATGCGGTTGCCGAACTCTTTGTCAAGGCGAATTATACGCTCACGGCGGATGTGACCGACTGCATTGCCGCCGCTTGCGGGCGCGAGAGCTGCCCGCTTGCCAAGCGCGTGCTCGACCGCCTGCTTGACAATGTGGAGGCGGCGCGCGAAATGGATGTGCCGGTCTGCCAGGACACCGGCATGGCGGTGGTCTTCCTCTATATCGGGGAGGATGCGCACATCGTCGGCAACGCGGCGGACGCGGTCAATCGCGGCGTGCGCCGCGCCTATGTGGACGGCGCGCTGCGCCTCTCGGTGGTGTCCGACCCGCTCTATGCGCGGAAGAACACCGAGGACAACACGCCCGCCGTGCTGCATATCCGCGTCGTCCCGGGCGACCGGGTGCGCATCGTCGCCCTGCCTAAGGGCTTCGGCAGCGAGAATAAGAGCGCGCTCTGCATGTTCACGCCCGCCGCCACCGAGGACGATATTGTGCGCTTTGTGGTGGAGACGGTCGAGCGCGCGGGTGCCGACCCCTGCCCGCCTATTTCGGTGGGCGTCGGCATCGGCAGCGATTTTGAGGGCTGCGCCGCGCTTGCCAAGGAGTGCTTTGTCCGCCGCGTGGGCGAGCACAATCCCGATGCGCGTTATGCCGCGCTGGAAGAACGCCTGCTCGACGCCATCAACGAGACCGGCATCGGCCCGCAGGGTTTCTCGGGCGATACCACGGCGCTTTCGGTTGCCGTCGCCGCCGCGCCCACGCACATCGCGGGGCTGCCCGTCGCCGTCAACATCAACTGCCATGTCCTCCGCCACGCGGAGACCACGCTGTAATAACGCTGTACCAAAAGGGCGACTTCGGTCGCCCTTTTTTGCGTGGAGGGGGAGACCCTATGGTGTGTATATATCTTCCGCTATTCTGTAGGGGGACTGCCGAATTGCCCGCAATCGTACCGATGCGACTTTTGTAGGGACCGGCGTCCTCGACGGTCCGTTTTTGCTTTGGTGGGGGCGGACCGTCGAGGACGCCGGTCCTTACAGAGTTGGTGCG
>CAKSLU010000049.1 GCA_934474225.1 uncultured Eubacteriales bacterium | reverse complement strand
TTGCGGCGCGTGTCGCCGAAGAGCAGCTGCGTCAGCTGCTGGCGCAGCGTGGTGTAATTCTGCCCGCCGAGCAGCGAACCGCCGATCGCCAGCGAAATCTCGCCGGTCTCCTCGGAGACAATGATGACCACCGCGTCGCTGACCTCGCTGACGCCGACGCCCGCGCGGTGGCGCGTGCCCTTGTCCTTGCTGATCTGCGTATTCTGCGTCAGCGGCAGGAAGCAGCCCGCCGCAGCAATGCGGTTGTCGCGGATGATCATCGCGCCGTCGTGCAGCGCCGCCTTGTTGAAAAAAATATTCTTGATGAGGCTCTGCGAGATCACGGCGTCCAGCTGCACGCCGGTCTTCATGATGTCGCCGAGCTTTGTGGTGCGCTCAATGACAATCAGCGCGCCGGTGCGGTCGCGCGCCATGTCGCTTGCCGCGATGCAGATGTTGTCGATGGCGCGGGTCGCCTCGGCGACCTCCTTCGGTTCGGCAAGGCTGCGGATGGAGCGCAGCGGGTCGCCGCCCACCTTCTCAAGCGCGGCGCGCAGCTCGGGCTGGAACAGGATGATGAGCGCCAGCAGACCGACCTGGAACACATTTTGGAGCAGAAAACTCATGGCGTACATCTCAAAGATGGTCGTCAGCGCATAGAGCACCACGAGAATCCCGAGCCCGAGCGCCAGCTTGCCCGCCCGCCGCTCGCGGACGAAGCGATAGACATAGTACAGCACCACGGCGAGCAGGGCAATGTCGATAATGTCGTTAAACGAAATCGACAAAAACTGCGCGCCGATTCTGCCGAATGTATCCGTCAGGAAGCCGAGAATGGTCTGCAAAATCCGCACCTCCGATAATTCTATATATTTTTATAGTATTTTATATTATAGCATAGAATAAAATACGCTGTAAAGCCTAAATGCGCAATTGTGCAGAATTTTTACCCGAAAAGCCGCAGCTTTTTTCAAAAAACTGTGGCAATAGCGCTGCTGATATGCTATACTGTAATTTGGATTTTTACGGATTGGGGGAAAAACGATGCGCTACACGGACGGCAGCCGCACGGTGGAATACGAGCGGCTCGGAGAGGGCGAATGCGCCGTGCTGATCTTGCACGGCTGGGGCTGCTCGGGCGAGGTCTTCCGCCGCACGGCGGCAGCGCTTGCGAAAAAGTACACCGTTCTGCTCCCCGACCTCTGCGGCTTTGGGAAGAGCCCCGAGCCGCCCGCGCCGATGTCGCCCGGCGACTATGCCGACCTCTTTATCGGCATGCTCAAGTCGCTCGGCGTCACGCATGTGTCGCTTATCGGCCACTCCTACGGCGGGCGCGTCATTCTCAAAATGTTTGAGGCGCAAAGCGCGCGTCCCCTGCCCTTTACCATCGACCGCGTGATGCTGGTGGATGCGGCGGGGCTGAAGCCGAAAAAATCGCCCGGCGCGCGCCTGTCGCTTGCCGCCTACAAGGCGGGGCGGCGCGTCCTCTCGACCAAGCCGATGCAGAAGCTGTTCCCCGGCGCGGTGGACGCCTGGCGGAAAAAGCGCGGTTCGGCGGACTATAACAATGCCGGCGAAATCATGAAAAAAACGCTGGTGCTGGCGGTGAACGAGGACCTTGCGCACTGCCTGCCGCTGGTCACCGCGCCGACCCTGCTCTTCTGGGGCGATGCCGACGACGCGACGCCGCTTGCCGACGCGAAACGCATGGAGCGCGACATTCCCGACGCGGGGCTTGTCGTCGTCCCCGGCGGCAGCCACTTCTCCTTTGCCGACGACCCGGCGCTCTTTGCCCGCGTGCTCGGTTCCTTCTTTGAACTCTGACGGAGGTTTTGCCATGGACCCTGTAACAGCGATTACGCATTCCCTGCACGGGATTGTCCTCTGCGCGCTGCTCTTATACTTGTATTTTTCGGCGCGCTATTTTCTGCACATGTTCCAACTCAATTCCTACACCGCGCGGGTGCAGTGGAACTGGATGCGGGCAAACAAGCACCGCATGATCCTGCCGCTTCTCCTGCTTGTCGCGGCGCTTGTCTGCGGTTTCGTTTCTGCACGCGGCGCGGCGTATGCATACGGATTTTTTGCACTGCTCTGCCTTGCGGCAGCGGCGCTTTCCCTGCCGAAAAAGGCGAAAAAGCCGCTGGTGTTCACCGCGCGGCTCTGCCGCCTGTTTGTGACGCTCGGCATTCTGGAAATTCTCCTGCTGATTCTCGCCGCGGCGCTCGGCGGCACGGGCGAATTTGTACTTTTCGGCATCGCGGCGTTTGTCCTGCCCTTCCTCATCCCGGCGGCAAACAAAATCAACGCGCCGATAGAGGCGGCGGTGCGGCGGCATTATACAAACGATGCGAAAAAGATTCTCGCGTCCTGCCCCAATTTGCAAATCATCGGCATCACCGGCTCGTTTGGCAAGACTTCGGTCAAATACTTCCTCACGCACCTGTTGTCGGTGCGCTACAACACGCTGATGACGCCCGAAAGCTACAACACGCCGATGGGCGTGGTCAAGACCATCCGGGGGTCGCTCCGCGCGACGCATGAGATTTTCGTCTGCGAGATGGGCGCAAAGTATGTCGGCGACATCAAAGAACTCTGCGACATTGTACACCCGACGCGCGGCATCGTGACCTCAATCGGCGAGCAGCACCTCGAGAGTTTTGGCAGCGTGGAAAACATCATTAAGACCAAATACGAACTCGCCGACGCACTGCCCGCGGACGGCATCCTCTATGTGAATCTGTCGAGCGAGACGATCGCAAAGAACCCGCCGCCCCGCGCCGCCGTGACCTACGGGCTGCGCCCGGATGCGGACTACTTTGCCGCCGACATCGCGGTGGACACCACGGGCACGACCTTCACGCTCGTGCACGGCGACGAGCGGCAGAAATTCTCCACCAAGCTCATCGGCGCGGCGAATGTCGAGAACATCGTGGGTGCGGTCGCTGCGGCGAACGGCTACGGCATTCCGCTTGCCGACCTCGTCCCCGCCGTGCGGACGCTGCGCGCCGTCCCCCACCGCATGGAGCTGCTTGACCGCGGCGCAGTGACCATTATCGACGACGCCTTCAACTCGAATCCCGCGGGCGCGGCTGCCGCGCTCGAGACGCTCGGCCGTTTTGACGCGATGCGGATTATTGTCACGCCCGGCATGATTGAACTGGGCGACCGCACGGACGCGCTCAACGCCGAACTCGGCGCGCGTGCCGCCGCCGTGTGCGACTATATCGTCGCCGTCGGCGAAAAGCAGGCAAAGCCGATTCTGCGCGGTGCGCGCGAGGCGGGCGCCGATGAAAAGAAGCTCTATACCGCAAAGAATTTTGCCGATGCGATGTGCTATGTTTCGGCGCTGGACGCCGGCGGCAGGAAAAAGGTCGTGCTGCTTGAGAACGACCTGCCCGACAACTTCTGATGCGGATTTTTGACCATACGAAAGGACAGACTATGAAGATTCAGCTTGGCGTACTCTTCGGCGGCAAGTCCACCGAACACGAGATTTCCATCATTTCCGCCGTGCAGGCGATGCTGGCTGTCAACCGCGACAAATACGATGTGATTCCGCTCTACATCACCAAGGACAACCGCTTTTACACGGGCGAGGCGCTGCTCACGATTGAAAACTACAAGGACATTCCCGCCCTGCTTACAAAGTGCGAGCGCGTGACGCTCGTCAGTGAGGGCGATGTGGCGGGCATCTACCGCTTCCCGCCCAAGGCGCTCGGCAAAAACCGCATCGGGCAGATTGACATTGCCTTCCCGATTGTCCACGGCACCAACACCGAGGACGGCACGCTGGCGGGCTACATCGAGATGCTGAACATCCCCTATGTGGGCTGCGATGTGACGGCAAGCGCGCTCGGCATGGACAAATACGCGATGAAGGCGGTCTTCAAGGACAACGGCATTCCGGTGCTGGACTGCCGCCGCTATACCACCGTCGACTACGCCGACCCCGACCGCACCATAGCGGACATCGAGGCGGCATTCAGCTATCCTGTGATTGTCAAGCCGGCAAACCTCGGTTCGAGCATCGGCATCAGCGTCGCCGCCGACCGTGCGGCGCTCACCAAGTCGCTGGACACAGCGTTTTCCTTTGCGCAGGTGGTGCTGGTGGAGCGCGCGATTGTGCATCTGCGCGAGATCAACTGCGCGGTGCTGGGCGACCGCTTTGCCGCCGAGGCATCCGAGTGCGAGGAGCCGGTGGCGGCGGACGAGATTCTCTCCTTTGAAAACAAGTATATCGACAACGCCAAGGGCGGCAAGTCAAGCGGCATGGCAAGCGTGAAGCGCAAGATTCCGGCGGAGATTCCGGACGCGCTGCGTGCGGCGATCCGCGAGACGGCGGTGAAGGCATTCCGCGTGCTGGGCTGCTCGGGCGTCTCACGCATCGACTTCATGATCGACTGCGACGAAAACAAGGTGTACTTAAACGAAATCAACACGATTCCGGGTTCGCTCTCGTTCTATCTGTGGGAGCCGCTCGGCGTGTCCTACACGGAGCTGCTCGAGCGCATGATTGCCCTCGGCATGAAGCGGCACCGCGAGCGCGCCGCGCTGACCTTCTCCTTTGAGAGCAATGTCCTCTCGGGCATTCACCTCGGCGGGGCGAAGGGGACGAAAGTTTGAATCGGAATGCGATGGGGGAAACTTTCCTGTAGGAAAGTTTCCCCCATGCCCCCTTCAAAGGACTTTGAAAAAGGGGGGAGTTTTGTTTTGCAGGGTGCGCGTAGGTTTTTATCCTGTAGGGACCGGCGTCCGGGGCGGTCCGTTTGTCGTGGTTGGCGCGCGGTTCGGCTCCCCTGTGTAAGGGGAGCTGGCGCGTGAGCGCCTGAGGGGTTGTTCCGTACTCTTTCAATCTTTTTTGCTCTGTAACAATCCCTCCGGTGCCGTTCGGCATCACCTCCCTTTGCACAAGGGAGGCTATTTTAGATTGCGCCACGAATGCGGGCGACCGATGGTCGCCCCTACGGTGTAAATTGCGTGCAATGCACAAAATTCCCGCCATCCGGTAGGGACCGGCGTCCGGGGCGGTCCGTTTTGCTTTGGTTGGCGCGGACCGTCGAGGACGCCGGTCCCTACAAGTTTGTGCGCGATTCAGCTTTCTCCTCCCCCACGCAAAAAGCGGTGGAAACTCTCGAAAGTTTCCACCGCTTTTGATTTTCTCTTATTTTTCCTTGACGCGCATGGTGCGCAGCGCATTGGCAACGGCGAGGAGGCAGACGCCGACATCGGCGAGCACGGCAATCCACAGATCCGTGAGCCCGAACGCCGACAGAATCACGACGGCGACCTTAATCACCAGCGCAAACACGATGTTCTCGCGCACGATGCGCATGGTCTTGCGCGCAATGCGAATCACGGCGGGCAGCTTCTTCAGCGAATCGCCCATGATCACGACATCCGCAGCCTCGAGCGCAGCGGCACTGCCGATGCCGCCCATCGCCACGCCGACATCGGCAAGGGCGAGACCGGGCGCGTCGTTGATGCCGTCGCCGACATAGACCAGCTTTTTGCCGCTCTCGCGCAGCGCCGAGATGGCCGCAACCTTATCCGCAGGCAGCAGCTCCGGCTTCACGGCGGAGATGCCGACTTCCTTTGCCACGCGCTCGGCAATGGCGCGCTTGTCACCGGTGAGCATCGTCGTATCGGTGATGCCAAGCGATGCAAGGTCGCGGAGCGCGTCGGCGCTGTCCGGCTTCAGCTCGTCGGCGAAGACGGCGCAGCCGAGGTACACGCCGTCCGCGGCGGCGTAGACCACCGTGCCGACGGCTTCCACTTCGTCAAACGCGATGCCCGCATCCCGCAGCAGCGATGCGTTGCCGCACAGGCAGGCGACCGCCTTACCGCCGATGACGGCATCGGCACGCACGCCCTTGCCGGGAACGGCGGCAGAATCGGTGACCTCGATGCCATCCGCCAGGTTGCCGAAAGCGCGCATGGCGGCGAGGGCAATCGGGTGCGTGCTGTACTTTTCGCAGATGGCGACGACGCGGCAGAGCGCCGTTTCGTCGGGGGCATTCTTCGCGCCCACATAGGCAAAGCTGCCGCGCGTGAGCGTGCCGGTCTTGTCAAAGGCGGCGGCATTCACCGTGGTGAGCGCCTCCAGATAGTTGCCGCCCTTAATCAGCACGCCGCACTTGGACGCCGCGCCGAGGCCGCCGAACAGACCGAGCGGCACCGAAATGACCAGCGCGCAGGGGCAGGACGCCGCGAGGGCGCAGAGCGCGCGATAAATCCAGGTGGAGAAACTGCCAAGCCCGACAAGCGGCGGCACAACCGCCACCAGCGCGGCAAACGCGCAGACAATCGGCGTGTAAATCTTCGAGAAGCGGCGGATGAAGTTCTCCACCGGGCTCTTGCGCTCACGCGCATTTTCCAGCATTTCGAGAATTTTCGCCACCGTGCCGTTGGCATAGTCGGCGGTGACGCGCACCTTGAAGGTGGCATCCACGCTCATGCTGCCCGACAGCGCCTCATCGCCGACCGTCTTGGACACCGGCAGGCTCTCGCCGGTCAGCGCCGACAGATCCATGTCGCCCGTGCCTTCCACCAGCACGCCGTCCAGCGAGACCTTCTCGCCGGGGGCAATGACGACGATGTCGCCAATCTTCACATCCTCGGGCGCCATGGTGACGAGCCTTTTATCCTTCTCCACGGTGACCTTCTCGGGACGCAGCGCCAGCATCTGCTTGATGCTGCCGCGGCTCTTGGCAACGGCGCGTCCCTGGAGGTATTCGCCGAGTTCAAAGAGGATGACGACCGCGCAGCTCTCCGCCATTTCACCGATGGCAAACGCGCCGAGCGACGCGATGCTCATGAGAAACGCTTCGCCAAACCAGTCGCCCTCGCAGATGCCTTCCCACGCTTCAAACAGCACGCGGTAGCCCGCGACGAGGTAGGCGACGCCGAACACGACCGCGCGAACCGTCGCCGGTACGGCAAAGAAGTTCAGCGCAAGTCCCACACAGAACAGCACGGCGGCGATGCCGAGGCGAATCAGGAGATTCTTGCCGTCGCCCTCCTCGTGCGCATGGTCATGCCCGCAGCAGCAGCCGTCATGCTCGTCGCCGTGGTCGTGCCCGCAGCAGCCGTCATGCTCATGCTCGTGTTCATGTTCGTGCGCGTCCCGGTCATGTGCGCAGCACGGGCAGGCGTTTTTCTTTTCTTCGTCTTTCATGGCTCATTCCTCCACATGCTCAAGTCCGGCGTCGAGAATCGTCTTCACATGGTCGTCCGCCAGCGAATAATACATCTGTTTGCCGTCGCGGCGGCAGCGCACCAGGTGGCTCTGCTTCAGCACGCGCAGCTGGTGCGAGATGGCGGTCTGGCTCATTTCCAGCGCCGCCGCGATGTCGCCGACGCAGCTCTCTTTCTCCGACAGACAGAACAGAATGCGGATGCGGGTCGAATCCGCGAAAATTTTGAACAAATCCGCAAGGTCGTATATCAGTTCTTCGTCTTCCATTCCCTTTGTCCTCCGCTGAATGTATGAATATCTGTTCATGTGTTTATGATAGCATGAGTTCATGCGTCTGTCAAGAGGAAATTGCAAAAAAAAGAAAAAGGCATCCTCAGCCTTCCCCCTTGGGGGGAAGGTGGCGAGTTTATCTCGCCGGATGAGGGGTAGGATGCGTAAGCATCCGTCTGTGCAGTCTCATTCTGTGCTGTAGAGACGCCATTCTGACGAATGGCTACCCCTCATCAGTCACCTACGGTGACAGCTTCCCCCAAGGGGGAAGCCTAAAAAGCGCGGCGGAGACAGACGGCGCCCTACGGTACAGACGATATGCTA
>CAKSLU010000048.1 GCA_934474225.1 uncultured Eubacteriales bacterium | reverse complement strand
TGGAAGGTGCGGGCGATGCCGAGCTTGTTGATCTCCACCGGGGTCTTGCCGTTGAGGCAGACGCCGTCCAGCGTGATTGTGCCCGAGGTGGGCTGGTAAACGCCGGTCAGCATATTGAAGACCGTGGTTTTGCCCGCGCCGTTCGGGCCGATCAGCCCGTACAGCTGTCCTTTTTCAATGGTCAGGTTGAGGCGGTCAACAGCCTTCAGACCGCCGAACCGAATGGACAGATCCTTGGTTTCGAGCAGTGCCATTACGCCTCACCTCCCGCCTGTTTTTTACCGGTCTTTGCGCGGATCGCATCGCCGAGTTTTGCCGTCATAGCCTTGAATCTCGCGCTGTTGTTGATCAGCATCATCGCGATCAGGACAACTGCGTAAATCAGCATTCTGTAGTCATTGAGTGCACGGAGCGCCTCGGGCAGTACATAGAGCAGCGCCGTGGCGATCACAACACCGCGCATCTTGCGCATGCCGCCGAGCACGACAAAGACGAGAATCAGGATCGACAGGTTGTAGTCAAACTTGACTGCCTGCAAGGTTGCAAGGTTGTGCGAATAGAGCACGCCTGCGACGCCGCCGAAGAATGCGGACATCACGAATGCCGACATCTTTGCGCGCGTGACATTGACGCCCATCGCCTCCGCCGCAATGCGGTTGTCGCGCGAAGCCATGACCGCGCGCCCCTGCTTGGAATCCATGAAATTGAGCATGATGATCATCGCGATGAACACGACGGCAAAGCAAATGACAAAGGTGGAATCGCGCGGCGTGCCGGTGATGCCCTGTGCGCCCTTGATGATGTCCTTCTTTGTCTCCATATCGAAGACATGCGCTGCCTTTGCCTCGGTGCTCATCGAGACAAACACGCCGTTCTTATCCACCGTCAGATACACATTGTTCATGACGCTCTTGATGATCTCGCCGAACGCCAGCGTCACAATAGCCAGGTAGTCGCCGCGCAGGCGGAGAACCGGAATGCCGATGAGGAAGCCGAAGAAAGCTGCAACCACGCCGCCGAGCAGAATGGCAAGCGGGAAGCGGACAAAGGTCTCCGTGATAACTTCCTTGGTCAGGATGGAGAACACGCTGCCGGTGAACGCGCCGATGCACATGAAGCCCGCCGCGCCGAGGCTGAGTTCGCCCGAAACGCCGACCACCAGGTTCAGCGACATCGCCGCGAGGATATACACGCAGGTCGGAATGAGCAGACCCGTGAAAGAGCGCCCGGCTTTACCGCTGGAAACATACAGCTGCACCGCGGCGAAAATCACTGCAAGCATGATATATGTGATGGTTCTGTCCTTTGCCTCTCGCGAAAGCAGCGGCTTTCGTTTGGCAGATGCATTTGTTTTCATGCGTGTCACCTCAAACTTTCTCGCTGATTTTCTTGCCCAGAATGCCGGTCGGCTTGACAAGCAGAACGATGATAAGCACTGCAAACACGATAGCATCCGAGAGCTGGGTGGAAATATACGCCTTGCTGAGGTTTTCAATCACGCCGAGGACAATGCCGCCGATCATCGCGCCGGGGATCGAGCCGATGCCGCCGAAGACCGCCGCCGTGAACGCCTTGATACCGGGCATTGCGCCGGTGTAGGGGCTGAGCTGCGTATAGGTCGAGCAGAGCAGCACGCTGGCGATGCCGGCAAGTGCCGAGCCGATGGCAAAGGTGAGCGAAATCGTGGCGTTGACATTGATGCCCATGAGCTGCGCCGCACCCTTATCCTCCGAGACGGCAAGCATCGCCTTGCCGCTCTTGGTATGGTTGACAAACAGGGAAAGTCCGACCATGATCACGACCGAAACCAGAATAGTGACGACCGTCTCGCCCGAGACCTTCACATCGCCGAGCATAATCGAGAACGGCGGCACCACCGAGGTGGTCGTCTTTGCCGCAGAGCCGAAGACCAGGAGCGCCACATTCTGCAAAAAGTAGCTGACGCCGATGGCCGTAATCAGCACGGCAAGGGAGGTTGCCGCACGGAGAGGCTTGTAGGCGATTTTTTCAATCGTCATACCGAGCACCGTGCATACGAGAATCCCGAAAAGAATCGTCAGCCACACGGGCATACCCAGCGCCGTGCCGACGACAAAGGTCATATACCCGCCAATCATGATGACATCGCCGTGCGCGAAGTTCAGCATTTTCGCGATACCGTATACCATGGTGTAACCGAGTGCAATCAGGGCATAGATACTGCCGAGACTCACGCCGTTAATCAGGTAAGAGAAGAAACTGCTCATCGACTTTGCTCCTTATTGTAGATTGAACATATTTTCAATTTGTGAAGTTGCAACATTTTTTCACAAACCGAAATAATAAAATAAAAAGGCTATTGTAATAATAACCTCTTTATTTTAACATAAAATCTTCAGAATTGCAAGAGTAAATTAAAATTCCTGCAAAAAAATGTCGAATTTCCGGTGAAATCAGTCGTCCATCGAGACATAGGTAGCGTCTTTGATGACCATTGCCTTCGGGGTCTTGGTCGGCTCGCCGCTTTCATCCCAGGTCATCGTACCGGTAACACCCTCGACCGTGATCTTGGTCATCACCGCAGTGAGCGCATCGGACAGCGCACTGTGGTCAATCGTGGGGTCGGTGATATTTGCAGCCTCAAGTGCTGCCTTGATGGTGTAGATTGCATCGTAAGCGTCAGCCGCGAACTGAATCGGGGTCTCGCCATACTTCTCTCTATATGCCGCGGTGAACTTCGCCGACTTTTCTTCCTTCGAGTCTGCAACGAAAGGCGTCAGAAGCATAACGCCCTCTGCGAGGCTCTCCTTGTCGCCGAGCTGGTCAATCAGACCGTCCAGACCGTCGCAGCCGAAGTACTTGACATCCAGACCTGCGGTGGAAGCCTGTTCGAGGAACAGCGAAGCCTCCTGATAGTAAATCGGCAGGAAGACGAGCTCTGCGCCGCTCTCCTTGATCTTCTGAATCTGTACACTGAAGTCGGTTGCGCTGTCCTTGGTGAACGCCTGCGCGGTTACGACTTCAATGCCCTTGGCGGCAGCCTCTGCTGCAAACTTCTCGTAAATACCGTTGGAGTAAACATCGGATACATTGTAGAAGACGGCAACCTTGGTTGCAAGGCCGTGCTCTGCAATGTAGTCAGCGGATGCAATACCCTGGTTCGGGTCGCTGAAGCAGATGCGGAATGCGTTGGGGTTTGTCACGCACTCAACTGCCGAACCCGAGGGGGTCAGCAGGAACATGTTGTCTTCCAGTGCGACGGCTGCGACTGCAACGCAGGGTGCGCTCGTAACCGTGCCCATCAGAACCTGCATGCCTTCGTCCATCAGCTTGTTGTAAGCGTTGACCGACTTTTCGGGGTCATGCTCGTCGTCCTGGAACTTCAGCTCCAGATTGTAGCCATTGACGCCGCCTGCCGCGTTGATCTCGTCAACCGCGATCTGTGCGCCGTTCTTGACGTTGATGCCGTATACGGCAGCAGCGCCGGTCAGAGGGCCGATACCGCCGATAATCAGCGTGCCCTTGGTTTCGTCAGCGCCGCCGTTTGCATCGGTGGAACCGCTGACGGCAGGATCGGTTGCCGCAGGATCGGTGCCTGCGGGCGCTTTGTCTCCGCAAGCGGTCAGCATTGCAAAACTGAGCAGTGCCGCAAGCGCGAGAGCAATGATTCTCTTCGTCATTGTTTTGTCCTCCGTAAATTTGTTTTTTTCAAAAGGTCGAAACTTGCTTCCGATGCTGCAAATATCGGCTTTTTCGTTATGATACACTTGATTTGCCCATCTGTCAAGCAGGTAATTGCACGCGGCGCGTAGAAATTGAAAGCCGACAAGGCGTGGATTATAGTATTTTTCAACAAAATTGCAACATTTTCATACAAAGTTGTATGAAAAAACCGCCGCTTTTGCGCGTCACAAGCGGCGGAGTTTCGCCAAAATCGTCTCGAAATACGGCGGCAGCGGCGCCGTGAAACACAGGGTCTCGCCGCTTCGCGGATGACGGAAGGTCAGCCGATATGCGTGCAGGGTCTGCCCGGTGAGCAAATCGGCATTCTGCCGCTCAAACTTCGTGTGCCCGCCGCCGTAAAGCGCGTCGCCGAGGAGCGGGTGCCCGATGCTCGACAGGTGCACGCGGATCTGGTGCGTTCTGCCGGTCTCCAGCTTCAGGTCCAAAAGGTCAAAGCCGTCAAACTGCTCGGCGACGGTGTAGTGCGTAACCGCCGGTCTGCCGTCCGGGACGACCGCCATCTTCTTGCGGTCGCGCGGGTTTCTGCCGATGGGGCGATCCACCGTGCCCTGCGCGTCCTTCAGGTTGCCGACCGAGACCGCCTTGTATTCGCGGTCGATGCCGTGCTCCTTTAAGCTGTCGGACAGCACCGTGTGTGCAAAATCGTTCTTCGCCACGACGAGCAGACCGCTCGTGTCCTTGTCGATGCGGTGCACGATGCCGGGGCGGCGCTCACCGCCGATGCCGGACAGGCGGTCGCCCATGCGGTAAAGCAGGGCGTTGACCAGCGTCCCGCTCTCGTTGCCGGCGGCGGGATGCACGACCATACCCTTCGGCTTGTTGACGACGGCGAGGTCGTCGTCCTCATAGACAATTTCAATCGGGATATCCTCGGGCAGCGTCGCAGTCTCGCGCACGGGCGGGAGCGTGACGCCGACTTCGTCCCCGGCGGCGATGCGGGTATTCTTCGCGGCGGGTCTTCCGTTCACCGTGACCGCGCCCTCGGCAAGCAGGCGGGCTGCCGCCGTGCGGGTCACATCAAAGTAGAGGCTGACGAAGACATCGGCGCGGCTGCCCGCGTCCTCCGCCGCCGCTATGCGCAAAAGGCTCACCGCGCAGTCTCCTTTTTCTCTTTTCTGTACGAAACCAGGCAATAAAGCACCAGCAGTCCAGCACCCACGCAGACTGCCGCATCCGCCACATTGAACACCCAGGTCCACAGGCTGCCGAAGAGGCGCACATCAATAAAATCGACGACATAGCCGAGCAGCACGCGGTCAAACATATTGCCGATGCCGCCGCCCACGACCAGCGCAAGCGCGGTGCAGAGCAGCTTCGGCTTGCCCTTCAGCGTGAACAGGTAGACGAGGATGGCGAGAATCGCCACGGCCGACACCGTCATGAAGATCCAGCGGTGCTCGGTGAGCAGTCCGAAGGACATGCCGGGGTTTTCGATATAGGTCATGTGCAGCACGCCGTCAATCACCGGTACGCTGTCGCCGACATGCGGAAGTCCCGACGCGAGCGCGGGCGTATTTGCGGCAAGCGCCGATGCATGCGTGAAAATATAGTCCAGCGCCCACAGCTTGGTGAGCTGGTCCGCCGCGCAGACGGCGAGAATCAGAATCAGATAAGGTGCCACGGCAAATGTCCTTTCAGTTTGCAAAATCGGTCGGATTTTTCAGCTTGCGGTCGGCGGCGCTGTCCATCAGACGCTTGATGTCGTCGTAGCCGTCGCCGCCGTCGTCATAGGTCACGCTGACCGCGTCGTAGAGCTTGCGCGGTGCGGCGGTCTGCCGCGCGCCGTCCCTTTCGAGCAGCTTGCCGCCCGCAAAGGCATAGTCATGCGCGGTGTTGTCCGCATCGACGTCCGCCGCAGACGCTGTAGGCGTCGCTGCGGCAGGTGCGGCGGCGGTTTCCGCCGCCGTCTCGGGTGCGGGCGCAGGTTCCGCCGGGCGCACCCGGTCGGTGCGGCGCGGGCGGGACGCAAAGAGGCGCGCCGCGTCGGGCGCGTCCGCCGCAGCGGCGGACACCGCCGGTGCGGGCGAAGCAGCCGGTGCGGGCGATGCCGCATTGAGCGCGGCAAGCGCGCGGACCGTGTCCGCCGTGAGGCTGCGCAGCTTTTCTTCAAATTCCGCACTGCGGCGGGAAAGCGCCGCCGCTTTGGCGCGCGTCGCTGCAGCCTCCCGCTCGGCGGCGGCAAGCGTTTCTCTGCCCCGTTTGTCGGCGGCGGCGAGAATCATCGCGGCATTCTGCTTGGCGTTGCCGACCGTTTCACTTACGCGCCGCGCCGCCTCCCGCTCGGCGACCGCCGCGCGCTCGGCTGCAACCGCCTCGGCGGCGGCTGCGCGCGCCTTGGCGTCGTCCAGCAGAGTCTGTGCCTCGGCGGCGGCTGCCGCGCGGATCTTTTCCGCCTCGTCCTTCGCCGCCGCCAGCAGGCGGTACGCCTCGTTTTCGGTGCGGGCAATCTCCGCGCTCTTTCCCTCAAAGGCGTCCAGCTTTGCCCGCAGGGTGCGGAGCGCCGCCTCGTCCCGCTCGGCAGTTGTGCGCATTTCGCTGAAGAAGGCATCGACCTCTTTGGTATTATAGCCTATAGCGCCCTTGTTAAAGTGAACGGATTGCAATCTTTCGGACAGGCTCACGGTGCACACTCCTTTTCTTTCGGCTCTCTTCAGATATACTTCTTGGCAAGCAGGCGATAGCGTCCCTTTTTCGTCGGGTCGGAAACGCTGTCGATGCGGAATTTGCCGACGCCGCGCACGCTGATGGCGTCGCCCGCGTTCACGGCGGCATCGGGGCGCTCGACCGCCTCATAGTTCTGCTCGACCTCGCCTGCCGCAATCTTCTCCTTTGCCGCCTCGCGCGACAGGTTGCAGAGCGCGGCGACCACGCCGTCGAGCCGCAGGGACGCAACGGTGTCGGCAATCGGCTTGTACTTTCGCTCGATGCGGTAGCCGTCCGGCAGCGCAGCGCGCGTGACCTTGACGCGGTCACTTGCCACGCGCAGCTCAGTGCCGAGCAAAAATCCCGCCACGCGGCAGTCGACAAACACATAGGCGGAATATTCGTCAATCGGCGCAATGTCGCCGATGACATCCCGTTCCAGCCCGAGCGAGAGCAGGCTGCCGAGATAGTCCCGGTGCGTGAAATCGCGGAATCCGCCGCCCGCAATCTTCAAAGCGGCAATGTCCGAGAAGGCGTCCGCGCCGAGAAACTGCACCGCCGTCTCATAAAGGTCGCCGCCGTCGGCAAGCGCCGCAATGTACTCCGGAAACACGAACAGCTTTTGCCGCTCCGCCCCCGGCGCGCCGCCGAAAAAGAGCATCTGCCCCGCGCGCCCGGCGCTCTCCGGCCGCCGCGCGAGAAAATACTGCTCGGCAGGCGTGAGAAACGGCGAGGACACCGGCGCGCCCGCGGCGCGGTCAAACAGCGCATCCACCCGCGCCGCCATCAGCTTGAATGCATCGCTCTCATCAAATCGCATAGGCGCTCCTTTCAAAAATGCCGCGCAAAAACCGCGCCGCGGCGGCAAAGCCGCCGATAGAAAAATTCCGCACCGCAGGAAGGCTCCGACGGTGCGGCAAAACTTGCATGGCTTATTCGGCAGTTTCGGGCTCGGTCTTTGCCGCAGCCGCCTTCTGCTTGATCTGTCCCTCGCTGACATCCACATTCGAGGGCGTGACAACATAGGCGCTGTTGGCGACCTTCTTGATGTTGCCGCCGATGGAATAGGCAACGCCGGTGAGGAAGTCGAGGATGCGGCGCGCCGCCTCCTTGTTGGTGTCCTCGAGGTTGAGCACGACCGTGCGCTTGGACAGCAGGTGGTCTGCAACCTGTGCGGAATCCTCAAACAGCTGGGGCTTGACGACCTTCAGCTCAATCGAGCTGCCGCCGCCCATGATGTCATAGCCGCTGCCGCCGATGGTGGCTTCGTTGTCGGCAGGCATGTCGGGCGTCTCGGGCGCTTCGTCATAGCCGTACTGACCGTTTGCGCCGTCGTCGTCATACATATAGCCGCCCTCGTATGTATCCTTACTGAACTTGTCCTTGATATCGCCGAAAAAACTCATTTTCCGTTCCTCCGAAATCTATATTCTAAATATTTTTATTCTTTTTCAAATGCGGCTCTGCCCACGAAAGTCGGGGTTGCCCCCTCCGCGAGCGCCGCTTCAAAACTTTGGCGCATCCCCATAGACAGGACATGCCTATCTACATTATGAAGTTTTTTTTCGCAAATGTCAATAAAAATATGATAACTTT
>CAKSLU010000047.1 GCA_934474225.1 uncultured Eubacteriales bacterium | reverse complement strand
TTTGCCTCGTCGCGGGGCAGGGTGAAGCGCTCGAGCTTGAGATTTTCCTTGACGATCTTCTTCATCTCCGCCTCGATTGCCGTCAGCATGGCGGCATCGAAGGGCAGGTCGCTGTCGAAGTCGTAGTAGAAGCCGTCGTCCACGGCGGGGCCGATGGTCAGCTTGACTTCGGGGTAGAGGCGCTTGACCGCCTGCGCCAGAATGTGCGATGCGGTGTGGCGGAAGACCTTCTTGCCTTCCTTGTCTTCAAAGGTGTGCAGCGTGATTTCGCTGTCCGCCGTGAGCGGGGTGGTCAGCCCGACGAGCGCGCCGTTCACGGTTGCCGCGAGCACCTCGCGGCTGATGTTTTCGGCGGCAGCCGCCGCGTCGTAGACGGTTGTGCCCGCTTCGACCGAGACCTGCTTGCCGTCGGCAAATTTGATGTTCAACATGGTGGATTCCTCCTGTATGTTATGATTTTCTTGATATTGTAGTTGTGCCTCCCCGGGGGGGAGGTGAAACACGCGCCAACTCTGTAGGGACCGGCGTCCTCGACGGTCCGTTTTCGCTTTGGTTGGGGCGGACCGCCCCAGACGCCGGTCCCTACAAAATGGCGGAAGATGTGTGCTGACTGTAGGGCGGGGGCTTGCTCCCGCCGGGGGAAGGCATTCATTGCTTACACCTTAAACTTCACATCCGCGATTTTGGTCAGCGGGTTGCGGTAATTGTAGATGGCTTTTTTGGGGCACATCTCCTGACAGCAGTAGCAGCGGATGCACTTTTGATAGTCATAGACCGGCGGTTTGCCGTCCTTTTTGAACCGGAGCGCGCCGCCCTCGACCGGGCAGCTCCGGACGCAGACGCCGCAGCGGACGCATTTCCTTGCGTCGATTTTCGGGCGCTGCGCGAGCAGGCGGCGGAACGGGCGGAGTTGTTTGATTTCGCCCTTGTCGGCGCTGCCGCGGTAGACATCGAAATGCGGGTTGCCGTATTTCTGTTGTGCCTCTGCCACGGTGAGTACGCCGTCCGCGGTGACGACCTCAATCTTTGCGGGATCGCCCTCGCCGACGCCGCATTTTGCGCCGATTACATTGGTCGGCACCAGCGCGGGGTCAAGGTAGACCAGCGCCGCAAACACGGTATCCAGCGCGATCGGGTCGGTCGAGGCTAAAATCACGCGCATCGGCGTCGGCGTGCCGGACTGCGGGCCGTTGCCCTCCATTGCCATCACACCGTCCATCACATGCAGGCGCGGGCGGAGCAGGAGATTGAGGTCGGCGAGCATGTAGGCAAAGCGCTCGGCGTTTGGGTATTTCACATGGCTTGCGCCCTTGTTCAGCCCGAAGACGCAGCCGAAGAGGTTCTTCTGCGCGCCGGTGATGCGCTCGAGCATGTGTGTCTTCATCTTGCAGATGTTGACGATGGCGTCAAAGGCGGGCACCTCGTTTGCGAGGATAAATTCCTTTGCCGTCCTGCCGTCCGGGTAGGGGACGGTTTTGCCGCCCGAAAAGTCTGCCGCGCGCACACCGCGCGCCGCGGCTGCGGCGGCAATGCCGCAGGCTTCGGCGGCAGCGGCAGGCTGCCCGTGCCCGGGCGAATCGCCGTAGGCGAGGTCGGCGGTACCGTGCGCCGAAAGGTAGTCCGCCACGGCGGCAAACACAGCGGGATGCGTGGTGACGGCGCTGTCCGCCGTCGCATGCGTGAGCAGATTGGGCTTGAGCAGAATTTTTTCGCCGGGGGCAAACAGCGCGTTTGCGCCGACGAGGTCGAGCGCCGCCGTGACGGCGGCATCGGCGTCGGCATAGGATGCACAGGAAATCAGCGCGACCCGCGCCATGGAATCACCTCCGGGATGGGAATTGGAAAAGTGGGGGGAGAGCCTCCCTTGTGCAAAGGGAGGTGTCATGCGGAGCATGACGGAGGGATTGTTACAGAGCAAAAAATATTACAGAGCCAAGGAGCAACCCCTCAGGCGCTTCCGCTCAGGATGTTTTTCGTTTTCGCATCGCGAAATCGTCGGTGTTCAGCCGACGAAGAAAAACTCCGCGAGACGCTGCGCGTCTCGTACAGCTCACCCCTTACACAGGGGAGCCAAAACAAAAACCCCGACGGCATATGCCGTCGGGGTGCAAAAAACTTTTGCACGGTTCCACCCGCGTGTTTCACTCTGGATGCGTGTTGACTTTTGTGCGGCGTCGCACCGCGAAGGAGTGGTACCCGCACCTGCCTGCCGAGGGACCTTGCAGCCGATGAATCCCATCTCTTGCGGCGGTGTATGCGCGGACATGTCTCGTTCCGTTTAGCTCATTATAGCCCCACTTTCGGGATTTGTCAAGCCCCGACGCAAATTTTTGCGCCGAATCAGAGCTGCGCCTTTTTGCGGCGGTTGTACTCCGAGCGCGGGTTGACAAAATCGCGCCAGTTGAGGTCGCCGCGCTCGACGGCGCAGATCAGCACCTCGGCGGTGGCGATGTTGGTGGCGACGGGGACATTGTGCACATCGCACAGGCGAAGCAGCTGGTATTCCGCCTCGTCAAACTGCGGCTTCGGCACGGTGTCGCGGAAATAGAGCAGCACATCAATCTCGTCATAGGCGATGCGGGAGGCAATCTGCTGCTCGCCGCCGGTCGCACCGGGGAGCAGCTTTTCAATCGACAGCCCGGTCGCGTCGGAAATGTATTTGCCGGTAATCTGCGTTGCGCAGAGGTTGTGCTTGGAGAGAATGCCGCAATACGCGATGCAGAACTGCGTCATCAGCTCTTTTTTCGTATCGCTTGCGATGATGGCGATATCCATTGTCATTTCCACCGTCCTTTTTCAAATTTGCAGGATAAGGAATCGCTTGTGTGTATGTTTGGAAAATCGGTTCTCGGTTCAGCCGAACAGCAGTTTCTGCCGCTTGACGCCACGGAAGCCGTCGAGCAGCGGCACATGCGTGCCGCCGAGGCGTGCGGCGATGTTTTCAAACGCGCGGCGCGCGTTGGAATCCTCGCCCTCAAACACGCTCTTGCCCTTTTCGGACAGCAGCGTGAGGCGCACGTCCATCGGCACAATGCCGAGCAGCCTTGTGCGCGTGCGGTCAATCATCTCGACCACGCCCGCGCGCGCCGTGGCGCTTGTCGGCTGCATATCAAAGCCGTTGATGACAAGGTACTGGTCGGTGACGCCCGCCTCGTCGAGCAGAAGTCCCGACTTCTCCGCCGCGCGGATGGAGGTCGGATTCTGGGACGAGACAATGATGCCGATGTCCGAGACCGGCGCCGCCAGCGCAACCGATTCGTGCGCGCCGCCCGAGGTGTCGACAAGCACGAAGTCAAAGCCGTAGACCTCCTCCAGCCGATGGAGCGCATCGGCAAGGGCGGTCTCGGTCATGTCCCCCTCGTAGCGGAAGGGCGCGCCGATGAACGCAAGGTTGGGGTACGCGGGCACGAGATGCACGACCGACTCACAGTCGACCCTGCCGCTCGTGAGGTCGCAGATGTCATAGATGAGGTCGTCTTCCATCCCGAGCATGAGGTCGAGCGAGCGGTTGCCGAGGTCGAAGTCGATGAGCAGCACCTTTTTGCCCATGCGGGAGAGCGCGATGGCGATCCCGGCACTGACCGTGGATTTGCCCACGCCGCCCTTGCAGGAGGTAACCAGTATTCGGCTCACGGTGCATGCCCCCTCATAACAGAATTCGGGATAGAATCCTACCATGAATTATAGCACGGCGCGCGGCAATGTGTCAACCTTATTTGCTGTAGAAATCAATTTTTCTTCGCGCAGCGCACCCATTTCCATACAAATGGCGCAGGCGCGCGCCTTTGCGGCGGCAAATCGGTTCGGAAAGAGGTAAAAAATCATGCAAAAGGTGAAAATATAAACGAATCTCTTGTAAAGCGCAGCGCAAGCGTGTATAATAAGGAAGATAAAAAAGCATTTTGACAGCGTGGAGGCTTTGCGATGATACTGGAAGACATTGAAAAACTGAGCGCCTTCGACCCCGAGGTGGGTGCGGCGATTCGCGCGGAATATGACCGCCAGCGCGGCGGCCTTGAGCTGATTGCATCCGAGAATGTGGTGTCGGACGCGGTGCTGCTTGCCGCAGGATCGATTCTCACCAACAAGTATGCGGAGGGGTATCCCGACCATCGGTATTACGGCGGCTGCGCCTGCGTGGACCTCGTGGAGAAGACCGCGATCGCGCGCGCGAAGGAGCTGTTCGGCGCGGAGCATGTCAATGTGCAGCCGCACAGCGGCGCGCAGGCCAACACGGCGGTCTATGTCGGGTTGCTTGAGCACGGCGACACGGTCATGGGTATGAACCTGGCGCACGGCGGGCATCTCACGCACGGAAGCCCGGTGAATTTCTCGGGCAAGAACTACAATTTCGTTGCCTACGGTGTGGACGCCGAGACCGGCAGAATCGACTATAAGGAATACGAGCGGCTGGCGCACGAGCACAAGCCGAAGCTGATCATCGCGGGCGCGTCGGCGTATCCGCGCGTGATCGATTTTAAGTTCATGGCGGAGGTCGCGCACGAAGTCGGCGCGCTCTTCATGGTGGATATGGCGCACATCGCCGGGCTGGTTGCGGCAGGGCTGCATCCCTCGCCCGTACCCTATGCCGACATCGTCACCACCACCACGCACAAGACGCTGCGCGGTCCGCGCGGCGGCATGATTCTTTGCCGTGAGGAACTGGGCCGTGCAATCGACAAGGCGATTTTCCCGGGCACGCAGGGCGGCCCGCTGATGCACATCATCGCGGCAAAGGCGGTCTGCTTCGGCGAGGCGCTGAAGCCCGAATTTGTCGCGTACCAGAAGCAGATTGTCTCCAACGCTTCGGCGCTTGCCGACGCACTGCTTGCCGAGGGCTTTGACCTCGTGTCGGGCGGCACGGACAATCACCTGATTCTCATCGACTTGCGCTCGATGGGGCTGACCGGCAAGGAGATGGAGCGCCGCCTCGACGAGGTGCACATCACGGTCAACAAAAACGCGATTCCCTTTGACCCCGAGAAGCCGTTTGTCACCAGCGGCATCCGCGTCGGCACCCCGGCGGTCACCACGCGCGGGCTTGTCGAGCGCGATATGAAGACGATTGCACACCTCATGGCGCTGGCGGCAAAGGATTTCGACGCCAATGCAGACGCCATCCGCGCCGAGGTTGCGGCGCTGTGCGCAAAGTATCCGCTGTTTGACTGATTTTCATGTGAGGAGAGGGAACAATGGAAGAAACTCTGTATGCGGCAGCCGATGCGCTGCTGAAAAACCTGCGTGAAAAGCATCTCACGCTCGGCTTTGCCGAGTCCTGCACCGGCGGGCTTGCCGCGGCGGCGGTGGTCGCTGTGCCCGGCGCGTCGGATGTGTTTCTCGGCAGCGTTGTGTCCTATGCAAATGAAGTGAAGCACGACCTGCTCGGCGTGCCCGAAACCGTGCTGGAGAGCGCGGGTGCGGTCAGCGCCCCCTGCGCTTTGCAGATGGCGCGCGGCGCGCAGGACGCGCTCGACTGCGACATCGCCGTCAGCGTCACCGGCATCGCCGGTCCCGACGGCGGCAGCGAGAAGAAGCCGGTCGGCACGGTCTACATCGCCGTTTCAAGCGAATGCGGCGCGCGCGGCGTGCGGCTCTCGCTCGGCGAGGCGGGCGGCAGACAGCAGATTCGGGAGGCGGCAGTCGCCGCCATGCTGCGCCTGGCGAAAGCCGAGGCGGACCGCATTCTGCCGTTTTGAATCAAATAAAAAACAAGATTTGTCACATAGAAGGAGAAACGATTATGAAAGAGTTTAAGAGAATCGGCATTCTGACCTCCGGCGGCGACGCCCCCGGTATGAATGCCGCCATCCGCAGCGTCGTCCGCACCGCGCTGGCACGCGGCGTGGAGTGCATGGGCATTTACCGCGGCTATCGCGGGCTGATTGAGGGCGATATTCATCCGCTCGACATGCGCTCGGTGTCCAACATCATCAACCACGGCGGCACTATATTGTATTCCGACCGCTGCCCCGAGTTCAAGACCGAGGAAGGCATGCGCGAGGCAATCGCCAACTGCAAGCGCTTCGGCATTGACGGCATCGTCACCATCGGCGGCGACGGCACGTTCCGCGGCGCAACCGACATGACCGAGCACGGCGTGCCCTGCGTGGGTCTGCCCGGCACGATTGACAACGACATCACCTCCACCGATTTTTCCATCGGCTTTGACACCGCGGTCAACACCACCATTGAGATGGTCGACCGCCTGCGCGACACCTGCGAGTCGCACGCGCGCTGCAATGTCGTCGAGGTCATGGGCAGAGACGCGGGCGACATCGCGCTTCAGACGGCCATCGCCGTCGGCGCATCCGCCGTTGCCATCAAGGAGATTCCCTTTGACGAGGACGGTATGATCGAGGAACTGAAGGCTTCCCGCGAGAAGGGCAAGCGCAACTTCATCATCATCGTGTCCGAGGGTCTGCCCGGCTACGGCGAGAAACTGACCGCGCTGATTCCCGAGAAGACCGGCATCGAGACCCGCTTTGCACGCCCGGCGCATGTCGTCCGCGGCGGCAGCCCGACCCTGCGCGACCGCATGCTCGGCTCCGAGATGGGCGCAGCGGCGGTTGAGGCGCTGCTCGAGGGCAAGAGCAACATCGTGCTGTGCGAGCAGAAGGGCACAATCACCACGATGGATATCGGCAAGGCGCTGATCCTCGACCGCATGTACAAGGATAAGCTGAAGGACGGCGACCTGCAGAAGTTTGACGCTGAGACGGTTGCCTGGATGCGTGAATTCTGCGCCGAGAAGTTTGCCGCGTTCAAGAAGATGTACGACCTCTCGATCGAGATTTCCAAATAAACGAGATAGAATAAGGAAAAAAGCCACCCGAACGGGTGGCTTTTTTGTGGTGGTTGTGTGTTGCATGGCGGGTGAAAATTCGTACCGCCTCCTACAGGGGTATTTGCGCGAACCTTGCCCTGTAGGGACCGGCGTCCTCGACGGTCCGTTTTTGCTTTTGTAGGTGCGGACCGTCCCAGACGCCGGTCCCTACAAAGTTAGTGCGTGCTTTTTACTTTCCTCACCGTACCGGGATTTCCACCGCGTCCTCGTGGGTTGCGGCTTTGCCGAAGACCGGCATGTCGCCGTCCCAGGTGAAGGGCTGCGCGCGGAGACCGCGGGCTCTCCAGCCGCCGTCCGGCACGCGCATGGCGTGATAGATGATGAAGTCCGTCTTGCCGTCCACCGCCTTGACAAAGGAGCAGTGCCCCGTGCCGTGCGTCCCCTCGCTCTCGGAGAAGACCGGGTGGTCGGATTTTGTCCATGCGGCGGGGTCGAGAATGTCGCCGCCGCGGAAGGTGAGCAGCCCGAGGCAGTAGTAGCGCGTCATGCTGTGCGATGCGGAATAGACGATGTGAATGGTGGAATCCTTGTACAGAATCTGCGGCCCCTCGTTGACCATCGGGGCAATCTTGCCGTTTTTGCCCTTGACCGCGCCGTGCTTTTCCCAGTCGTAGTCGGGCTTCGAGAGCAGCACGCGGCGCGTGCCGAGCTCGGTGGGTGACTTCATCTCGGCGATGAAGATGCTCTGGTTGTGCGGAATCCAGACCGACGCACCCTCGTCCCAGCCCGACCAGACAAAATAGAGTTTGCCGTCGTAATGCAGCACGGTGCCGTCAATCGCGAGGCAGTCCGGCTCGGCGGTGAGCACGCCGATCATCTCATATTCGCCGTCCGGCGTTTTGTCCTTTGAGCGGAGCACATACATCCGGTGGTTGACGGGGTCGCCGTCGTCCGCCGCGACATACAGATACCAGTCGCCGTCAATCTCGTGAATCTCGGGCGCCCAAAGCTGCTTGGAATACGGCTTGCCCGGCTCGGGCGTAAACACGCGCTTGCCCTCGCGGGTGAGGTGGTGGATGTTGTCCGCGCGGCTGACTTCGATATAGGCGTCATCCACGCTGTACACATAGTAATAGTTGCCCTGCCACTCGGTGACAAAGGGGTCTGCACCCGCCTCAAGAATCGGGTTGTGGAAAGTTTCGGTCATAGCTGCCTCCGCGTTTGCGCATTTTTCTTTTACTGTAGCACATTCGCGCGGCAAAGACAATACAAAAAGATGTACAATCCTTTTCAGAAGTGATACACTTTTTGCACCTTATTTTTCGCAGGCGTCCAGCGCCGCGAGTACGGCGGGCGGCACATAGGCAGCTGCGCTCTCGCCGAAGCGGCGCAGTTCGCGCACCATCGAGGCGGAGACGGCGGCGCGGTCGGCGCGGAGGTACACGGTCTCGAGCGTGGGGCAGAGCAGCTTGTTGACGGCGGCGATGTTCTCTTCATAGCCGTAGTCCAGGCTGTTGCGCAGGCCGCGCACGAGGTAGTCCGCGCCCACCTCTTTGGCAAAAGCCGCCGTCAGCCCCGCATGGAGGCAGACCGTGCAGTTTTCGATGCCCGCGTCGGCAACGGTGCGCGCAATGGCGTCGCGCATGCGAGATGCGTCGTAGGTGCGCGCCTTGTCCGTGTTGACGCCGATGACGACATACAGGTGTGAAAACAGGCGCGCCGCCTTTTTCACAATGTCCATGTGCCCGCAGGTAAACGGGTCAAACGACCCCGGGTAGATTGCAATGCTTGCCATAGTGTTCTCCTTTGTGCGGAAATATGGGGGGTGAAATGACACAAATCTAACTTCGCCTCCCTTGTGTAAAGGGAGGTGTCGGCGATAGCCGACGGAGGGATTGTTACAGAGCCATGGAACAACCCCTCAGT
>CAKSLU010000046.1 GCA_934474225.1 uncultured Eubacteriales bacterium | reverse complement strand
AATCTGCGGATTCGATTCATGCATTCAGCTTCGTTACATGCATTCTTCCTATTTGTTCAGTTTTGAGTGAACATTCAAACTTTAAGAGACGCTTCGGCGTCTCTTTTTTGTTGCTTTTTGAAAAAAGAAAATGTATAATTGGGCATGGGACGTATGCAAGTCCTTCGGAGGAAACCATGAACGAACTTTACGAAAAGATTTATGCCGCGGTGATGACAATTCCGCGCGGGAAGGTGGCGACCTATGCGCAGGTTGCTGCCATGGTCGGCAATCCGCGGCTCTGCCGCGTGGTGGGCAACGCGCTGCATATCAACCCTTACTTCGGTGAGGTGCCTTGCCATCGCGTGGTCAATGCGAAAGGTGAACTTGCCGGGAAATTTGCGTTCGGCGGCGCGGACATACAGGCAAATATGCTGCGCGCCGAAGGCGTTGAAGTGGTCGATGACCGTGTGGATCTGACAAAATACAGAATGTGAGGCAATTATGGAAAACGATTTGAAAATCCGCATTGCGACGCCGGATGACGCCGCTGCGCTGCTTGCGATTTACGCCCCCTATGTGGAGCGGACAACGATTACCTTTGAATACGATGTGCCGACGCTTGCGGACTTCACGGCGCGTATCGCGCATACGCTCGAACGCTATCCGTATCTTGTGGCGTGCCTGGACGGCGAGCCGGTTGGGTATGCTTACGCCGGCGCGTTCAAGAGCCGCGCCGCCTACGACCATGCTGTTGAACTGTCGGTCTATGTCAAGGACCGTATGCACGGTCACGGCATCGGCAAAGCGCTCTATGCCGCGCTCGAAGCCCTGCTGAAGCGGCAGAATGTGACTAATCTGAACGCCTGCATCACCTATCCGGGGGTGGGCAGTGTGCAGTTCCATGAAAAACTCGGCTATACATCGGTCGCGCATTTTCATAAGTGCGGCTATAAATTCGGCAAATGGATAGATATGATCTGGATGGAGAAGTTTCTGACCGCGCACACGGAAAACCCGCTGCCGTTCGTGCCTTTCCCGGCATTACCGATGCCTGCGGCGATATCGGAAACGATGCCGTCTAACCGATAGTTTGTGTACAAACAAACGGATTTTTGGCAATGGAAACGACCTGTGCGCTGTGCTATAATAGGCATAGATTCGGCATATCGGAGGGCATGATGAAAAAACAACTTTGCGGCGTGCTGTTTGCTGTGCTCCTTGCGTTGTTTATGCTGCCCGGCGCTGCGGCGGCACAGGAGGCGACCATGATTTATCAGAACGATTTCTCGTCGGCAGACGCGCTGACCGGTCTGCAGACGCAGGGAAACTGGCGCGTGCATGACGGCGCACTGGAAACGCAGGGCACGGGCGGAGCGGCTTTTTTGACCTATACGCTGCCCACCGCTTTTGCCGGCAAGGACTTCCGTGCGGAGGTCGATTTTCTCGGACATACCTCCACCGGCGGCATTCTGATCGGCGGCATCGGTGGGGGGCTTGCGGCGGCACCGACGCATTTTTTCGGCTATGATTGCTTCATCGGGGCAAACGGAAAAAAAGGCGCGCTCGGCTGCTACGATGCGGGCGGCGCTTGGAGCGGGAATATCAATGTCGGCAAAGATGCCGAACTGCCGCGTGACCTGCATCTTTCCGCAACCGTGCGCGGCAATGAACTGACCTATCTTGTCACCTCGGTGGACGGCGGCACGCGTTTCTATGGCGTGACATATACGATCGGTACATCCGCGCGGGATGTGTACACCGCGTTCGGCGGCAAGGTGGGATTGCGGAAATTTTACGCGGATAAAGGCAGATTTGACAACTTCCGCGTGACGCTGCTTGCCGAGCCGGAACTGCCGCAGTTGACAAAATCGCTTGCACCCGACGGCATTGCGCTGCGCACGAGCACGGGATTGTCCCTGCAAAACGGTGCACTCACCGGCAGCGGCGCTGCCATGACCGACGCGGCGCTTGCGGCGGACTTTGACCTTGCCTGTACGCTTGACGCCGACGGCGTTTCCCGCTTTTACTTCGGCATGCGGGATGCAGACGGCTACCTCTTTCGCATTGATAAGCCCGATGAAACCGTGTCGCTGTGGAAAATCGAAAACGGCAGTTACACTTGCCTCGGCACGCGCGCCTGCGCTGTAGACGACGGCGCACGCAGTGTGCGCATTCGCGTGGCGGACGGCATCGCGGCGCTGTATTTCGCAGACAATCGCACGGACACCACGCCGTATCCCAAGCTCGAAATGCAGCTGGACGGCTATGCGGCGGGGAAGTTCGGCGTGATGCTCACGGGCGGCAAACTCGCATCTCTTTCCGTGGGTGTGGCGGCGTCTTATGAAGGTGAGACCTATACCAACCCGGTTGTCGCGGGCGCAGACCCGGATGTGTTGTACTACGACGGCACCTATTATCTGTATAAACGCATCAATGCGGGCAACGAGGTCTTCAACGTCTCCACATCACCCGACCTTGTACACTGGACGGCACGGTGCACGGTGTTCCGGCATACGGACGATGCGGAAACGCGCAGGTATATGAGCCCGAATGTGTTCTATCACGACGGCGTGTTTTATCTCTTTTATGCCGCACTGAACAAAAATGGGGAAAATCGCGTATGGTACGCGACGGCGACCTCGCCCTATGGTCCTTTTCTGCCGCAGGCGGCGCAAAAGCCGCTCCATGACATTGCCGAAATCGGCGGGCATCCCTACCGTGACGACGACGGGCGGCTGTATATGTCCTTTGTCCGCTTCGGCGGCGGCAACCATATCTGGCTCGAAGAGGTCACCATGCAGGACGGCGTGGTGACGCCTGTCGCCGGTACGGCGACTTTGGCGGTTTCGCCCACCGAGGCATATGAGAACGATGGCTACGGCTCGATTGCCGAGGGCGGTGTGCTCTACAAGCATAACGGACTGTATTACATGATTTATGCCTCGGGGCATTACAAGGGGCATTACGGCGAGAGCTATGCCGTGGCGGAGCAGATTCTCGGTCCGTATACGAAGTATGCGTACAACGAGATTTTGCCGCACAATGCCGCCGTGGACGGCGTAGGCGACGGCATTTTTGTCCCGTCACCGGATGGCAAAGAGCTGTTCATGGTCTACCATTCACATGCAGAACCCGGAAAAGTCGAGCCACGGCAGACCTGCATCGACCGCGTGAAATTTGTCCACGCCGAGGACGGCGGACCCGATATTCTGATCGTGTACGGTCCGACGACAACGGCACAGCCGGTGCCGTCCGACACGGCGCGCGGCGACCTCGACGGCGACGGAAAACTGACGCTTCACGATGTTCTGCTTCTGTGCCTCTCGCTCGGCAGCGGCAAACCGTACAGCGGCATTGCCGACATCGACAAAAACGGCACAAATGACATCCAGGATGCTGTCCGACTGCTTGCGCAAATCGTAAAACAATCTGCGCGTTAACGCTTTAGTATGCGAAATTTTGTCTTGTTTCGGTGACGGAATTGGCTTGCATGGCATGCACGGAAATGCTATGATAGAATTGTACAAGTAAATTTTACAATTATCGGAGGAAACGCATGAAACGATTCGGCATGATTCTTTGCACGCTGCTTTTGCTGGCTGCCTTTGCAGGCTGCGGCGATAAGACGCCCGCATCCACCACGGCATCTTCGGACAATGCAGAGCAGACGACGGCGCAGACCGGCGAGGCGCTCGGCGTGCCCGAGACGGCAGACTACAGCGGTGAGGCGTTCAACATTCTTTCGGCGGGCAGCGTTGCCTACAACGACTTTGACTTTGACGAAGAATCTTCGTTGGCGCTCGACAATGCGCAGTACAAGCGCAAGCGCCTGGTGGAGGAGAACTACAAGGTCGAGATTCACGAGGACATCAAGCAGGCGTATTCCTCGGGCGGCGGCCCCGGTTTTATGCAGATCAATACGGATGTCAGCGCGGGCGACTGCAACTATGACCTTGCGCTGATTGCGGGCTACGATGTCTCGGTACTTGCATACAGCGGGCTTCTGTACGACCTCAATTCGGTGCCCGGCATTGACCTCACGAAGTCCTGGTGGGACCAGAAGGCGAACGAGAGTCTGTCGGTGAACGGTGTTATGTTCTTCACGACCGGCGAGATCACCTGCTCGGACAACAATGCGGCGTTTGTCATTCTGTTCAACAAAGGCCTGCTCAAGGACTACGAACTGGAGAATCCGTATCAGCTCGTCTACAACGGCGACTGGACGATGGACAAGTTTGCCGAGCTCTGCAAGACGGTCACCGAAGACCTCGACCAGAACGGCACGATGGATGCAAACGACCGCTTCGGTCTCCTCGTGTGGGACGACTCTGTGGTCGGCATCGTCAACGCCGCAGGGCAACGCTGCTGTACCATCAATGCGGACGGCAATATCGAGCTGACGCTGTACAACGAGACAACGGTCTCCGCGCTCGAGAAGTACTTCTCGATTGCGTATGACACGCAGTATGCCTATACCTATCAGCGCGTCGGCGGCTATGATGAGCAGACGCTCTGGTCGGGTAACCACGGTCTGTTCTGGACGACTTGGCTCGGCATCGTGCCGCGCTACCGCGAGATGGAGAACGACTTCGGCATTCTTCCGTATCCGAAGCTGAACACTGCGCAGACGGATTACTATACCACCGTCGCACCCTACAACTCGCAGTTTATCTGCATGCCGCTCATTCAGAACGATGTGGAGCGCGCAGGCACGATTACCGAGGCACTTGCGTACTATGGCAAGAAGATCGTCACGCCCGCGTACTATGATGTCAACCTGATCGGGCAGAGTACGCGCGACGAGGAATCCGAGGATATGCTGAAGATCATCTTTGACAACCTCGTGTTTGACATTGGATACTACTATCAGATCGGCCCTTACAACAAGGAACTGATTTACATGGTGCGCGAATATGACACGAACTTTGCTTCCCGCTATGACGCGAAGAAGAACATCGCGGAGAACATGCTCGGTATCATCAATGAGTATTACCAGCGCGCGGTTGCAACCTGGGAGACCGACAAAACGGCAGCAAACTGAATCCGATAAAAAAGCGAACGGCAAAGCCGTTCGCTTTTTTGCGCTTATTTTACCATGTCGGGAACCGGCGCGGTCTGCTTATCAAAGAGAACCTTGCCCTCAACCGCTCGCGCAAGCACACGGTCGCCGGGCTTGATTCTGCCCTCGAGCATCGCCTCGGAGAAGCTGTCCTCCACAAGGCTTGTGATGGCGCGGCGGAGCGGCCGCGCACCGTAAACCGGGTCAAAGCCCTTCTCGGCGACATAGGCAACGAGGGATGGGTCAAATTCGATGTCAATGCCGATGTCGCGGATGCGCCCGCCGAGCTCGGCAAGCAGCAGAGATGCGATTTTACGAATGTCTGCGTCGCCGAGACGGTTGAAGACGATGATTTCGTCCAGCCGGTTGAGAAATTCGGGGCGGAAGGTGGATTTCAGCGCCTGCATGACGCTTTCGGCGGCTGCTGCTTTATCGTCCGTCACCGCGGCGGTAAAGCCGAGGCTCTTTGCCTTCTCGGTCAGCGCGGATGCGCCGACATTGGAGGTCAGAATAATGACGGTGTTCTTGAAATCGACGCGCCGTCCCTGCGCATCGGTCAGCATGCCGTCGTCCAGCACCTGCAAAAGGATGTTCCACACATCGGGATGCGCCTTTTCCACCTCGTCAAAGAGAACGACCGAATACGGCTTGCGGCGAATCTTTTCGGTGAGCTGCCCGCCCTCGTCATAGCCGACATAGCCGGGCGGCGAGCCAATCAGCTTTGAGACGCTGTGCTTTTCCATGTATTCGGACATGTCCACGCGAATCATGGCGTTCTCGTCGCCGAACATCACCTTTGCCAGCGCGCGGCATAGCTCGGTTTTGCCGACGCCGGTCGGTCCGAGGAAGAGGAAGGAGCCGAGCGGGCGCTTCGGGTCTTTCAGCCCCATTCTGCCGCGGCGAATTGCTTTTGCCACGGCGTCCACCGCCTCCGGCTGTCCGATGATGCGTTCTTTCAGAATTTTATCAAGGTGCAGCAGCTTTTTGCTCTCTTCGCTTTCCATCTGCCGAACCGGGATACCCGTCCATGCCGTCACGATGTCTGCGATGTCGTCTGCCGTGACGACAAGGGAGCGGTCGCTGTGATTTTCTTCCCAGGCGGCGCGTGCGCGGCGCAGCTCGTCGCGCAAAGTTTGCTCTTCGTCGCGCAGGCGTGCTGCCTCCTCAAAGTTCTGCGCCTTGATGGCCTCCTCCTTGCTGCGGCAGACGGCGTCCGCCTTCACCTCGATCGCCTTCAGATCCGGCGGGGAAGTATAGTGCGAGATGCGCAGGCGGGATGCCGCCTCGTCCACGAGGTCGATGGCTTTATCCGGCAGATAGCGGTCGTTGATATACCGCGCGGACAGCCGAACCGCCGCCTCGAGCGCCTCGTCCGAGATTTTCAGCTTGTGGTGCGCCTCGTATTTGTCGCGCAGCCCGTGCAGAATGCGGATGGCGTCCTCGGGGGAGGGTTCGCCGACCATGACCGCCTGAAAACGGCGTTCCAGCGCTGCGTCTTTTTCGATATTCTTGCGGTATTCCGCAATGGTCGTTGCGCCGATCAGCTGCATTTCGCCGCGGGAGAGCGCAGGCTTTAAGATGTTAGCCGCATCCAGCGCGCCTTCCGCCGCGCCCGCGCCAACCAGCGTGTGCATCTCATCGATGAAGAGAATGATGTCCGGGCGCTTTGCCACCTCTGCCATCACATTTTTGAGCCGTTCTTCAAACTCGCCGCGGTATTTCGCCCCGGCAATCATGGACGGGATGTCTACCGTGACGATGGTTTTGTCCCGCAGCATCTCGGGAATGCTGCCGTCCGCAATGCGTTTGGCAAGTCCTTCGACCACGGCGGTTTTACCCACGCCGGGTTCGCCGATGAGGCAGGGATTGTTCTTTTGGCGGCGGGCAAGAATCTGGATGACCCGCTCGGTCTCCGCCTCGCGCCCAACCGTTGGGTCGAGTTTGCCCTCTTTGGCAAGCGCGGTCAGATTCCGCCCGTAGTTTGCCAGCGTCGGGCAGTCCCGCAGAGCGCCGTCTGCACGCGCCTGCGTCTGCGTCGCTTTGTCGGCGGGGGTGCTGCGTGCCGCGCCGTCAAAGTAAGAAAGCAGACCGTTTTTCAATTCGTTTGCGCCGACGCCGAGCGCCTCCAGCACCCGCAGGGCAACGCAGTCGCTCTCTTCCAGCAGCGAGAGCAGCAAATGCTCGGTGCCGATATAGCTGTGCCCGAGGCGGGTGGAGGTGTAGGCAGACATTTCGATGATCTGCTTGACGCGCGGCGTGAGGTCGGCTGCGGTTACATCGGTCGGCGTGCCGGTGCCGATGGCGGTGGTGATGGTATCAATGATTTTCGCGCGGGTGACGCCTTTCGCAGCAAGAATGCGGGCGGATACGCTCTCGCTGTCAGACGCAAGTCCGACCAGCAGATGCTCGCTCCCGACATAGCTGTGCCCGAAGCTGCGCGCCGCAATCAGCGCATGGTTCAGCGCGTTCTGCGCCTTTTGTGTAAAACGGTTTGTCATAGGGGTTCCTCCTTCACAGAGAGGTTTGGATTTTCGCCGCCCGCGCATCGGGCACACTGTCATAGAGAAGAGTATACCCAATTTGCAGGAAAACCTATCGGTGAGGGAGCGCGCCGCCGCGACTTACTTCATCAGGGCAAGCAGAAAGCCGCGGAAAGCCGCTGCGCGCGCGGCGTCTTGCGTTTCGCGCGGCAGCGCGGACAGCGCGGATGCCGACAGGCAGGAGCGGATGAACTTCTTTTCGCGCGATGTGATAAGCTCGGCACTGTAGAGGGTGTCCAGCGTCGTGCGCATAGCTGTCTCGGAAAGCGTGTCGCCGACGGCGGCAAACGCAGCCTCGACCGTTCCGTCCGCGCCGATTTCCCGGCGGACAATGCGGATATAGCCGCCGCCGCCGCGTCGGCTTTCAATGAGATAGCCGCGCTCCGGCGTGAAGCGGGAAGCAACTACATAGTTGATTTGGCTCGGCACACAGCCGAGCTTTTTGGCAAGGTCGTTTCGCTTGATTTCCAGGGTGCCGCCGCAGTCGTTCAGCATTTCGTCAATGAAGGACGCAATCGTATCGGACAGAAGCAAGTTGTTCAGCTCCTTTTCGGTTGATACAAACAGTATACCGATAAAGTCAGCAAAAGTCAAAGTCAATGAAAGTCAAATCAAAAGCGAGGCGCGCGATGAGACGCGGATTCCTCGCTCGATTTGCGGCGCGCGTCGAATTTCGCGTATTTTCGCGGCTTTACGCGCCTGCGTCGCGGTATTTGTTATAATTGCGCACGAGGGCGTTCCAGGTGGCTTTGTCCACATCGCCCGACGGCGGAATGCCGTTCCGCATCTGGAAGCGGCGGATGGCGGTTGCCATCTCCTCGGTGTATTGCCCATTCATGGCGAAGGGCGTATGGTCGTCGTAGCCGACGGTCAGCGCGTTCAGAATCACCTGCACGAGAATCACGAGGTCGCTGACCTCGCCCGTGCGCAGCGTGCGCCCTTTCGGAAACGCATACAGCGGCAGCGGCTCGCTTGCGGCGAAGTCCGCTTCCAGGGCGAGTGCGTAGATTTGGTTATAGGTCGCGTAGTCTGCCGTGCCGGTCACGGGCAGACCGCTTTCGCGCTGGATGGACTCCACTGCTGCGCGGGTCGCCGTATCATAGATGCCGTCCACCGGGACGGTCACTTTGTCGCCGCGCGCAATCTGGATGCTGCGCAGCATGGTTTGCAGCTGTCTTATAACTGCTTGTTCATCACTTGCCTGTATCATGTCCTCACCTCACGAGATGGCATAGCCGGGGTATTGTCCGGGGCTCAACTGATTGCCGTTATAAAGGTCCTCGTATGTGTCGATAATGGCATTCCAGGTTGCTGAATCGACCTCGCCGTTCGGCTCCAGTCCAAACAGCCGCTGAAAGGCTTCGACCGCGTTGTAGGTCAGTGCGCCGAAATAGCCGGTCGCGGGTACGGACGGAATCTGCGTGTAGGTTCTGCCGATGTAGTTCAGATATTCCTGCAGGAGCCGCACATAGTCGTTTTCGCTGCCCACGCGCAGGATGATGCCGGGATAGGGAACCGTCACACCTTCTGTGTATGCAGTCGGAATCGAGGCAAGCAGCCCCGTGTACACATTGTTCAGCTCACGCCAGGTCTGCTCCCCCACGATGCCGTCCGCATTCAGCCCGTAAGCGCGCTGAAAGCTCTCCACGGACGCCTTTGTGGACGGTCCGAAAATGCCGTCGATGTCGGTCGCCTGCACAGTGGGGACAAACTGTGCGATATAGGAGATGAAATACTGGATCAGCCGCACGCCCGGCCCCTCCGAGCCTTCGGAGAG
>CAKSLU010000045.1 GCA_934474225.1 uncultured Eubacteriales bacterium | reverse complement strand
GCGGCGGTGTACTGCGCCTCGGCGTCGCCTGCCTCGGCGGCATCCAGCGTTTTGCGGAACTGCTCCACCGTCTCGGGAGACGGCGCGTCGATAGGGCAGTTGCCCATGACGAAGTCACGGTAGGCGATGTTACCGAGTGGGATGCCGTTCTCGGTCAGATAGGCATATTCGTTGACGCGGTCGAGCATGTCGATGAGCAGGCGGCGGTCGTCACCGCTCTTTGCCGCCAGCATCATGCCGGTCAGCAGCTCGATGTCCTTTTCGGGAATGCAGCTCAGTTTTTCCGCAATTTCGGTGCTTGTCATGGCTTTTCTCCGTAAAACAGTTTTTCAATGCCCTCTGCCACGCCGTCCTCGTCCCCATCGGTGCGCAGTGACGCATGCGCGTCGAGTGACGCGGGCGCGTGGTGCATGATAACGCTCTTTGCGGCGTAGTCCAGCATCTCGATGTCGTTCTCGCTGTCGCCGAAAGCAGCGGTGCGCTCACGCGGGATGCCGAGTTTTTCACAGAGCAGCGCCATGCCGGTCGCCTTGGAATACCCCTTTTGAATGCCCTCCGCGTAGGTGGCAAATTCAATGCGCCGCAGCGCGGGGAAACGTGCGTCAAAATCGGCGGGCAGCGGGTCAAAGAAGGTGATTTTCGTCACCTTCAGCTTTGCAGGTTCGGCAAGATACTTCTCAAGCGAACGGGTCATATCCACCGTCTCGATCATGCCGACGTCGCCGATGGTATAGAGTTTATCCACGCCCTCGAGGCAGAGCCGCGCATTGTGCGACGCGGCATAGCGGCAGACGGCGCGCACCGTCTCGTCATCGACGAGCGAATTGTGCAGGATGCGACCGCCGTACTCCACATAGGCCGAGCCGCAGATATAGCCGTCCATATGCAGCCCCGGCGGCAGCGCGTGCAGCATCATGGCGCGACTGCGCCCCGTGTTGATGAACACCTTGTGCCCATCGGCGCGCAGGCGCGCGATCGCCGCCGTGTTCTGCGGCGAGATGCCGCCCGGAAAGAGCAGCGTGCCGTCAATATCGAAAAAAACCAGCCAGGGTTTCATTTGCTTTCGCTCTCCGTTTGCAGTCTGTGCGTCCGTTTGCTGTCCGCCGTGCGCGCAAGCGCCGCTGCGGCCGCCGATGCGCCCATCTCGCGGCAGAGCGCGTCATACACGGTCTGCAAATCGCGCACGCGGGCGCGGCAGGCACTGCAATCGGCAAGATGCGCGTTGACTGCGGCGGAGAGTGCCACCGTCTCGGCATTCAGCGTATCCATGGACACAAATTCAATCAAGTCATTCAGATTCGGATGGTTGTTCATCGCAATTTCTCCTTCAGTCCTGAATTGATACGGTTCACCCAATCGCTGATGGACGCCTTGGCGCCCTTCTTCATAAAAAAGTCGGCATAGACCATATCGCCGTACCGGACATCTTTACTAAACGGCGTCGCCAGCATTTTTCGCAGCCGCGTGTCGGCATCCGCGCTGATTTTCAGCCACGGAATGCGCGCCGACGCCGCTGTGACCGACGCCCACATCTCGGCGAGCGTCATCTGCGCGTAGGCGGAAATCAGCAGTTCGTTGGACTGAATCTTCGTCACATCCGCCGACAGAATCAGCACCGCCTGCGCCACCCAGGTGATGATTTTATAGACCTGCACATCCATGTCGAGCACCCGCTCAAACGCGGCGCGGAGCATGTCCGTGCTCTCGTCCGGCTCAAACGGCAGCTCGGCATCCGGGTCGGCAATCTGCAAATACGGCGCGTCCTCGTCATCCGGGTCGGCGTCGAGCGCGACGGTCTGCCGTGCCGCCGACGAGCGGCATTTGTCGCGGCAGATGTTGCCCGCGACGGTGTAGACCCAGCGGGCAAAGCCCTCGGGGTCGTTGTTGAGCGTATCGCCGCGATACAGAAAATTCGGAATCGTGCATTTGATCAGGCGTATGTACACCTCCGAGAGCAAATCCTCGGCGGTGCAGCAGCGCGCAAGTGCGGGCGTCGTTGCCACCTTGCGCTCCAGCTTGCGTAAGAGCAGACGCTCGGCAAAGGCGCACAGCGCGTCGTACCGCGCCGGTTTCTCCGCCGTCAGCTCCCGCACGATCAAATCAAATTCCTCTTGCGTGCATGCAATCATTGTTTTCTCCGTCAGATGCCGAAGCCCATCCGCTTCGGCTTTTTCTCCATCAATGCGGCAAACTCGCGGTCGCTGCCCGCCGCGCGAAAATCCTCTTTGGACAGCACGACCGTCTCCGCGCCCGCAAGCCGCGCGCGCATCGTTGCCTTGCCGCAGGTGCGCTCAAACAGGTTGCGCACAAAGCGCGCGTTGCTGAAGTTCTCGGCGGCAAGCACCGCGTCCGGCAGCGCGTCGAAATACGCATGCACCGCCGCGGCAAGGTCTTCGGTGACCGCCGTCTTTTCGCAAAAACGCATGAAAATCGCGCAGAGCGCCGCGCGGTCGTAGTTCGGGAACTCCACCACATACGGCATGCGGCTCTCAAGCCCCGGATTGGCCTCGAGCAGTGTCTGCATCTCATCCGGATAGCCCGCCATAATCACCACAAAATCGCCGCGGTGATTCTCCATCTCGGCGGTCAGCGTATCCAGCGCCTCCTTGCCGAAGGCATCTCCGTCGCGCTCACCCTTGTACAGCGCATACGCCTCGTCGATAAACAGCACCGAGCCGTATGCCTCACGGCAGATTTCCGCCGTGCGCGGCGCGGTCTGCCCGACATACTTGCCGCACAGTTCGCGCGCGGCGCACTCAAAGAATGCGCCCTTCCGCAGCACGCCGCGCTCAGCAAACAGCTTGCCAAGCGCCCGGGCGACGGTGGTCTTGCCCGTGCCCGGATTGCCGACAAAGCGCATGTGCAGCGTCGGCTGTTCCATGCCGTGTGCGCGGGCGTATTCGACCTGCGCAAGAATTTCTTCAATGCGGGCGCGCACGCGCTCCATGCCGACAAGCTCTGCGAGAATGGCTTCGCCGCTGCGCGTATCGTAGCCGGCGGCAGCGCTGAGCGCCGCGATTTCCGACGGCTTGATGACGCAGTCGTCCGTGCCGTCCGCCGCGTCGCAGACCTGCTTTGCGTAAATCATTTCCCGCACGATTTTGTTGACGGTGTTGATGCCGTAGAACGCGCCGTCCGCGCGCTCACAGCCGACCAGCGCGTCAAACACGCTCCATGCATCGTCGGTCATGGCATAGCCCACAGCGGCAAGCGAACGGCGGGCACATTCGCGCAAATCGGCGGGCGAAAGCGGCTCAAAAACGACGGTCTGCACCGTCAGGATATCGCCGAGCGAGCGGCGGACATTTTCCAGTGCGTCGTCCTCGAGGAGCGGCACGCGGAACACGACAATGTTGTCGGTGGCGTAGTCCTCGATGCGCGCAAGAAAGCGCTTGAACGCACCGTCCCGCAGGCGTTCCAGCCACGCGCTGATGTCGACGCAGATGATGTGCCCACAGCCGAAGCCCTCGGTCACAAGCGCGCATAGCTCGTCCCCACGCACTTCCTCCTCGGGCAGCCGCGCCTCGCGGACGCGCTTGCCCTCGCCGAAGCGGAACAGTCCGGTCTCGCAGAGCAGCTCGGCAAACAGTTCAAGCGCCGTCGAAAGCCCGCGCCCCGCGCCGATGGAGAACAGATAGCAGCGGTTGGTGAAGACATCGTAGGTCGCATGGCGCTTTACCAACGGCGCCACGCTGTACAGCTCGTGCATGAGCTGCTTGTACGCGGGCGAGCCGACCAGCGCGTCGATGCGCGCAAGCACGCCCGCCTGCACTGCGTCAAGCGGCTGCACCGCGATGCGCAGTCCGTCGGCTGCCGGGAGTGCTGCAAGCCCGGTGCGCAGCGTCTCTGCGTCCGCATCCGTCCCGACCTCGGCGGCGACATGCGTGAGCGATTTGGAAAGGACGGAAAAGCCGCCGGCAAGCGCCGTCTGCGCCGCAGCAATGAAGCGGTCAATCACCGCGCTGTCTCCCTCCAGCACCGCATCGGGGCGCGCTGTGACCTCAATTCTGTAGTTCACGGTTCCTCCTTACTCGGCAGACGGAATGATGGTATTTGCCCAGCTGCCCTTCTTCAAGAGATAAAAAGCGATGCAGAGTTTCAAAATGTCCGCCGTGCGGACGGCAAGGTAAATGTATTCCACCGGCACCGCCGTGAAGGTGCAGAGTGCAAAGGCGACAGGCACCGTCACGACCCAGGAAAAGCCGCAGTCAAACGCGAAAGTCGTCCAGGTCTTGCCGCCGCTGCGGATGGTGAAATAGGTGGCATGCACCAGCGACTCAAACGGCAGTGCAAGCCCGCCGAACACCAGCATTCGCGCGGCTGTCGCGCGCACCTCGGGCTCGGTGTTGTACAGTTCGGGAATCAGTCCCGAGAAAGCGATGAGCAGCGCGCCCATCACCAGGTGAATGACCAGATCGACGAAAAGCAGCTTGCGGTCGAGGTCAATCGCCCGCTCGCGGTTGCCGCAGCCGAGCTCGCGTCCGACGATAATCGAAATCGCCGCGCCCATCGCAAACATGATGATGCAGAACAGGTTCCAGACCGTGGCGGCAATGTTGGCGGCGGCAACGGCATTCATGCCGCGGGCGGCATAGCAGCCCGTGACAACGGTCATGGCCAGCGACCACAGTACCTCGTTGATCATCAGCGGCGAACCGGTGACGGCAATGTCGCGCACCAGCCGCGCGGGGATGTGCATGGAGCGGTACGCGCCGCGGATAAACGGAAAGCGGTCGCTCTTCTTGTGCGTATACAGCACAATCACCGCAAGTTCGATAAAGCGGGATGCCGTGGTGGCGATGGCCGCGCCGCGCACGCCGAGCATGGGAAAGCCGCATTTGCCGAAGATGAGCAGCCAGTTGAAGGTCATGTTGAACGCGATGGCGACAGCGCCTGCCAGCATCGGCACAAAGGTCTCGCCGTTCTCGCGCAGCGTGCCCGCATATGCCTGAATCAGCGCAAACGGGAAGATGCCGATGAGAATGATGTCGAGATAGTCGCGCGCATAGCGGAGTACAACCGCCATGTCAAGCCCTTTGTTTGCTTCATTGTCGAAGAAGCGCAGAATCAGTGCGTCGCCGAAGAAGTAGAAGACGACGAGCGCAAGGACGGTCGCCGCCGTGCAGAACAGCAGCTTGAAGCGGAAGACCTCGCGCTGCCCCTTCCAGTCGCTCGCCCCGGCAAACTGCGCGCCGAAGATGGACGCGCCCGAGATGCCGCCGAAAATGGTCATGTTGAAGACAAAGACCAACTGGTTTGCGATGGCGACACTGCTCATCGGCGTGGTGCCGAGCGCGCCGACCATCAGGTTGTCGGCAAGGCTGGCGAAGTTTGTGAGTCCCTGCTGGATAATGAGCGGCAGGACCAGCGCAAACAGCATTTTGTAAAACGCGCGGTCGCCGATGTATTTTTTCTTAAAATTCATGAGATTTATATGCCTTTCGTTATAGAATGTGCCCCGAAAGGCATGCCTTTCGGGCTCAGCGAATCATCTCGTCCTGCTTGCCGGAAGATTTGTGCGCGCGAATCACGCCCTCGATCTCATCAATGCTGCTGGCAGGCAGGTCGCCGAGAATCGTGTTTTTAATGGCGGACAGCGCGTTGCCGACCTCGAGCGCGCGGCGCACATCGCCGCTCTTGACAAGGCCGTAAAGCACGCCCGCAATGTAGGCGTCGCCGCTGCCGATGCGGTCGATGACCTCGATGCCCATGTACGGCGGCTCCTCGTAGAATTCGTCCTCAAACAGAATCTTCGAGCCGAAGTTGTGGCGCATCGGGCTGACAACTTCGCGGCGCGTGGTGGCAACCATTGTGCAGCCGTAGTCCTTTGCATAGCCGCGCATGATTTCCTCCAGCGTCCCTGTACGCTGCAGCATGCGGCGCGAGGTCTCCTCCGAGACAAACAGGAAATCGACATACGGGAAGACCGACTCGACCACCTGCTTTGCCTCTTCCTCGCTCCAGAGCGTGGCGCGGTAGTTGACATCAAACGAGATCATCGCGCCCGCCGCCTTGAAACGGCGAATCGCCTCAATCGCGGTCGCGCGCAGCCCCGCGCCGATGGCAAGCGAAATGCTGCTGACATGGAAGATTTTCGTCTTCGCATAGATGTCCGCGGGGATCTCGTCAATCGTCAGTGTGGTTGCCGACGAGCCTGCGCGATCGTAGATGACCGCCGATTTGCGCGGATACGCGCCGGTCTCGGAATAGTAGATGCCGAGGCGCTTGACGGGCGAATCGTCGTAAACAATGTAATCGTCGCTCACATCGCCGTAGCGGATGCGGTTGCGGATGAAGTGCCCCATCTTGCTCGAGGGCAGCTTGGTGAGCAGCGCACTGCGTGCGCCCAGCATCGCCGCGCCCGAGGCAACATTCAGTTCGGTGCCTGCCGCCTCCTTTTCAAACACCTCGCTCTGCGAGATTTTCTCCTTGTTCGGTGCGGACAGGCGGAGCATGACCTCGCCGAGTCCGATGATGTCAAATTCGGTATTCTCTTTCAGCTTCAGCATGGGTATTCCTCCTTAATGCTCTTTGTTCTCTTTCAAAAGGCGGCGCATGTAGGCGAAGGTCTTCTCTTCCCCCTCGTTTGCCAGCATGGTGAGCAGGCGTTCGCAGAGGTCGGAGGTCTCGGGGTGGATGACGCGGTGCGTCTTGCCGTGGACGAAGTATTCCAGCGCGGAGGCGTCGGTGTACTTGTCGCCGAGGTAGATTTTGCTTGCCGCCATGCGGTCACAGACCATCTCAATGACATAGCGCAGCGGCATCTTCACCGGACCGACGCGCCGCTCGACGGGGTTGTAGTCCGACCAGTATTCAAAGTGGTGCTTATTGCGCCCCTTGTGATGCAGCCAGGCGGCGGAATAGCCCTTGTCCGCGCGTTCCAGCTCGTTGGGGCTGCGCGTGCCGACATAGTATTTCACGCCCGGGATGAACTCGGTCGGCGAATACTTGGACAAATCATGCCGCAGTCCCTGCCACAGGATGCCGGCGCGGCGGCAGTTGCGGATGACCGCGTGCCGATGCTTTGTGATGGTTCTGAAATGCCCGATGAGTTTGTTCATGGATGTTTCCTCGAAAGTTTATTTGCCCGGCTGCAAAACGCCGTCGGCATGCGCGTGCTCAAACGCGCGGCGGACTTTGGCAGACATGCCGGTGCATTCTACCGCCACGCCGGCGGCGCGCAGGTTTTCGCAAAGCTCGGCGACGGTGCCGACCACGGTAAGGTCGGCGTAGGACACGCCGGAGAAGTCAAAAATGCAGGTTTTCGCATCTGCGCGGTCAGCCTCCACGGCGGCGCGGAGCGTATCCGCAAAGGCGAAATAGCAGTTGCCGCTCATACGGAAGGTGACGGTATCGCCTTCGTGCGCCGCGTCCACCGTGGCGCGGCAGAGGTCGCAGAGCAGGAGCACAAAGGCAAGCCCCACACCGATGAGAATCGCATAGGTCAGGTCGAGCAGCACGGTGGCAACGCAGGTCACCGCAAATTGCAGGATGGCGCTGACATGCCGCGTGCCAAAGTAGGAGCGGATGGTCGCCCAGTCGTTCATGCGGAACGCCGTGGCGGCGAGGACGCCCGCCAGCGCGGCATACGGCACTTTGCCGATTGCCCCCGAGAGCACGAAGACGCAGGCAATGAGGAACAGCGACTGGAACACCGCCGTCAGGCGCGTTTTGCCGCCGCTCTTGACCGCCACGCTGGTGCGCGCGATTGCTGCGGTGGAGGGGACGCCGCCGAAGAACGGAATCACCATGTTGCCTATGCCCTGTGCCACCAGTTCCACATCCGAGTCAAACGGCTCTTTCTTCATGGCGGCGGCGCAGGTGCCGCAGAGCAGGCTCTCCACCATGCCGAGCAGCGCGATCGTCACGGCGCTGCCCGCCACATCGCGGAGCATGTCGGGCGTGACGGCGGCCAATTCCAGCTTCACCGTGTTGACGAGCGAGGACGGAATCTGCCCGATGGTGCGCACGCCGGGGTTCCAGAAGACGCCGACGAGTGTCACGACGATGATGGCAGCGAGGCTGCCGGGGATGAATTTTGCCGCCTTCTTTGGGTAGAACGCCATGACGAGCACGGCGAGCACCGAGAAGAGCACGGCATAGGGGTTGATTTTGTCAAGCGCGTCGGTGAAGAAATAAATCACCTTATCCAGCGTTGTTTCGCCCGTGAGCGTGACGCCGAAGAAGTTGCCGAGCTGGCCGAGCGCGATGACCACCGCGATGCCCGAGGTGAAGCCGACAACGACCGGGCGCGGGATAAAGCGGATCAGCCGTCCAAAGCGGCAGAGCCCCGCGACAAGCAAAATTGCGCCCGCGAGGAAGCAGGCGAGAAACATGCCGGAAAGTCCGTATTTGCCGGACACGATGCCGCCGAGAATGACGGTCATGGCGCCGGTCGGGCCCGAAATCTGAAAGCTGCCGCCGCCGAGCAGGCCGCTGACGATGCCCGCGACAATCGCCGTAATGAGACCGGCGGCGACGCCCACGGCGGCGTATTCTTCGCTGACGCTCGCCGCGCCGAACGCAAGCGCAAGCGGCAGCGCGACGGCGCCCACCGTGATGCCCGCGACAAAGTCGCTGAGCAGCGACGACGCGCCGTAGCCGCGAAATTCGTTTTTCAAAAGCGTGAGGTAGCGTGTGATGAGAAGTTTGTTTTTCGACGAATGAGCCATAATTTTTTCGCTTTCCGTTGCAGGTGCGCAACAGAAATATTGTAGCACAGAAAGCCCGCAAAATCAACATATTTCGCGGTTTTCGGCGGTTTTTCGCGCCCCTTTCGTCAGTCGATGGGCGCAAGATACGCAAGCGCCCGCGCGGCAAGTGCGTCCGCCTGCAAATGCTGCAAATCGAAAGCGTCCGCAGCCGCCGATGCGACCGCCAGGACATAGCTGTCCGCACGAAAAATGCGCGTCTCTGCGACAGCGCTGCCTGTCAAAACATTGCACCCGCCGAGCACCTCGGCAAGCGGCGCGCCGCTGCGCTTGGCAAGTGCCTCCTTGCGTGTCCAGACCTCGAAGAAGCGCGCATCCGAGGCGGCGCTAAACGCCTGCTCCTCCGGCGCGAAGAAACGCGCCGCCACGCCGCGCGGCGCTCTCCGAATGCGCTCGATGTCCGCGCCGACCGGGGTCGGTGAGACCGCGACGGTGAGAGCGCCGTCCGTGTGCGAAAGGCTGAAGCAGAAGTCCGGCGCGCCGACGAGATAAGGCTTGCCTGCGTCGGTGCGGGCAAATTGCAGCTGCCCATTTTCCGCGCCCAGCGCCTCGGCGGCAAACAGCCGCACGGCAGCCGCCGCAAGCAGGGCATTTCGGGCATCCGCCGCATGTCGCAGCGCAGCGATTTTCGCCCGCCGCGCCGGGGAAACGCGCGCGCACAGCGCGTCAACCGTCGCGAGCGGCAAATCCGTGTCCGTCGGCAGAAAATACAGCGTGTGTTCCATCGCGTCTCCTCCTTTTTGTTTTGTTATCTACAGTATAGCATTTCCGCGCCGCAGGGTCAAGTTTTCTTTCGGTGGTATAAAATGCGCCGACATGGGCAAAAGTATTTTTGCAAAAACGCAAAAAAGCATTGACATTTTCACCACCGCTTGCTATAATAATACTGTTGATATTCCATCAGCATATTCCTCCTTAGCTCAGTCGGTAGAGCGCGTGACTGTTAATCACGATGTCGTTGGTTCGAGCCCAACAGGGGGAGCCATGAAAAAAGCCACCCCCATGGGGTGGCTTTTTTCATGGCTCCCCCTTCCGTTTGGCTCGAAAGAGTTTGCCGGTTTCGCATCGCGAAATCGGCGGCGCATAGCCGCCGAAGGCAAACTCATTGGCGGCTGCCGCGCAGACGCCGTCGAGCCCCAACACACAGTGAACTTATTTCAAGCGATATAAACCCCTGTCGGGATTTGCGATATGCACAAGTGCGCGATATGCCCTACGGGCACGATATACGCCTTCGGCGTGCGATACGCCGCGGCGCGGCTGCATTATTCCCCCTTTGACCTGAAAGGAGCACCCATGAAACACATCATCACCGGCATTCTGATTCTCTCCATCCTCTGCGC
>CAKSLU010000044.1 GCA_934474225.1 uncultured Eubacteriales bacterium | reverse complement strand
TTTTCGTTTGTCGGTTGGTCGAACGGATTGCGATGTTTTTCATCATGAACAGCCCCTTTCGGATTGGAATAACAGGGGGAGTATAGCACAGGTATGCGTCTCTGTCAAGGGAAAATATTTTAGCAAATCCGGTAGGGGTGCGTTCAGGCTTCCCCCTTGGGGGAAGGCATAAATTGGGCATTGGCAACCATGTAAAAAAGCACACGGCGGAGCCGTGTGCTTTTTTCATTTGTTTTACTTTGCGCGCATTTCCGCGATGGCGATGCGGGTGAAGATGACGCATGCCTCGGAGCGCTTGATGCCGTCGTTCGGGCGATAGTTGCCGGTTCCGGCGTCGCCGCCGACGATGCCTGCATTATACAGCTTCTGCACCGCCGCGTAGCAAGCGAGGTTGCTCGTCACATCGGGGTTGGAGCCGTCCCGAACAGCCGCATATTCGCTGTCGGGCAGGATGTTTGCAAAGACGATAGCCATGTCGCCGCGCGTGATCGGCGCATTGTAGTCCTTAAACTGGTCTGCCTTGATGATGCCGTTTGCGACGCAGTAGTTCACATAGGGGTCATACCAGTTCTTTGCACCCGCGGTGTCCACCGTCTTGCCGGTGTATGCCGTGTGGATGTTGGCAGCTGCGGTGATTGCCTGCGCCACCGTGAAGCTGCCGTCGGGCGAGAACTTCGTCGCGCTCGTACCGTTGGCAAGCGCCACACGGTATGCATCGCGCACATACGCATAGAACCATGCGTTTGCCGTCACATCGGTGAAGCGGTCATCATAGATGCGCTTGTATGCAAAGCCGACCTTGTCGCCGCCGACCGTGCCGAAGCCGCTGACCTTCTTGCCGAGCGGCAGGGGGTTGAGGTTGACGGTATAAGTGGTGTTGATATCAGCGGGCTGTTTTGTGCCCTTGCCGATGACCACGCCATCCTTTGTTGCCGTGTAGGGCTCAACAAAGGCAAATCTGCCGGCTGCGGTATTGCCCCGCTTATAAGCATGGTAGCAAATCCAACCCTGTCCGTCGGTGTCGGTCACATAGGAAGCGTGACCGCAGCCCGAAAGCTGTGTGGATTGTGCGAAAATCGAGGTGGGATTCTTCTCCCAGCTGCTCTTTTGCAGCGGGTCGCCGCCGATATACTTCAACTGACCGAGCTGATAGTAATTCGTCCAATAGCCGCTGCCCGAATAGATGATGAAGACGGAGCCGTCCTTGCCGTAGACAGCCGTCGAGCCTTCAACGACCTGCGGGTGAATCTTGTCCTCGGAGCCGACCTTCTCCCAGTCGTAGTCCGGGCGGCAAATCACCTGCGGCACGCCGCTGATGCGCCAGGGCTTATCAAACTTGGCGATGTTGATGGTCTGATAGAAGTTGACATTGTCCGTGCCGCTGGTCTCACGACCGACTTCACTGATGAACATGATGTACTTCTGATTATTGATGTTGATGACCGAGCAGCCGCCGCACAGTTCATTCACATTGAAGTCGCTGTCCGGGAATTCGATCTTCTGCGGGACATTCGGCTCGCCGGTCAGGGGATTGCCCCAGCGGCCGAGCAGATTGTCGCCGTCCAGGCACTTGATGACATACGCGCGCTGACCGCCGAAGCCGCCGCCGGTCTCCTTGCCGTCGCCGCTGTCACTGCCGAGGAAGCAGTACCAGCCCGCGTCTGCCTCACCGACATCCGCTGCGCTGAAATAGTGGATTTCGGGCGACCAGAGGTTCTTCGACCACTCCTTGCCTGCCTCGGGGGTGTAGATCACCGTGCCGGGGGTGGTGGCAAGGTCGCCGATGTTGGCAGCCTTGTAGATGGCAAGTCGGGTACCTGCGGTTGCAATGTAATAGTAGAAGCCGTCATGGAAGAACAGCCACGGGTCTGCGCCGTTGGAACGAATCGGGTTCTGGAAGGTCATCGTACCGGTGACCTCTGCATTGAGGTCCACATGGCTGCCGGTGGACAGCGCGCTCGTCATTGTCGAGTTTGCAAGCCCTGCCGTGCCCGTGAGTGCCGTCAGATGTGCGAAGTTACCGTCCGTGATGCGGACATTGTAGCTGCCTGCATAGCTGCCGAGCGTTGGGTTGGTCGACACGGCAATCGCCGTGTTGAACTTACCGCCGTTGATGGTCAGCGTGACATCGCTCGATGCGGACTGTTCTGCCGCGGTAATGTCAAATGCATAGATGCCGGCAAGGAATTCGCCGCCGTTAATCACAGCGTCGATCTTGCCCTTGTGGTCGCCTGCGGATGCAAGCACGAGTTTTTCCTTGAAGGTACCGCCCTCAATCGTGAACTTGGTGGTAAATTCGCTGTAGCCCGTGCCCGACGAACCGCCGCGCACACGCTGCCAGGTGCCGCTCTTGATGGTGAGGTCCGCGCCGTGCGCCTTCTCCGCATCGGTCGGCATAACACCGGTGTTGGTGCCGCCCATGATGCAGGCAACCGTAGCGACTGCGCCGCCCGTGGTGCATTCCAGACCATCGCCGAAGACGACGGTGTTCAGCATGCAGAAGAAGCCGACATACGCCTTCTGGGTCACAATCTTGAGGTTTTCAAACAAGGTCTCGCCGCCGCAGTAGTAGTTGGCTTTCAGAACGAGCTTTGCGCCGCTCTTTCTGTAGTCCACACCGTCATAGACCGAGGTGACGGTGATTTTCTTGGTGTGATACAGTCCAGAGAGCGCCGTATCCAGCGTGTACTCGCCGCTGATGACCAGCACGCCGCCGTTCTTCAGCGCCGCATAGGCTTCGGTGATGCTACCGCCTGCAGTCGCCGCGCTCGAGCCGCTGCCCGTGCCGCCGTCCTTCAGGTAGAAGACCTTTTCGCCGCCGATGGTGAAGAGCGATGCCGCATCGCCGAGGATGCCCGCATCTACCTTCGTCTCGTCCAGCGTCAGGCTGCCGCGCGCGTTCTCGCCCGTGGCTTCAAATGCGCCGATCTTGCCGCCGTAGAGGACAAGCTCCAGTTTCTTTGCAACATTGTTCAGCACGACCTTGCCGATTTCGCCGTCGGTGACGGTCAGGTTGAAGTTGTCCAGCTTTGCATCGGTGGACTTGACCGTTCCGATTTTACCGCCGGCAAGTTCAACGCGTGCCGTGGTCGTGCCGCCCGTGACGGTATCGACCGATGCGCCCGACACAAGCAGGGAGAGTTCGCCGGTTGCCGTGACCTTGCCGAAGTCGCCCGCATAGAGCGCCGCCGTGCCGACCACATCCGGCTTGCCGGTAATCTTCGCTGCCGCGTTGACAACGAGTTTGCCGCCCGCCGCATTCAGGACAGCGCCTGCCGCCTCGACGGTGACTTCATCAAACACGGTTTCGCCCGCCAGCGTATACGCGCCGGTGAGCGTCAGTTTTGCATTGTTTGCCGTCTTCAGCGTGACCACTGCGGTGTGCGCAGGCTCGGTGAAGTCTGCAAGCGTGATATTGTCGCAGAGGACAACATTGCCGCCGGTCTTTGCCGCAACGGCAAAGGCATCGGCAAAGGAAGCCGCCGTGCGCTCGCTCATACCGTCGCCGGTACCGTTCTGCGCCGCATAAACGCTGGTCTTGTTCTCCACAACATCAAAGGTTGCGCCGAGGGCTGCAATCTCTTCGGTCGTGTAGTAGTGACCGTCGTAAATCAGAGTCTTCTTCAGGTTTGCCTTCTTTGCCATCGTGGCAATGGTATCATTCTCATACCGGACGCCGCCGCTGACGATCTTCGCGCCCGCGATGGTGACGGTTGCCGAGCCGACGACATTATTGATGTCGAGGTTCTGAATCGTACCGCCCGTGAGCGTGACCGTGGCGTTGCCGTCAAGGCGCCGCGTGACATCGCCGCCGGTGCTGAGCTTGTTGATTTCGCCGCCCGAAACCGTGATGACGGTGTCCTTGCCGATCTGGTTGGACAGCGGACCGCCGAGCAGCGTGTCTATTTTGCCGCCCGAGATGTCGATGTAAGTGGTGTTGTCATAGGCAACGCCCTTTTGACCGGTGCCCTTCTGACGAGAGCCGCCGACGACGACATAGTACTCGCCGCTCTTGATCGTGATGTGCGCGTCCAGCGTGACATCCGCCGTGTCGGCAGGGCTCTGATAGCCGCCGATGACGTAGACGCCCTTCGTCGACCCCGCCTCATTGGCAAGCGTGTTGATGGTGACGTCTTCGCCGAACGTGATGGGGTGGAAGTTGGCAACCACGACGAGCGAATAGGTGCACTCGATGGTGATATTCTCAAAGGTGGTCTCGCCGTTCAGCACATAGCGCAGCGTCGAGGCAAAGACCAGCTTTGCGCCCTGTGCGCCGTAGTCCACCTTGTCGTCCTTCGTCGTGATGGTGAACGGCATGTCGTGTGCAAGCTCGTTTACCGTCTTCGGAAAGACATATTCATTGGTGATGACGATAGTGCCGCCCGTGCGCCGTGCGAGGTTGCAGGCACGGGTATAGGTCTTGACTGCCTTGTCTGCACTTCTGCCGCTGTTTGCGTCAACGCCGGTCTCGGAATTGACATAATAGTAGACTGCCTCTTCGTCCTCCGCGGCACCGGCAAGCAGCGCAAGCGAAAAGAGCGTGCAGACAGTCAGCAGAACCGCCAACAGGCACAGGCCTTTTCTTTTGGTGAAATTACCCATAATCATTCCTCCGTTTCTGGTTGTTCATATTCAATATACCACATTCCGCTCTGCATTCCAATGCAAAAATGCAAAATAATTTTTTCGATTTTCGTACAAAATCCCGGTCTTGCGCAAAGCCGCAAAAAGGCGTATAATAGTCCCGGTGAGTTCGAGGCCCTCCTCACCTAAAACAAAACCAGGAGATGAACATTTATGAACCGAAATCTTCGCTTCCTCTGCCGCGGTGCACTTGTCGCCGCGCTCTACGTCGTGCTGACGTGGCTGTGTGCCCTCGTCGGGCTGGACAAGGGCGTCATTCAGATGCGCCTGTCCGAGGCGCTCTGCGTGCTGCCCGCCTTCACCGGCGCTGCCGTGCCCGGGCTGTTTGTCGGCTGCCTGCTTGCCAACCTGCTCACGGGCAGCGCGCTGCCCGACATTATTTTCGGCAGCCTCGCCACGCTCATCGGCGCGCTCGGCGCGTATTTTCTGCGCAGGCACAAGTGGCTCGTGCCGCTGCCGACCGTGCTTGCCAATGTGCTGATCATTCCGCCCGTTTTGCGCTTTGCCTACGGTGCGGAGGGGACAATTCCCTACTTCATGCTCACCGTCGGCGCGGGCGAAATCATTTCGGCTTATATCTGCGGCATGCTGCTCTACGCCGCGCTTTCGCGGCGGGCAACGCATCTGTTCAAATAATTCGCCTCCGCATTTACGGCTTACGCGAACAATCCGGGATTGACAAGTCCGCGTGCGCATTGTATAATAAGGATAATGTACAAAAAATCCGGGAGGCGCACATGGAACCGATTCTTCGCAACACCGGACGGATTTTCTATCTCGGCGGTCCGAACTACGCGGAAAACGACTTCTTTTTCATCGAGAGCATGGGCGACAATCTGCCCTCTCCCGCCTACACATTTCACCGCGAACGCAAGAAGAACGATACCAAGAGCATCTATGTCTTCGAGCACGTTATCAGCGGAAAGGGCTATATTGAATGTGATGGGCGGCACTACGATGTCAAGGCGGGCGACTTCTATTTTCTGAACCGTCTCTATTCGCATCATTATTGGTCGGACAAGGACGACCCCTATCATAAAATCTGGATTAACGCGGGCGGGCGGCTGCTGGACGGCGTGGTCAACGCCTGCGGCTTCACCGAGGGCGCGGTGGTCGTGCCCGAATCGGACACGATGCACTATTTTGAGGAGCTGCACGAAACGCTGGCGGATGTCAACGCCGAGAACGCAGCGGAGCGCATCCGCATCAGCGAGGGCATCCTCTGTCAGATGCTGCTGACCGCGCGGGACGAGCTGTGCCGCCGTCGGCGCGCCGAGGTCAGCACCGCCGAGCGCATCAAGGACTTCATCGACTCGGGGCTGAGCTACGATATGTCGCTGGACGACATCGTGCGGCACTTCTTCCTCAACAAATCCTACATCATCAGCATCTTCAGCGCAAAATACGGCTACACGCCGAAGCAGTATATCCTCGACCGCAAGATGCAGGCGGCGCGCACCATGCTGGAGGAGGACTACGACACCATTGCCGAGATTGCAGACACACTGCATTTTTCCTCGTCGCAGCACTTCTCGGCGTCGTTCAAGAAGAATATCGGCGTCTCGCCGGACGCCTACCGCAAAGCCTTCCGCAAGAAGCAGGAACAAAACTGAATACACAAGCAAAACTGCTCCGTGCGATATCGCGGAGCAGTTTTTTCTTGCAAAATTGCGCGAAGTTTCTTATAATGAAAGGTGGAAAGCGGGGTGACGCCATGTTCGGCGCAATTTACGGCGATGTAATCGGGTCGTACTATGAGGTGCACTGCACCAAGGCATACGATTTTCCGTTGATGCCAGAAAGCAGCTTTACGGACGACAGCGTGCTGCTTGCAGCCGTCTGCCGCGCCATTCTCGACGACCCGCGAGACATTTCCCGCTTCGGTCTCGGCAAGCGCGCACAGGTTTACGCCGCAAAATACCGGCAGTATTACGCCTACTTTCCGCATGCCGGATTCGGCAACCTCTTTGCAGCCTGGGCAAGCCGCCCGGGCGCGCGGAACGGACGCAGCTTCGGCAACGGCGCCGCCATGCGCGTCATCCCCATCGGGTATGCCTACGGCACGATGGAACAGGTGCTGCTGCAGGCCAAAGCCAGCTGCCTGCCCACGCACAACTGCCGCGAGGCCATCACAGGCGCGCAAGCGGTCGCCGCGGCGGTATTTCTGGCGCGAAACGGTGCAGACAAGTCGGACATTCAATCTTTTATCGAAAAGCGGTTTCGGTATGACCTGTCGCCGACGCTGGCAGCCATCCGCCCGTCCTATGTTTTCGACAGCCGCGCGTCCTACAGCGTGCCGCCCGCGCTGATTGCTTTTTTAGAATCGAGCGACTATGAGAGCGCCGTCCGCGGCGCAATCTCGCTCGGCGGCGACGCCGACACGCAGGCCTGCATCGCCGGCGGCATTGCAGAGGCGTATTACGGCGAAATCCCGGATTCAATTCGACAATTCTGTGCCATGAAGATTGATTCCTCCATCAAAAGCGCCGTCCGTGATTTTTGCGCCGCGTACAAAAGGTGAAACGTTTTTTCCCTAAGCAAACGAGATTAAAAAAGACGCACTTCGGTGCGCCTTTTTTTGCAACAGACCGCCCTGAAGCCGGTCTCTACAGGATGGTAAAAGATTTTTGCATATCTGTAGGGGCGATTCACGAATCGCCCGTTTTTGCTGCAGTGCGGCGGGCGATTCGGCAGTCGCCCCTACGGAATAGTGGGAACTGTGTACAAACCGTAGGGCGCCGTCTATCTCCCGCCGTATCATTGCACGATCTAACCAAGCCTTCCCCGGTGGGGAAGGTGGCACGCGAAGCGTGACGGATGAGGGATTGCAGGCAGCCGGCATAGCATAGTGCGATGTTTTGCGTTCATCAATCCCTCATCAGTCGCCTACGGCGCCAGCTTCCCCCAAGGGAAGCCTGAAAATCAGAATACCACCACAAGCAGCATCTTGAAGCGTTCCCTGCCGCGGACGGCGTGCGGGTGTCCGGCGGGCATGACAATCGACTGCCCCTCGGTGAGCGTATAGTTCACGCCGTCAATCGTGATTTCGCCCTCACCGTCGAGGCAAGTGATAAAGGCGTCGCCGCCCGACTTGTGCGAGCTGATTTCCTCGTCCTTGTCAAAGGCGAACAGTGTGATGCTGACGGCGTCGTTCTGCGCCAGCGTCTTGCTGACGACCTGCCCCTCGCCGTAGGCGACCTGCTCGCGCAGGGTGAGTACCTGCGCCTTCTCGATGTTTTTCATGATTTCTTTCATTGAATTATTCTCCTTTACTTGCATGTCTGTTCTGATAGAGGATCTGCGGCTCGGTCACGGGCGCGTAGCGGACGAGCGTTTTGCCGTCGGCATCCTCCGCATGCATGTCCACGGCGCTGATGCGGGAATTGTCATAGGTGGTGTAATAGTAGATGCCGCGGTCGGCGTTGCAGCAGGAGGTGTAGATGGTGATTTCATACTTTCCCTCGGCGACCTCGCAGCAGCCGCGCGGCTGCTCCACCGCGCCGAGGATGTGGAAGAACTGGCTCACGCTTGCAGTTTCGTCCTCACCCGAGGTCGAATGTGCGCGCACAAACGCCGCGCGGACAAAGCGGGACGCCGACGAGAGGTCGCCGGGCAGCCCGAGCGCGCCCATGCCGCGGCTGTAGGCGCGCAGGGCAAGCGCGTCCGAGAAGCGGTTCTCCGGCTGCTTCGGCGAAAGCTGCATATAGTCGTTGAGGTGAAACATCTGCAAATCAAAGGGCGGATTGTTGGTGAGCACGCCTGCCGGATTGTCATAGACATGCAGCCCCGTCGCCGTGGACTCCACCGTGACGGTCTCGTTTTTGTCCGCAATCAGCCAGTGCAGCTGCGCGGGCGGGAACTTATCGGAAAAGGGCGTGTAGGTCACCGTCGCACCCGCCAGCAGCGTCCGCGCCTCGGCAACGCTTGCGCAGCTGCCGAGCAGCCACGGAATCAGCTCAAACTGCGCGATGTTTTCCTTGCCCGGCAGCACCGCCGTATACACCGCGTTGCCGACGAAGTTCAGCCCCGCCGCGCAAAGCCCCTTTTCGTTCATCGCATCGTAATAGAGCGGGTAGCCGTCCGCCACATGCGCCATGCCGAGCATGGCATAGTGCGTGTCGCGCCGCGCCGTATGGCGGAAGTCGAGCGGAAACTGCCGCGGCGTGAAGACGATTTCGTCCCCATAGGAAAATTCATAGTCGAGCGTCCGTCCAAAGTAAAAATCCCGCGTCTTATAGGTCGCTGCCGTGCACATAGAAAAGTCTCCTTAATATATAGCTTGATTTCGGCGGCTCAGTCGAGTATCCGCCCGTCAATCGAGAGCGTCACCACCTGCCAGGGCAGGAATTTGCCGCTGTTTTGGAGCGCCGCCTTTGCCGCCTGCTCCAACCCGCCGCAGCAGGGCACCTCCATGCGCACGACGGTCACGCTCACGATGTTGTTTGTCTTGATTATGTCCGTAAGTTTGGCGGTATAATCAGCATCGTCCAGTTTCGGGCAGCCGATCAGCGTGATTTTGCCGCGCATGAAGTCCTCGTGCATGCGCGCATAGGCATAGGCGGTGCAGTCGGCGGCAATCAGCAGCTTGGCACCGTCGAAGTAAGGCGCTTTGACCGGGACGAGCCGCAGCTGGCAGGGCCACTGTGCAAGGCGGGAGACCGCCGCGCCCTGCGGCGCTGCGGCGGGCGCGTCTGCGCCCCGGTCAAAGCGGGCAAGCCGCTTGCCGGGGCATCCGCCCTGCATCGGCGCGGCATGCGCCGCGTCTTTTTTCGCCTTGGCGGCAAGCACAGCCGCCTCATCATAGGCAGCCGCCTCCCGCTCGACAAAGGTGATTGCGCCGGTCGGGCAGGCGGGCAGGCAGTCGCCAAGCCCGTCGCAGTAGTCGTCGCGCAGCAGCTTTGCCTTGCCGTCCACCATGCCGATGGCGCCCTCGTGACAGGCGGAGGCACAAGCGCCGCAGCCGTTGCATTTTTCTTCATCTATCTGAATGATTTTTCGAATCATGGGAAAGTCCTCGCTTTCTTTGTTGTGCTTTCATTATAAAACGCTGCGCGGACAAATTCGGTTGTCAAAACAACAAACTCTAAAAAAAGCAAAAAAACTTGACAAAGTGCCCGCCTTGTGCTACCATGAGAAAAAGACAACGACGAAAAAACAGTAGGCAGCAGAGCGCCGCAGAGAGAAGCCGGATGGTGCAAGGCTTTGGCGGGAGGCTGTCGAACCCGTTTTCCGAGTCTGCGGCGACGAGCCGCACGGTGCGCCCGTTATCGCGCGGGCGGCATCTGCCGCGATGAGTGCGGAGAGTTTCTCCGAATTCGGGTGGTAACACGGAGCATTTCGTCCCGAGCCTGACGGCGCGGGATTTTTTATTTTTCAGTCTGATTTGAATTTTAATATACATCGGAGGCAACACTATGAAACTCAGCAAGCTTGTCGGCGACCGCTTTAAGGAAAAGCCCGCCGGCGCCGTCATCGA
>CAKSLU010000043.1 GCA_934474225.1 uncultured Eubacteriales bacterium | reverse complement strand
GTCGGCTGAACACCGACGATTTCGCGAGCGAAACCGAAAAACATCCTGGCGATAGCCGTCTGAGGGGTTGTTCCGTGCCTTTGTAACAATCCCTCCGGCGCTCACGCGCCACCTCCCTTTACACAAGGGAGGCGAAGATAGGTTGCGCAAAAAAGCGGGGCAAGCTTCCCCCCCCCCGCGCAAAAAGCACCCCCGCTCGGGCGGGGGTGCTTTGCCAAACTATGTTCTTTTCAATCAGCCCTCTGCGTTGACGGCGAAGACCTGGTTGATCTGGTCCAGTTTCTTTTCTGCCTGACCGAGGTTTGCGTCATAGAGCGAGGACAGCGCCGAGCGGGTGAGGTACAGGCGGCTGAGCGCGGTCTTGTAGTCGCCGATGGTGTAGTAGATGCCGACATCGTAGACGCGGGTCGCGAAAATAAGGTCGAGCATCGCGGCGCTCTCTTCGTCGCGGGTGTACTGACCGATCAGCGTCTGGTCATAGTATGCAGGGGTCAGCAGCTGCTGTCCCTGGTAAGCGAGTTCCTCAAGAATTGCGCCGACGCGCGGCGACGCGGCAAGGGTCGGCACGCAGATGAATGCGCAGTGGAAGGCGCTGACGGCGTGACCGTAGTCCGCCTGGTTTGCGTCATACTTCGGGAAGGGCAGGATGCCGAAGTCGGTCTCGCTGTTGCGGTGCTTGTCAACCGTGGTCAGCAGCGTCGTGTAGAACAGCGCCTGATCGGCGTCGAACATGCGGATGCGCGCCTCGTCCCAGGAACCGACCGGGGTAGCTTTGCCCGCCACATTGTCGTACTGATAGTTGTAGGAATGTGCCTGGTCAAACACGATCTCTTCCCACTTGTCATACAGGCTGACGACACGCTCGTTGTAGAAGGTCAGTTCCAGTTTGTCGTTGTTGATGGAGCAGATCTTCTCGCCCGATGCGCCGAGGATGGAGAGCATGGCGTCGTTCCAGGTGAGCAGACCGTAGGTGTCGTTCGAGTCGTAGGTGCCGTTCTGGTCCTTGTCCTCGCCGACCGCCTTGACCATGGCGCCGAACTTCTCCAGCGTCCATTCGTTGTCCTCGACCAGTGTGTAGGGGTCATCCAGACCGTAGTTCTTGATCATGTCCTTGTTGAACAGGATGGCGTTGGTGACCATGTTGTCGATGATGGTGATGTCGCCGGTGGTGTAGAACATCTTGCCGCCGATGGAGAGGTCGGCGTTTGCCTTCTGATCCCAGTAGGGTTTTTTGAGGTTGATATTCTCGATGTCATTCAGGTCATGGATGTAGCCGCTGTAGGCGAGGGTCGCCACATCGTAGGTGCCGACGAGGGCTGCATCATAGGTCTTGTCGCCCGAGATATAGTCGGTGTACAGTTTGGTGAAGCCCGCACCGCTGCCCGTGGCGGAATTGAACTTGATGATATCTTCATTGAGGACATTCACGCTGTACTTCTCGCGCATGTATTCGTTGCGGCGGTAGATGGCGGTTTGCACGGCGGAGCCTTCGGTGCCGTCGGCTGCGAAGTCGTTGCGTGCATAGTTGCCGCTGACGAGGATGTTGAAGTCGCCGGAGATGTCGCCGACGGTGTCGGGGTCAAAATCGGGGGCGTTCGGGTCCTTCGTCGCCTCGGTGGATGCCGTCGTCGAATCCGAGGTGGTGTCCGGCGTGTCGTCCTTGCCGCAGGCGGCAAAGAGCGGGCAGAGCATCGCGCAGGCGAGAAGCAGAGCGATCGTTCTCTTCATAGTGGAAACTCCTTTTTGCAAAAGTGATGAAAGGGATACCTTTACATTTCTATTTTACACCGCGCGGCACACAAACGGCAATATTAAATTTGCGAGAGAAATCTTTGCAGATTTGTATTTTGGTGTGTATTTCGTTCAAAATTCCCACCTCGGTTTGTGCAGATTGCCGAAGCGATTCCCTTCATATTTTATACAAACGCTTTGCTTTTTCGTATTTACGCGGCGCGGTGAAATGCGCTATCATAAAGGCGGCGGACTATGCTATTTTTCAAGAATACAGGAGTGACAGTATGAACTTTCAGTCTATCGGCGCACCCGTGCAGGAAAACGACGGCGTTTTCACGGCGGCACGCGACGCGCTTTATCCTGCGGCGGCGAAAACCGTCCTTTTCGACACCGAGCGCGCGCCCGAGAACTTTGCGTTCTCCTGCGAAATCAAGCTTTGCGATGACGGCGAGGCGGGCATGTACTTCCGCGCGCAGGGCAAGAACGGCGCCGCCTGGGTGGTGGGCTACTTCTTCTCGGTGAACGCGGCGGACGGCACGGTCAAAATCAGCAAAATCAACGGCGGCGACCGCGACAATGTGGTGCTCGGTCACATGCGCTACCCCTTTGAAAAGGGCGTGTGGTACAGCATGCGCGTGGAAATGCGCGGCACGCACGCGCGGCTCTGGTTTGACAACTTCAAACTGGACGCCGATCCCTACCCGAAGTACGACATGACGCTCCGGCATTTTTCGCGCGGCGTCTGCGGTCTCGACCTCGGCGGCGGCGCCGCGGCGTTCCGCCATGTCAAACTGGAGGAAGTCGGCGCAGAGCCGGTATGGACGCCGGACAACAGCTATCAGAACCCGGTGGTCTACGGCGCAGACCCGGATATTCTCTGCCACGACGGCACCTACTATCTCTATTACACCGACACGCAGGATATGACCCTGTTTCAGTGCTGCACATCAAAGGATTTGCTGCACTGGTCAGAGCCGGTCGTGGTCTTCCACGGCAAGGACGGCTGGGGCAACAACGAGTACATGAGCCCGAATGTCATCTGCAAGGACGGGCTGTTCTATATGTTCTATGCGTCGCACACCGCGCCCGACCCTGTTACCGGGCGGCGCGAGGCGCATGTCGCCTTCGCGTCGGCAGCTTCGCCGCTCGGCCCCTTCAAGTCGGCAACGATGCAGCCGCTGCACACCGACGTGCAGGAGATCGGCGGCCACCCGTTTGTGGACGAGGACGGCCGCACCTATCTCACGGTCGTGCGCTTCAACAAGGGCAACGAGATTTGGGCGTATGAGGTCAAAATGGAGGACGGCGTGGTCACCCCGCTCGACGACACGCTGGTGCGCCTGCTCGTCCCCACCGAGCCGTGGGAATGCGACTATGCCCGCATCGTCGAGGGCGGCGTCATTCTAAAGCACAAGGGACTGTACTACATGATGTACGCCGGCTCGCACTACAAGGGCGACTACGGAGAGGGCGTCGCTGTTGCAGAAAAGCCGCTCGGCCCCTACCGCAAGTACAAGTACAACCCGATTCTGCGCGCCACCGCGTTCACGCGCGGCACGGGCGACTCGGTCTACACCCGCACGGCGGACGGGCGCTATATCATGTTCTATCATCAACATTTCAGCACCACCGAAATTTCACCGCGCCACATCTGCTATGATGCGATGAAGTTTGTCGAGACCGGCGACGGCAGCCCGGATGTCCTTGTCGTGCACGGCCCGACGACCGCCCCGCAGGAAAAACCGCTCTGACGGGCGGCTTTGCAGATAGGATGTCTTGATTCCCCGCTCCTTTCCCTGCTTTTGCGCAGGTTGGCAATTTTTCTTGCATTTTTGCGGCAACTGTGCTAAGATAGTTCTGTCGCACGCGCGGCGGAAAGGTGCTTGGACAATGGAAAGAGAAAATCTCAAATCGCGGCTCGGCTTTATCCTCCTGTCGGCGGGCTGTGCCATAGGGATCGGCAATGTGTGGAAGTTCCCCTATGTCGCAGGTCAGGGCGGCGGCGGGGCGTTTGTCCTGTTTTATATTCTGTTTCTCGTGATGCTCGGCCTGCCGGTCATGACGATGGAGTTCGCCGTCGGCAGAGCCAGCCAAAAGAGCCCCGTCCGCGCCTATCAGGCGCTGGAGAAGCCGGGGCAGAAGTGGCATATCCACGGCTATTTCACGCTCATCGGCTGCTACCTGCTCATGATGTTCTACACCACGGTTGCGGGCTGGATGCTGCATTATTTCTATCTCACCGCCGCCGGTAAGCTCGAGGGTGTGAGCACCGAGCAGGTCGGCGCGGCGTTCGACGATATGCTGGCAAGCCCCGGGACGATGGCGTTCTGGATGCTCGTCGTGGTCGTGCTCGGCATCGCGGTCTGCGCCATCGGGCTGCAGAACGGGCTTGAGCGCGTCACCAAGGTCATGATGATCGCGCTGCTTGTCATTATGGTCGCGCTCGCGGTGCACAGCTTCTTCATGCCGGGGGCAAAGGAAGGACTGCGCTTCTTCCTCGTGCCGGACTTTGCGCGCATGAAGTCAGTCGGCATCGTCTCCACGCTGGTCGGCGCAATGAACCAGTCGTTCTTCACGCTCAGCCTCGGCGTCGGCGCGATGGCGATCTTCGGCAGTTACATCGGCAGAGATCACTCGCTGCTCGGCGAGTCGGTGCGCGTGGTCGCGCTCGACACTTTTGTTGCCATCACGGCGGGTCTCATCATTTTCCCCGCCTGCTTCAGCTACGGCGTCAACCCGGATGCGGGGCCGAACCTCATCTTCGTCACCCTGCCCAACATCTTTTCCAATATGCCGCTCGGCAGACTCTGGGGCAGCCTGTTCTTCATTTTCATGGCGTTTGCGGCGCTCTCCACCGTTTTTGCGGTGTTTGAGAACATCATCTGCTGCGACATGGAGCTGTTCCACTGGTCGCGGAAGAAGTCCTCGCTCATCAACCTCGTGTTGATTTCGGTTCTGTCGCTGCCCTGCGTCTTCGGCTATAACATCTGGCAGTCGGACTTTTTCGCGCCGTTCGGCGGCGCCATCCTCGACCTCGAGGACTTTCTCGTCAGCAATCTGTTCCTGCCGCTCGGCTCGCTTGTCTACCTGCTGTTCTGCGTTTCGCGCTACGGCTGGGGGTTTGACAATTACCTTGCCGAGGCAAACGCGGGCAAGGGGCTGAAAGTCAGCCGCCGCCTGCGCGTGTACTTCACCTACATCCTGCCGTTTATCGTGCTGTTCATCTTCGCGTTCGGCATCTGGGATAAGTTCTTCAAGTAAAGAAAAAGAAAACCGCCGTCGGCGGTTTTCTTTTTTCAGCGTGATGACAACAGACCGATGCTCGCTGTGCCTATGGACAAAAGTGATATTCCGGCTTTGCCCGAAGGGATATTTTCCTTTTCGGAAAGTGATATAAAAGCCTCTCGGCTTTTGTGATATTATATTCGCCGATTAAACTGCCGCAGGCAATATAACTATGCGAAGCATAATATCACTGTCCGAAGGACAATATCACTCGCCGTCAGGCGAATATAACTGAGGCGCACTCCGTAAGGAGTGCGCCTCTTGATTTTACGCCTCGACCGGCGCGGCGGCGGGGCGGAGCAACCTGACCGTCGCGGTCACGATGCGGCGGTTTTCCACCAGGCAGTCGGAAAACGCGAGATCGCCCGCCTCCATGGAGAAGACCGTACCGTCCGCGGGGACGGAGGCGTGCAGCCCCATGATGTAGCCGCCGAAGGTGTCGTATTCGTCGGTCGGCAGTTCGATTTTCAGCGCTTCGGCAACCGTGTCGATGGCGGCGTCGCCGCGAATCTTCCAGGTGTCCTCGGCAAGCTGCACGATTTCGGGCACTTCCGCCTCGCCGCCCTCGTCGTCAAAGTCGCCGACGATCTGCGCAAGGAGGTCGTTCATCGTCACGATGCCGAAGACGCCGCCGTACTCGTCCAGAACCACGGCGAAGTGCTCCTTTGCCTGCTTCATGCGGCGGAAGAGCACATCCGCGCGCACGCCCTCGGGCACGAAGAATGCCGGGCGCACGGCGCTTTCCAGAACGCGCTTCCGGTCGCGGTCGGCAAGCGTGAGGTAGTCGCGCGCCGAGAGAATGCCGATGATATTGTCGCGGCTCTCGCCGCAGACCGGATAGCAGCTGTGGCGGGTCGCCGCGACGGTGGCGCGCCAGTCGGCGTCGCTGTCCGCAGTGTCCAGCACAACCATGTCGGTGCGGTGGGTCGCGATCTCGCCCACCGAAATGTCGTCAAACTCAAACAGGTTGTGGATAATCTCGCGTTCGTCGCTGTCGATTTCGCCCTTGCGGCTGCCCTGGTCGGCGAGATCCTTGATGTCCTCCTCGTAGACCGTGTCGTCCGCGGCGTTCGGGTCGATGCCGAAGAGGCGGAGCACGCCGTTGGTCGAGACGGACAGCAGCCAGACGATGGGGCGGAAGAGCACGGACAGCGTGCCGATGACGCCCGCCATCGAGAGCGAGAGCGCCTCGGCTTTCTTCATTGCCACGCGCTTCGGCACAAGCTCGCCGAGCACCAGTGTGAAGAAAGAGAGAATCAGCGTCACAACAATCAGCGAGATGGTGTGAATCGCCTCGCGGCTGAGCGGGCCGCCCGCGCGCCAGAGCGCATCGGTCAGGGGATTTGCGAAGTTGTCGGCGGCAAACGCGCTGCCGAAGAAGCCTGCCAGCGTAATCGCCACCTGAATCGTCGCGAGAAAACGCGCAGGATCGCGCGTCAGTTTGGCAAGGCGGCGGGCCTTTTTGTTGCCCTGCTCCTCAAGCTGGGCGAGGCGCGCCTCGTTTACGGAAAGCACCGCAATCTCGGCGCAGGCGAAAAAGGCGTTCAGCCCGATGAGTACAATCTGCAAAAGCAGTTGCCAAAAAAGTTTCATGTAAAATGTCCTCCGATATGAAAAATAGATGCATTGAAAAAGAAACGCGCATCAATTTCGCAAATCGGATAGGCGCGCGTGGCGCAGCTTCGCCTTGTACAAATCGTACCGCAGGGCAAGCGTGCGCGTCGCGCATATATTGCCGTCGGCAGGGCCGGCGTCGTCCATAAATGCAACCTCCGTAACAGAAATTTGTGTATCGCTATGAGTATAGCAGAAAAACGCCCTGCGCGCAAAGCGCGTGCGGGGCGATTTGCGCGCGCGGCGGGCGGCGGCGGACGGTTTTTCCGCGCAAAACGCACTGCGGCTGCATTTTGATGATAAAATCGGCGGTTTTGCGTGCCGGACAAGCCGCTCCATATCGCATGGTGGAGAATTTCTACATACTCTGTAGGGGCGACCAAAGGTCTCCCGCCGGCACAGAGCAAAAACGGGCGACCGATGGTCGCCCCTACGGAATACCGGAAACGGCGCACACACCGTAGGGCGCCGTCTGTCTCCCGCCGCATCCAAACGCATTCGATCCCGCACAAAAAACGGGCGACCATCGGTCGCCCGTCCATATCTCTGCGCAATTCTGCACTTCTCCTCAATATGCCTCGATGTCCACTTTCTTTGCGCGGATCGTCTCTCCACCGAGGAAAATGCGCGCAACCGCGTCAAAATTGACCGGGCTGTCGCTCACAAAGAAGGATGCGCTGCCGTGTCCGTCCGCCGCGCCCGGCAGGGCGGCGATTTCGGCGGCAGCCGCCGCGCCGGAGTTAATCAGCGTCACGCCCGGGAGCAGGTCGCCGATGATGTCCGCGATGATGGGGAAGTGCGTGCAGCCGAGAATCAGCGTGTCGATGCCCGCGTCGCAAAACGGCGCGAGGTAGTCGGCGGCGACGGCGCGCGTCACGGCGCAGTCCCGCCCGATGTAGCCGTTCTCCACCAGCGGGACGAACAGCGGGCAGGCGGCGGCGGTGACGACGGCGCGCGGGTCGGCGGCAGTGAGCTTTTTGGTAAACGCGCCGCTCGAAATGGTCGCGCCGGTGCCGATGACGCCGATTTTTTCATTTTTTGTCGCGGCGAGCGCGGCGCTCACCGAGGCGTCCACCACGCCGAAGAGCGGGATGGAAAACTCGTCTTTGATGGCGTCCAGCACGACCGAGCTGACCGTGCCGCAGGCGGCGAGAATCACATCCGCGCCGCGGTCCAGCAGAAAGCGGATGTCCTGCCGTGCATAGCGAATCAGAAGTTCGCGGGAGCGGGAGCCGTAGGGCACGCGCCCGGTGTCGCCGAAGTAGACAAAATCGCCGCCGGGCAGCCGCGCGTGCAGCTCCTTGTAGGCGGTCAGCCCGCCGAGTCCGCTGTCAAAAATACCAATCACAGTGTCAAACCTTTCTTTGCGTCATGCGCGCGGCGCGAAAGCGCCCGCCGAGGTCGGATAGCGGCGTGCAGTCGAGCCCGTGCGCCGCGGCAAGCGTTTTGGCGTCTGCCGCCTGGTCGTAGCCGAATTCAAAGAGAAATGCGCCGCCTCTTTTGAGATTTTCTGCGAAGTTTGTGAGGATCGCGCGGTAAAAGTCCAGCCCGTCCGCGCCGCCGTCGAGCGCCATTTTCGGCTCGTAGGCAAGCTCGGGCGCAAGCGTCGGTACCACATCCGCGCGGATGTAGGGCGGATTTGCGACGATGCAGTCAAACCGCTCGTCAAGCGGCGAGGGCGCCGTCACATCCAGCTTTGCAAAGTCCACCGTTGTGACGCCGTTTGCCGCCGCGTTTTGCGTCGCCAGCCGCAGCGCGCCGTCCGACAGGTCGGCGGCAAGCGCCGTGATGTCCGGGCGGTTCTTCGCGGTCGAAATCGCAATGCAGCCGCTGCCGGTACAGAGGTCGAGCAGCCGCGCGCCGCGCGGGAGCGTGGCAATCAGCGTTTCCACCAGCAGCTCGGTGTCCGCACGCGGGATCAGGCAGTCCGGCGAGACGAAATATTCTTCCTTATAAAAGGGCCACTTGCCGAGGATGTACTGGAGCGGCTCGTGCAGCGCCCGCCGTGCAACGGCGTCCGCCAGCCGCCCGTCCGCATCCGCGGCGTCGCAAAAGGGCAGGTCGGCGGCGGCAACGCCGCACAGACTCGTTAACAGTATACGCGCCTCGCCCGCGGAATTTTCCACTCCCGCGGCGGCGAGCGCGGTTTTCAGCGCGGCATAGGTCATTGCGCGCCGTCGGTCGTGTCGCTGCCCGCGTCGCCCTCGGCAGGCGCGTCGCCGCCTTCGGCGGCAGCATCGGCAGCGGCGGTATCGCCCGTCGCGTCGGCACCGTCGACCTCACCGTCCGCCGCGGGTTCTGCCGCCTGCGGCTTCGATGCGGCGATCACCGCCTCCACTTCGCTCGCGGGGAACTCGTCCGGCATCGCGCTCTTGAGCGCCGTGATGGCAATCTCCAGCTGCGAGAGGTCGGGCTCGCGCGTCGTGATGCGCTGCATCCACAGCCCCGGCGCGGAGACGATCTTCGTGAAGAGGTTCTCGTGCTTGCCCGCGTAGAGGATAAATTCAAAGCCGATGCCGCAGATGACGGGCAGCAACAGCGGCTTCAGCACAAGGCGCAGCCAGATGTTGTCCCAGGTGACAAAGGAGAAGACCAGCACGCTCAGGATCAGCATGATAAAGATGAAACTCGTGCCGCAGCGCGGGTGGAACCGCGTGTAGTGCGTCGCATTCTCGGGGGTCAGCTCCACGCCCGCCTCGTAGCAGGCGATGCTCTTGTGCTCCGCACCGTGGTATTCAAAGGTGCGGCGGATGTCCGGCATCAGCGAGACGAGGAGGATGTAGCCGACGAAGATGCCGATGCGGATCAGCCCCTCGCACAGCGTCTTGAAAATGCCGAGCGTGCCGCCCGCAAGCCCGAGCAGCATGTCAAGGCCCTTGGTCATAAGCGTCGGCAGCACCAGAAACAGCCCGATGCCCAGCACCACGCCGAGCACACCGGCGACACCCATGATGAGGTTCATCACCTTGTCGCCGAAGGTTTTAGCCAGCCATTTTTCAAACTTTGATTCCGGCTCGTCCATGTCCACGCCGAGGGCGTCCGCCGAGATGGACAGCACCTTGAAGGAGAGCTTCATCGACTCGACCAGCGAGACCACGCCGCGCACCAGCGGCAGGTTCCAGAACCGGTTCCGCTTGCGCAGCGAGACATAATTGCGGTTTTCCACCGAGATAGAGCCGTCCTCGTGGCGGGATGCAATGCTGTAGCGGTCGCCGCAGCGCATCATCACGCCTTCGAGGACCGCCTCGCCGCCCACTCTGCCGAGGCGGGGGTTGACTTCGCGTTTTTTCTTCATTTATATATACTCGCTTTCTGTATCAATCCTTGTTTTCGCATAGAAACAAAACTTCACTATACATTATAGCATACCTGCGCGGGATTGCAAGTGAATTTTTCGTGTCGGCGCAAACCTGTCCGCAGGGTACGGATTGTGCCGTCGGCAGAGCTTGTCCGCAAGATATAGTGGGGGCGATTTTCACCCGAAAAAAGTTCCGAAAAATTTGCAAAAAGGGCTTGACAATCCCGTTTTTGGGTGATAGAATAAAAAAGCTCACGAAAAGAGAGCGCCGACAGGTTCAAGAAAATTTTCAAAGAATTTTCAAAAACCTATTGACAAATCGAAATCGTGAGTGTATAATATACAAGGTTGCGCAGAAAGCGCGCAGCCGCTTCGGTCATTGAAAATTGAACAACAAAGAGAAAGAAACACAAAGAACTGAATAGTTTATGTGTGAGAGATCTCGAA
>CAKSLU010000042.1 GCA_934474225.1 uncultured Eubacteriales bacterium | reverse complement strand
CCAGCATCTACGGCACGGCGGGCGCCATCCTCATCGGCGTGCCGATCGGCTTTTTCACCGCCGTCTGGCTTGCCAAGATGGCAAAGCCGCGCGTGCGCGCTCTGGTCGAGGGCGCGGTCAGCCTGCTTGCGGGCATTCCGTCGGTGGTCTACGGCCTTGTCGGCATGCTGGTGCTGGTTCCCGCCATCCGCTCGGTGTTTCACATCCCGGACGGCGCCAGCCTGCTTGCGGCTATTGTGGTGCTTGCCGTTATGATTCTGCCCTCCATCATCAAGGTCTCGCTCACTTCGCTGGAAGCCGTGCCGCACGAGTATGAGGACGCCTCCCTGGCGCTCGGTGCAACGCCGGTGGAGACCTACTTCCGCGTGTCGGTGCCCGCCGCGAAAAGCGGCATTGCCGCCGCAGTCGTTCTCGGTGTCGGTCGTGCCATCGGTGAGGCGATGGCGGTGATGATGGTGTCCGGCAATGTGCCGAACATGCCGGATTCACTCTTCCAGAGTGTCCGCTTCCTCACCACGGCGGTCGCCAGCGAGATGTCCTATTCGAGCGGGCTGCAGCGGCAGGCGCTGTTCTCGATTGCGCTGGTGCTGTTCCTCTTCATCATGCTGATCAACGGTGCGCTCAACTTCTTCTTGAAGCGCGACAAGGAGCATTGACATGAAAAACAACAGATTATCGCTTCGCCGCCGCCTGTATATCGGCACGATGCGCGCCCTGATGGGGCTGTCGGCGTTCCTCACCTGCGCGCTTGTCCTGTTTCTCATCGTCTATGTGCTGGTGCGCGGACTGCCGAACATCACCTGGGAGCTGCTCTCCACGGCACCCAGCTACCTCACCGAGCGCATCGGTATTCTGCCCGATATTTTGAGCACGGTGTACATCGTCCTTGCAACGCTCTGCATCGTCCTGCCGCTCGGCGTGGGCGCGGCTGTCTACCTCACCGAGTATGCGCAGAATAAAAAACTCGTCGCCGTGATTGAGTACGCGGCAGAAACGCTGTCCGGCATCCCGTCCATTATCTACGGCCTTGTCGGCATGCTGATCTTCTGCCAGTTCTTCTCGATGAAGACCTCGCTGCTGGCGGGCGCGCTGACGCTGGTCATCATGAATCTGCCCACCGTCATGCGCACCACCGAGGAGAGCCTCAAGACCGTCCCGCAGAGCTACCGCGAGGGCGCATTCGGGCTCGGGGCGGGGAAGTGGCGCGTGATCCGCACGGTGGTGCTGCCCGGCTGCGTGGACGGCGTGATCACCGGCTGCATCCTGTCGGTCGGCCGTATCCTCGGCGAGAGTGCGGCGCTCCTCTTCACGGCGGGCTTTGCGCACACGTTGTACAACTTCTTCGACGGGCTTGGCAGCGCGGGCGCGACGCTGACCGTCGCCCTCTATGTCTACGCCAAGGAGGAGGGCGAGTTTGAAGTTGCATTCGCCATCGCGGCGATCCTCATGATTCTGACCGTCCTTATCAATCTTGCCGCCACGCTGGTCGGCAACTACTTCAAGAAAAGGAGAAGTCTATGAGCATCATCACGGTAGAAGACCTGTGCCTGTGGTACGGTACATCGCAGGCGCTGAAAAATATCAACATCGAAATCGAACCGCACAGCATCACGGCACTCATCGGGCCGTCCGGCTGCGGCAAATCGACTTTTCTGAAGACGCTCAACCGCATGAACGACCTGATTCCCGGCGTGAAAATCACCGGCACGGTCAATTACAACGGCATTGATGTCTACGCACCCTCGACCGATGTGTGCGAACTGCGCCGCGAGGTCGGCATGGTGTTCCAGAAACCGAACCCCTTCCCGATGAGCATCTATGACAATGTGGCATACGGTCCGCGCACGCACGGCATCACCGCAAAAGCCAAGCTCGACGACATCGTGGAGCGTTCGCTGCGCGGCGCCGCCATCTGGGATGAGGTCAAGGACAGACTGAAAAAATCGGCGCTCGGGCTATCGGGCGGGCAGCAGCAGCGCCTCTGCATTGCGCGCGCCCTCGCCGTCGAGCCGAATGTACTTCTGATGGACGAGCCGACCTCGGCGCTCGACCCGATTTCAACTTCCAAGATAGAAGAACTTGCAATGGAGCTGAAAAACAAGTATACTATAATTATCGTCACGCACAATATGCAGCAGGCGGTGCGCATCTCGGACAACACAGCTTTCTTCCTGCTCGGCGACCTCGTCGAGTACGGCAGCACCGAGCGCATGTTTGAGCAGCCGCGCGACAAGCGGACCGAGGATTACATCACGGGGAGGTTCGGATAATGAGAAGCAGATTTGACGAGCAGCTTGCCCTGCTCAGCCGTGAATTGACACAGATGGGCGCACTGTGCGAAGAGGTCATTGCCCTCGCAGGCAAGGCGATCACCACAGGCGACCTTTCCATGGCGGAGAGGGTCGCGCCGCTCGACGGCGAGATCGACCGCATGGAGCACAGCATCGAGGCGCTTTGCTTAAAACTTCTTTTGCAGCAGCAGCCTGTGGCGCGCGACCTGCGGCAGATCTCTGCCGCGCTGAAAATGATCACCGACATGGAGCGCATCGGCGACCAGGCATCCGACATCGCCGAAATCATCCGCTTCCTCGGCGGCAGAAGCACCGCCGACTGCGCCGACATCGGCAAGATGGCGGAGGCTACTATCAAGATGGTCACCGAGAGCGTGGATGCCTATGTCAAGTGCGACCTTTCGATCGCCGAGGCGGCGATGAAGCACGACGATGTGGTGGACGACTACTTTCTCAAGGTTAAGTCCTCGCTGATCCGCATGATCGCGGAGAAGCCCGAGGACGGCGAATACGCGCTGGACCTTTTGATGATTGCAAAATACTTTGAGCGCATCGGCGACCACGCGGTCAACATCGCGGAGTGGGTGGTCTTCTCGGTGACCGGCGTGCACAAAAACGAAGAAGTCTGAAAAAAAGAAAAGAGGGGACGACCGTGGCAAAAATCTATTGCGTCGAGGACGACACCGGCATCCGCGAGATTGAGATTTACACGCTGAGATCCACCGGATTTGAGGCGTGCGGCTTTGCGGACGGTGCGTCGTTTTTCGAGGCGCTGGCAAAAGAGAAACCCGCGCTTGTGCTGCTGGATGTCATGCTGCCCGGCGAGGACGGCGTGGAGATTCTGAAGCGGCTGAAGGCTGCCCTGGCAACCTGCGACATCCCCGTGATCATGGCGACCGCCAAGGGGATGGAGTATGACAAAGTGCAGAGCCTGGACCTCGGCGCGGACGACTATCTCACAAAACCGTTCGGCATGATGGAGATGGTCTCGCGCGTGCGTGCGGTGCTGCGCCGCTGCCATGCGGACGAGGCGCCGCAGACTTTGCGGTTGGGCGGGCTCTGCGTCAGTCCCGCCGCCCGCACGGTCACGGCGGACGGCGTGCCGGTCGCCCTCACCTACAAAGAATTTGAACTGCTATGCCTGTTCCTTGAAAATCCGGGCACGGTGTTCACCCGCGACCGCCTGTTTTCGGAGGTGTGGGGGGAGAGCTTCGTCGGCGAGACCCGCACGGTGGATATGCATATCCGCACGCTCCGGCAGAAGCTCGGTACATACGGCGACCGGATTGAGACGGTTCGCGGCGTCGGCTACAAGCTGTCGCCCGCAGATGCCAAGGCGTGACAGGCGCAGATAGGAGCATTTGCAATGACGAAGAAAATTTTCCGCTCGGTGCTGCTGGCGGCGGCAGTCGTGCTGCTCGCGTCGGTCGTACTGATTATGGGCGCGCTGTATGATTATTTTTCCGCCGTGCAGAAGACCCGCGTGCGCGACGAACTTTCACTGGCGGCCGCCGCGGTCGAAACCGGCGGCAAGAGCTATCTGGAGACCCTCGCGGGCGAAAATTGCCGCCTGACCTGGGTCGGGGCGGACGGCACGGTGCTGTACGATACGGACACGCGTGCAAATACGCAGGAGAACCATGCCGCGCGCGCCGAGATCCGCGATGCGCTGGCAAACGGCTACGGCGAGAGCGTGCGCACCTCGGCAACGCTGCTGGAACGCACGATTTACTGCGCCGAGCGGCTGACGGACGGCAGTGTGCTGCGCGTTTCGGTCAGCCATGCGACGGTACCGTCGCTGGTGGTCGGTATGCTGCAGCCGATTCTTATCGTGTTTGCCGTCGCGCTGATTCTGTCGGCGGTGCTGGCAAAGCGCGTGTCGAAGAAGATTGTCGAGCCGATGAACACGCTCGACCTTGAGCATCCGCTCGACAACAATGTTTACGACGAACTCTCCCCGCTGCTCACGCACATCGAGATGCAGCGGCGGCAGATCGATACGCAGGTCGCCGAGCTGCGCCGCAGGCAGAACGAGTTTTCCTCGGTCGTGCGCAACATGCGCGAGGGGCTGGTTCTGCTGGATAAGAAGGGCACGGTGCTCAGCATCAATGCAGCGGCGGCAGACTTCTTCTCCGCCGATGAGACTTGCGTGGGCGAGGACTTCCTCGCGGTGGACCGCACGCATGAGGTTGACAGCGCCATCCGCGCCGCCCTTGCGGACGGGCACAGTGAGCTGCGTGTGGAGCGCGGCGGCAAAGTGTGGGAGCTGAACATCAGCCGCATCACCGCGGACGGCGGTACGGCGGGCGCGGCACTTCTGGTGGTCGATGTCACCGACAAGGTCTTTGCCGAGCGGCAGAGACGTGAATTTACCGCCAATGTCTCGCATGAACTGAAAACGCCGCTGCAATCGATTCTCGGCAGCGCAGAGCTGCTCGAAAACGGGCTGGTCAAGGCGGAGGACGTGCCGCAGTTTGTCGGCCGCATCCGCGCTGAGGCAGAGCGCCTGGTCTCGCTGATCGAGGACATCATCCGCCTGTCGCGGCTGGACGAGCACGGCGAAATGCAGAGCGAGGAGGTTGACCTCTATACGCTTGCCAAGGCGGAGATCGCCGCGCTGTCCCCGCTGGCGGAGCAGAAGCGCGTCAGCGTCACACTCGGCGGCGCACCCGTCGTGGTCTGCGGCGTGCCGCAGCTGCTGCGCGAGATTCTGTCAAACCTGTGCACCAACGCCGTCAAGTACAATGTGGAGGGCGGCAGCGTCGCCGTCACCGTGCGCGACGCAGGGAAGAGCGCCGTGCTCACCGTCGCCGACACCGGCATCGGCATCCCGAAGGAGGCGCAGAGCCGCGTGTTTGAGCGGTTCTACCGCGTGGACAAGAGCCATTCCAGAGAGACCGGCGGCACCGGCCTCGGGCTTTCCATCGTCAAGCACGCCGTCGAATACATGGGCGGCAGCGTGTCGCTTGTGAGCGCCCCCGGCAAGGGCTCGACCTTCACTGTAACCCTGCCGAAAACAAAATAAAATCAGCCTCGCGGGGATGCCCCTGCGAGGCTGATTTGCTGCAGCGAAAAAAGTCGATGCCCCGTTGATGTCAAACATCACATCGTTTGCCGCAGGCAACACCGTTTGCAGCGAAGCTGCAACTTCATTTTGCGCCGCAAAAAACGAGGGTTCGTGCGGTGCACGAAATGAAGTTGCCCTGCGGGCAAACGATGTTGCGCCGGGCGGCGCAAATGAAAAAGCCGAAAGCAGTTACTTTCGGCTTTCTGGTGGGAGCGGGTGGATTCGGACCACCGAAGTCAGAGACAACAGATTTACAGTCTGCCCCCTTTGGCCACTCGGGAACGCTCCCATATTCGGTTATCGCGTATGCGGGTCGATGGAGCTGGTGGACGGATTCGAACCCCCGACCTGCTGATTACAAATCAGCTGCTCTACCGGCTGAGCTACACCAGCGGGTTTCTCACGCGACTTTTTTATTATAGCATGTGCCGCTTCGTTTGTCAATATCCTTTTTCAAAAAAATTGTGCAATTTGAAAATTGCGCACTTTTGTCGAAAAATCGCGCGGAAAGACTGTTTTTTCGTCATTTTTGTAAAAGACGGGAAGATGATTCCTATTGACGCGCGCGTCGGGGCGATGTATAATGATTGCAGAAAGACATACACGAAAGGAGAACCGAAATGACTTTTATCGAAAAATTTGAAGAAATCAAAAAGAAGATCGGAACGCCCGATGTCTCAAAGCTGACCGAGAGCTTTGCGGTACAGGTCAACATGACCGACGCAGACTGCGGCGGCGCGTTCTACATCGCGTACATCGGCGGGAACCTCGCCATCGAGCCCTATGATTATCATGACCATACCGCGATGATCTATGCGAAGTCGAAGGATCTTATCGACGCGCTCACCGGCAAGCTGGATATGCTGGCGGCGGTGATGTCCGGCAAGATTGAGGTCTACGGCAACATCGACCATGTCACGGCGCTGGCAACGCTGCACAAGCCGCGCGCAAAGCGTGCTGCGGCCAAGAAGCCTGCCGAGAAGAAAGCGGCAGAGAAGAAGCCCGCTGAGAAGAAGCCCGCTGCAAAGAAAGCACCGGCAAAGAAGGCGGCGGAAAAGCCTGCCGAAAAGACGGAAAAGTAAAGTCCATAAGAAAAGCGGAGCGCGATGCGCTCCGCTTTTTTCGCATGTTCGTCCGACGGCACGCATACAATGCAGTAGAAAAAATACTGCAAGCGAGCAAAGGAGACCGACATGAAAGCAGAAACGAACGAGAAAAAAGAGCTGACCCCGGGCGCGCAGACCATGCAGCAGGCGGTGGCGGTGAGCAGTCCGCTCTTTGAGAGCGGCGGCGAATTTGTGCTGCCGGATTACCTGCCGAAGGTACAGAAGGTGCTGCGGCTGGAGGCAAACGCGCTGCCGCCGACGAAATATATGAGCGGGAGCGAGGCGCAGATGAGCGGCAGCGTGCTGCACACGCTGATTTACCTCGGGGAGGACGGCGAGATGAGCGCGGCGGTTTTACCGTCGAAATACGAGTTCTCCGTATCCACTGCCGGGCAGAACGCGCCCGAGGCGGAGGCGTCGGTGCGCGTGGATTCGCTGACCTATCGGCTGAGCGCACCGCGCAAAATCAATATCCGCACGCGCCTCGCGGCAAAGCCGCAGGTGTTGGCAACTGCGGAAATCACGCCGCGCCGCACGCCGGAGAAAATCGACGGTCTGCATACGCTGGAGAGCGAGGCGGACTGCGTGGAGACGCACTTTACAAGGCTGCCGGACATCGAGCTTGCCGACAGCATCGAGGTGTCCTCTGCCGATGTGCGCCCCATCTGGTGCGGCGCGACGGCAGCGGTGACGGATGTGCGTACTACGGCGGACGGCGCGACGCTCCGCGGGGATGTCTATGCCAAGGTGCTGGTGCAGGACGGTGACACGCCGAAGATGCTGCGCAAAAAAATCCCGTTTGAGGAGCGGCTGGATGCCGAACTGGCGCGCGGCACCGCCGTCACGGCATGCGCCGATGTGCTCTCCACCGAGGCGGGCAGGGAGCCGGACGGCGGCAACATCTATGTGGAATGCGTCGTCAGCCTGACCTGCCGCACGGATACGCCCTGCCGCATTTCGGTGACGGCGGACGCCTTCTCGGAGTGCGCGGACGGAATGGTGGAGATGCAGAAGCTGCCGACCGCGCGGCTCTGCTTTGCCCGCTCGGGCGTGTACGGCGCGGGCGGCAGTCTGCCGCTTGCGGGCATGGGGCTCGGCGGCGCGGACAGCGTGCTGGATGCGTCCGGCACGGTTACGGTGGACGAGGTCGTTGCGGCGGACGGCAGCGTTACGGCAACGGGGCGCTGCATGCTGAATGTCATCTGCCACACGCCGGACGGTATCACATCGGGAGAGGGCGCGATCCCGGTCCGGCTGACGCTGGACGCCGAAACGCCCGCCGGCATCGAAGCAACGGCATCGGCGCGGCTCGCCGACCTGCGCGCGCGCATCGACGGTGACAACCTCATCTGCGATGCGGATGTCGCGCTGACGGCGCAGGGCGCGGTGCGCGGCGAATGCAATGCCGTCAGCGCCATCGACTTCACGGCGGCAAAACCGGTTGCAAAGTGCGCCTATCCGCTCGCGGTGGTCTATCCGTGCGGCGACAGCCTTTGGACGGTTGCCAAGGAGAATCACACCGACCCCGCGCGCCTCGCAGAACTGAATCATCTGGTGGTGCCGACGGCGGGCTGGCAGTCGCCCTCGTCCCTGTACGGCAAAAATTCGCTGATTCTCGAAAACAAACAGTAAAAATTTTCCTTACTATAATATACGCCTTTTGTGCATAATACATCCAGAGCAAGTCCACGCAAAATTTGAATGCAAAGAGGTAGTATTATGGTAATCGACAGAATTTCGCTCATCCTCGTGATTATCGGCGCGCTCAACTGGGGCTCGATCGGTCTGTTCAGCTTTGACTTTGTCGCATGGCTGTGCGGCGGGCAGGCGGCGGTGGTCAGCCGCATTGTGTATACGCTGGTGGCGCTGGCGGGCATCTGGTGCATTTCGCTGCTGTTCCGCCCTCGCGAAGAAGAAGTTCGTCAACAGTAGGAGGGACTGAAAAAAAGCGCAGCAGTACACATGCCTGCACAGAAAACGGAAAAGCGCGCGGCTCTCCAAACGGAAAACTGCGCGTTTTTCTTTATATATTTTTCAGCCCCTTGGCTTTTTTCTATATAATATATATTTATATGTTTTTATATCTGCTCTTTCTGCGCCGCGCGGCGGATGTCGCGCGGCGTTTTGCCGCATACGCGGTGCAGAACGGCGCGGAAATACGCCGGGGAAGAGAAGCCGAGCCGGTCGCTGATCTCCTCCACCGAGAGGTCGGTCGCCTCGAGCAGGCTTGTGGCAAGTTCGATCTGGATGCGGTGCTTTTCTTCCACGGGTGTGTGCCCGGTGACGGCGCGGAACGCGGCGTACAGCCCGGATTCGCTCATGCGGCAGTAGGCGGCAAGTTCCGGCATCCGGAAACGCGGGTTTGCGCGGATATAGCTGCGTGCCCGATCGATGACCGCCTGTTTCGGATGCTGACCGAGGCGCTCCATCTGCGGCATGCACGCGCCGAAAAAGGCATACAGCAGCCCCACCGAGATGCAGTCCACCCGCTTGTGCGCCGAGAGGCGGCGCAGCATATCCATGGCGTCCTTGTTCGGGTTCAGCTTTTGCAGGGCGAAGGCGGCATTCTGCGCGGTGGGCAGATAGGTGAAGGCATAGGAATCATAGACGATGCTGTCGCCGTCCTGCCCGTACCAATAGGAATGATAGCGGCAGCCGGGCGGCGTGTAAAAAACATCCCCCGCCGAAAAACTGTAGGTGCGCTCCTCGGTGACAAACTCGGCGCGCCCCGCCTTGATATAGCCGATGTGATGACAGACCGTGCCGCACATGGAGTCGGTGTGGTGCGTGCGGGTGAAGTGAAACTCGCGGAATGAGAAGGATTTGCAGAGCATTATATTATCCATGGCGGATTTCCTCAAAATTCGGTTTCGAAATTGTAGAATTTTATGCGATTATTTGCAGTATACCATATCGAAGTGAGCCTGTCAAGCGATTATGATAAGGATAGAAACCTGAAAGAGGGGGCTTGAAAATGGAAAACAATCAAAAGAAAATCCTTGTGCTCGGCGGGACGGGCGCAATGGGCGTTTATCTCGTTCCCGAGCTGCTGCGCATGGGATACCATGTGGATGTCGTGTCGCTGGACGATGTGAAGTCCGACAACCCGAATCTGACCTATACGGTCGGCAATGCGCGCGATGAAAATGTGATCCGCCCGATTCTCGAGAACGGCGGCTACGACGGCATCGTGGACTTCATGATCTATTCCACCGAGCTGTTCACCAAGCGGTACAAGCTGCTGCTGGACAACACGAAGCACTACATCTATCTCTCGTCCTACCGTGTCTACGCAGACGAGCAGCACCCGATCACCGAGAGCGCACCGCGTCTGCTCGATGTTTCGGATGATCAGGAGATGCTGGAGACCGATACCTACGCGCTGGCGAAGGCGCGCCAGGAGGACATCCTCTCTGCATCGTCCTACAAGAACTGGACGGCAATCCGCCCGGCCATCACGTTCTCCAAGCGCCGCTATCAGCTGGTGACCATGGAGGCAAACACCGTTGTGGTTCGTGCCCGCGAAGGCAAGAAGCTGCTGCTGCCCGCACCTGCCCGCTATGTGCAGGCGACCATGACCTGGGCAGGCGATATGGCAAAGATGATCTCCCGCCTGCTGTTCAACCCCGAGGCATACTGCGAGCGCATCACGGTTTCCACCGCAGAGCACCACACCTGGGACGAAGTTGCTTCCTATTATAAGGAGCTTATCGGTCTTGAGGTCGAGTGGATCGACGAGATGGAATATCTGCGCATGGTCAACCCCGACCATCCTATGCGCGACGCGCGTTGGCAGCTGGAATACGACCGCATGTACGACCGCATCGTGGACAACTCCAAGGTGCTGCGCATCTGCGGCATGAAGCAGAGCGATCTGACGCCGATTCACGACGCGCTCAAGGCTGAGTTCGATGTGCTGCCCGCCGACGCAACCTTCCCGCCCGACAAGGGCCTGAACGCGCGCATGGACGCATGGCTTGCCGCACACAACAATTAAGGCATAATCAACAAAAAAGAAGTGCATTTTCGCGTAAAATGCACTTCTTTTTTTGCCGAACGCGAAAAATGCGAAATTCCTCGAACTTTGTGCAGGATTTTGCTTGACGAGGTGCATATTCTTTAGTATAATAGCAGTTACATTACTTTAGCACGCTAAAGAATGACTATATTC
>CAKSLU010000041.1 GCA_934474225.1 uncultured Eubacteriales bacterium | reverse complement strand
TCCGTTTGCGCTGCGTCTTGGGCGGACCGCCCCAGACGCCGGTCCCTACAAGGAATGCGAAAGAATATGCACTACCGTAGGGGCGACCATTGGTCGCCCGCCGTTTTCGCCTCCCTTGTGTAAAGGGAGGTGGCATGCGGAGCATGACGGAGGGATTGTTACATAGCCAAGGAACAATCCCTCAGACGCTTGCGCGCCAGCTCCCCTTGCACAGGGGAGCCGAAGAGCTTCCTCGCCCCGCCCTTATCCCCGCTGCGGGTCGTACATCAGATGCACGAGGTGCGCGACGGACGGGATGTTCTGCCCCTGCGTTATCGAATCCTTGTTCATCAGCGCGCCGGTCGCCATCAGCAGCACATTCGTCAGCTTGCCGCTCTCCATATGCGGCAGAAAATGCGCGCCGAACACCGTCGCGATGCAGCCGCAGCCGCTCCCGCCCATGTGCGCGTCCTGGTCGTCGCCGTACATCAGCTTGCCGCAGTCGGCGTGGTTGCCAACCTCGTAGCCGTTTTTCTCGCAGATATATTTGAACATTTCGCTGCCGTGGATGCCGAGGTCGCCCGTGATGATGAGGTCGTAGTCCTTCGCCGCCGTGCCGCTCTCCCCAAAGTAGCGCAACAGCGTGTCGGCGGCGGCGGGCGCCATTGCCGCGCCCATGTTGGCGATGTCCTTCTGCGCGGCGTCCTGCACCACGCCGACCAGGCAGTCGGTGATGCGGACATTCCCGCGTTCGCCGAGAATATAGCCGCCCGCGCCGGTCACCGTCCACTGCGCCGTGGGCGGACGCTGCCCGCCGTATTCGATGGGGTTGCGGTACTGCCGCTCGGCGGCGCAGTTGTGCGACGAGGTCGCAACGGCCACGCGGCGCGCCGCCCCGCCCGAAATCAGCATCGCGCCGAGCGCCATGCCCTCGGTGAGGTTGGAGCACGCGCCGTAAATGCCGAGATAGGGAATCTCAAACGAGAGCAGCCCGTAGCAGGAGGCGACGCACTGGTTTTCGAGGTCGCCCGCGATGAGAAGGTCGATGTCGGAGGGGGCGAGCGGCGCTTTGGAGAGGGCGAGCGAGAGCGCCAGACGCGAGCATTCGCTCTCGGCTTTCTCCCAGGTCTCCATGCCGAAGCGGTCGTCCGTGTCGATGTAGTCAAATCGGTTTTTCAGCGGCCCCTCGCCCTCCTTTTTGCCAACCGCTGCGGCAAAGGAGAGGATGCGCACGCCGTTTGTCTTGACAATCATACCGCACCGCCTTTCACGGCGTCGCAGATGAGCAGCACCACGCCGTAGAGCGCGCCCGAGAGAATGCCGTAGAGGATGACCGGCCCCGCCACGGTGAAAATCTTCGCGCCCACGCCGAGGATCAGCCCCTCCGCCTTGGTGTCAATGGCGGGGGAGACCACTGCGTTGGCAAAGCCGGTGACCGGCACGAGCGTGCCCGCGCCCGCAACCTTGGCAATCGAGTCGAACACGCCGAGCCCGGTCAGCAGCGCGGCGAGGAAAATCATCGTCACCGTCACGCAGGCGTACACGCTCTCCTCGGTGTAATTTGTCACCGCGCGGTAAAAGTCGAACATCCCCTGCCCGAGCACGCAGATGCCGCCGCCGATGAGAAAGGCAAAGCAGCAGTTTTTGAAGACGGGCGACTTCGGGGCGCGCCGCTTGACCTCTTTTTTGTAGGCTTCCTTGTTCAAATCCATAGGTAAAACCGTCCTTTCGGGCATATTTTGCCCGAAATGCCGCCGAATCAGTCATTCCGGCAAAAAAATCTTGACAGGCGGCGGGATTTGCGCGATAATAGAGTTACCTATCGTTTGATGCGTGGAAAGGATATTTTGAGCCATGTTGGATGTAAAATTTATCTGTGAAAATCCCGAGCTTGTCAAGGAGAATATCAGAAAGAAGTTTGAGGACCACAAGCTGCCGCTTGTCGATGAAGTGGTGGCGATGTATACCGAGAAGTGCGCGGCAAACACCCGCGCCAATGAGCTGCGCGCCAATCGCAACAAGATTTCCAAAGAAATCGGCATGCTGATGGGCAAGGGCATGAAGGAAGAGGCAGAGGCGAAGAAGGCGCTCGTCGCCGAGCAGGCGAAGGAGCTTGCCGAGCTGGAAGCAAAGGAAGCGGAACTTGAGGAAAAGCTGAAGACCGACCTCATGAAGATTCCGCAGATGATTGACCCCTCCGTGCCGATCGGCAAGGACGACAGCGAGAATGTCGAGGTCGAGTGCTTCGGCGAGAAGACCAAGGCCGATTTTGAGATTCCGTATCACACCGACATTATGGCGAAGTTCAACGGCATCGACAAGGAGGCCGCAGGCCGCGTTGCGGGCGAGGGCTTCTACTATCTGATGGGCGACATCGCACGCCTGCACAGCGCTGTCACCGCCTATGCCCGTGATTTCATGATTAACAAGGGCTTCACCTACTGCATCCCCCCGTTCATGATTCGCTCCAATGTCGTCACCGGCGTCATGAGCTTTGAAGAGATGGACGCGATGATGTACAAGATTGAGGGCGAAGACCTCTATCTCATCGGCACCAGCGAGCACTCGATGATCGGCAAGTTCATCGACACCATCACCCCCGAGGAGAGCCTGCCGCTCACACTCACCAGCTATTCCCCCTGCTTCCGCAAGGAGAAGGGCGCGCACGGCATCGAGGAGCGCGGCATCTACCGCATCCACCAGTTTGAGAAGCAGGAGATGATCGTCATCTGCCGCCCCGAGGAGAGCATGGACTGGTTCAACAAGATGTGGGGCTACAGCGTCGAGCTGTTCCGCTCGATGGACATCCCGGTGCGCACGCTCGAGTGCTGCTCGGGTGACCTCGCCGACCTCAAGGTCAAGTCCTATGATGTCGAGGCATGGTCGCCGAAGCAGCAGAAGTATTTCGAGGTCTGCTCCTGCTCCAACCTCGGCGATGCGCAGGCGCGCCGCCTCGGTATCCGCGTCAAGGGCGCGGACGGCAAGAAGTACCTCGCGCACACGCTCAACAACACGGTCGTCGCACCGCCGCGCATGCTGATTGCACTCCTCGAAAACAACCTCGAGTACAAGGACGGCAAGTATTCCGTCCGCATCCCGAAGGCGCTGCAGCCGTACATGGGCGGCACCACGGTGATTACCGAAAAATAAGCGGATTTACAGCCGAAAGGGGGCGATACCCGTGAATCCGGAAGAAACCGCAAAACCGAAGAAACGGCACACGGGGCTCGCTGTCTTTTTGTGCATCGTCCTTTTGCTGCTCGCCGTTCTCGGCGGCGTCGCCTGGCGCTACCGCGCGGGGATCGCCGTGCTGCTGGACAACATCGGCAAGACGCCCGAGCAGGCGTCTGCCGAGCGGGCGGACTACGAGCGGCGGACGCAGGAACTGCTGGATAAACTCAGCGGCGGCGGCATCACGCTGTCCGCCCTGTCCGAGGCGGATCGTGAGCGGCTGAAGAACGGCGAGATCACGCCTGCCGAGGCAGTCGCCATCATCATGGGGCTTGCGGCGTCCACCGCACCCGTCACCGCCGATACGACCACACCGCCGGGCGGGAGCGAACCCGCCGTGACGACCGTGCCCGCCGGCCCCGCCGCGCCGGACACGACGGATGCACCCGCAACCATCGGTACATCTGCCGCGACCTCGCCCGCCGTCCCCACAGGGACGACCGCACCGGCGGCGACCGCCGCGCCTGCGGCGTCTACGGTGAGCCCGGCGGTGCAGCAGATTATCGCGGACATTTACCTGCTGCGCGCCGAGTATATCAACAAGCTGGATCTGCTGATTGCGGAGGGGCTGAAGGAAGTCAACGCCATTCCGAAAGAAAAGCGGACGCTGGCGGTCAAGCTGGAGCTGATGAACCGCTATCTTGCCCGCGGCGAAGCGATGGAGGCGGAGTGCGACGCGCGCCTGGATGCATTGCTTGCCAAAATGACCGAACAGCTGCGCGCGGACGGCAGCGACACCTCGCTTGCGGACGAGGCGCGCGCGCTGTATGCGCAGGAGAAAAAGCTGTATCGCGACGAGTTGTACCGGAAGTATCTCGGCAACTGAACAAATCCGCAGAAAAAAGCTGAAAGTTTTTTTCAAAAAGTACTGTACATTTTGGAAATCGTATGATATAATACAGTATCATGAGTGTATTGGCAGAATTGCCTGCACAGTTTGAACATTAAGACAAGGTAGGAGTGAGACAAAATGAAAAAACGCATTCTCTGCTTATTCCTGACGGTGCTGATGGTTTTGTCCGCCACTGTCGTTGCTTCTGCAATCGGTGAGACGGAGACCAATCCGGAGCCGGTGGCGCTGACACTGGATCTGGCGGCCGCACAGGCGGACAACGAGAATTACGGCAAGAGCGTGGAACGCTGGGCGGCTACGCTGGCTGCGGCGACCTTCAAGGTGCGCTGCACGCTGGACATGGCACCGGTCAGAGAGACCTTTGCCAAGATCGAGGCCCTGAAGACTGCGAGCGGCGCAGATGCCGATCTCGTGGCGAAGTTCAACGAGTTCAAGACCACGGGCACCTTCACGGTGACGGTCACCTATACGAACGCAACGGTTCCCACGACGGTTGATCTGCCTGCTGCAACGGCGCAGTATTTCAAGATTGCAGGCACGGATACTTCCGTCGCAGGCACGACGAAGATCACCATCGCGACCAAGGACGGCGGTCTGACGACCGACGACCTGAGAAACGGCGCGCTGGATGACATCACGCTGACCATCAGCGGCATAGGCGGCACGGCATTCGGCACGACTGCCACCGTTTCGGTTGCTGTTGAGGGCAAGTCGCATTCGACCCGCGGCGGCTCCACGCATCAGTGGTATGCATACAGCACGAGCGCGGAAACCGTGTCCATGACGCCCAAGAAGACCTCTTCGGGCACCGGCACGAGCGGCACGACGACGAGTCGGTATACGCTGACTTTTGATGTCGATGGCGACACCTCGCTGGTTTCCTCTATCAGAAGAGAGGAAGGCACCGAGCTGAAGACGGCTGACTTCAAGATCCCGCACAAGGATGGCTATACCTTCAAGGGCTGGTTCCTTGACAAGGCAATGACCGAGAAGGTCGGCGAGACTGTCAAGCTCACGAAGAATATGACGGTCTACGGCGGCTTTGAGAAGGTCGGCGGCGCTTCCGCTGAGATCAGCGGCAAGCTCGAGACGGTTGACCACTTCGCGTATGTTTCGGGTTACCCGGACGGCACCGTCCGCCCCGAGGCCAACATCACCCGCGAAGAGACGGCAATGATGTTCTACCGCCTGCTGAATGCAATCTATCGTGCAAGCGTCGACTCCAAGACCAACAACTTCGGCGATGTCGCTGCAGAGCGCTGGTCGAATGATGCAATCTCCACGCTGGTCAATGCAGGTATCCTCAGCGGTTACCCGGACGGCACCTTCAATCCGTCCGCAGCCATCACCCGCGCAGAGTTCGCAACGCTGGTTACGAGATTCGTCGGCATCGACGAGACCGCAACGCACAGCTTTACGGATCTCGGCGGTCACTGGGCAGAGAAGTATGTCGCAACCGCAGTCAAGCTCGGCTGGATTGCAGGTTATGACGACGGCACCTTCCGTCCCGACGGCAAGATCACCCGTGCAGAGGCTATGACGCTGGTCAACCGTATTCTGTACAGATTTGTCAACGCGGCAGGTCACTCCGGTGACGCTGTCAAGTGGCCGGATAATACCGAGTCCAAGTGGTATTACTTCGCTGTACAGGAAGCAACCAACGGTCACGATTACGGCCGCCAGGATGACGGTGTGTATGAGAGCTGGACCGGTCTGAAGAAATAAGCAAACCAAACAGAGCAGCCCCGACTTCGGTCGGGGCTGTTTTCGGTCGTGCAAATCGGTCGGGCATCCCCCGGCCGGCAAGAGCGTCGGGCATCGCCCCGGCAAAAAGGAGTCGAAATGGCAAAACAGGTTTGGAAAGGCGGCGCACTGCTTGCGCCCCTGCCCGTGGTGCTGGTCACCACGGGGGATATGGCGCATGCCGATGTCGCCACAGTCGCATGGACAGGCATCGTCAATACGCAGCCGCCGAAGACATACATCTCGCTGCGCAAGAGCCGTTACAGTTACGAGCTGCTCGAGAAGAGCGGGGAGTGCGTCATCAACCTGACCACGGCGGAAATGGTGCGCAAGGTGGATTATTGCGGCATTTTCACCGGGCGCAAGGTGGATAAGTTTGCAAAATGCGGCTTTACCAAGGCGGCGTCAAGCGTCGTTTCGGCGCCGCTCATCGCCGAGTGCCCGCTCTCTCTCGAGTGCCGTGTCGTCCGCGCCGAGGAACTCGGCACGCATGTGATGTTTCTCTGCGACATTGTTGCCACCGATGTGGACGACAGCCTGCTGGATGCGGCAGGCGCGCTCGACCTCTCCCGCGCGCATCTCATGGCGTATGCGCACGGCGAATACTTCGCTCTCGGCAAGAAAATCGGCAAATTCGGCTTCTCTGCGGCGAAAAAGAAGAAAAAGCTTCTGCCGAAACCGGGACAGAAGCCGTCCGGGCGGGCGGCAAATGCCGGGGAGAAATCGTCTCCGAAAGAAGGAGAGACCACATGAGCGGACATCTCACGCTTGCCACCGAGGCGGATATTCCCGCCATTTTCGATTTGTATGCGGCGCGGGTCGCCTGGATGGATGCCGTCGGCATCCGACAGTGGAATGTCACCGATTATTTGCAGGCATACCCTGCGGACTATTATCTGGAACAGTGCCACGCCGGGCGGCTCTATGCGTGGAAGAACGCGGACGGCGGCATCGTCGGCGCGGTCGTGCTCTTTGATGAGGACGAGCGCTGGGAAGATGCGCCCGCCGCGGATGCCTGCTATGTGCACAATCTCGTCACCGACCCCGCCGTGCACGGCGCGGGGCGGGCATTGCTTGCCGCCGCAGAGGCGACAGCCGCAGCGCAGGGCAAGCGGCGCATGCGGCTGGATTGCGCCGTGGATAATGCCTTTCTCAACCGCTATTATGCCGCCGTCGGTTACACCCCCGCCGGTACCTGTACCGACGGCCCCTATGTCGGCAACCGCATGGAAAAGCTGCTGTAAAACAAAAAAGGACGCTTTCGCGTCCTTTTTGTTTGCGGTTTGCGGATGCATTGTGGAAATTCTCCACAATCCCGTAGGGGCGACCATCGGTCGCCCGCAACCGGGCACAATCTAACCAAGCCTTCCCCAGCGGGGGAAGGTGTCGGCGTAGCCGACTGATGAGGTGTCTCATGCGCAAAGTCACGGGTCGTCGAGGGTGCCGACCCCTACCGAATTTGCAAAAAATCCGCACAATCCCATAGGGGCGATTCACGAATCGCCCGCCTGCGCAAAGCAAAAGAGGGTGACCATTGGTCGCCCCTACAGATTAGCGGAAGATGTGTACACACTGTAGGACGCCTCCTGCCCTCCCCCCTTACTCCCCGAGGGGGACGCAGCGGAGACTGCGCGCGAGGATGCCGGTCGCTGCCGCGAGAAAGGTGCCGTAATTGGTGAACGGCACGCCCGCGTCGTGCGCGCACTTCTGTCTGTAACGCACTTCGCGCTCGTTTAACATGCAGCCGCCGCAATGAATCACCAGCGCATAGGGCGAGAGATCCTCGGGAAATTCCAGCCCCGACGAGGTCTCCATCACCAGCGCCTTCCCGGTCTTCGCCCGCAGCAGGCGCGGAATCTTGACCGTGCCGATGTCGTTGCACTGCCGATGATGCGTGCAGCCCTCGGCAATCAGAATTTTGTCGCCGTCCTCGAGGCGGTCAAGCGCCTCGAGCGCCTCGACCGCGCCGCGGAGAAACCCTTTGTACCGTGCCATCAGAATCGAAAACGAGGTCAGCGGCACGCGGTCGGGCACGATGGGCGCAACCTCGGCAAATGCCTGACTGTCCGTAATCACAAGCGCCGGGTCTTCGCGCAGCGCCGCCAGCGTGGCGGCAAGCTCGCACTCGCGCGTGCAAATCGCCATGGCGCCGACTTCGAGCAGCTCACGCAGCACCTGCTGCTGCGGCAGGATCAGCCGCCCTTTCGGCGCTGCCTCGTCAATCGGAATCACCAGCACGACCACATCGCCGGGGTGCACGAGGTCGGCGACGAGCGCGCGCTGCGCCTCCGTCGGACGCAGGTGCGCCAGCCGCTCCCTGAACGCATGCAGCCCCTCGCCGCTTGCTGCGCTCACGCGCACGGCGGCGTCGGCGAGGTCGGCGGGAATCGCCGCCTCGGCAAGGTCGGATTTGCCAAAGGCGATGAGAAAGGGGATGCCCTTGGCGCGGAAAATGTCCAGCAGCTCGTAGTCGCAGGCGGTCATGCCGACGCTGCCGTCCACCGCCAGCACCGCGAGGTCGGTGCGGTTCAAAATCTGCTTCGTGCGGGCGACGCGCATCTCTCCGAGGCTGCCTTCGTCGTCGTAGCCGGGGGTGTCGATCAGCACCACCGGACCGAGCGGCAGCAGCTCCATGGTCTTTTTCACGGGGTCGGTCGTCGTCCCCGCCACGTCCGAAACCACCGAGACGGTCTGCCCCGCCACGGCGTTGACCAGGCTGGATTTGCCCGCGTTCCGCTTGCCGAAAAAGCCGATGTGTACCCGGTTTGCCACCGGGGTGTCGTTCAGTCCCATGTTGTCTCCTTTCAGCGCTCAGAAGCGGAAGTCGCGGCGGTTTGAGGACTTGATGGCGGCGATATTCTCCGCCGCGATGGCGCGCACCTTGTCCTTCGGGATGCGTGCAAGCTCCTTTTCGATGAGGGCATAGCCGACGGCTTGGGTGTCCGCCGTCGCGTAGTCGGCGAGAAATTCGGTCAGCGTCATCAGCGCGTTGGGGTGGCAGCAGTTGAGGATCTGCCCGCTCTTGCACAGGCTCATGAAGCGGTCGCCGGTGCGCCCCTCGCGGTAACAGGCGGTGCAGAACGACGGGATGAAGCCCATCTGCATCAGCCAGCGCACCACGTCGTCCAGCGTGCGCTGATCCGACACATCAAACTGCTCGGTGTCGTGCGGACGCTCCGCCTCGGTGTAGCCGCCGACTGTCGTGCGCGAGCCGCCGCTCACCTGCGAGATGCCGACCTCGAGCGCCCGCGCGCGCACGGTTTCGCTCTCGCGGGTCGAGACGATCATGCCGGTGTAGGGCACGGCGATGCGGATACAGGCGATGATTTTAAGGAAGGTCTCGTCGTCGATGCCGTTGTCAAACGCCGAGGGGTCAATGTCGTCGGCGCGCTTGATGCGCGGCACGCTGATGGTGTGCGGACCGACGCCGTGCACCGCCTCGAGATGCTCGGCGTGCATCAAAAGCCCCGCAAATTCGTACTTGTACATTTCAAGCCCGAACAGCACGCCCAGTCCCACATCGTCGATGCCGCCCTGCATGGCGCGGTCCATCGCCTCGGTGTGGTAGGCGTAGTCGTGCTTCGGCCCGGTCGGGTGCAGGCGCTCGTAGCTCTCCCTGTGATAGGTCTCCTGGAAGAGGATGTAGGTGCCGATGCCCGCGTCGTGCAGCTTTCTGTAGTTTTCCACCGTGGTGGCGGCGATGTTGACATTCACGCGGCGAATCGCGCCGTTCTTGTGGTGAATGCCGTAGATGGTCTTGATGCAGTCGAGGATGTATTCAATCGGGTTGTTCACGGGGTCCTCGCCTGCCTCGATGGCGAGGCGCTTGTGTCCCATGTCCTGGAGCGCCGTCACCTCGGCGGCGACCTCCGCCTGCGTCAGCTTTTTGCGCGGAATGTGTTTGTTTTTCAGATGATACGGGCAGTAGACGCAGCCGTTGACGCAGTAGTTGGAGAGGTAGAGCGGCGCAAACAGCACGATGCGGTTGCCGTAAAACGCGAGTTTGATTTCCTCGGCGAGCTTGTAGATTTCGGCAACCTTTTCGGGGATGTCGCAGGCGAGCAACACCGAGGCTTCGCGGTGCGTCAGTCCGGCGCAGTGCACGCCGCCTGCCGTCGGCTGCGGGCGCGCCTTTTCTAAGAGTGCGTCGATGAGCTCGACATCGTTTTTGTGCGCCTCGGCGTAGCGCAGGGTCTCGAGGATTTCCTCGTGGTCGATAAATTCCTCCGCGCGGAGGGATTTCGGGTTGTAGTTTGCCATAGTTTCGGATTCCTTTCTGTTCGGTCAGAGCCTGTCTTCCCGATAAGATGATAAGATTGTATTTTTGCCCCGATGGGGATTTACCGTTTGACATCGCCGCGCGCGCTGACGACCGTATAGCCGATGGCTGCCATCTCGTCCGCAAGACGGCGGACGCATTCCGCCGCCTCCGCGCCGCTTGCCAGCTTGCCGTCGTAGAGCGTGTACTGCCCGCGCACGGCGGCGGGGGAGAGATTGGGCATCACGACGTTCGCGCCAGCTGCAATGCCGCGTGCGCGCCCGCTCGGCTCCGCCGTGCCGAGCGCCGTCGTCGCCGGGAGCAGGACGTTCGGCAGCATCAGCCGCACCAGCGAGAGCAGGAAGACCGTCGCCTCCGCCGTGCCGGGCGGAAAGGCGGCAAACGGCGTTGCGTGGTGCGGGAGAAACGGTCCGATGCCCACCATGTCGGGGCGGAAGGTCTCGATGAAGCGAAGGTCCTTTGCCACATGCGCCGCCGTCTGATACGGCGAGCCGACCATGAAGCCGCAGCCCACCTGATAGCCAAGGGCGCGGAGCGTGTCGAGGCAGCGCAGGCGGTTCGCATGCGACATCGCCGCCGGGTGCAGCCGCGCGTAATGCGCCGCGTCGGCGGTCTCGTGGCGCAGGAGGTAGCGGTCGGCACCGGCGTCGCGCAGCGCGCGGTAGCTTGCGTCCGACCGCTCGCCGAGCGACAGCGTGACGGCGCAGTCCGGGAATTCTGCCTTGATGGCGCGCACCAGGGGCACGAGCCGCGCGTCCGAAAACGCCGCGTCCTCGCCGCCCTGCATCACAAAGGTGCGAAAGCCGAGGGCGTACCCCGCGCGGCAAGCGGTAAGAATTTCGTCGTCGCCCAGGCGATAGCGCGTGCAGGCCGCGTTGCTTTTTCGGATGCCGCAGTAGTAGCAGTCGTTTTTACAGATGTTGCTCACCTCGATAAGCCCGCGGATGTAGACATCCGTGCCGTAGACCGCGCGCCGCCGCGCGTCTGCAAGCGCCGCGGCATAGTCCGCCACGGCGGCGCGCCCGACGTAGAGCGTTTCATATTCGGTTTCGGTCAGCGTGTGCGTCGCGTCCAGCTTGTCAATGAGGGCGCGCAGCGCGTTGCTTGTATCCATGCGTCTCCTTTCCGAGGCGAAAAAAGCGCCGCGAAAAACGCGGCGCTCGTGGCGCAAAGAAAAAAGCCAAAGGTTTTCTTCTGTCCGCGTCTTTCG
>CAKSLU010000040.1 GCA_934474225.1 uncultured Eubacteriales bacterium | reverse complement strand
TCGTTCTCCATCGACGCCGTGGACAAGTTCTGGCACGGCATGCAGGCGCCCAACTGGCTCAACTACCGCTACAGCTTCATGCTGATTTTTGTTCTGGTTGTCGCGGCGGCAAAGGCGTTCCGCGAGATGCGCAGCTTCACCGCGGCGCAAATCGGCGGCGTCTGCGGCGGGCTGCTTTTGCTGGCGCTCAATGTGCAGAAGCTCTCGATTGACAGCATGCACGAGAGCGACCTCGACCGCGACCTGCTCTGCATCTGGCTCTCGATTCTGTTCATCGCGGTCTATGCTGCGGTGGTCTCGCTGTTCAAAAGCAGGCACTACCGCCACGCGGCGCATTCGGTGCTCGCCGTCATTGTCTGCGCAGAGCTGCTGCTCTCCTCCGTCGTCTCCATCTGCTATCTCGACGACGATGTGGTCTGCTCCACCCGCAAATCCTACCTCGACAACAAGCACAAGTATGAGGACAGCGTCAACTATATTCTGGAGAGCGACGACGGCTTCTACCGCTTTGACAAGACCAAGCACGCGCTGATCGACACGCCGATGGCGCTTGGCATCCGCGGCTTCACCAACTCGACCTCGACGCTGAGCCGCGAGACGATCGACTTCCTGCGCTACATGGGGCTTGCCTCCAAGTCGCACTGGTCGAAGTACCTCGGCGCGACTGCGCCCTTTGACACGCTGCTCGGCGTGAAATATGTGATTGTGGACGGCGACTACGAAATTCCGGACACCTATGTGCATGTCTACGACGGCAGCGCGACGAGCGTGTACCAAAACCCGGATGCGCTCTCGATTGCCTATGCGGTAAACGGCGCGCTGAAGGACTTCCACCTCGCCTACCCGAGCGACTACAAGGACGGGCTTGCCGACGGCAAATATGAGAAGTTCACCGCCCCCTACACCCCGCCGGAGCGAATGAACCGCATGGTGGCGGCGATGCTCGGCGAGGACGGCGCACGGCAGATGTTTGTCCCCATCGAAGATGTGGACACGCGCGACAACAACCTGAACAGCTCCTATGTCGCCGAGCACACCAAATACGCGCCCATCAACGAGAGCGCGTCGGCGACGCTGTACTTTGAATTCAATGTCCCGGCGGACGGCATCGTCTACATGTACCTGCCCTCCGACTATCCGCGCGAATGCACGCTGACCGTGGGCGGCGCGGACAAGGGCACGGTGATGGGCAACGAGACCAACCGCATGATTGCGCTCGGCAGTTTCCGTGCGGGCGAGGCGGTCACCGTCGGGCTGACGCTGAAGGACAAGAACCTGTATATCCGCGCGGACGAGCCGTATTTCTGGCAGGTGGACGACGCAGTCTACACCGAGACGGCGGCAGCGCTCGGCGAGAATCAGTTTGGCATCACGAAGTGGAGCGAGACCCGCTTTGAAGGGACGCTCACCGCGACCGACGCGCGGCAGACGGTCTTCACCTCGATTCCCTACGACGCAAACTGGCGCGTCACGGTGGACGGCGAGGCGGTCGAGACCTACAAGCTGCTCGACGCGCTGGTCGGCTTTGATGTGACGCCGGGCGAGCACACCGTGGTCATCCGTTATGTCCCGCGCCAGCTTTATCTCGGGCTTTGCATCACCTGCGCGGCGGCGCTCCTGCTGCTTGTCATTATTCTGCTGGACCGCGCCGGGAAGATTCGCCGCGTGCCGAGCCCCGCAGCCATCGGTGTGATGCCCGCGGCAGCGGAAACGCGTACCGCTGGCATGCCGGAAAGCACAGACGCGGACGCAGAAACGCCCGCAGAACCCGCCGTCGGGGAGACACCGGACGACAGCGACGGCAACAGCAGCGACAACGAAGGAGACGCATAAATGTTCTATTATGTAAACGGCATCCTCGCGCACAGAGAACCGGGCTTTGCCGTCATCGACTGCGGCGGCGTGGGCTATCGCCTCACCGTGTCGCAGAACACCCTCGCCGCGCTTGACCGCGCATCCGTGCGCGAGGGCAAGGTCAAACTGTTCACCTACATGGCGGTGCGCGAGGATGATGTGGAACTGTTCGGTTTTTACACCGAAGAAGAACTCGCCACATTCCGTCTGCTCATCGGCGTCTCGGGCATCGGTCCGAAGGCGGCGATGGGCGTGCTCTCGGCGTTCACGCCGGACGGTCTTGCCCGCGCGGTCTGCACTGAGGATGTCAAGGCGATTGCCAAGTCCAACGGCGTCGGCTCCAAGGGCGCGGCGCGCATCGTCCTTGAGTTGAAGGATAAAATGTCCTATGCGGGCGGCGACGCAGAAGCGCCGCGCGAAACGGCGGCGGCAGCCGCGCCTGCGGCAAAGTCTGCCGGGCTTGCCGAGGCGGCGGAGGCGCTCACGGCGCTGGGCTACGCCCGCGCCGAGGTGAACGCCGTGCTCTCGAAGATGAACACGGCGGGCATGGCGTCGGGCGACATCATCCGCGCGGCGCTGGCGCAGTTTATGAAAGGATAAGGAGGGGCACGCATGAAAGATATGGACGGCATTTTCAGCGAAGAGACCGACTTTGAGAACCGCATTGTCGACTCCTCCTACACCCCTGCCGACAGCGAGACCGAGCTCAGCCTGCGTCCGAAGACGCTGGACGCCTATGTCGGGCAAGCCAAGGCGAAGGAGCATCTGAAGATCTGCATCGACGCGGCGAAGATGCGCGGCGAGAGTCTCGACCATGTGCTGCTCTACGGTCCGCCCGGTCTCGGCAAGACCACGCTTTCCAACATCATTGCCGCCGAGATGGGGGTCAACATCCGCACCACCTCGGGTCCCGCCATTGAGAAGCAGGGCGACCTTGCCGCGCTGCTCACCAACCTTGCCGAAGGCGATGTACTGTTCATCGACGAGATTCACCGTCTCTCCCGCACCGTGGAAGAGATTCTCTACCCCGCGATGGAGGACTACGCGCTGGACATTATTGTCGGCAAAGGTCCCGCCGCACGCAGCATCCGCATCCCGTTGGCGCGCTTCACGCTGATCGGCGCAACGACGCGCGCCGGGCAGCTGACAACGCCGCTGCGCGACCGCTTCGGACTGTTGCTCAAACTCGAACTGTACACCAAAGAAGAACTGGCGCAAATTGTGCGCCGCAGCGCAGACATTCTCTCGGTGGAGATTGACGAGGGCGGCGCACTCGAGATCGCGGCGCGCTCCCGCGGCACGCCGCGTATCGCCAACCGCCTGCTCAAGCGCGTGCGTGACTACGCCACAGTCAAGGCGGACGGCAGAATCACCAAAAAGGTGGCGGACGCCGCACTCGCCGCGCTCGAGATTGACGAGCTTGGTCTTGATAACATCGACCGCCGCATGATGGAGGCCATCATCAAGTTCTACGACGGCGGTCCCGTCGGTCTCGAAACGCTGGCGGCGACCATCGGCGAAGAGGCTGTGACAATAGAGGATGTCTACGAGCCCTACCTGATGCAGATCGGCTACCTCTCGCGCACCCCGCGCGGTCGCTGTGTCACCCGCCTCGCCTATGACCACCTCGGCATCCCCTACAAGGCGAAGGCCGACGCACAGAAAAAGCCCGACACGCAGATTGGGCTGTTCGACGAAGAAAATAGCGGCGGCACATGACGCCCATAGAAAAAGACGGTCGAAAGACCGTCAAAGTGATGACAAACCAGGAAATTCATCTGCGCAGTCGCCTGGTCATTTACCTCCCTCGGTGAGGAAGTGCGGCACGGAACGCAAGCGTTCCTAATGAGTTTCCCTTGCGGGAAACATCACGCTTCGCGTGACGGAAGGAGTCTTGCAGAGATCAAAGCATAACTCCATAGAAGCAGCAACGCCTCTGAACCACATCGGCTCGGAGGCGTTTTCGTTATCTCTGTTCAGTCAGACGTATCTTCGGCAGGATTTCAAGGAAGTGCTGACCGATCTTTTCTGCGTCATAGCCGTTGGCCTCGCAGATGAACCGGACGGTATCCGGCAGCAGGATGTGGCCCTTCGCATTCTCCGCTTTGCATTTCTGCCACTCTTCGTATTCCTTGTTTGTGATTTGCTTTATGGCGGTTACTTCGTAGAACCAGTGTTTACAAATTAAAGGCGTCTTTTATCATTTGTGCAACAACGTCAGGCTCTTTATCCGAATTGTCGATTCTGAGGTAGTTATCAAAAGTAATCTCGCCCTCATAACTAACGCATCTATGGTTTTTATCATCGTTGAGAAGTCGCTGATTTGAAATCTCTATGTCTCTTTTGGAGGCCTTATTCTTCAGCCTGTTCTCAGAAACATTCCTTCTCAGTCTGATCTCTTGCGGTGCAATCAGCTCTGCATAATAGAATTCCGTTCCATACGGTTCAAAGATCCCTTTGACATGTTCCAGATATTCCCATTCCGAAGCCAGATCAAAATCCATCATCAATGTAAAAATCATCCCGTAGTTATCGGAAGCTGCGAAGTTTTTGAAAATAACATCACGTATTTCTGTGATGGTCTTCCCGTCATATCTGCCGAAAATCTCTATCACAGGTTCTATGGTCATGTGATTATGAAAAAGTCGCAAATCAGTTATCTTCATCAATTCCTGACCCACTGTCATTTTCCCTACAGCCGCATTACCAATAATGAATAATAGTTTCATGAGTCACCTCCACAGATCCAAATTTCTCGCCGTCTATTATACCGACGAAGTATGAACATTGCTACCGATAAAAACAGCCGGGACACCTCGACTTCCACAACTTACCCCTCAAACGCCAACTTACCCCTCAAGCGGCAAAATCGGCGGAGGTAAAACTAAACTGTATCAATCTCGGTGTTTTTTTATATCAATATAGATGAGGTCTATTTTACCGCGATGGGTCTTCTCCGGCAGATCGTCCCGCTTCCGTTTTGAAATATTGGTGCTCATACGTCCTCCGCTTCCCGTGCAGCGTCTGCACATTCCGTTTTTCCGCATTATGTTAATTATAGCACACGACGCCGACAAAATCAACCGTTCTTCCGCCGGATTCGGCGGGGGAACGCGCAAAAAGAACACGGACTCGTGCGTCCGTGTTCTTGCAGGTTCGTCTTTTGCCGGGTTCCTTTACCGCAGAAGTGCGAAATCCTTTTCGCCGAGGACGCGGGAGAGGTTGTCCAGCGCCATCATGCGGTACGCGCCCGACCAGGCGCAGAGGCAGTCGTTGTAATGCCCGCGTTCCTCGCAGGTGGGGCGGTACTTCGTCCAGCGGCACTGGAAGAAGCCCTCGTTCTGCGACCCGAGCGGACGCGCCTGTCCGTGAATGCGCTCGTCCGCCGAGGCGGTGACGCCCTGCACGGCGTTTGCCCACATGGCGTGCGCGCGCTTTGCCCAGCGGCCGTCGCCCGTGTACCTTGCCAGCAGCAGAAAGTCGCTGACCGCCGCCGCGCCCCAGGCGTCGATGGCGTGATGCTCTGTGGAGATCGCCGTGCCGCCCTTGGTGTGATAGCCGTATTTCGTAAACTCTCTGTCCGCGCCGTACAGCACATCGAAGTGGAACGCCCAGGAGAAGAAGTAGTACGCCGCCTTCTTTGCGCGGTCGAGGTATTTTGCATCCTTCGTCTCTTCATAGAGCATCAGCGACGAGGTGATGAACGGATACGCCGTCTCCTTGTCGATGCTCTGGCAGTCGAGCGCGCCCGCCGCGCAGACGAAGTTGTCGAGGTCGCGCGCAAAGTAGAAGTCGCTTGCGCGCACGGCGGTGTCGAGATAGCGGCGGTCCCCCGTGATGCGGTAGGTCTCCATCAGCCCCGTGAGCATAAAGCCGCCGATGGAGCCGTTCTCCATCACGCACCGACCGTCCAGCGTCCAGGACTTGCCGAAGCCGTATGTCTCGGAGAAGTGCTCGACGAAGAAGTCGCACAGGCGCACGGCAAAGCGCTTGTAGGCGGGCTTGTCGATGCCCTGCGCCGCGAGGAAGGCATACATGCGCGCCATCTCGGCGGCGCCCCAGCCGAAGTTGCAGACATCGGGGGTGGCAAAGTCGTAGGTCTCCTTGACGTAATACTGCTGGAACTGCGAGTAAAGCAGCCCGTTTTCCTGCTGTTTTTCCGCCCAGGCATCAAAGATGCCGATTGCGGTGTCGAGCAGGTCGCGGTCTCCGCGCTTTGCAGCATCGACGGCAAGCATACGCGCATTGAGCAATCCCTGATCCGCCCAGCCCATCTCAAAGCGCTCGTCAAAACGCCCGAGCTCGGTATAGTACGGATCTTTCATGCGGCGCTCCATCTCCTCGGGCGTGATCGCCGCACCGTGCTGCGAGCGGAACAAACGGGGCGCAAAGTGCGTGATGATGAGCTTATGTCCCTCGTAGTCATACAGGAGCGCCTTGGCGTAGTCGATGCCGAGATTCCAGGTCTGCTCGGGCGTGAGCACGGGCGTGCGGTCAAAGTCGAAGATCTCCGCCGCGCGGTCAAGCAGGTTTGCCGCCGCATAATTTTCATACATCGGCACGCAGGCGAAGGCATACGAGGTCGAGGCAAAGCGTGCGCCCGGCGTGAGCGTGAGATATTCGTCGTAGCGCTCGGTCAGCGTGTCCTTGCCGGAATAGGTGTAGGGCGCCTCGGTCACGGGGCGGATGATGCGCTGCGCAAAGCTGCCGTCCGCGCATTTTTCCATGGAGCAGGATGCGCGGAGCGAGTTCTCGTCGCAGTCGCTTGCAAACAGCGCTGCGCCGAAGTGCTTGTCCTCGGTGAGCGTGCAGGCGGGAATGCCGGTGCGGTCATAGGCGAAAGTCCATGCCTCGCCGTCGCGCGCCAACCCCATCGGCGTATTGGGTTTGCACCCCGGGTTGCCGTTGTAATTCACGCAGGGAATCAGATACTTTGCAGGTGCAAACGCCGTGCGAATCTCGAGAATGTCCTTGAAGCAGAGCGTGCCGACGCCGACATTCCGCACCGTGCGGTCGATGCGAAAAAGTCCGCCGCCGAGGTCGGCGACCGTGTCGGTCACGCGGAGGTCGTGCCCGGTTGAAACGATGGTATGCCCATCGACGGCGGCGTCCAGCGTGTAAACCTTGCCGCCGAGTTCGATTTTCGCGGGTGCAAAGGCAAAAACGGCATCCTCGCCGCCTGAGAGCGAGAAACCGCAGCCGCTATAAAAAACAGAAAGCATGATTTTTTCCTTTCGGTGTCTTTTTCTATAATTTATCATACCGTGCGGAAAATTGCAATGCAAGAATCGGTTGCAAATGCGTGGTTTTTATGGTATACTGTAGATAATTTCAAGGACATATTTCGGTGCGGTGCAAGATTCCGCGCCGTTTTTGCGAAGAACACCGGGGAGGGGTCACATGCAGCTTATCATTGCCGAAAAACCGAGCCTTGCGCGCAACATTGCCGCGGCGGCCGGCAGCATGCAGAAGCGAAACGGCTACTTTGAGGGCGGCGGCATCCTCATCAGCTGGGCGTTCGGGCATCTGTTTTCGCTCTGCGACATCGAGGACTACCTCGAAAATGTCCCTGCCGGTGCGCGCTGGACGATTGAAGGACTTCCCTGCTTTCCGAAGGAATTCCGCTTCACGCTGCGGCGCTTGGCGGACGGCACCGTGGATGCAGGCGTTGCGCGGCAGTATGAGACGCTGAAATACCTCTGCAACCGCCCCGATGTGGACACCATCGTCAACGCGGGAGACGCCGACCGCGAGGGGGAAATCATCGTCCGCCTCTGCGTGATGCATGCGCTGGAGGGCGAGAAGCGCTTTGTCCGCCTGTGGCTGCCCGACCAGACGCCCGAGACCGTGCGCGCCGCGCTTGCCGACATGCAGGACGAGACCGCCTATGACAACCTCGCAAGCGAGGGCTTTGCCCGCACCTATATCGACTGGCTCTACGGCGTGAACCTCACGCGCTACGCCACGCTGAAGACCGGCAAGCTGCTCCGCGTCGGCCGCGTGATCGTGCCGATCGTCAAGGCGATCTACGACCGCGACCGCGCCATCCGCGATTTCAAGCCTGAGACCTACTATGCCCTGCGCTCCGCCGCCGAAACGAACGGCGCCGTGGTGGAGCTTGTCAGCAAAGAAAAGTTCCCCGCCGCCGAGCGGGCGCGCGCCGAGGCGGCCGCCGCCGCGTACAACGCGGCAGGCGCCGTGGTGACCTCGGTCAAGCGCAAGAAGGATGAAATCAAGCCGGGCAAGCTCTATTCCCTCTCCAAGCTGCAGAATGTGCTGGGCAAAAAGTACAAGATGTCAATGGCGGAAAGCCTGGAAATCGTGCAGAGCCTGTACGAGCGCGGCTTTCTGACCTACCCGCGTACCAACTCCGAGTACCTTGCCACCGCCGAGGCAGGCAAGGTGAAAAAGATTCTCGAAACCATCAAGGGCATCGGCTACCCGGTCGAATTCAAAAACAAGAAGACCATCTTCGACGACAGCAAAATCGAATCGCACTCCGCGCTGACGCCGACCTACAAGATTCCCGGCAAGGACGCGCTGTCCGAAACCGAGCGGAAGGTGTACTCTACGGTGTTCCGCCGCTTTGTCGCCGTCTTCTGCGCCGAGGAATGCAAGGCGGAAAAGACCGAAATCGGCATTGCCGTCGGGAATTACGAGGAATTTCTGCTGAAAGGCACGGTTATCGTCGAGCCGGGCTGGACAAAATACGACGACTACACGGCAAAGGACAAGGTGCTCCCGCCGCTTGCCAAGGGCGACAAGGTCAACATCGACTTTGCCCCCATGGAGCGCGAGACCACGCCGCCGAAGCACTACACCATCGAGACGCTGAACAACTACCTAAAAAACCCGTTCAAGGAAGAAAAAGCGGCGGCGAAGGATGTGAAGAGCAGCGACGACGAAAACGACGAGGAAGATTATCGCGCGATTTTCGAGGGGCTGGAGCTTGGCACCGAGGCGACGCGCACCGGCATCATCGACAATGCACGGAAAAGCGGCTACATTGAGCTGAAAAAGGATGTCTACCGCATTCTGCCGGACGGCGAATTTCTGATTGAATCGCTCTCGCAGATGGGCATCTCGATGGACAAGTACAAGACAAGCGGGCTCGGCCGCGCGCTGAAGAAGATTTTTCACGGGCAGATGGCTGTGCACGACGGCGTGGTGCTTGCCGAAAAAGAGATCGCCGAAGTCTTTACCAAGAAGACCATGCCGCCCGAGACCGACACGGACGACGGCTTTCTCGGCGACGAGATCTGCCCCTGCCCGCTCTGCGGCGGCACTGTCCGGCGCACCAAGTTCGGCTATGGGTGCAGCGGCTACAAAGAGGGCTGCAAGTTTACGGTCAACCGCGTGATCTGCGGCAGAGTGATTTCCAAAGAGAACATCCGCCTGCTGCTGACTGCTGGCAAGACCGCAAAGATTCAGGGCTTCGTCTCCCCGCGCACCGGCAAACAGTTTGACGCGGCGCTGCGACTGGAAGGCACGCAGGCAAAGTTCGACTTTACATAAGCGGTACAAAAAAATGCAGAAAAAATTGCGGATTTTATCTTGACATTAGCCGCATGTGGTGAAATACAGATAGATGAAACAAAAACTTTACCGCAATTTCGTATGTTTTTTACAGTTGCCGTCGGCGCAAAAATATGCTATGATGTATCTTGGTGGGAAATGGGTTTTTCCCACGGTTTTTGCGCAATCGACCTTTAATACTGAAAAGGAGTCTCTATGGATATTGCGAATTACCTGTCACTGCTCGGCGGCATTTCCATGTTTTTGTTCGGCATGCATGTCATGGGCGACGGTCTTGAAAAATGCGCCGGCAACCAATTGAAGACGATTCTGGAAAAGCTGACTTCCAGCACATTCAAAGGCTTTTTGCTTGGCCTCGGCGTAACGCTGCTGATTCAATCTTCCTGTGCAACGGCAGTCATGGTCGTCGGCTTTGTCAACTCGGGCCTGATGACCCTGCATCAGGCAACCGGCGTCATCATGGGCGCCAACCTCGGCACTTCGGTAACAGCATGGCTGCTCGCTACCTCCGGTATTGAGGGCGAAGGCATTCTGCAACTGCTCAAGCCGGAGTCCTTTGCGCCGATATTCGCTTTTCTCGGTATTCTCCTCTATATGTTCCAAAAGAATAAGCGGAAGAAAGACATCGGCCTGATTTTTGTCGGTTTCGGCGTGCTGATGATCGGCATGAACATCATGTCCAGCGCAGTTGCCCCCTTGAAAGACAGCCCGACGTTCCAGAGCATTCTTATCAAGTTTGCGAACCCGATTATCGGTGTTCTGGTCGGCATGATTTTCACGGCAATTATTCAGTCGTCCTCGGCGTCTGTCGGTATTTTGCAGGCATTTTCGCTTACCGGCGCGGTTACGTACAGCGTTGCAGTCCCGATCATCGTCGGGCAGAATATCGGCACATGCTTCAGCGCCATGCTCTCCTCAATCGGTGCGGGCAAGAACGCACGCCGCGTTTCCTTCGTTCATCTGTATTTCAATGTTTTAGCGGCAATTATCATTCTGCCGCTGTTCTATCTGGCAAATTCGATCTTCAAATTTCCGGTTGAAGAAACCGTCAATCCGCTGACCATCGCCATCATCCACACCGGATTCAAAATCATCGCACTCTGCATCCTGATGCCGGCCTCCCGTCTGCTGGAGAAGCTGGCGGCACTCACCGTGCCGGACGGCAAAAACGACAGCGAATTTGAATTGCTGGACGACCGTCTGCTGGCGACGCCCGCCGTTGCAATCGAGCGCGCACGCATTGTTGCGCACGACATGGCAAAGCTCTCCATCGAGACACTGCGGCAGGCGATGCAGCTCATCGGCAACTTCAGTGAAAAAGCCATTGAACCCATCTACGCGGGCGAAGAGCGCGTGGACAAGTATGAGGACATGCTCGGCACCTACCTTGTCAAGATCAGTTCCTGCGAGCTGTCCGAAGCAGACGGCCATGAGGCAGCGGAGCTGCTCCACATCATCGGCGACTTTGAGCGCATCTCCGACCACGCGGTCAACATTGCCGAGTCGGCGCAGGAAATGAGCGACAAAAAGCTGGCCTTCTCCGAGCAGGCAACCAAGGAGCTTGCCGTCATGATTGCCGCCGTGGACGAAATCATGGCGTCTGCCCTGCGCGCCTTCTGCGATGTGGACATGAACGCTGCGTTCAATGTCGAGCCGCTGGAGGAAGTCATCGACCTCATCAACGCACGGCTGAAAAAGCGCCATGTGGCGCGCCTGCAGCGCGGCGAATGCACCATTGAGCTCGGCTTTGTCCTCGCCGACCTCTTAACCAACCTCGAGCGCGTGTCCGACCACTGCTCCAACATCGCGGGCTGCATGATTGAAATCAAGCACGACGCGCTGGATGTGCACGAATACATGGAAAAGCTCAAGACCGAGGGCAATCCGCGCTACATCGCATGCTACGACGCTTACAAAGAAAAGTACGCGCTCCCGCCGAAGCCGCAGCCGACGCAGACGGCACCCGCACAGGGCTGAGCCATGGATGGCTGCATGAAACAGAAGGTGCTGGTCACCGGCGCGTCCCGCGGCATCGGCTTTGCCATGGCAAAGCAGTTTGCCGAGGCGGGGTACGCCGTGTACGCACTGTGGCACAACGCAAAAGAGCAGCTTGACGAAGTCGGTGCGCTCGACATCACGCCGGTGCAAGGCGATGTTGCCGATGCTGCATCGGTTGCCGCCGTCCGCGAAGCGGTTGGGGATGTGGACATCCTCGTCAACAATGCCGCCATCTCCCGTTTCGGGCTTGTCACCGACCTTTCCGAGGCGGAATGGGACGAAATGATGGCGGTGAATCTCAAGTCGGTCTTCCTGCTCTCAAAGGCATTTCTGCCCGGCATGATTCACCAAAAAAGCGGCAAAATCATCAATGTTTCCTCGATTTTCGGCGCGGTCGGCGGCTCCTGCGAGGTCGCCTATTCGACGGCGAAAGCGGGGGTAATCGGCTTTACCAAGGCACTTGCCAAGGAGGTTGGCCCCTCCGGCATTCAGGTCAACTGCATTGCCCCCGGCGTGATCGACACCGCGATGAACGCGCGGCTGTCCGCAGAAGATCT
>CAKSLU010000039.1 GCA_934474225.1 uncultured Eubacteriales bacterium | reverse complement strand
TACGAGACGCGATGCGTCTCGCGGAGTTTTTCTTCGTCGGCTGAACGCCGACGATTTCGCGAGCGAAACCGAAAAACTTCCTGACGACCCGTTGCTTTGTGCCCCCCCCTCAAACACCTTTTTTCACGCGGAAGAGGAGGCGGCAGAGGGCTTTACCGTCAAACGGGATGAGCGGATAGAGATACGACCGCGAGCCGTTGATGGTCTCATTGGTGGCAATCAGCACCACAATGAGCGCAAGCCCGATGCCGAAGCCCCACGCGCCGAACACGGCGGTGACGGCAAGCAGCAGCATGCGCATGAACTTGACCGCGTACCCCAGCTCATAGCTCGGCTGCGCGAAGTTTGCAATCGTGACAAACGCCATATAGAGAATGACCTCGGGAATCAGCCAGCCGATGTCCACAGCGAAGTCGCCGAGAATCAGACCGCCGACCACGCTGAGCGAATTGGCAAGCATGCTCGGCGTGTTCATGGACGCGAGTTTCAGCCCGTCAATCATGAACTCGACGAGGAACAGCTGAAAAATCAGCGGAATGCGCCCCTCGCTGCGCGGCAGGACAAATTTGAGCCAATCCGGCAGCAGCCACGGCTCGGTGACAAAAAGATACCACAGCGGCACGAGAAAGAGCGTGAGCCAAAAAATGATATGCCGCACGACGCGCAAATACGTCCCCGTGAACGGCGGGAAATAATAGTCGCCGGTCTCCTGCAAGAAGTCGAGAATGCCGGTGGGCAGAATCATCGCCTCGGGCGAGGTGTCGCAGAGCAGGAGCACGCTGCCCTCGGCAAGCTGCGCCGACGCGGCGTCCGGCCGCTCGGTGGAGCGGATTTTGGGAAACGGATTGTACCACCGTCTGCCGATGAGGCATTCGGCAAGGCTCTCATGCCCCATCGGCAGGCAGTCGGTGTCCACAGCGTCCAGCTTTTTTTCGAGGTATTCGACATACTTCGGATTTGCCTTGCCCTCGATGTAGACCAGCGCCATGTCGGTCTTCGACTCCTTGCCGACGCTCTTGTAAATGACGCGCAACTTCGGCGTGCGGATGCGGCGGCGGAGCAGCGCCGTGTTGAAGATGAGCGTCTCGACAAAGCCGTCGCGCGCGCCGCGCATCACGCGGTCGCTCTCCGGCTCGGCAACGCTGCGCACCGGGTAGGTCCGCGCGTCAATCAGCACCGCATGCGCGCCGAAGGGTTCGCCGAGGGCAACGACGCCGCCCGACAGCACCAGTGTCGCCGCTGCTTCGAGGTCTTCGGTGACATCGACCTCGACATAGGGCACGCCGGCGTCGGCAAACTGCTTTGCCGCGTCTTTGCCGCGCGGCAGACCGTCAAGACCGAGGAAATACTGCATCAAGCGCTGCATAATGGCGTCCTTGACAAAGCCGTCGATGTAATAGAACACCAGCGTGTCGCTGCCGACGAGCAGGCGGCGCTTGATGAGGTCAAAGCTCTTGTCGGGCGCAAGATAGGCGTCCATCGCCGCGATGTTATCTGTGAAAGATGCGGAAAATTGCAAAAAACCACCTCCGAAACACAGAAAGTGTTGCCGGAGGTGGGTATTTTTATGCAGGTGTTTTGCGGGGGAAAGCGGCGCAGGCTGTTTCCATTCAACCGTAGGGGCGACCATTGGTCGCCCGTCTATGCCGCGGCTTTCGCGGGTCGTCGAAGGCGCCGACCCCTACCGGGTTTGTGCGTGTCCTTCGGCTCCCCTGTGCAAGGGGTGAGCTGTACGAGACGCGATGCGTCTCGTACACCTCACCCTTTACACAAGGGAGGCTTCCCTCGCTCAATTTCCGAACAAATACGCGTAATAATTCTTCTCGAGAATCAGGTGCGCATACTTATTCTTGCGCTGGACGATGCCGTTCATCTGCTTGACATAGGCGTCAATCTCGTCAGCGCTCGCCTCAAAGCCGGGGTAGGGCGTGAAAGTCTTGGTCGCGCTGTGGTACTCGCCGTAGGCGTTGATCCAGTTCCACGCGCTGCCGTCGCCGTCCTGATTGAGGATGACCAGCGGCATCGTGTCGGATAGAATGTCCACGCCCGAAAGGAGGCGCGAATCGTATTCCAGCCCGAACAGGTTGGAGATGGTCGGGATAATGTCAATCGACGAGCAGGGCTTGTCAACCACGACCGGCTCGGTCATGGACGCGCTCCAAATAATCAGCCCGTTGCGGAGCAAATCAAAATTCTTGTGGATGCCCGCCTCGGGAATGCCGTACAGCTCGGCAAGTTCGCTGTCCGAGAGCGCATACGGATAGTGGTCGGCGTTCATCACGAAGACCGTGTTCTCAAGCTCACCCGCCTCGTCCAGCTGCCGCACCAGCTCCTCGAGCATCAGCTCGACCTCGTACTGGCAGGCATGGTACGCCTTGACGTTGTCCGAGCAGGTCAGATTCTCCACGACATCCTTGTGCCGCTTGGACATGTTGTTGCCCATGAACGAATAGTTGGCGTGGCCGCTGACCGTCATGTAATAGGCGTGCCACGGCTGCTCGAGGTTGATGTAATACGGCAGGGTGGCGACCGCCATCTCGTAGTCCGAGCGCGGCCAGCAGTCGGTCAGCCCCTCAAGCCCGTTGTTGATGGCGATGAATTCATAGCCAAAGTTGGGATGCGACTTGTCGCGCCCGTAGTAGGTATAATAATGGTTGTGGAACGCATAGGTCTTGTACCCGAGGCGCGAGAGCTGATTGCCCATCGTGAAGTACATATTGTCCTTCGCGCTCATCTCGAGGCACTTGGCGCTGTTGTGAAACAGCCCGGTCATCGTGGTGTACTCGCCGGTCGCGGTGCTGCCGCCCCAGAGCGAATTGTAATAGTTGTTGAAGACAAAGCCCTCGGTCGCCATCTTGTAGAGCGTCGGCGTGCGGTCCTTGTCGATCGTCTTGTAGGAGAAGCCCTCGAGCGTCATGAAGATGAGGTTTTTGCCCTTGAACATGCCGGTGTAGGCGTTTTGCTTCGTCGGCGTGAGGCTGCCGAAGTATTCGTGCGCCGCCTTGATGTCCTTGTTCGTTTCCGCCTCGGCAAGCGCCGCGAAGTCGATGTCCATCACGTTGTCGCCGTATTCTTTGGGCGCGGGCGGCTCGGTGGTCGCCTCAGTGCTCTCGGCGGTGTCGGCAGGCTCGGTGGTTGCCTCCGGGTCGGTCGTCGATTCAAACGGGTTCACCGATTCGCCGCCGCTCGGATCGTCGTCCGCCGTGCGCTCGCCGAAGAGCGTGACATGCACATCCAGGCGCATATCGGTGATGACGCCGAAGCGTTTGACCGCCTCGGTTGCCGAAAACTCGTTTTTGTAGTAATGCCGGTCGCCGAAGTCGCCGTTGTCGAGCGAGACCACGCCCACCGCCAGGAGGTGGAGGCAGAGCGCCAGCACGAGCAGGTAAATGCGGAAGGCAAAGGTCGGCGCAAAGGCGGGGGCATAGTTCTTCCGCCTTGCGAGGAAGAAAATCAGCGGCAGCGCCAGCAGCAGGATGCCGAACCAGGATGTCGAAATGGTGGAGAGCGTCTCGCGCCAGAAGTCGCGCAGCGCGCCGCCCGCCATGCCCATGGTGGCAAAGCGGTAATAGCTCTTGAAAAAGCGGAAATAGACATACTGCGACTCAAACACCAGCGTGGTGACGGTGAAAACGACCGTGGTGAAGATGCGGTTGACCGGCAGGGGCATCAGCAGCGCGATGCCGCCGAAGAGAAAGCCGAACGCGCCGGAGAACAGCAGCAAAACAAGCAGTGTGCGCAGCGGCAGTTCGCCGTAGACGGCAAAGTGGAACACGACCTCCATATAGAAGACCGCCAGCGGCAAAAACAGGAAGAAAAACGCATTGCGTCTGCCGCGCAGCCGCGCCCGTTCGGCGCGGGAAAGTTCGCCCGCGGGGGCTTTCGGCGGGAAGAGCGCGCGCAGATTCGGCTCGTTTTTCAGAAATTCGCCGCAGCGTGCAAAAAATCCGTTCATGGTTTCACCTCCGAAACCTACAATTCTGTAACGGATATATTCTACTACAACTTTTTGCGATTTACAACCGCCTTTGCAAAAATTAAAGAAAGAAACGGCTTGCCGCTATGCGGTAAGCCGTTTCGGATGTGTGGGGGGAGGAGCGTGGGCAAAGCCTCCCTTGTGTAAAGGGAGGTGCCGAACGGCGGCGGAGGGATTGTTGCAGAGCCACGAAACAACCCCTCAGGCGGCTTCGTCAGGATGTTTTTCGGTTTCGCTTGCGAAATCGTCGGTGTTTAGCCGACGAAGAAAAACTCCGCGAGACGCTGCGCGTCTCGGACAGCTCTCCCCCCGTCAGGAGGAGCCAACCGCACGCACAGACCCGGTAGGGGTCGGCGCCTCGACGACCCGCAAAAGCCGCAGCAAAGCGGGCGACCGATGGTCGCCCCTGCGGTTGGAGGGGAACGATGTGCGCATTTCTCCCTCTCCGCATTAACCCTCTTTCCCGAACCCGATGCGGACAATCTGCATCTTCATCAGGCGGTCGCCCGCCTTCGCCAGCAGGCGGTAGATGCCGCTGACGGACGCGCCCTTCAAATCATTGTACCCGAGCATATAGCCGCGGGCGGAAACCCGCAGGCGGCTGTCCCACTTTGAAAGCTCGCCCGCCGCATCCGACACCGCGAAATATGCGCCGACATCCCGAATTTCGGCGTCCTTCAGCCAGGTCTTTGTAATCAGCCCGACCGCCTGCCGATTGGCGGCGTCAAACACCAGCACGCCGCCCGGGAAAGCGTCCGCCATCCCCTGCACCAGCGCCTTGACCTGCGTCTGCAAAAAGTAATAGAACACGCCCGACGCAAAGAAAACCGCGCCGTCCGCCGCGTCGATTTCCGAAAACCACGCCTTGTCATTGAGGTCGCAGGGGATGTTCTTCTCCCGCGCGCCCGCGGGCAGCAGCGCGTCGCGCACGCGAATCACATCGGGGAAATCCAGGTTGTAAATCTTGCAGCTGCCGTTGTCGCAGCGCCGCCCGGTGTCGTCCAGCCCGCAGCCGAGGTTGACCACTGCCGCGCGCGGATGTGCGCGCAGATAGTCCCGCACCTCACAGGCGAGGTCGTACTGCCGCATGGCAACCTCCAGAAAGCCGAAGCGATGAAACAGCCCCCGGGACTTCTTCTCCAGCGCCGAAAAGTCATAGTCCACCGCGTCCATGAGCCGCGCCGCCGTCTCGTCCCGGAAAAGCTGCGGGAAGAGCGCCGTGCAGACCTTCCGCCCATAGAGCGGGATAATCAGCGTCTCCTGCACGGTATTTTTCTCGATTTTGTATTTCATAAAGCCCTCCGCACCCGCAGCGCGCCGTCGCCGCCGAAAGCCGCCGCGGAATTTCCATCCTTATTAATGATTTCTTCTGAAGCCCGCCGCGTCCCGATACTCGGGATGTGCCTTGCAATAGGCGTCCTTGTCCCCGCAGATGGTGTAATCGCACCGGTCGCCGCAGGCGCAGGTGGTGGTGCGCACCAGCTTTGCGTGGATCAGCTCCATCGCCGTGTAGTCCGGGTTGCACAGCGCGGGCATAATCTCTTCCAGCCCGTGCGCCGCGGCAAACGACGCCGCCGGGCAGACGGTGAACGCATAGGCCAGCGGCTTGTCCTTGTCATACGGCGCAAGCTGCATTTTATAGTCGCCCCATTTGTCGCACTGCCGCTTGGCGCGCCGGAACGCGCGGTACATCAGCCGCTTGAACAGCGGCTTGTTGCAGTCCGCAAACCGCGAAAGAATGCGGAAGGACGGCAAAAACAGATTGCTCTCCATCTCCTCAATCTCATCGAGGCTTGTGACCGCGCGGCAGACCACATAATACGCCATCAGCGCGATGCAGTCATAGTTGCCGCCCGCCCCGTTGTGAAAGTTCTTTTTGCCGCCAAGGTCGGTGCGGCAGTCGGCGAGGAAGTCCACATACTGCCGCTGCACCCGCTCCCACACGGCGTCCCGCGCATTTTCGGGATAGTGCAGCGCGATTTTTGCCTGTATCTGCCGCTTGCACGGCCCCGAATACAGCACATGGCAGCTGCGGTCGAATTGCAAATCCTTATCTTTCATCGTCCCACACCCGCAAGGTAACCGCGCTTGGCACTTTCCTCGGTGTCGTCGTCCTCCTCGTAGGCGTCGTAGGGCGCGGACGGGTCGTGCACCCGCTTTTTGAAGGGCGAGCAAAGCTCGGTTTTGTGCGCGAAGGCAAAGGCAAAGTTGTCCGTCCAGCCGGTGTGCCCGGTGAGGAACATGGGGCGCAGCCCGCGCGCACGCAGTTTTTCTTCCAACGCGGCAAGCGACGCGACCGCCAGGCGGTTGTCCTCTGCGAGCCCGGAGATGAAGCTGTAGCCGCCGTCCGCGCCAAACCAGATGGTGTCGCCGGTGAACAGATAATAGTCGTCGATGAGGTAGACCATGTGCCCCCAGGTGTGACCGGGTACGAGGAAGCACTCGATGCGGATGCCGTCGATGTCAAGGACCTCGCCGTCCCGCAGCAGGACTTTTTTGTTGTGGATGATCACCTGCGGCAGCTTGTAGAGGTGGTAGACGACCTTGCGGCGCACCTCGCCGGTGAGGTAGCGGTTCTCGACCTCGCCGACATACAGCGTCGCGTCGCGGAACAGGCCGGGGCTGTCCGCCTCCACCGCGCCGACATGGTCGGTGTCCTGGTGCGTGATGAGGATATGGCGGATGGACGCGGGGTCGATGCCGAGCCAGCCCATTTTCTCCGCCAGGCGGTCATAGTTGTACCCGGCGTCGAGCATGATGATGGCGTCGCCCTTGCGGTAGAAGAAGATGTTTGCCACCCATTCCCGCACGCAGGCGACATGTTCGTCAATCCAGCCGGTGTTCAGGGGCTTGAAAATCTCCTTGCCGCGATACATTCTGCTCATGGCTTTCTTTTGAAACGCCGTTGCTTCCTTGGACATATCAATACCTCTTTTCGAGAAAGAATACAGGGTGTGGGGGGAACGCAGGGTACCTCTGTAGGGGCGACCATCGGTCGCCCGTTTTGCTCTGTGCGCAGCGGGCGACCAATGGTCGCCCCTACGGATGGAGGGGAACAGCCTGCACCAAGCCTCCCTTGTGTAAAGGGAGGTGTCATGCGGAGCATGACGGAGGGATTGTTACAGAGCAAAAACAACCCCTCAGGCGGCTACCGCCGCCAGCTCCCCTTACACAGGGGAGCCGAATCACGCACCAACCCGGTAGGGGTCGGCGCCTCGACGACCCGTTTGTGCTTTGTGCCGGCGGGAGCAAGCCCCCGCCCTACGGTTTGTGCGTCTTTTAGGCTTCCCTTGGGGGAAGCTGGCGCCGTAGGCGACTGATGAGGGATTGATGCAAGCAAGGCATCGCACTATGCTGTGCCGGCTGCCTGCATGCCCTCATCCGCCGCCGTTCGGCGGCACCTTCCCCGCCGGGGAAGGCTTGGACGCGGCGGGCGATGGGTGGTCGCCCCTACGGATGGAGGGGTACATTCTGCCTTTACCCTCGCGGTTAGACTATGCTAACTCTCGCGCCTTTGAAAAGCCGCATACCTGCGGCTTTTCCTGCTTCCCTGCAACCCTTATTATAGCAGGAATCCGAAAAAAGTCAAGCCCGCCGCCGAAATGCCGCGCGGATTCCCCCCACCGCAGCACAAAAAAATTCCGCAGGTTTCCCTGCGGAATTTTTCCGATTCAATTCAATCAGCCGAGCATCTCGCTGTACTTGACGAGTCTCTCGTACTTTGCCTTTGCAGCCTCTTCCGCCTTTGCGAACAGAACTTCTGCTCTCTCGGGGAACTGCTGCTGCAGGCGGCTGTAACGGGTCTCGCTCGTGATGAAGTCACGATACGATGCCGTCGGCGCCTTGGAGTCAACCGTCAGCGGATGCTTGCCCTCTGCCTTGAGCAGCGGGTTGTAGCGGAACATCTGCCAGTAACCTGCCTCAACCGCACGCTTCATCTCGAGCTGGCAGTTTGCCATCGTGCCCTTGATACCGTGCATTTCGCAAGGTGCATAGCCGATGATGAGCGACGGGCCGTGATATGCCTCCGCCTCGGTCATTGCCTTCAGCGTCTGGTTCATGTCAGCGCCCATTGCGATCTGTGCGACATAGACATAGCCGTAGGACATGGCGATCTCGGCGAGGTTCTTCTTGCCGATTGCCTTACCGGCAGCCGCAAACTGTGCGACCTGACCGATGTTGGATGCCTTGGATGCCTGTCCGCCGGTGTTGGAGTAAACCTCGGTGTCGAAGACCATGACGTTGACATCTTCGCCGGATGCGAGGACATGGTCAAGGCCGCCGAAGCCGATGTCGTATGCCCAACCGTCGCCGCCGAAGATCCAAATGGACTTCTTGGAGAGGTAGTTCTTCTCGGCAAGAATCTGCTTTGCAAGGTCGCAGCAGGGGTCAGCTTCGAGCAGGGCAACGAGCTTCTTGGTTGCAGGCTCGTTCTTTGCGCCGTCGTCCACGGTTGCGAGGTATTCCTCGGCAGCCGCCTTCTTATCAGCGTCGGTGGTCTTCTCGGCAAGCTCCTTCACGAGGCCGATGAGCTTCGTGCGGATCGACTTCTGACCGAGCGCCATACCGAGACCGTGCTCGGCGTTATCCTCGAACAGCGAGTTTGCCCATGCGGGACCTCTGCCGCTCTCACGGTTGACCGTGTAAGGCGTTGCCGGTGCGGAGCCGCCCCAGATGGACGAGCAGCCGGTCGCGTTGGAGATGTACATTCTCTCACCGAACAGCTGGGTGATGAGTCTTGCATAGGAAGTCTCGGCACAGCCTGCGCAGGAGCCGGAGAACTCAAGCAGCGGCTGCTTGAACTGGCTCCCCTTGACGGTTGCGTTGATCAGCTCGGGCTTCTCTGCGACGTTTGCAACCGCATAGTCGAACGGAGCCTGCTGATCCAGCTGAGATTCCTGCGTAGTCATCGCAATAGCGAGCTTCGGCGCTGCAACCTTTGCAGCCTCCTTGGCAGCGGTCTTTGCATCATAATCCGGATGCTCGGCAGCGACCGTCTTGGCGGCGTCTGCCAGTGCCTTTGCGGACACGGGGCAAGCCTTGACGCAGAGCGTGCAGCCCATGCAGTCCATCGGCGAGATTGCCATCGTGAACTTGTAGTTCGTCTTGACGACCGGCTTTGCGGTGAACTTGGTGGCAGCGGGTGCCTTAGCAGCCTCTTCCTCGGTCATTGCGAACGGACGGATTGCGGCATGCGGACATACAAATGCGCAGTTGTTGCACTGGATGCAGTTTTCGGGATGCCATACGGGGACGTTGACGGCAACGCCGCGCTTCTCGTATGCGGCAGCGCCCTGCGGGAGCGTGCCGTCCACATAGTCCATGAATGCCGAGACAGGCAGCGCGTCGCCGTCCATCTTGGAGACGGGCTCGACAATTTCACGGACGAACTTGACGAGCTCGGGACGGGTACCGGTGACCTTGCTCTCCTCGGGCTTCACCTCAACGGTCTTCCAAGCCTCGGGAACCTTGACCTCGACCATTGCGTTTGCGCCGGCTTCGATTGCCTTGTAGTTGAGGTCAACCATCGCCTGGCCCTTCTTGATGTAGGACTTGTACGCCATCTTCTTCATATATTCAATGGCTTCGTCCTTCGGCAGGATGTTGGCGAGCGCGAAGAATGCGGACTGGAGCACCGTGTTCTTGACCTTGGCATTGCCGATGTCCTTTGCGGCGATCGACGTTGCGTTGATGATGTAGAACTTGATGTTGTTGTTGGCAATGTAGGACTTGACGGATGCGGGGAGGTGCTGATCCAGCTCCTCGGGCGTCCACTGGCAGTCCAGCATGAAGGTGCCGCCGGGGATAACGTCCTCAACGATCTTATAGCCCTTCAGAATGTAGGACGAGTTGTGGCAGGCCACGAAGTTTGCCTTGTTGATGTAGTAAGGAGACTTGATGGGCTTGTCGCCGAAACGCAGGTGCGAGATGGTGACGCCGCCGGTCTTCTTGGAGTCGTACTGGAAGTACGCCTGGATGTACTTGTCGGTGTGGTCGCCGATGATCTTGATGGAGTTCTTGTTTGCGCCGACCGTGCCGTCGCCGCCGAGACCCCAGAATTTGCAGGAGATGGTGCCGGCAGGCGCGGTGTTGGGCGCGGGCTTCTCCTCGAGGGAGTGACCGGTGACATCATCGACGATGCCGATGGTGAAGTCGCCCTTCGGCTGCGCAGCAGCCAGGTTCTCATAGACTGCAAAAATGCTTGCAGGGGTGGTGTCCTTCGAGCCGAGGCCGTAACGACCGCCGACGATCTCTGCCTTGACGCCCTCGCGCTCCAACGCGGTGACGACATCGAGGTAGAGCGGCTCGCCGAGGGAGCCGGGCTCCTTGGTTCTGTCGAGAACGGCGATCTTCTTCACCGTCTTCGGCAGTGCGGCTGCCAGTCTGTCTGCGCAGAACGGTCTGTACAGTCTGACCTTGACAAGGCCGACCTTCTCGCCCTTTGCGGTGAGGTAGTCGATGACTTCCTCGCAGACGTCGCAGACCGAGCCCATCGCAACGATGACGCGCTCTGCATCCGGTGCGCCGTAGTAGTTGAACAGCTTATAGTCGGTGCCGATCTTGGCATTGACCTTGTCCATGTACTCCTCGACGATCGCCGGGAGTGCATCGTAATACTTGTTGCATGCTTCTCTGTGCTGGAAGAAGATATCGCCGTTTTCAGCCGAGCCGCGGAGAACCGGGTGCTCGGGGTTGATCGAGCGTGCACGGAAAGCAGCGACCGCGTCCATATCGGTCATTTCCTTCAGATCGTCGAAGTCCCAGACCTCGATCTTCTGGATCTCGTGCGAGGTGCGGAAGCCGTCAAAGAAGTTGAGGAACGGCACTCTGCCCTTGATGGTTGCAAGGTGTGCAACCGCGCCGAGGTCCATGACCTCCTGCGGGTTGGTCTCAGCCAGCATTGCAAAGCCGGTCTGACGACATGCGTAGACGTCCGAGTGGTCGCCGAAGATGTTCAGCGCATGGGATGCAACGCAGCGTGCGGATACATGGAACACGCAGGGAAGCAGCTCGCCCGCGATCTTGTACATGTTCGGGATCATCAGGAGAAGACCCTGAGACGCCGTGTAGGTGGTCGTCAGCGCACCGGCTGCAAGGCTGCCGTGAACGGTACCTGCCGCACCCGCCTCAGACTGCATCTCCATGACCTTGACGGGCGTGCCGAAAATGTTCAGTGCGGGCTTGCCGAGAATGTTCTTGCCCGACGCCGACCACTGGTCGACATAGTCTGCCATAGGGCTGGAGGGGGTGATGGGGTAAATGCCTGCGACTTCGGTAAACGCATAGCTTACGTGCGCCGCGGCAGTGTTGCCATCCATGGAAAGTTTCTGTCTTGCCATTTGGAATATACCTCCGAAAAAAATATATTGTATTCAAAATATCAATATCTTCGATTATTATAGCATTCAAGCGCGCGGTTGTAAAGAGATAACGCCGCATTTTTTACAGAAAAAATACGGAAAACCGTCGAAAAAGAGGGGAAAAGACATATTCGTTTGATAGGGGTTTGGGGGCATCTTAGGCTCCCCTGTGCAAGGGGTGAGCTGTCCGAGACGCGAAGCGTCTCGCGGAGTTTTTCTTCGTCGGCTGAACACCGACGATTTCGCGAGCGAAACCGAAAAACATCCTCAACCGTGAGGTGACTGAGGGGTTGTTCCTTCACTCTGTAACAATCCCTCCGGCGCTTCGCGCCACCTCCCTTTACACAAGGGAGGCGAAGATAGAGCGGGTAAGTGCTCCCCCCTCAAAAGAAGCTCACCTGCGTCATGCTGCGGTACATGGCGCGCAGCTCGCGCGGGGAAACATGCTCGTGCCTTTTCAGCATATCGCCGAAATACTTCGTCGTGCCGAAGCCGCAGCGCTTGGCAATCTCCTCAAGGGGCAGATCCGTGTCGGCCAGCAGCACCTTTGCCGCCTCGATGCGCACACGGATGAGATACCGAATCGGCGAGGTGCCGTACACCTGCTTGAACGCGCGGGAAAAATGGCTCTCGCCCATCGAGCAGGCGTGCGCCAG
>CAKSLU010000038.1 GCA_934474225.1 uncultured Eubacteriales bacterium | reverse complement strand
CGGAGGGATTGTTACAGAGCCATGGAACAACCCCTCAGTCACCTGTCGGTGACAGCTCCCCTTGCACAGGGGAGCCAAAATGACGCACCAACTTTTGTAGGGGCGACCATTGGTCGCCCGCGCCGCGCGGAATCTAACTTTGCCTCCCTTGTGTAAAGGGAGGTGTCGGCGATAGCCGACGGAGGGATTGTTACAGAGCCATGGAACAACCCCTCAGTCACCTGTCGGTGACAGCTCCCCTTGCACAGGGGAGCCATATTCCCCCCACACCCTACTTTTCTTCAGTATACCACGCGGGTGCAGCAAAGTCAATGCACCCGCCGCGGTGCAAAAAATCCAACTTTGGCTGAAGCGCTTTCAACAGATTTTGCATTGCCAAGCAAAAATAGTCTGTGTACAATGTACATAGAGGACAATTTTGCTCCGAAGAAAGGAATGCGACTATGAAAAAAACGCTTGCGCTGCTCCTTGCGCTGCTCACGGTCGGCGCGTCTTTCGTCGCCTGCGGCGACAAGACCCCCGACACCACGACCACGGGCGAGACGACGACGGCTGCCACAGAGCCTGTCGTCACCGAGGAAACACTCGATTTGCCCGACCCCGCCTCGGTGGACATTGCCGGGGAGTTCAACATTCTGGTCAGCGGCAACTATGCCCGCAACGACTTTGCCGCCGAGAGTATGGACGGCACCGCGGTCGAGCAGGCGATCTATCGCCGCAACCAGGTGATGAAGGAGACCTGGGGTGTTGACATCAAGAACGAAGATATCACGCGCTTCGGCTCGGCGGGCGGCACGGGCGACGGCTATACGAAGATTTACACCGACTATATGGCGGGCGACGCAAACTTCGACGCCGCCATGATCGGCACCTACGATGTGGCGACGCTGGCGTACAGCGGCTATATCCACGACCTTTGCGACATTCCGCACATCGACCTCCCGAAGTCCTGGTGGGACCAGAAGGCAAACAAGGACCTCTCCATCCGCGGCAGAATGTTCTACACCACCGGCGACATCAGCGTGGTGGACAACATGGTCACGCACGCGCTCCTCTTCAATAAGGATATGATTGAGAGTTACGGGCTGGACAATCCCTACGACCTCGTGGCGGACGACAACTGGAATCTCGAGACTTTCGGCGCGCTGGTCAAGCAGGTCGGACAGGACCTCGACAACAACGGCATCTATGATGAGAACGACCTCTACGGTCTGCTCACCTGGAACGACCCGATGACCGCCATCCTCGCGGCGGCGGGCGAGAAGATCGCCACCATCAACGACCGCGGCGAGTTGACGCTCACGCTGTACAACGAGCGCGTGGTCAACCTGTACGACACCTTTGAGGGCATCGTCTTTGACCAGGCGCACGCCTTCAACTATCAGTATGACAACACGACCGGCAAGGCGTCGCCCTCCAAGGTCTGGAACACCAACCGCGACGCCCTCTTCAACGGCAACCGCGCCGTCTTCTATCTCAACACGGTCGCCACGGCGGAGCGCCACCGCGACAGTGAACTGGACTTCGGCATTCTGCCGTATCCGAAGCTGAACCGCGAGCAGAAGGAATACGGCCACAATGTCAGCGCGTTCCACTGCCAGTTCCTCTGCGTGCCCGAAAACGCGAAGGACTACGAGCGCAGCGGCATCGTGCTGGAGGCGCTGGCATACCAGGGTAAAAAGCTGCTGACCCCCGCGTACTATGACCAGACGCTGGTCGGCAAGTCCGTGCGCGACGAGGAAAGCGTGGAGATGCTGGATATCATCTTTGCCACCCGCGTGTTCGATGTCGGCATCTACTACAACATCGGTACATACAAGAACGAGCTTGGCAAGCTGTTTGTCAACCGCTCGTCGCTCGCGTCGATTTACGAGACCTACCGCTCGAATGCGGAGGCGACCATCGCCGCGATCAACGAGACTTTTGCGAAGAGCATCGGCGAATAAAAATAAATAGGAAGAAAAAGCCGCCGCAAACGGGATTGCCCGTTTGCGGCGGCTTTGTGTGGGGGGATGGCGCGGGGAGTTGAAGACACGCACCAACTTTGTAGGGACCGGCGTCCCCGACGGTCCGCACCAACCAAGGCAAAAACGGACCGTCGAGGACGCCGGTCCCTACAGAAAAGCATCGTGCGCGATGGGACGACGCGATATATGCGGCTCTGCCGCATGCGATGGTTTTGCGCTGCAAAAGCGATATTGCGCCGCCCACGCAGCAATATTCGATTCGCCCCTGCAACGCGCGAAGCGCATATCACGCGGCTCCGCCGCATATCACTGCGCAGCGATATCACTCGCCGCAGGCGAATTGAACTGAAAAAACCGTTGACTTTCGTCAACGGTTTTTTCTTTGGCGCGCCTGGCGGGATTCAGGCGGAGACCGCGCGCGGCTCCGCCCCGCCTTTTTTGTTTCGCCGCCAAAAGGCGGGCGGCGATTTCGCTGCGCGAAACCACAAAAAACGCCTGCTGTTTGCTGCATTCTACAATCGGACGGTTCGAATCCCTGCATCGCAAAACAAAAAACCACCCGGTTGGGTGGTTTTTCGTTTTGGCGCGCCTGGCGGGATTCGAACCTGCGACCTACCGGTTCGTAGCCGGGCACTCTATCCACTGAGCTACAAGCGCATCCAGTCGGTTTTCCGACCTATTTATATTAGCACAACTCTTGCGGTTTGTCAACATTATTTTTGAAAATTTTTGCGCGCCCCTTTGACTTATGCCGATAAATATGGTAACATCTTATTAAAACCAAGAAAAACAGGAGCTTCCTTATGCGAGTCAGAAAGAAAAAACACGGCAGTGAACGGCTGGCGGCAGCCGGGGATCTGCTTTGCACCGATAAATCCGTCACGCTGGCCGACCCGTTGGCACCGTTCGGCGGCACGCAGCGTCCGCTGCATCTGGAGATCGGGTGCGGCAAGGGCAAGTTCTCGGTCGGCATGGCGGCGCTGCACCCGGAGGTCAACTTCTATGCGGTGGAGCGCGTCTCGGATGTGGTGGTCGCGGCGGTGGAGCGCGCCATGACAGAGGAAGTGCGTCCCGAGAATCTCCGCTTTATCGTCGGGGATGCAAAGACCCTCACCGAGTGGTTCCCGCCGCACACCTTTGATTGCATCTATCTCAATTTCAGCGACCCGTGGCCGAAGGCGGGGCATTACAAGCGCCGCCTGACCTACCGTGCCTTCCTCGAACTCTACAAGTCGCTGCTGAAACCGGACGGCGTGCTGCGCCTCAAGACCGACAATGCGGGGCTGTTTGATTTTTCGCTCGGCGAATTTGAGGCGGCGGGGCTGGATGTGCAGAAATGCAGCCGCGACCTGCATGCGTCGCCCTTTGCCGAGGGCAATGTCATGACCGAGTACGAGACCAATTTCACTGCCAAGGGCATGCCTATCTATTTCGCCGAGGTCAAGGTGAAATAAGGGAGATGTGGGTGAAAGGGGCGTGCATACCGTAGGGGCGACCATCGGTCGCCCGCCGCATCCAAGCCTTCCCCCTTGGGGAAGGTGCCGCCGAACGGCGGCGGATGAGGGCTTGCAGGCAGCTGGCACAGCATGGTGATGGATTTTGCTTTGTACAATCCCTCATCAGTCGCTACGCGACAGCTTCCCCCAAGGGAAGCCAAAGAGGAGCGCAAACGCGATATTGCGCCGAAGGCGCACAGAACTGAAGAAGCCGTTGACTTTTGTCAACGGCTTTTTCAATACTGCTTTTTCAGATACGCGACGGCGAGGTCAACGACGAGGCCGTAGCTCTTTGTCCCCGCGCTCTCGCCCTGCCATTTCAGATAGGTGTCGTTGACCGTGTCTGCCACGGCAGAGGCGGTCGAATGGCTGTAGGGCGCAAACATCTTTGAGTAGGCGGCAAATTCGCCTGCGACGGCGTCGTCGAGGAAGGCGGCAACCGCGCGGTAGGCGTCCGCGTCGGCGCTGTAGAGCGCGTCTGCGATGTATTCATAGAGGTTGGCGTAGCCGCAGTAGCGGATGTAGGGGTCGTCCGACGCGGTGCAGACGAGAAAGGCGATGAAATTTGCCTCATCCTCGGGGGCAACGCCGCGCTGGTGCGCCATTTCGTGCGCCGTGGTGTATACGATCACAAAGTCCGGGTAGTTGATGTTGACATTCGCCTCGCCGGTGTAGACCGCGTAGATGCCGGAGAGGTGCGTGTAGGTCATCGGCTTTGAGAGCGCGATGCGCTTGACCGAGGCATGCAGCGGCGTGAGGAAGTCATATTCCGGATAGAGCTTGTCATAGGCGGCGTTCAGTTTTTTCGTCAGTTCGGCAAACGAATAGGGCATCTTCGACGCGCCGGAGGCGGTGAAATCCACCTCGTTCGCCGCCTGATTGAGTTGCACCGCCGTGTAGGTGAAGGCGTCGGACAAATCTTCCTTGCTCGGTGCGGCGACCTCCAACCCGATTTTGTCCTCCAGCGGCGTCGCGCCGTATGCCGCGCCATAGTTGAGGAAGAACGCCGAAAAAATCAGCGCAAGCCCGCCAAGCACGCCGAAGACATGACGCCAAAGGCGCGCGGGCGGCACAACCTTGATGCAGTAGAGCACATACCACACGCCGAGGGGGAGCGCCGCGATGAGCAGCGTCTCGGCAATCGAAAACGGAAAGATCGCCGTCACCCACGCAAACACGGCGCGGAAAAACGCACCGCCCGTGCGGTTGTAGGCGTCGGCAAACGGCGCGGACAGCGCCGCCGCGATGCGGACGGCAAGGGCGGCGAGAAAGACGGCGTAGAGGACAAGCGCCGCGGTCGGGATGTTCTTTTTGACAAAAGCCTTGATTTTATGCATGACGGTCTTCCTTTCGGAGCGTTTCGAGATAGGCGGCAAGGTCGGGCGCAAGCGGGCATTCGATGACGACGGGCGCGCCTGTGATGGGGTGCACAAAGGCGAGCCGCGCGGCGTGCAGCGCCTGCCGCGGGAGGGCAAAGCCGCCGCCGTAGAGGTCGTCGCCGACGATCGGACAGCCGAGGGAGGCAAAATGCACGCGCAGCTGGTGGGTGCGCCCGGTCTTCGGCAGGCAGCGCACCACGGCGACGCCGCCCACGGTTTCAACGGTTTCGTAGGCGGTGACGGCGCGTTCGCTCGGCACGCCGGTCGGGTAGGATGCGCGCAGGATGATGCTCTCGCCCGTGCGGCGGATGTAGGTGTCGATGACGCCGCAGGGCGGCTCGGGCGCGCTCGTGAGCAACGCGATGTAGGTTTTTTCGATTTGGCGGGCGGCGACGAGACTGCCGAAGCGCTCGGCGGCGTAGCGGTTCTTTGCCACGAGCAGGACGCCGCTTGTGTCCGCGTCGAGGCGGTTTATCGCGCGGAAGACAAAGGGCACGCCCCGCCGCGCAAATTCGCCCGCGAGGGCATTCGCCAGCGTGTCGCCGAGGTGCCCGCGCGACTCGTGCGTGGGCATGTATGGCGGCTTTGCCGCGGCGAGCACAAAGTCGTCCTCAAAGAGGATGTCCACGGGCGCATCGGACGGCTCAGGGCGGCATTCGGTGTCCGCCAGCGCAAGCGAGACGGTCTCGCCTGCCGCGAGGATGTGCCGCACCGTGACGGGTGCGCCGTCCACCATGATGCCGCCCGCCGCTTTCAGTGCGGTGAGCAGCGCGGACGAGACGCAGAGTTTTCGGCGCAGGTAGTCGCGCAAAGTTCGCCCATCGTCGGTTTGGTCTATGGTAAAATCCATGTCGCCCTCCGTGCGGATGTTTTGTCCATTGTAGCACATCGACGGCGAAAAAGCAAGTCTGCCGCGGCGCGCACCCTGCATAGTCTGCCCCGAATCTGGCGAAAATCCCGTCGGAGGTGAGATGATGCGCGGTTGTCAGAGGCAGATTATCATGTTAAAGGGGACGGATTCCCAGATTTTTGACGAGGCGTATTTTCTCCTGCGCAAGGATTTTGACCGTTCGCGCGGGGAAGAGGGGGAGCTTGTGCGCGAGGCGGAGCGCCTGGTGGCGCTGAACACCACGCGCCGCCGCGTGCGTGTGGTGTCGAAGTGGGCGTTGTTTGCCGCCGGCATGCTGGCGGGCGGATTGCTTTGTTTGCTTGTCTGGTGGGTGTTTTAGGGGGAGACGCGTGTACGGACAGAATGTGCCGGGATTTTATGCGTTGACGATAAAACGCACAAACCCGTAGGGGCGACCATTGGTCGCCCGCCTGTACAAAGCAAAAGCGGGCGACCGATGGTCGCCCCTACGGAATGGCGGGAACTGTGTACACACCATTATGCGCCGTCTGCCTCCCGCCGCATCCAAGCTATTCTATCTTCGCCTCCCTTGTGCAAAGGGAGGTGTCATGCGAAGCATGACGGAGGGATTGTTACAAAGCAAAAAAACAACCCCTCAGTCAACTTCGTTGACAGCTCCCCTTACACAGGGGAGCCGAAGATGCCCCCCGCTTTCCTTTTTTACAAACCCTCTTGCATTCCATCTGCGGATGGTGTATAATAAACATGTAATTGTTGAACGGTTTTTATGTGCGTAAAGTGCCCGCCTGTGCGTTCCGCGGTGCGCTCCAAGCCGACATACATCCGACCGGGGCGGCGTTTGCCGTACCCGGAGCTTTTACCATGTCTGTCCGATTTGTCCGACAGATTTTATTTTCATGCCCGCGCATCTGTTTCGCGGCGCGTTTGCATAAGACGATAGAATAAGGAGAATTTATGGCAAGAAACAATCAGAATAACATGGCGGAGAACCCGCAGAATGCCGCCCCGGCGGAGAAAAAGCCCGCCAAGCGGCACTACACCAGACGGCCGAAGAAGGCGCAGCCAAAAGCGGCGCCTGCCGCCGCGCCCGCCGCGGTCGTGACCCCAGCGCAGACCGTGCAGCCCGCAGCTGCACAGCCTGCCAAGCGCCGCCGCAAGGGCGGTGCAAAGCCGACCGGCAAAATTCGCATCGCCTCGCTCGGCGGTCTGCATGAAATCGGCAAAAATATGACCATGATTGAGTACGGCGACGACATCATTGTCGTGGACTGCGGCATCGCGTTTCCCGACGAGGATATGCTCGGCGTGGATCTGGTCATCCCGGATGTCACCTACCTCGAAAAGAACAAGGAGAAGATTCGCGGCATCCTTCTGACGCACGGGCACGAGGACCACATCGGCTCGCTGCCCTATGTGCTGCGCTCCATCAACCCGGATATTTACGGCACGGCGCTCACGCTCGGCATCGTGGAGAAAAAGCTGTCCGAGCATTCGCTGCCGCACACGCCCCGCCTGCACACCGTGCAGCCCGGCGACACCGTGCAGCTCGGCAAACTCTCGGCAGAGTTTGTCCGCGTCAACCACTCGATTGCCGATGCCTGCGCTGTAGCCATCCGCACGCCGCTCGGCATCCTGTTCCACACCGGTGACTTCAAGCTGGACCTCACCCCGGTGGACGGCAAGATGATGGACATCACCCGCATCGGTGAAATCGGCAATGAGGGCGTGCTGCTGCTCATGTGCGAGTCCACCAATGCCGAGCGCCCGGGCTTCACCCCGTCGGAACGCACCGTCGGCAGAAGCCTTGCGGACATCTTCCTCAAAAACAAGGATAAGCGGCTGGTCATTGCGACATTCTCGTCCAATGTCCACCGCGTGCAGCAGATTATTTCGCTGTCAGCCGAAAACGGGCGCAAGGTCGCCGTCCTGGGCCGCAGCATGATCAATGTCATTGCCGCCGCCAGCGCGCTTGGGTATATGAATGTGCCGGACGGGCTGCTCATTGACATCAAGGACATCAAGCGCTATCCCGAGAGCCAGGTCACCCTGGTCACCACGGGCAGCCAGGGCGAGCCGATGAGCGCGCTCTACCGCCTCGCCTTCGGCGACAACGAGCGGGTCACGCTCGGGCAGAAGGACCTCGTGGTTATCAGCGCCTCGGCGATTCCCGGCAACGAGAAGTCGGTCGGCAAAATCATCAACGCACTCATCGGCAGCGGCGTTTCGGTCATGCACGACCCCGAGACCGATGTACATGTTTCGGGGCACGCCTGCCGCGAGGAGCTGAAGCTGATGCAGGCGCTTACGCACCCGAAGTATTTCATGCCGATTCACGGCGAGCTGCGCCACCTCGATGCCAACCGCCAGATTGCCCGCGATATGGGCATTCCGGATGAGAATATCTTCATTTCCGACATCGGCAAGGTGCTGGAAATCGACGCGAAGGGCGCGCGCTTTGCGGGCACCGTGCCGTCCGGCAAGATTTTGGTGGACGGCTTCGGCGTCGGCGATGTCGGCAGCATCGTGCTGCGTGACCGCAAGCATCTGTCGCAGGACGGCCTCATCGTCGTGGTTGCGGCGGTGGATTTGGATGCCCGCCTGGTTTCCTCGGGGCCGGACATCATCTCGCGCGGCTTTGTCTATGTGCGCGAGAGCGAGGAGCTGATGGGCGAGGCGCGCGGGATTGCCGCAGCGGCGCTGGAAAAGTGCCTCGAGGGCAGCCGCACCGACTGGATGGAATTGAAGAATGCGGTCAAGGACGCTCTCGGCAAGTATCTGTACCAAAAGACGCACCGCAAGCCGATGATTCTGCCGGTCATCATGGATGTGTAAAAGCGGGAGTAACCAAGCCTTCCCCGGTGGGGAGAGCCGAATGCACGCACAAACCTGTAGGGGCGACCATCGGTCGCCCGCATCCATGGCAATCTAACTTCGCCTCCCCCGGTAAAGGGAGGTGTCGGCGGAGCCGACGGAGGGATTGTTACAAAGCCACGGAACAACCCCTCAGTCAACTCCGTTGACAGCTCCCCTTGCACAGGGGAGCCGAATACACGCACCAACTTTGTAGGGACCGTGGCGACCGGAACGCGAGCGTTCCTAAGGAGTTTTTCTTCGTCGGCTGAACGCCGACGATTTCGCGAGCGAAACCGAAAAACATCCCGCGACGGTCCGTCCCAACCAAAGCAAAAACGGACCGCCCCGGACGCCGGTCCCTACAGGCTTGCAAAGATATTGTGTGCCGCACATCTTTACACCGCACAGGCGGGGGCTTGCTCCCGCCGCATCCAAGCCTTCCCCCAAGGGAAGCCTAAGACAGCGTCGCCCCCCGACCGAATGCACATCCCGCATTTCATTTGCATTTCATTATTTATATAAAGGAGACAAAATCATGGTCAGACATATTTTGCTTTGGCAGCTGAAGGACGAACTCACCCCCGCCGAGAAGCGCAAGGAGGCAGAGCAGTGCAAGCGCGACCTCGAGGCGCTGGTCGGCGTCGTACCGGGGCTTGTTTCGCTCAAGGTGGAGATCAACCCGATGGACAGCAGCAATGTGGATATGATGCTGGACAGCACCCTCACCGACGCGGCAGCCTACGACGGCTACAAGGTACATCCCGCGCATGTCGCGGCGGCAACCCATGTCCGCAGCGTGGTCAAGTCCCGCGTCTGCATGGATTACGAAGCGTAAAGACAACCGCATCAAAAAGAAAGAGGAGCGCCTGCTCCTCTTTCTTTTTGACCTTTCTGAAATCACTGTCAGCTTTCCGATATTATGCAAATCGGCATGAGGGATTGACGCGGGGGTACGCATGTGATACCATGAAAGTGAAATCCTGAAAAAAGCGAGGAATTCCCGATGAAAAAGCCATTTCGCGTCTTTCTTTTCCTGCTTGCGGCGCTGTCGCTTCTGACCGTTTTTGCGGCGGTCGCGGCAAATGCGGCAGAGGATGTTGTGTACTATTATATAGATTCCGAAGCCGGCGCGGACAATGTCTCGGGCAGGGACGCGGCAAAGCCGCTGCGCACCTGGAGCGAGGCGTGCAGGAACGCCGTGCGCGACGGCGCGGAACGCGCGTACATCGTGGTGAAGAACGCCTATGTCTTCGCCGGAAACGCCCGCGAAGTGGCGCACCCCGACACGGAATTTGTGCTGACCTCGCGCGGCGAGCACGAGGACTACGGCGCGTCGGGCGCAAAGCTTGTCATTTCCGGCGCGCGTCGGTATTACCTCACCGGCGCGACCACCTTTGAGCACCTGACGCTGGAGCGCGACAATTCGCTGGTCGTCGTCGCGCAGTACAATCCGCTCACCTTCGGCGAGGGGATGACCATGACCTACACCGGCGAGACCGACCGCGGGCTTTGGGTCGTCGGCGGCTATCAGTCGCCCGAGGACTCGGTGGACACCACGCTCGACTCGCACATCACCATCAAGAGCGGCAAATTCACCCGCGTCATCGGCGGCACGCGGCAGAACTGGAACGATAAGTTTGACGGCCTTGTCTACTCGGGCACGCACTATGTGGACATTTCGGGCGGCGAAATTGACATTCTGCTCTGCGGCTCCTATGCAAAGCATGTCTCGGACAGCGCCGTGGTGAACATCTCGGGCGGCGACTTCGGCAGCATCTACCTCGGCGGCGACGACACGCGCCGCCTGGACAACGACGCGACGGCTGTCTTCACCGGCGGCAATGTGCGCGACGGCATCTTTGTCAACAATGTTATCGGCGAGGCAAACATCACCGTGGCGGGCATCAAGACGCCCCTTGTCTCGCTGACCTACAAGACCGAAAAGCTGCGCGCGATGACGAAGGAAAAGGGCAAGACCAAGACGCTGTACTATGACGCCCGCGACTATTCTGCGGCGCAGATCGAAACCTTCGGCGTCGGCTTTGACCGCGTGGAGAACATCGCCGCCGTCTATGCGGCGGCGGACGCGACGGGCAGCGGCAGAACCGCAGACGATCCCGCACCCTTTGCCGATGCGTTCCGCACGGCTGCGGAGAGCGGTGCGGCGCTGCTTGTCAAAGGCAAAATCGAGCTGACGGACTTCGCCGAGCCGACGCATGCGGCGGCAATTGCAGTGCGCGGCGCGGACGAGAACGCAGCGCTTGTGCTGCACGGCAGCTATACGCTCGGCGGCGACACGGCGCTCTCTGCGCTCACGCTCGGCGGCGACGGCGCATTGGACGCGCGCCGCGGCACGCTTACCGTGGCGGCGGATGTGAAGACCACGGCAAAAATGAATATTTCCGGCGCGGCAGTCCTGCGCGGCGGCAGCTTCGGCAAGGTGACGGACGCGGGCCGGGTACTGGTGGACGGCGCGGTCGTTGACAGCATCATCGGCGGCAGCACCGCGGTCGAAATTGAGGTGCTCGCGGGCAGCGTCGGCAGCATCGCGTCGGCGGAGACGGCGACCGACAGCTTCTCGCTGACCATTGGCGGCGGCGAGGTCGGCACGGTTCTGTTCCGCGCGGTGCGCGGCAGCCTTTCCTATGCGCTCTTCGGCGGCAAGGTCGGCGGCTATGCGGTCGAGGGCGAGAATGTGCGCGGCACGCTTCGCCTCGGCGACGGCATTGCAGTCTCCTCGCTCGGCGATGCGGCGGCACTCTTTGAGACGGACAGCGCGCGCGTGGTTTACCTCGCGGGCGGCGGCACCGGCAGCGGCGTCAGTGCCAACGCGCCGGTCGGCAGCCTTGCGGATGCCTATGCCGCGCTCGGCGACGCGGGCGGCACACTGGTGGTCTGCGGCGCCTACCGCTTCTCGGCGGCGTTTGTCGCACCCGCACACACCGGGCGCGTGACCGTCACCTCGGTGCAGGACGGCGTGGACTACCGCAAGTCGGCGGACGCGCGCCTCGTGCTGGACGCCAACTATTACATCGGCGGCGAAACCCGGTTTGACCGCCTGCACATCGACAGCGCCAAGGCGTATGTCGGCTTCTTTGCAAACTACAAGGCCCTCACCTTCGGCGCGGATGTGACCACCGGCATCGCCGGGACAAACACGACCTACCCCTGCATCGTGGGCGGCACCGACCCCGCTGTACTGGAGGCCAAGGACCTTACCGGCAGCCTCACCGTGAACGGCGGCAAGTGGGAGCGCGTGCGCCTCGGCAGCTCGAAGGGCACGCCGGTGAATTGCAATGTCACCCTCACGATGAACGGCGGTGAAGTCGTGGACTTCATCTACATGAGCAGCGCGCAGTCGCATTCGGGCGACCTCACGGTCGTGGTGAACGGCGGCAAACTGGGCTACGGCATTGTCGGCCACGGCTACGGCACGGATAATCAGACCTACAGCGGCAACCTCACCGTCACCGTAAACGGCGGCGAAATTTGGGGCCGCATCATGCCCCGCTATGCCAAGGCGGGCCACCTTGTGGGAAGTTGGACGGTCAACATCGCGGGCGGCGACTTTGCGCACTGCGCCGAGATTCGCGGCACCGAGCGCATGGGCGAGAACATGACCTCCACCCTGAATTTTGCCAACGGCTTCAACCCGGATGCGCGCGTCAGCGGCACCTATACCTTCTCAAACCCGATTCGCTATTTCGGCGCCGACCCGTGGATCCTCTACCACAACGGCGCGTACTATTACACTGCTACCGGCGGCGACCGACTCATGCTCTACAAGGTTGCCAACATCGGCGACCTCTCCACGGCGGCAGGCGCGGTCATCTATGCGCCCGAGGACGGGCACGAGTGGTCGCACAACATGTGGTCGCCCGAGATCCACTATTTCAGCGCCGAGCAGGTCGGCGAAAAGGACGCGGGCTGGTACTGCTTTGTCACCAGTGACGACGGGCAGGACTGGAACTACTCCTCGCTCACCGGTTATGTCATCAAGTGCCTGGACGGCGACGACCTCATGGGCAGATGGGGCAACCCGGTGACCGGCGAGGTCAATGTGCCCGAGCCTATCGTCTTCCCGGACACGAAGAATCCGGACAAATTCTCCTGGATCGGCGGCATGTCCACCCTCGAGGTCGGCGGCGAGAACTACATCATCTTCGTCAATGAGTACAACCGCGATACGACGGACTTCTATCAGGCACTGCAGATCGCGAAGTACAAGAATCCCTGGACAATCATCGGTGAGCCTTCGGAGATCTGCGTGCCCACCTACGATTGGGAGAAGGTCGGCGGCGGCGACGGCGTGCACCCCTACACAGTAGAGTGCATCACCGGCGTCTACGGCGACGACGGC
>CAKSLU010000037.1 GCA_934474225.1 uncultured Eubacteriales bacterium | reverse complement strand
TACCGTCATCACTCGGGTTACATCGGCGGTCTGAAGGAAGTGCAGTACAAGACCCTGATGGCAACCAAGCCGGAGCTTGCTATGGAGCTTGCGGTCAAGGGTATGCTCCCGCACAACTCGATCGGCGCAGCCGCTGCAACCCGCCTCAAGGTTTATGCAGGCGATGCACACAAGCAGCAGGCGCAGAAGCCCATCGAGCTTAACTAAGAGAAAGGACGGATAAAGAATTATGTACGAAAGCGCAAAGCCGTATTTCTACGGAACCGGCAGAAGAAAGAAGTCCGTTGCACGTGTACGCATTTATCCCGGCAGCGGTTCGATCACGATCAACAACCGCGACATCGACGACTATTTCGGTCTCGATACGCTGAAGCTCATCATCAACCAGCCTTTCGGCGTAACGGAGACCGAGGGCAAGTTTGACATCGTTGCCAATGTTAAGGGCGGCGGTATGTCCGGTCAGGCAGGTGCAATCCGCCACGGCGTTGCACGCGCACTGCTCACGGTTGACGAAAACTACAGATCCGCCCTCAAGAAGGCAGGATTCCTCACCCGCGACCCTCGTATGAAGGAAAGAAAGAAGTACGGCCTCAAAGCCGCCCGTCGCGCACCGCAGTTCTCGAAGAGATAAGTTGTCCCGAACGGGGCTTCTCAAAAAGCCGATTCCATATGGAGTCGGCTTTTTTACGGGACATCTTGTTTTATCAAAACAGGCGTGATATAATATATTTTGTTGCGCGGGCGCTTTTTCACCCGCTGCAAGCTCAAGGCAAAGGAGAAACCACATGAATTTCGACCTGATTATCGTCGGCGCGGGCCCTGCGGGCATCTTCACCGCGCTGGAAATGCTGCGGAATCAGAGCAAGGCGAAGATTCTGCTGATTGAAAAAGGAAAGCCGGTGGAAAAGCGGCATTGCCCGAAGGCGGAGACCGGCAAATGCGTCAACTGCAAGCCGTCCTGCGCCATCACGACCGGTTTCTCCGGCGCAGGCGCGTTTTCGGACGGCAAGCTGAGCCTTTCCTACGAAGTGGGCGGCGACCTGCCGGATCTGATCGGTGCATCGTTTGCGCAGGAGCTGATTGACTACACCGACAAGATTTATCTTGAATTCGGTGCCGATCCGCATATTGAAGGCATCGGCGACAGCGAGGAAATCAAGGAAATCCGCAAGAACGCCATCAAGGCAAACCTGCGCCTCGTGGATTGTCCGATTCGCCATCTCGGCACCGAGAAGGCGCAGAAGCTGTATCACGACATTCAGAACTGGCTGGAAAAAGCGGGCGTCGAGATGCATTTCAACGCCGAGTGCGAAAATATCATCATTGAGGGCAATGAATGTCACGGCGTGCTTGTCCGCGAAGGTGGGGAACTGCACGAATACCGTGCGCGCGAGATTGTCATTGCCACGGGCAGACGCGGCGCGGACTGGCTTGAGAGCCTTTGCGCCAAGCACAACATCGCGCACAAGCCCGGTACTGTGGACATCGGCGTGCGCGTGGAGTGCCGCAACGAGGTCATGGAGAAGGTCAACAAGGTGCTCTATGAGAGCAAGCTGATTGGCTATCCGCGTCCGTGGAAGAACAAAGTGCGCACCTTCTGCCAGAACCCCGGCGGCTTTGTCGCGCAGGAGAACTACGACAATGACCTTGCCGTGGTCAACGGGCACAGCTACAAGGATATGAAGAGCAACAACACCAACCTTGCGATCCTCGTCAGCCACAACTTCACCGAGCCGTTCAACCAGCCGATTGCCTATGCGCAGAAGGTCGGCGAGCTGACCAACATGCTTGGCGACGGTCATATTCTCGTGCAGCGCTACGGTGATATTCTCGACGGCAAGCGCACCTGGGCAAAGGAGCTGACCTTCAGCAACGTTAAACCGACGCTGAAGGACGCCGTCCCGGGCGATATTACGGCGGCGATGCCGTACCGCGCGATGACCAACATCATCGAGTTCATCAAGATGCTGGACGTGGTCGTTCCCGGCTTTGCCAGCACCGAAACGTTGCTGTACAGCCCGGAGCTGAAGTTCTATTCAAACAAGGTCAAGATGGACGAGAACCTCGACACCAACATCAAGGGGCTGCATTGCCTCGGCGACAGCTCGGGCTGGACGCGCGGGCTGATGATGAGCAGTGTGATGGGCGTACTCATGGGGCGCAAGCTGCTCGAAAAAGAGAAAAACGCATAATCGCATATAGCAGAGCCGCATATTGTACCGCCAAAAGGAGAACATCATGAAAAAGATTGCTTTCCAAACACTGTTTATTGTACTTTGCGTAGTTTTCCTGCTTGCGGGCTGCGCGGTGCGGGAGACGCCGGTTGCCTCGTCTGTTTCTTCGCAGATGGTATCGGAGGGATCGACAGAACCGACCGTGACGAACGACACGGCCGAGGTGGCGGAGCCGACGCACACAATCGTTTTCGATACGCCGACCACGATTCGTGCGGATTGGGTTATCGCGGAGGATGCAACGCCGGTCAAAGAATACAGCGATGCCCTTTCGCTGCTGCCGGTGTATGTAGACGCATATCCGAGCATGCAGGCAGGGCGGCTCTATACCTATGATACGGCTTATCGGCGGGCATCGGCGGCATGGATTACGGATTTTATGCAGATATGGCAGGGAAGCGCACCGGCGGCGACTGCCATTACCGAAGACGGAGCGAATTCCGTGCTGACCTTTGGCAGCGTCGAACTGTTGGCAAGCCCGAGCCGTCTGCTGGTTATCGTGCCGGCATTCGACATTGCGGATGCGGAGCGCGTTTTGCAAAATGATGTGGTTGCGGCGGTGCTGCGGCTTTGCGGCATTACCGACCCTGCATGCTTCCTGCGGCAGACAAACGACAGTGACAGCCGCCAATACAGAATCGTGCAGGAAAATCCGGTGGCGGCCGTGCGGGATTTTGTCGGCTGCTTTTCCAATGTGACCGTAAAGCGCCTTGGCGAGAACATCTACATTTACGGTCGGCGCTTGTCGGATACACTGTACGGCACCTACGCGCCGTATGCGATGGCGGATGTGGTCGAGGCTCTGCAAGAAACTTTCGGCGAAGTCTCCGACTTGCGGGTCGAACTGTACTATACGACCGACGAGTTTGTGTTTTACAGCGTGCCGCGCTATCGGTTTTATTACCGCGCCGCCGACGGCGAGGATTACATGGTCGCCTGCGATGCCATTTCGTTTGACGGAAAATAAAAAAGGGAGCCCTCGGCTCCTTTTTTATTGCAGACAGGCATCCGCTTTATTTTATTTGACATATTCGTTGTAGACGACATTCTTCGGCACGCCGCGGTCTTTCGCAGCTTTTTTGATGGCGTCGGACTTCGGCAGTCCCTCGGCGATGTACATGTCCACATGCTCGGCAACCGACAGGGAAGCCCACGGCGCATTCTGCGCGCCGCGCTCGACTGCGCCCGCGAGAATCAGTACATATTCACCGCGCGGCTCGGCGTTGGCGTAGTAGGCTGCGGCGTCAGCAAGTGTGGTGCGAAAAACTTCTTCGTTCAGCTTTGTCAGTTCGCGGCAGAGCGAAACGCGGCGTTCGCCGCCGAGCGCCTCCGCGAGGTCGGCAAGCGTGCGGCGCAGCTTGTGCGGCGCTTCATAGAGGATCGCCGTGCGGGTTTCGCCCTGCAGGGCGGCAAGCCGCTCGGTGCGTTCGCTGCCGCTGACCGGCAGGAAGCCCTCGAACACAAAGCGGCGGGTGTCCAGCGCGGACAGCGTGAGCGCGGTAATCGCGGCGCTGACGCCGGGGGCGGCGGTCACGGGAATGCCAGCGTCGGCGCACAGACGCACCAGATCTTCGCCGGGGTCGCTGACGGCTGGCGTGCCCGCATCGGTCACGAGTGCGCAGGACTCCCCGTTTTGCAGCCGCGCGAGAATTTTTTCGCCGGCGCTTTTCTTGTTGTGCTCATGGTAGCTGACCAGTTCATTGTTGATATTGAAGAAACGCAGCAGCCGCGCGGAATTGCGGGTGTCTTCCGCCGCAACGAAATCCACCTCGGACAGCACCTTGACCGCGCGGTAGGTGATGTCGCTCATATTGCCGATGGGGGTGGTCACGAGGTACAGCGTACCGCCGACGACTTTATTCTTTTCCGTGTCAAAAAAATCGGTTTCGTTCATGCCCGCTCCTTGAATCTTCCGTTCTCATAGATGAACTTTGTCTCTTCTGTGTAAACCGTGTGCGCCGCATCGGCATACAAAAACAGCGGTTTTTCAAATATCAGCCCTGCTGCTGCACCCTTTTTACCCTCGACGAGAATCAGCGACGGCGCGCGTTCGGTATCGGGGCAAACTGCCGCAAGCCGTTTAGGCTCGATACCCGCATCCTGCATGGCGCGGAACAGCTCCGCCATGCGCTCGGGGCGGTAGACTGCGTAGAAAATGCCGCCGTATTTGAGGCAGCGGCCTGCCGCTGCGCAGAAATCGCCGATACCGCCGAGCAGTTCGTGCCGTGCGATGGCTTTTGCACCGTGGTCGTTTGTTTTGCCGCTGCCGGCACGCATATACGGCGGATTGGTCAGCACGGCATCGCATTCACCGCCGAGGTCGGCGGCGCGCAGCGTGCGCACATCCCGCTCCACGCAGAAAACGCGGTCCTCCATGCGGTTGACCGCGGCGTTCCGCCGAATCAGATTGCAGAAGTCCGGCTGTGCCTCCACGGCGCAGAACTTTGCATATTTGCCGCGTGCCGCCGCAAGAAACGAGACGATGCCCGTGCCCGCGCCGAGGTCTGCGGCGACGCCGCTCCCGCCGCCGCGCGCAAAGGCGGCAAGCAGCAGGGCATCCGTGCCGAAGGTCAGCCCATTCGTCTTCTGAATCAGCGTGATATTCTCATTGACCACATCCAGCCGCTCGCCGTCGAGCAGCGTCACATTTGTTTCCATATCCCATTAAATCAAGAAGCGGATGCGATAGAATCGGATCCGCTTCTCTTATGTATTCGTTTGTCGGCGAATTATTCGGCAGCGGGAGCGCCTACGGGACATACGCCCGCACAAGCACCGCACTCAACGCACTTATCTGCGTCGATGACCATCTTGCCGTCCTTTTCGCTGATCGCCTCTACGGGACATTCGCTCTCGCAAGCGCCGCAAGCGATGCAATCATCGGAAATCTTGTATGCCATGTTCAAACACCTCCGTTAAAGATTTATTTCATTGTAGCATAAATTACGGAAAAATCAAGAGTTATCGAAAAAATTTACGGATTATTTTCTTCCTTTTTCGAATCTTTTTTCTCTTTCGGCTCTTTCGCTTCGCCGCCTGCCTGCTGCTGCGGCGGTTTTTTGTTCTTCAAAAACAGCACGTTGACCTCTTCGCTGGAGAAGGCGCGCGGCGCTTCCGGCTTGTCTTCCAGCTTCACTTTGACAAGCCCCATGAGCGGGCTGGTCTCCACGATGACGCCCTTGCCGGCGCTCGTCTGCACGGTAGCGCCCATCGGCGGCGTGCGGCGAATCGCCTCTTCGTAGGTCTCGTGCTCAAAGCGCAGGCAGCACATCAATCTGCCGCATGCGCCGGAAATCTTGGCGGAATTGAGCGAGAAATTCTGCTCCTTTGCCATCTTGATGGAGACCTGCGCAAAGTCGGACAGGAATGTGCTGCAGCAGAACGGTCTGCCGCAGACGCCGAGACCGCCGCACAGCTTGGCTTCGTCGCGGATGCCGATTTGGCGCAGCTCGATGCGGGTGCAGAAGACGGAGGCAAGGTCCTTGACAAGGTCGCGAAAATCCACTCTGCCGTCTGAGGTGAAGTAAAAGAGGAGCTTGGCGTTGTCGAAGGTGTATTCTGCGCCGACCAGGTTCATGTCGAGCTTGTGCTCCGCAATCTTTTTCTTGCAGATCTCGTATGCCTCGGCTTCTTTGCGGTGGTTTTCTTCGGCGCGGCGCAAGTCATTCTGCGTTGCCACGCGGATGACCGGGCGAAGCGGCTGCACGATTTCCTTTTCGGAGACCAGCTTGTTGGCAAGCGCCACGGTGACCAGTTCCTGCCCGCGCGCCGTGTCCACGATTACGCTGTCGCCGACTTTGGCGACAGCCTTGCTTGCCGCAAAGTAGTAGGTCTTACAGCCTTGCTTGAAGCGGACACCGATGATCTCCACTTTCTTTTCGGGCTTTTCGGTTTTTTCGGGCGCAGCTTCTGCTTTCGGTGTTATCTCCGCCTTCGGTGCAGCCTCCGTCTTCGGCGCAGCGGACGGATCAGAAGCGGGCGCGTTTGTCACAGCCGCATCCGCGGTTTGCTTTTCCGTATTGTCAGTCATAGGTGTTCCTCGCTTTGTCAGTTTATCATAATCGCCCGCATATCGCCGATGAGCGTTGCGGCAGCCAGGCGCGTGTCCATGTTGAGCCGCAGGTCGGCAAGCAGCCGGTCTGCTGTGTCAATCAGCGAAATCGCCTTGGCGACGGTCATTTTCATGGTATAGGTTTCGGCGCGTTCGGTGCTCTCGAAGAAGAGCGGCGCGCATCTGGGCGCTTTCTGCAAAACGGCAATGTCGCGGCAAGCGCGTTTCAGCATGTCGAGCAGTTCACAGAGTGCGTCCGACGCGGTCGGCAGCGCATCGCAGAGCAGCCCGAGTCCCGCCGCGGCGGGTGCGGTCAGCGCGTCGAGAAGCGCGTAGACCAAATCTTTCTCCGCATTGTAGCGCTCGGCATCCTCGCATAAAAACATCGCGCGCCCGATGCTGCCCTCTGCCGACAGCAGGACGGAGGTCAGCTTTTCAGGGTCGGACGCCGCCATCTCGCGGGCACGCGGCGAATGCGCAAGCAGATAGGCGCGCACATCGCTTTGCGGCAGTGCCTCGGTGTACAGCGTCGGTGCGCGGCTCTTGATGGTGTCAAGCAGGCTTGCGACATCGGAGCAGAGCAGGAGAAACACCGCGTAGTGCGGCGGCTCCTCCAGCATTTTGAGAAAGGCGTTCTGCGCGCTTGCGTTCATCAGTTCTGCATGCTCGATGATGTAGACGCGCTTTTCCAGTTCGTTCGGCGCAATGTAGAGCCCGCTTTTAATTTCGCGGATCAGCCCCACCGAAAACTCTTTTTTGTCTTCCTCTTTGCGGATGACGAGCACATCCGGCGAAAAGCCGCCGAGAATCTTTTTGCAGCTGTCGCATTCGCCGCAGGGCAGCGTGTGCCTGTCCTTGCAGGCAAGCGCGGCGGCAATCTGCATGGCAAGCGCCATCTTTCCGCTGCCGTCCTTGCCTGCAAGGATATAGGCATGCGGAAAGCGGCCCTCCCGGATTTCCGTGGCGAGGCGGCGCTTTAACTTGTCGTTGCCGACGATGGCGGGAAAGCAGTTGTCCATGCGGCGCCTCCTCAAAAGAAATCAAATCTGTAACAGAATAATTATAGCAAACCTCTGCCGCAATGTCAAATGTATTTTAAGGAATTCGGCAGAAGGTATTGCAAAACGCAAAAAAATCTGCTATACTGTTTGGGAAATGAATATTCGGTCATGTAATAAGGCCATACCAGCCGGGGGATTAGCGGTCCTCTGTACTCAAAGTCCGCTACAGTGAGGGTGGAGTCCCGGTCTGAGGGCATCGGCGGTGCGGTCTGCGCCGTATTTGACCGCGCTGACGGATGGGTCCTGCGCAATCAATGGCTGTGAACCATGTCAGGTGGGGAACCAAGCAGCATTAAGCAGTATGTTTGATGTGCCGCGGGGACGCCTGTCCCGAGCGGGATGTACGGTTAACGCGCATTTACGGTTGCTCGATTTTCGGGTGTATGGTCTTATTATGTGACTGAGTGAATCGGGGCGAGGCGGTTTTTCTGCCCTCGCTTCATTTTTTAGGAGGCAAAGTCAAATGTACCAGGCTCTGTATCGAAAATGGCGTCCCGCTACATTCGACGATGTCTGCGGGCAGGAACACATCACCGAGATCCTCAAGTATGAGACGGCGGAGAACCGCATCTCGCATGCGTATCTCTTCTGCGGTCCGCGCGGCACGGGCAAGACCTCCTGCGCCAAAATTTTGGCAAAGGCGATTAACTGCCTGTCCCCCGTAAACGGCAATCCGTGCGGCGAATGCGCGGCTTGCCGCGCGATTGAAAGCGAGAGCGCGACCGATGTGCTGGAGATGGACGCGGCGTCCAACAACGGCGTCGATGCGGTGCGCGCCATCCGCGATGAGGTTGCCTACACGCCGTCGGGGCTGAAATACCGCGTGTACATCGTCGATGAGGTGCATATGCTTTCGATTTCCGCGTTCAACGCGCTGCTCAAGACGCTGGAAGAACCGCCGGCGCATGTGGTCTTCATCCTGGCGACCACCGAGCTGCAAAAGCTGCCTGCGACGATTATTTCCCGCTGCCAGCGCTTTGACTTCCGCCGGATTGCGACGGATGCCATCGTCGGCAGACTCCGGTATATTGCGGAGCAGGAGAAGATCCCGCTGACCGAGGGCGCGGCGCGTATCCTCGCCAAGCATGCCGCGGGCGGCATGCGCGATGCTATCAGCCTTTTGGATTTGTGCAGCAGCGGCGGCGAGGCGCTGGATGAGGCGCATGTCACGGCTTCGCTCGGCATCAACAGCACAGAGAGCCTGCATGCGCTGGTCCGTGCAATTCACGCGCGCGATTACGAGCAGATTTTTGAATTCGTCCGCACGGTTGCCGCATCGTCGGTTGACCTTGCGGTATCCTGGCGGGATTTGCTCTCGCTGTATCGGGATATGTTGGTCGTCAAAAGCGCAAAGCATCCGGCACTGTATCTGGATGCAACCGAGGCGGAAACGGAACAGATTGCATCGCTTGCCGCACTTTTCACAAGCGAAGAGCTGCTTTGCCACCTGCGTTTGCTGGACGATGCGCTTGTGCAGATGCAGCGGGACGGCTCAACTAAGCAGATGATTGCGGAGATGACGCTCATTCGGCTTTGCGACCCGCGGCTTTCGGACGACCCGTCTGCCATGCTTGCGCGGATTGCCGCCGTTGAGGAGAAGGTCGCGCGGCTCTCGCTCGGCATACCGGATGTACCGCCTGCCGCACCTGCGCAAAAGGCAGAGAAGGTCAAAGAACCTGCTGCCGCCGACGCAGATGTCGCTGCGGCTGAAAAAACCGCTGCGGCGCCTGCACCCGCGAAAAGTCAATCGGCGCTGAAGCCGCTTTCCTATTGGTTGGAGCTGGTCGAGGCGCTCTCCAAGGAGAATCGCAGCGCCATGGGCATGCGGGACGGTTCACGCGGGTATCTGGACGCGGCAAATGAACGCATCGTGGTTCGCTTCGGCGACAAATTCACCATGAAAATGATGTCCGGCGACGCTGCCAAAGCGGCGCTTGCCGTGCAGATTTCAACCCGGGAAGGGAAAAACTATCCGCCCGAGCGCATTCTCTACGAGTATGTGGAGAAAGGCGATGCCGAGGGCGACGATTTCTTTGATAAACTGGACAATATTTGAGTATACACGATAAGGAGACTACCATGAGAGCAAATTATCCGAAGGGGCTCGGCGGGCCGCAGAATATGAACGGCATGATGAAGCAGGTGCAGAAGATGCAGGAGGAAATGACGGCGCTGCAGACCGAGCTTGAGGAGCGCGAATATGAAGTCAGCGCGGGCGGCGGCATGGTCAAGGTGAAGATTAACGGCAAGCGTGAGATTCTGCACATTGACATCCAGCCCGACATCGTTGACCCCGATGATATCGAGACGCTGTCGGATGTGGTGACGGCGGCAGTCAACGAGGCAATCAAGAAGGTCGATTCGACAAGCGAAAGCGAGATGCAGAAGATTACCGGCGGGCTGAACTTTCCCGGTCTTTTGTAATTTTCGGATAGCGGAGGTTCTTACATGACGGAGTATCTTGCGCCGCTGGAGACGCTGATTGAGCAGTTCCGCAAACTGCCCGGCGTCGGCAGAAAGAGCGCGGTGCGCATGGCGTTCGCTGTGCTGGATCTGCCGGATGAGACAGTCGAGGGCTTTTCCGCAGCGCTGCTCGGGGCAAAGCAGAAGATTCGGCACTGCGCAGTTTGCCACAACTTTTCCGTGGACGAAATTTGCCCGATCTGTGCGGACAGCACGCGCGATGCGTCCCTGATTTGCGTGGTGGAGGATGCCAAGGCGGTGCTTGCCTTTGAGAAGATTCGCGGTTTTCGCGGCGTCTATCATGTGCTCGGCGGCGTCATTTCGCCGATTAACGGCGTCACGCCGGACAAACTGCACATTGCGGATTTGGTCGAGCGTGTGAAGGACGGCGTCCGCGAAGTGATTGTCGCGACCAATCCGACCGTCGAGGGCGAGACCACGGCGATGTTCATCTCCAAACTGATAAAGCCGCTCGGTGTGCGGGTCAGCCGCCTGGCTTACGGCATTCCCGTCGGCGGCGATATCGAATATGCCGATGAGGTGACACTCAACCGCGCCATTGAGGGCAGGCAGGACTTTTGAATACAGATACGGCTCTCGGGATGGATCCCGGGAGCCGCTTTCTATTTCGCGCTTGCGCAGATTTCGCCGATGGCGTCCGCCACGGCATCGATATCGCGGATGGTGTTGTAGTAGCCCATGCTGATGCGGATGGCGCCCTCTTTGCCCGTGCGCAGTGCGGCGTGCCCGAGCGGGCAGCAGTGAAAGCCGCCGCGCGTGCAGATATCGCGCGCATTCAGCCCCTCGGCAATGCGGTTGACCGAGACATTGGCGTTTTCATAAAGCACAATGCCGGTCTCCGGCAGGCGCGTGCCGCGCAGGATGCTGCCCGGGATGCGGGAGAGCAGGCGGCAGAGTTCGGCAGCGAGCGCGGTCTCATGCGCATTGATCTTGCGCACGCCGACATCGCGGATAAAGCGGACCGAGGCGTCCAGCGCGGCGATTGCCGGCGTCGGCATCGTGCCGCCCTCAAAGCGTTCGGGCAGTTCGCCGTCCATGGCAGCGGACAGGGAATTGATGCCGTTGCCGCCCTCAATCACAGTGCGTATCGGCGGCACGTCGCCGAAGATGATAAAGCCAAGCCCCTGCGGGCCGTACAAGCCCTTGTGCGCGGGCGCGCAGAGCGCATCAATAAAGCAGCGCTTCATGTCGATGTCGATAACCCCGGCGCTCTGTGCCGCATCGACCACAAACAGGATGCCGTGCTTCCTGCAAAAGCTGCCGATTTCCCGAATGGGGAAGACCTTGCCGCAGAGATTGGAGGCGTGCATCATTACCAGCAGCTTGGTGTTTTGCGTGCATTTGGCGCGCAATTCGGCGAGGATGCGGTCTGTGGGCTGCAGCACATTGAAGGTGTCAAAGGTGACTTCGCCGCGTGCCTTCAGCTCCCAGACCGGGCGATAGACCGAATTGTGCTCCATATTGCTGATGAGCACATGTGAACCCGGCGTATACAGCGATTTGATGGCAAGATTGAGCGCGTAGGTCGTGTTCAGCGTGAAGACTACATTTTCCGGTTTGTCGCTGCCGAAGAAGGACGCCAGCGTTTGCCGACATTCGTATATCTTCTCCGAGGCGCGCAGCGACAGAATGTGCCCGCTGCGCCCCGGATTCCCGCAGTATTCGCGGATGCATTTGGTCATTTCCGCGTTGACACAGTCCGGCTTCGGGAATGTGGTCGCGGCGTTGTCAAGGTAAATCATTCCGTATATTCGTCATAAGAGATGCCTGCAAAGGACAGCACTCTTGCGATATTGCCTTTTTGCGCGCAGGAAAACTCGATGCCGTAGATGCAGCCGCGGCGGTCGCGCGCGGAACTGATTTTGGTGGTGCTGACCGGGATGGAGTGCTCCGCAAGGATGCGTTTTGCTTTCATCGCCTGCGTGACAGACCCGGTTGTAAAGATACATTTGGACATGGTAAGACTCCGGTTTTTCTGAATTGCCCGCACTGTATTTTATGCCGCGCGGGGGCAAACCGACAGAAAAACACATCACTTTCCGCAGGACTCAAGAAAATTGTGCACTTTTTGCAGAAAGTTTGCAAGAAACTTGAAAATCCGAAATGTTTGGTGTATAATGAGTTGTATTCATACATCATGAGGTGTTTTATGCGCATCGTCAGTCTGGAAAGCGCCGGTTACGCTTCCAATTCCTATTTGATTCTGCAGGATGCGGCAAAGGAATTTGCCGTTGTTGACCCGAGCGTGGATACGACGCCTGCACAGCCGTACCTCCGGGACGGCTGGAAGCTGAAATATGTGCTTCTGACGCACGGTCATTTTGACCACATTCTCTTTGTGGACGCGTGGCGCGCACTCGGCGCAAAGGTCTGCATTCATGCGGGAGACGCCGACTTTCTCGGCGATCCGGCAAAGAGCCTGTATCTTCAGTTTTTCGCCAGAGACACGCGGCACGCACCTGCGGACATCATCCTGCACGACGGGGACAAGCTCATGCTCGGCGGCGAGTCAATCACGGTGATGAACACGCCGGGGCACACAAAGGGCAGCGTCTGCTATCTGTTCGGCGACGATCTTCTCAGCGGCGACACCCTGATGCGCGGCGCGATCGGCAGAACCGACCTCTACGGCTCGAGCGATGCGGATATGCGCGAAAGTGTGGAAAAACTCAGCAAACTACAGAAAAACTATACGGTATATCCGGGGCACGGCGGTACGACCACACTTGACCGTGAAAAGAAATACGGATACCTGCATGAATAAAGACGGAGACTGCAACATGGACAACACAAAACTTGCCGAACTGCTGTTTCCCGATGTCAAGATGACGCCGGAACAGCTTGAAGACCTTTATCCGAAGCGCGATCTGCCCGAGGGGGCAATCGTCTCCCGCATGGCGCCCAGCCCGACCGGCTTTGTCCACCTCGGCAATCTGGTGCAGGGGCTGACCTCCGAGCGGCTGTCGCACCAGTCCGGCGGCGTGCTGTTTCTGCGCGTTGAGGACACCGACAGCAAGCGCGAGGTGCCCGGCGCTGTCGAGATCCTCATCAATTCGCTGAAGCATTACAATATCATTTTCGACGAAGGCGCGACCACCGACGGCGACAGCGGCGCATACGGTCCGTACCGACAGCGTGCACGCAAGGACATTTATCATGTCTATGCAAAGAAACTTGTCGAAGAGGGCAAGGCTTACCCCTGCTTCTGCACCGAAGAAGAGCTTGCCGCCATCCATGCGGCGCAGGAGGCGGAAAAGTCCAACTTCGGCTACTACGGCAAGTGGGCAAAGTATCGCGATGCTTCTTTTGAGACAATCGAAGCGAATATCAAGGCGGGTATGCCCTGGGTGCTGCGTTTCCGCTCCGAGGGGAGCATCGAGCATAAAATCAAATTCACCGACCTGATCAAGGGCAACCTGGAGTTGACCGAAAACGACATCGACCATGT
>CAKSLU010000036.1 GCA_934474225.1 uncultured Eubacteriales bacterium | reverse complement strand
GCCATCCCGCGCGACTTCTTTGAGGGCACGCTGCAGCGCCAGTCGGTCGTCAACAAGGGGCTGAAATTCGTCCTGCATTTTGAAAATGAGGACGGCGGCTTTGACACCGAGGAATTTGTCTACGAAAACGGCATCGCCGACTATATCCGCGAGATTGCAAACGGCACGGCACTGACCGAGCCGGTGCTTTGGACGCTGGAATGCAGCGGCCGCGACCGCGAGGACAAGGACGATTACAAGCTGCGCGCCGAGGTCGCCTTCTGCTTCTCGAATACGGTCAGCCGCATCGAGTATTACCACAATTCCAGCTTTCTCGAGCACGGCGGTTCGCCCGACAAGGCGGTGCGCACCGCGTTTGTCTACGCCGCGGACAAGTATCTGAAAGCGGCGGGCGCGTACAAGAAAAACGAGAGCAAAATCGGCTTTGCCGACATTGAGGACTGCCTCATCCTCATTATCAACAGCTTTTCCACGCAGACCTCGTATGAAAATCAGACGAAGAAAGCCATCACCAATGTCTTCATCAAGGATGCGCTGACCGACTTCTTAAAGCACAATCTCGAGGTCTACTTTGCCGAGCACCCCGCCGACGGCGAGATTTTTGCGCGCCAGGTCATGGCAAACAAGCGCGCCCGCGAGTCGGCGGAGCAGACGCGCAGCGACATCAAGAAGAAACTGCAGGCCTCCGCGACCGACCTGTCGAACCGCGTGGAGAAGTTCGACAACTGCCGCTCCAAGGACCCTGCCGTCCGCGAACTGTACATCGTCGAGGGCGACAGCGCGCGCAGCTCCTGCAAGCAGGGGCGCGACGCGACCTTCCAGGCGATCATCCCGGTGCGCGGCAAGACGCTCAACTGTCTGAAGGCGTCCACCAAGCGCATTTTCGAGAGCGACATCATCGTCGACCTTCTGCGCGTCATCGGCTGCGGCGTGGAGTTCCGAGGCAAGGAGCGCGGCGACCTTGCGCTGTTTGACCCGGATGCACTCCGTTGGAGCAAAATCATCATCTGCACGGATGCGGACGAGGACGGCTTTCAGATTCGCACGCTGCTGCTCACGCTGTTCTATCGGCTGCTCCCCACGCTGATTGAGCGCGGCAAGGTCTTCATCGCCGAGTCGCCGCTGTTTGAAATCAGCACAAAGGATGAGATTTATTTTGCCTACAACGAGTTTGAAAAGGCGGAAATCCTCAAAAATCTCGATGAAAAGAAGATCAAATACACCTTGCAGCGCTCCAAAGGTCTCGGCGAGAACGAGCCGGACATGATGTGGCGCACCACGATGAACCCGGCGACCCGCCGCCTCATCGCCGTGATGCCCACCGATGCCGCCGCCACAGACGACATGTTTGAGCTGATGCTCGGCGACAATGTTGCCCGCCGCCGCGAATACATCGCCGAAAACGGCGCAAAGTATATCGCCATGGCGGATTATTGAGCAAAATCTGTACCCATCCGCGCCGATTGGATATTTGCCTTTTGGCAAAATCCCCAATCGGCGCGGTGCTTTTTCACATGAATTTTGTCGGATTTTTTGCGGTGAAAGCCTTGACAAAGGTTTTGCCCGGTGCTATAATCCCTAACATAAACCGAATACACACGAAAAAGCAAGGATCGAAAAGAAGTACCTGTCCATGCGGACGCATAGAGAGCTGTCGGGTGGTGTAAGACAGCGGGCGCGGGACTCGGAAATACATTTCGGGAGCTGCACACTGAACGCCAAGTGGTCAGTAGGCTGTGCCGGATGCCGCCCGTCATCGCGGAGGACGCTTATAGGAGCGCCCGCTGAGGCTTCTGTCGTAAGGCAGGGGCGAAGCAGAGTGGTTACACGACAATGTCGTCTCTGTATCTTAGGATACAGAGATTTTTTGTTTTTCAATCGTATTTTTCCGGCGGCGCCGCCGGTGAAAATAATCAAAAACAAAAAAATCACAGGAAAGAGGAAAAAATCATGAAAAAAAGAATCATCTGCCTTGCGCTTGCGGCGCTGATGGTGCTGTCGGCATTCGCTTTCACCGGCTGCGGTGAAAAGAAGGCAAACGACAAGTATGTCGTCGGTATCTGCCAGCTCGTGCAGCATGCTGCACTCGACGCGGCAACCCAGGGCTTTATGGACGCGCTGAATGAGGCGCTCCCCGGCAAGGTCGAGTTCCAGAATAAGAACGCCTCCGGCGAGGCAAACAACTGCGCCACCATTGTCAACGGCTTTGTCTCCGACAAGGTTGACCTCATCATGGCAAATGCAACCCCCGCGCTGACCGCGGCTGTCTCCGCAACGAAGGACATCCCGATTCTCGGCACGTCCATCACGGCATACGGCGTGGCGCTGGACATCGCAGACTTCAACGGCACAGTGGGCGGCAACGTCTCGGGCACATCCGACCTTGCGGACCTTTCCGCACAGGCTGCAATGATCACCGAGTGGTTCCCGGACACCAAGACGGTCGGTCTGCTGTTCTGCTCGGCTGAGCCGAACTCCCGCTACCAGATTGAAGAGGTCGCCAAGTACCTCGCAGACAAGGGCATCGAGTCGAAGGAATTTGCCTTCACCGACACCAACGACGTCACCGCTGTGACGCAGGCGGCTGCCGACTATGCGGATGTCATTTACATCCCCACGGATAACACCGCAGCTGCCAACACCGAGGCTATCGCCAATGTGCTGATTCCCGCCAAGGTTCCCGCCATCTGCGGCGAAGAGGGCATCTGCGCCGGCTGCGGCGTGGCAACGCTGTCCATCAGCTACTACGACCTCGGCGTGACCACCGGCAAGATGGCTGCCAAGATTCTCACGGGCGAGGCAGACATCTCCACGATGGCTGTCGAGTACACGGGTGCAACCAAGAAGTACAATGCAGCAACCTGCGATGCCCTCGGCATCAAGCCGCTGGATGGCTACACCGCCATCGGCGAATAATTCGTAAAAATCTGTTCCTTCGGAGAAAGACGGCGCATGCCGCCTTTTTCCGGGTAAGGGCGGTCAGGAGAGAACAATGGATTTCCTTTCATCACTTTTGAATGCACTGCCGGGCGCGGTCGCACAGGGGCTTATCTGGGGCATCATGGCGATCGGTGTGTACATCACCTTCCGCATCCTGGATGTCGCGGATTTGACGGTGGACGGTTCGCTGGCAACCGGCGGCGCGGTCTGCGTCATGCTGATTCGCGCGGGGCTGAATCCGTGGCTGGCGCTGCTCTGCGCCACGCTCGCGGGCATGCTTGCCGGGCTTGTCACGGGGCTGTTTCACACGCGCTGCGGCATTCCGGCGATTCTCGCCGGCATTCTGACGCAGCTTGCCCTCTATTCGGTCAATCTGCGCATCATGGGCGGCAAGGCAAACCAGGCGGTCAGCGTGGATAAGTATGACCTGCTGCTGTCGCAGCGCTATGTGCGCGAGCTGACCTTGAATAATCCGCTGCCGCTGCTGGTCGTCTTCACCGTCGCGGTCATTGCCGTGCTGTACTGGTTCTTCGGCACCGAGAAGGGCTGTTCGCTCCGCGCCACGGGCAACAACCCGCATATGTCGCGCGCGCAGGGCATCAATACAAACAGCAATATTGTGCTCGGACTGATGCTGTCGAACGGTCTGGTCGCGCTCGCGGGTGCGCTGCTCTCGCAGTACCAGGGGTCGAGCGACGTCAACATGGGGCGCGGCGCTATCGTCATCGGGCTTGCCGCCGTCATCATCGGCGAGGTTATCTTCGGCAAGCTGTTTGTCAACTTCGGACTCAAACTGTTCGCGGTCTCTGTCGGCGCGGTGATTTACTACATCGTGCTGCAGATCGTGCTGCAGCTCGGCCTCAACACCAATGACCTCAAACTCATCACGGCGCTGATTGTGGCACTGTTCCTGTCGGTGCCGTACTGGAAGGGCAAAATGTTCCGCGCGCCGAAATCCGGCAAAACCGCTGCAAAGGGGGAAAAGGAAAATGCTTAAACTGACGGATGTCTACAAGACCTTCAACCCCGGCACGGTCAATGAGAAAAAGGCGCTCTGCGGCGTCAACCTCACGCTGAACGACGGCGATTTCGTCACCGTCATCGGCGGCAACGGCGCGGGCAAGTCCACCGTGCTCAACGCCATCGCGGGCGTCTGGGGGATCGACGCGGGCAGCATCGTGATCGACGATACCGACATCACGCGTCTTTGTGAACACCAGCGCGCCAAGTACATCGGGCGCGTCTTCCAGGACCCCATGACCGGCACGGCCGCCAGCATGGAGATCCAGGAGAACCTCGCCATCGCGGCGCGCCGCGGCAAGCCGCGCACGCTGAAATGGGGCATCACCAAGGCGGAGCGCGCGGAATACCGCGAGATGCTCGCGGGGCTCGGCCTCGGCCTTGAGGATCGCATGACCGCAAAGGTCGGCCTGCTCTCCGGCGGCCAGCGGCAGGCGCTCACCCTGCTGATGGCGACGATCCGGAAGCCGAAGCTGCTCCTGCTCGATGAGCATACCGCCGCGCTCGACCCGAAGACTGCCGCCAAGGTGCTGGAGCTTTCGGACATGCTCGTCCGCGAGAACCGTCTCACCGCGATGATGGTCACGCACAACATGCGCGACGCCATCTATTACGGCAACCGCCTCATCATGATGAACAACGGCCGCGTCATTTTCGATGTTTCCGGCGAGGAAAAGAAGAAGCTCACGGTCGAGGCGCTCATCGCCAAGTTTTCCGAGAACAGCGGCGAGGAGTTCTCCAATGACCGCGCATTGCTCAGTTAAATTTATAAGGAAAGAAGCACCCGCATGGGTGCTTCTTTTTGTATTGTGCAGGCGCGCAGAAAGTGAAAATTGCATTCGTAGGGGCGACCATCGGTCGCCCGTTTTTGCCTCTGTTTGCGGGCGACTGCCGAATCGCCCCTACAGGTTTGTGCGGATTCTTTGCAACCCGGTAGGGGGGCATGGCGACCTCACCGCATCTTAGCCTTCCCCGGTGGGGAAGGTCCCGCCGTAGGCGGGGGATGAGGGCATGCAGGCAGCCGACATAGCATCGTGTGACTCCATTCTATAAAATATCGTTTTTCAATAAAAATATATTGACATTCAAAATTATTTGTGCTATATTGGAAACGAAAACAGAAAGAGGAGGCACATATGAACACACTGTGCTCTATACCGGCAATAAGCCTTATCTGCTTTGTTGCCGATACAATCTTATATTATGTTTTGAAAGGACTCGGTTATCGGATTTCGGATGAACTTGTATTTGCGTTGACGGTTTTAGGCGGCAGCCTGCTTTTGGCGGCGACGATCGTGTTCTTGGTCAGGCGTTTCGCGCTTGATGCGCCGACGCGCCGCTGCGGCGTACTGCTGCCGGTTGCGGCGGCATGCTACTGCTGGCGCGTGTACGGACGGCTGCCGATTTCACTTGCGCTTTTCTTTGAGACGCCGGTTGTGGTGGGCATAGCCACATTCGGCGTTCTTGCGCTGCTCGTCGCGTCTGTTCTCATTTTTTGCAGATGCGTGCACCCGATACGCGCTGTAGCGATGCATGTCGCAAAGCTGCTTGCACTTGTGCCGATGCTGGTCTTCTTGCTGTGGCTGCCGCTCTTCTTTTTGCTTTCGTCCTTTTCCGATATAACCAGATTTGCAGAAACGCCGTCGCCCGATGGCGCCCATGTTGCATATATAATGCTGGAAGACCACGGCGCTATGGGCGACGCCGCATATGCGTGTATTCGCAACCGCACAATCGGCGACGGGATCTTTCGGTTGGAAGGCGTCGGAAGGGCGGTATATGCCTGCAGTTGGCGTACCGCTTTGGAGTTGCGGCTGCAATGGATGGACAATTCGCATTTGCAGGTTCTTATGGGCGACGAGGTCGTGCGGCAGGCGAGCGCCCGATAGGTGCGGCGTATGAACCCGAGATATAAATGCCTGCTGCGGACAGCAGCGGCGATATTTGCCGTGCTGTGGGCGGTTGAACTTTGCTTTGCCGCGCTTTGGATTGCCCGCACGCGTCCGTCTGCCAAGGCGTCGCCGGACGGCAGTTATGCGGTTTATGCCGCGTGGACGGATAAGGGCGGCTTCGGCTATGCCGGGCGCATTTACCTTGTGGATCGCCGCCGCCCGATTCCGCGCTTGTATGCTACCGGATACGCAGTGCCCGCCGATTACGGTTTTTTGTCGGACGAATCGTTTTATATCCGGCAGCCGGACGGCAAAACAGTCACGTTTGAAATCGGGGATTTTGTCATTGAATAGAGCAAAAGAAGCACCCATGCGGGTGCTTCTTTTGCGTTATTCCGGAATCTTGCAGACATCCACCCATGCGGCGGGCGGCGCTGCGTATTTCTCCAGCTCGGGCACGGTCAGCCCGATGGCGCTGGACGGTGAGCCGCAGGCGGGGTAGACCGTGCCAAAGCGGCGGAGCGATGCATCGAGGTAGACGCGCACGCCGTCATTCGGCACAAAAGGGCAGACGCCGCCGACCGGGTGACCGACGAGCGGCTCGACCTCGTCTGCCGAGAGCATCTTGGCCTTGACATGAAACGTTTCCTTATATTTATGGTTGTCGATGCGCGCGTCGCCCGCCGCCACCACGAGAATAGCGCCCTCCGGGGTCAAAAACGACATGGTCTTGGCGATGTGCGCGCCGTCGCAGCCGAGCGCCGCCGCGGCAAGCTCAACCGTCGCGCTCGACACCGTGAACTCGCGGATGCGGTCGGCGATGCCGAGGCTTTCAAAATAGGCTCTGACTTTTTCGATGGACACGGGAATCCCTCATTTCGTTTTTTCTCAGTGTACCACGCGCGGGCGCGCTTGTAAAGCAAAAAACGCAAAATTCGATTGCCACGGCGCGCAAAAGATGCTATAATTGCTATAATACCGATTGAGAAAAGAGGGGGAGCGTATGACGACAAACTACCAGCGCGTGCTGGACGCGGAACTTGCAAAGCTCGCGGCGGCGGGGACGCGCCCGCGCCTGCTGCTGCACGCCTGCTGCGCACCCTGTTCGAGCTATACGCTTGAATATCTCGCCGCGTATTTCGACATCACGGTGCTGTTCTACAACCCCAACATCGCCCCCGCTGCGGAATACGATTTCCGCGCGGCCGAGCTTGCGCGCTACATCGCCGAGGCGCCCTGCGGCGCGGGCGTGAAACTGCGCGTCGAGCCCTACGATGCCGCACCGTTCTTCGAGATGGCGAAGGGCCTTGAGGAACTGCCCGAGGGCGGGGAACGCTGCAAAAAATGCTACCGTCTGCGCCTTCGCGAGACGGCACGCATCGCCGCTGCCGAGGAGTTTGACTATTTCTGCACCACGCTCTCCATCAGCCCGCACAAGGATGCCGGGGCGCTGAACGCGATCGGCGGCGAGCTGGCGGCGGCCTGCGGCGTGCCGTACCTCTTCTCCGACTTCAAAAAGAAGGGCGGCTACGCGCGCTCCATCGTGCTGTCGCACGAATACGGACTGTATAGACAAAACTATTGCGGCTGCGTCTACTCAAAGCGCGCCGCGGAAAAACGGGAGGTCTGACATGAGCAACATTTTGGATTATCTTGACTGGCGGGGCGACCTGAAAATTGACCGGCGCGCGCCGTTTTGCGAGGTGGACAATCTCATCCTCACGCAGCTCTCCTTTGTCGACCTTGTCGGTATCGCCGACGGCGACCGCCTGCGGCACAGCGTCACGCTCCGCGAGGCGGCGGCGCGCTACCTTGCAAATCCTGCGGCGCATGCCGACCGGCTCGGCGTGCTGATTCCCAATGAGGTTTCCACTCTGCTTGAAAAGGCGGCGGCAAGCGTCCGCTTCGGCGACATGCGCCTGCTCCGCTTTGAAAACACCATAGACGAAGAATTGCAGACGCAGTTTGCCGCACTCTGCATCGTCGTGGGGGACGGCAGTTTCTATGTCTCGTTCCGCGGCACGGACGACACCCTCGTCGGCTGGAAAGAAAACTTCAACATGGGCTTCATGGACAGCGTGCCTGCGCAGCTGCTTGCCGCCCGCTATACCGAGGCGGCGGCGCGGGCGATTCGCGGCAAGATCCGCATTGGCGGGCATTCCAAGGGCGGCAACCTGTCGCTCTATGCCGCATCGCACCTGCCGCGCCGCCTGCAAAAGCGCGTTATCGCCGTCTACAACAACGACGGACCCGGCTTCGGCAAGAGCATCACGGAGACCGAGGGCTTTGCCGCGATTGCGCCGCGCGTGCTGACCGTCGTGCCGCAGTCCTCGGTGGTCGGTCTGCTGCTGGAGCACGGCAAGGTGGACAAAATCGTGAAGAGTACCGGCGACGGCGTGTGGCAGCATGACCCCTATACCTGGGAGGTACTCGGTGATCATTTTGTCCTCGCCGACGCGCTCACGCCCGAGAGCCTGCGCCTTGAGAAAACGCTCAAGGCATGGGTCGCGGACATGACGGTGGAGCAGCGCCGCGACATGGTGGAGGCGCTCTACAAGGTGTTCACGGCGAACAATGCAAAGACCCTCACCGACATCGCGTCGGATAAGCTCGACTTCCTGCTGTCGCTCGGCAAAATGGACGCCAAAACGCGGGACATCATCTTCTCCACCGGCAAACTGCTCTTAAAGGAAAGCCTGCGCGTGTCGCAGGCGGAGAAGGCGCAGGCGAAGGAAGAAAAGGCGAAGAAAGAGGCGGCGCGCCGGGCAAAGGCGGCTGCCGAAAAGCAGCACGCGGAGGATGCCGAATGAACCTCCTCGTCAGTGCCTGCCTGCTCGGCTGTGCCTGCCGCTATGACGGCGGGGCAAAGCCCTGCGACGCCGTGCGCGCGCTCGCCGTGGCGCACACGCTGATTCCGTTTTGCCCGGAAATTTACGGCGGCCTGCCCACGCCGCGCACGCCATGCGAAATTGTCGGCGACCGCGTGCTTGCGAAGGACGGCGCGGACAGAACTGATGCCTATCGCCGCGGCGCGGCGGAGGCGCTGCGTATGGCAGAGCTGTTTGACTGCCGCGCCGCGCTGCTCAAGGCGCGCAGCCCCGCTTGCGGCAGCGGCGAGGTCTATGACGGCAGCTTTTCGGGGACGCTCACGGCGGGGGACGGCGTTGCCGCCGCCGCGCTCAAAGCGGCGGGCGTTGTCGTTTTCAACGAAAATAAACTCGATTTGCTTGCAAAATGGCTTGAAAAGCAGGGAAAATAGGCTTTATGCCCAAAATGCGGGGAAAAATTTTGTGGGATTTCGCCATGCCAATTCGCGTGATTTTATGGTATAATTATTGTAAGAAGTGAATGAACGGCTGCGGCTTTCGGCGCGCGGAGGCGCTTCTTTGGGGGAAAGCAAGGTGGAACATGAACGGGAAATTTGAGCTGAACGATGCGGTGATTTACGGCAGTCATGGGCTGTGCACGCTCTGCGAGATTGCGGAGCGGGATTTCGGCGGCGCCGCAAGGGCGTACTATGTGCTGCGCCCCGCCTATTCGGGCAGTTCGGTTTTCTATGTTCCGGTGGACAGCGAGGTGCTGACCGCCAAGATGCGGCGCGTCAAGTCCGCCGCGGAGCTGCGTGCGCTGCTCGGCGCGGCAGAGGACGAGGATGCGTGGATCGAGGACGACCGCGCAAGGCAGAATCACCTGCGGCAGGTGCTGGACGGCGGCGACACCAAGGCGCTCTTGGCCACGTTGCGTTCGCTTTACCGCCGGCGCACGGCGCTGGTCGGCGCGGGCAGAAAGCTGCGCGCCGCGGACGACCGCCTGCTGCGCGATATGGAGAAGCTGCTGCTCGACGAGTTTTCGCTCTCTTTTACGATCGCGCGCGAAGACCTCTTTCCGCTGCTCTCGGGTGAAGCCGAGCTCTGCGAAAGAGCGTAAATTTGAAGAAAAAATCCCCCCGGAAAGCGGGGGGATATTTGTTGAACGGGGAAATTATGTATCAGGTCTATCTCAAACGCAATGAGGATAAACGCATCCGCGCCGGGCACGCCTGGGTGTATGCCAACGAGGTTGCCCGCGTCGAGGGCAAGGGGAAGAACGGCGAGCTTGCCGCAGTCTATGATTTTGCCGGGAATTTTCTCGGCAAGGGGTATATCAACCACCTGTCCAAGATTTTGGTGCGCGTGATGATCCGCGACGAAGACACCGTGGCAGACAAGGCGTTTTTCAAGGCGCGCATCCGGGCGGCAAACGATTATCGCCTGCGCCTCGGGTACACCGACTGCTATCGCATGGTGTTCGGCGAGGCGGACGGGCTGCCTGCACTGATTGTGGACAAGTACCACGACCTCCTCTCGGTGCAGATTCTCTCGCTCGGCATGGAGCAGAACAAGGCGCTCATCGTCGAGGCGCTCTGCGAGCTGTTTGCGCCGCGCGGCATCTATGAGCGCAGCGATGTCGCCGTGCGCGAAAAAGAGGGGCTGCCGCTCCGCAAGGGGGCGCTTTACGGCGACTTTACGCCGACAGTGATTGTCGAGGAGAACGGGCTGAAAATGATCGTTGACCTCGAAGGCGGGCAGAAAACCGGCTACTTTCTCGACCAAAAGGAGAACCGCTTTGCCCTCCGCCGCTATGCCAAGGGCGCGCGTGTGCTGGACTGCTTCTGCAATGTCGGCGGCTTCGCGCTGAACGCCGCCGCGGGCGGTGCGCGCGAGGTGGTCGCGCTCGATATTTCCGAAAAGGCGCTTGCCGATGTGCGCGCAAACGCCGAACTGAACGGACTTGCCGACAAAATCACGACCGAATGCGGCGATGTGTTTGAGGTGCTCCGCCGCTACCGTGCCGAGGGACGGCGGTTTGATGTGGTCGTGCTGGACCCGCCCGCGTTTACCAAGTCGGCGGCGGATGTCAAGGCGGCGTACCGCGGGTACAAGGACATCAACATCCTCGGGATGAAACTGGTCGAGCGCGGCGGTTTCCTCGTCACGGCATCCTGCTCGCATTATATGACCGCGCCGCTGTTTGAGAAGATGCTCCGCGAAGCAGCCTACGAGAGCGGCCGCACGGTCCGCCTGGTCGAGGTCAAGACGCAGGCGCCCGACCATCCCGCCCTCCTCGCCGCCGAGGAAACGACCTACCTCAAGTTCTATGTCCTGCATGTGGAATGAAAAAAGCACCCGAGAGAGGCGCACTCCGCAAGGAAGTGCGCCTCAGTTATATTCGCCTGACGGCGAGCGGTATTGTCCTACGGACAGTGATATTATGCTTCGCATAGTGGTATTGCCTGCGGCAGTTCAGGTGGCGAATATAATATCACGAAAGCCGACAGGCTTTCATATCACTTTCCGAATAGGAAAATATCGCTCCGGGCAAAGCCCGGAATATCACTTTTTGCCCATAGGCACCGCGAACATCGGATTTTGACACAAAAATCAGATATCTATCCGTTTTCGGATCGTACAAAAAAGAAGGCAGCACAAACTATGTACTGCCTTCTTCCTTATGAAGCCTCTCGCGAGGGTGCTTTTTTGTTGGGGGATATGCAGTAAGCGTAAACCGATAGCAAAACCGTGCGACTGCCGAAATGCCCGCGCGCCCAAAGTACCGGGTCGTCGTGGGCGCCGCCCCCTACCGATTTGTAAAGAATCCGTACAATCCTGTAGGGCGGGGGCTTGCTCCCGCCTTGTCCGTGCGCGTTCTAACTAAGCCTCCCCCCCGGTAAAGGGAGTGTGTCCCGGAACGCGATGCGTTCCTAATGAGTTTCCCTTGCGGGAAACATCACGCTCCGCATGACGGAGGGATTGTTACAGAGGTACGGAACAACCCCTCAGGCGGCTATCGCCGCCAGCTCCCCTTACACAGGGGAGCCGAATCACGCACCAACCGGTAGGGGTCGGCGCCTCGACGACCCGTGTGTGCAAAGCCGCCCTTGCGCACGAACCGGTAGGGGTCGGCGCCCTCGACGACCCGCATCCCCCATCACCGAAACAACCAATACGCGGCGGCGGTCAGCACCGCGAGGAAGATCACATTCAGCAGCGTGAACAGCCCGAGATACTTCTTCCCCTCGCCGGGGCGCAGCAGCCTGAACTCGCTGTAGGTGATCAGACTGGCCAGCGACGCGATCAGCGTGCCCGTGCCGCCGATGTTGACGCCGAGCAGCAGCTCGCGGTAGTTGTCCGTGAACCGCGAGAGCAGGATCGCCGATGGCACATTGCTGATGAACTGGCAGGAGAGCGTGGAGACGAGCAGCGTGCTCTTTGCAAGCCACCCGGCGAGCAGGTCGTGCAGCACTTCAATGCGCGAGGCGTTGCCTGCGAAGATGAAGAACATCACAAAGGTGAGAAGCAGCGGATAGTCCACGGCCAGTAGCGCGTCGCGGTCGGCGACGAGCAGCACGGCGGGGATCAGGATAAGCCCCAGCCAGAACGGTACCACGCGGAAGACGATCAGGATCGAGAACGCAAACAGCGCAAGGTAGAGTGCCGTGCGGCGCAGGTTCAGCCGCTCGGGAAAGCCGCCGTCAATCTCGAGCCGCGCGGCGGGCAGCAGCAGGCAGCAGACCGTCAGCATCGCCACGGCGAGGCAGAACGGCGGCAGCATGATGGCGGTGAACTCGCCGGTCGGGATCGAAAAATAGGAATAAAGATAGAGATTCTGCGGGTTGCCGAACGGGGTCAGCATGCCGCCGAGGTTGGCGGAGATGTTTTGCAGGATGAAGATGTACGCCATGTGCTTTTCCTGCTTGGCGGTCGTCAGCGCGAAGTAGCCGAGCGGCAGAAAGGTGATGAGCGCCATGTCGTTGGCAATCAGCATCGAGCCGATGAAGGTGATGTAGATAAGCGCCAGCGCGAGCGTGCGCAGATTGCCCGCCACGGCGACGATTTTGCGCGCCAAAATCGTGAAGAACTTGATGTTGCGCAGCGCCGCCACCACCGCCAGCGTCAGAAACAGGCAGGAGAGGGTGCGCAAATCGAAATAGCCGAGGTATGCCGCGTCCGGCGGCACAAAGCAGGCGCTGACTGCCGCCGCCAGTATTGCCACGCACAGCACCGCGTGGCTTTTGCAGAACCGAAGTACAGTTGTCATTGTAAACCTTACCAAGTATTATAAAATCCAAAACAACACTATACCACGGCAGAGGGCAAAAAGCAAGAAAAAACATCAAAAAAGCGGCGACCGCGGTCGCCGCTTATTCTGTTTTTGCCGTGAGGGCGGCAATCTGCCGGAGGATGCCGTCGATGTGGAGCAGTTGTTCCTCCGAAAAGCCCGCCAGTGTGCCGAGCACGCGCTCAAGCGCCGGAGCTGCGCCGTCGCCGCGCAGGATGCTGTCGGCACTGACGCCAAGCGCGCGGGCGAGGTGGTAAAGCGTCAGTGCGGACATGCCTTTTTTGCCGCTTTCGATTTCGTAGAGGAACTTGACGCTGATGTCCGCCATTTCGCTGAGCTGCTCGCGGGAGTATCCCGCCGTCTCGCGCAGCGC
>CAKSLU010000035.1 GCA_934474225.1 uncultured Eubacteriales bacterium | reverse complement strand
CCCGCCGAGCTTGACTTTGCAAAGATGGCGTTCATCGGCGAACTGTCGCTCTCGGGCGAGGTGCGCGGCATCGACGGTGCGCTCTGCCTCTGCCTGGCAGCCAAGGCGCACGGGCGCACCGAAATCTTTGTCCCCGCTGCCAACGCCGCCGAGGCGTCCGCCGTCCCGGATGTCCATATTTACCCGGTGCACAATCTCTTAGAGCTTGTCCGCCACCTGCGCGGCGAAGTCGCCATCACGCCGGTCGTCTTTGACGAGACCATTTTCACGCGCGGGCGCGAGACCTTCCCGCTCGACTTCTCGGACGTCAAGGGGCAGGAGCTTGCCAAGCGCGCGATGGAAATCGCGGCGGCAGGCGGGCACAACATCCTGCTGATTGGTCCGCCCGGTACGGGCAAGTCCATGCTTGCCAAGCGATTCCCCACCATTCTGCCCGAGATGCGCTTTGACGAGGCTATCGAGACCACCAAAATCCACTCCATCGCGGGGATGCTCCCCGCCGACACGCCGCTGATTGTCAACCGCCCGTTCCGCGCACCGCATCACACGCTCTCTGCCGTCAGCCTCATCGGCGGCGGCGCAAATCCGAAGCCGGGCGAAATCTCGCTGGCGCACGGCGGCGTGCTGTTTCTCGACGAGCTGCCCGAATTCAGCAAGAGCGCGATGGAATCCCTGCGCCAGCCGCTGGAGGACGGGCGCGTGACCATCACCCGCGCGGCGGGCAAGGTCACCTATCCCGCAAACTTCATGCTGGTCTGCGCAATGAATCCCTGCCGCTGCGGCTACTTCTCGCATCCGACCCGCCCCTGCACCTGCAAGAAGGGCGATGTGCAGAAGTACATCTCCCGCATCAGCGGGCCGCTGCTCGACCGCATCGACATCCAGGTCGAAGTCGCGCCGGTGGACTTCGCCGACTTGCAAAAGCAGTCCTCGACGGGCGAAACCTCGGCGACCATCCGCGCGCGCGTCAACCGCGCAAGGCAGTTTGCGCATGCGCGCTATGAAGCAGACGGCGAGGCCGTCCGCTGCAACGCCGACCTCTCCGCGCGGCAGACCGAGCGCTACTGCACCCTCTCCGACAGCGCGCGGGAGCTGCTGCGCGTCGCCTTTGACGCGCTGGGCATGTCGGCGCGCGGCTACGACCGCATCCTGCGCCTCGGACGCACGATTGCCGACTTGGACGGCGCGGACATCATCTCGGACAAGCACATTTCCGAGGCGATCATGCTCCGTTCGCTGGACAAAAAGTATTTCCTGGAAGCCTGATTTTTCGGCGCTTCCCGCAAAATTTGTGCAAGCCTCACAAATCGGGTTTTCCACATTCTCCACCGAAAAAAGTTGTGGAAAATGTGGATAACGCTGTATATTTCCCGTCCGGAATGCATATTTCCCGTAAAAACGGCGTTTGCGGACATGCGGTTATGCACATTTTACACATTTTCATTGTGGAAAACTCCTGCGCAAAAATATGCGCAAAAATCGAAATTTCTACGCTCTGCCCAATTCGTAAAATTTGCGGGCGCAAAACTGTGCAGTTTGATAAAGGACAATTACCGTGGAAGAAAACAAGTATCCTTACCTTGACCGGGTTCATACCGACGAAGAACTGAAAGCGCTGTCCGACGCGGATGCCAAAGGGCTCTGCGCCGAGCTGCGCCGCTTTCTCGTCGACAAGGTGACAAAGAGCGGCGGGCATCTCGCCTCCAATCTCGGCGCCGTCGAGATTTCGGTCGCCGTGCACCGGGTCTTTGACCTGCCGCACGACCGCGTCATCTTTGATGTCGGCCATCAAAGTTATGTACATAAGATTTTGAGCGGGCGGCGCGACTTTGATACCCTGCGCAAGCCCGGCGGGCTCTCCGGCTTTGAGAAGATGGACGAGAGCGAATACGACGCCTTCGGCACCGGGCACGCCTCCACCTCGGTTTCCGCAGCGCTCGGCTATGCCGAGGCGGACAAGCTGGCAGGGCGCGACAACTACACCGTCGTCGTGCTCGGCGACGGCGCATTCACCGGCGGCATGGTGCACGAGGCGCTGAACAATCTGAAGAAAGATCTGCACCTCATCATCATCCTCAACGAGAACGAGATGTCCATCTCCAAAAACGCCGGTGCGTTTGCCAACCACATCGCGCACATGCGCACCTCCAAGAAGTATTTCCGTTTCAAGCGGGCGACCACGCGTTTCTTCTCCGGCATCCCGCTCGTCGGCGCGCCGATTCTAAAAGGCTTACGCACCTGCAAGCGCTATGTCAAGAATGCCTTCTACGGCGGCGTCTATTTTGAGGACATCGGGCTGAAATACCTCGGTCCCGCCGACGGCAACGACCTTGAGACCGTCGAATACCTGCTCACGGAGGCAAAGCGGCGGGGCACCAGCGTTATTCTGCACCTGCGCACCGTCAAGGGCAAGGGCTATGCCCCCGCCGAGGAAAACCCAAGCGCCTATCACCTCGTCGGCGGCAATTATACGGGCAATTTCTCCGAGCGCTTCGGCAAGACGCTGTGCGAGATGGCAGCAAAGGACAAGTCCATCTGCGCCATCACCGCCGCCATGCAGGACGGCGTGGGGCTGTCCGACTTTGCCAAAACCTATCCCGAGCGCTTTTTCGATGTCGGCATTGCGGAGCCGCACGCGCTGACCTTCGGCGCGGGGCTTGCCGCCGCGGGCATGAAGCCCTATGTCGCCATCTACTCCACCTTTCTGCAGCGCGGCTATGACAACATCCTGCACGACATCGCCCTGCAAAAGCTGCCGGTGCGCATCATCGTTGACCGCGCGGCACTTGCCGGGGGCGACGGCGCCACGCACCACGGCATCTTTGATGTGTCATTCCTCTCTGCAATCCCCAATCTCTGCATCTTCGCGCCCGCGACTTTTGCGTCGCTGGAGCGCTTTCTCCGTGCCTCGGCGTCCGCCGGCATGCCCGTGGTCATCCGATACCCCAACATGACCGAGGACGCGCGCATCGCCGACACCTTCTTCCGCGCCGACACGCGCGAAACCGTTGCGCACGCGGACTTCACCGACCCCGCGGCTAACCGCGCCGTGATCATCACCTACGGCAGGATTGCCACGGAAGCGCTGGACGCCGCCGAAAAGCTGCGTGCCCGCGGCGTTCCCTGCGGGGTCATCCTGCTGGAAACGCTCAAGCCCTACGAGGTCGTCGCCGACCGCGTGGCGCAGCTTCTGCCCGCCGATGCCGCCGCAGTTATCTTTCTGGAAGAGGGCATCCGGAACGGCGGCGCCGGCATGCTGACCTTTGACATGCTCACACGGCGGCACGAGGCGCTGATGGCAAACAAAAAGACAGCTATCGTCGCCATCGACGACAGTTTTGTGATTCCGGCACAGCAGGAGTCCATCCGCCGCACCGCAGGCATCACGGCAAACGATGTGCTGCGCACGGCGGTGCATCTGCTTGCCGCCTTGCCACAGAAAAACGAGGGAAATCCCTGATTTTTTGTCTTGCAATCTGTCCCAAAGTCTGCTATCATATATATAATAGTTGTTTAACTATGCACTTTTGTGCTTTGTTTGCCGCCGCATGCGTTTTTGCATGCGGTATTTCCCCGCGCCTATTCTACCAAAACAGACAAGGAGTTTTCCCATGCGTTTAGCAAGCCAGCGCAAGTACACTCTGATTCTGATTGACAGTTGCATATTCTTCGCCGTCTATTTTGCAACCGTGTTGATTGCGTTTCAGACGACGACGATTCAGACCGTCGACATGTCCCGCTATCTGATCACCTGCGTGATTTTGTACTGTACGGTCTTCGGTATGCGCTTCGTCGCGCGCGTCTACAACAATGTCTGGCGCTACGCCAATTCCCGCGCGTATCTGTCCATGCTGGTTGCCGACACCATCGGCGGGCTTATCGGCACTGCGATAGGTTTAATCGTTGACCAGCACATCGGCATCTGGCATATCGTGACCGCGCTCTCCGGCTTTGCGCTGCTCACGCTTGCCGCCCGCTTTGTCTACCAGCAGCATTACCAGCATCTGAACATGAGCCTCGCCACGATGAACAAAATCAATGTTGCCATCGTCGGCGCCGGTCACACCGGCGCGATGCTCGCCGAGGACATGCTTTGCAATTCCGCCTCCCACTACAAGCCCGTCTGCTTTGTGGATGTCAGCCCCGAGAAGATCGGCGGCAAGGTCTGCGGCATCAAGATTCTGCCCGGCGATGACAACATCGTCGAGACGCTGAAGGGCTTGCCGATTCAGGAGATCTTCATTGCAATTCCCGACCTCGATACGCAGAAGTCGCAGACGCTGATGGAAAAATACCGCCCCACCGGCTGCAAAATCAAGTTTTACGACTTTGCCCTGCGGAACGGCGACGCCGCCGATGCAAAGCCGCGCCTGCGCGAGCTGAACATCGAGGATTTGCTGTTCCGCGATGTACTGCGCTTTACCACCACCGATATGAAGAGTTTCTACCACGACAAGGTCATTCTGATTACGGGCGGCGGCGGGTCGATCGGCAGCGAACTTTGCCGTCAGGTGGCAAAGCAGCACCCGAAAAAGCTGATTGTCTTTGACATTTACGAGAACAACGCCTACGACCTCCAGCAAGAGCTGGTGCATCTGTACGGCGACACGCTGGATCTCGCTGTGGAGATCGGCTCGGTGCGTGATGTCAAGCGCCTTGACGATGTGTTTGCCAAATACCGCCCGCAGATTGTTTTCCACGCTGCCGCGCACAAGCATGTCCCGCTGATGGAGCACAGCGGCGGCGAGGCGATTAAGAACAATGTGCTCGGTACATACAATACCGCCAACGCCGCCGAGAAGTTCGGCGCGGAAAAGTTCATCCTGATTTCCACCGACAAGGCAGTCAACCCCACCAACATCATGGGCGCAAGCAAGCGCATGTGCGAGATGATTGTCCAGTGCCGCACCGAGAGCAAAACCACCTTTGCGGCGGTCCGCTTCGGCAATGTGCTCGGCTCCAACGGCTCGGTCATTCCGCTGTTCCGGCGGCAGATTGAGTCCGGCGGCCCCGTCACCATCACGGACAAGCGTATCATCCGCTATTTCATGACGATTCCGGAGGCGGCGCAGCTGGTGATGCAGGCGGGCACGATGGCAAAGCGCGGCGAGTTGTTTGTCCTCGACATGGGCAAGCCCGTCAAGATTCTGGAACTGGCGGAGAATATGATTCGCCTGTCCGGGCTGACACCGTATAAGGACATCGACATCGAGGAGGTCGGGCTTCGCCCGGGCGAAAAGCTCTATGAGGAGCTGCTCATCAAGACCGAAAAGTTGACGAAGACCGACAACGACCTCATTTTCATTGAGCATGACACGCCGCGCAGCCGAGAAGAGATCGACGGCGACATCCGCCGTTTCACTGCGCTGTGCCATGGCGAGAAACCGATTGATTCCGCGGACGCCAAGCGTCTGCTCAAGGAGATTATCCCCACCTACCACGACCCCGAGGAGGTCAACCGCCGTGCGGAGGATACCGTAGAGATGCAGGCGGCCTGCTGCGCAGACGCACCTGCCGACCCCGCCGCTGTCGCCGCCGGTATGCACTGAACCGATTTTACGAAAAAAGAGAGCTTCGGCTCTCTTTTTTATTCACTTTCACAAGTAACAAGTTGTAAAATACATTTGTATTTTGCGAGAAACTGTGCTATAATGAGGCTGTTGATTCTCTGACAGGAAACGGAGCGATACAATGACTGCAACCATGTGGAAGACCGTCTGGCAGACCGTCGTGGACGCCTTCCCACAAATCCTGTGGCGCGGACTGCTGACCACGCTGCCGCTGACTGCGCTTGCCTTTGCGCTTTCCATGCTCATCGCCGTGGCGGTGGCTTACATACAATATGCCAAGGTCCCGGTGCTGTCGCAGCTGGCGCGCTTTTACATCTGGGTCATCCGCGGCACGCCGCTGCTCGTGCAGTTGTATGTCGTGTTCTTCGGGCTGCCGAGCGTCGGCGTGATGGTCAGCGCATTTCCGACCGCGGTCGTCGTCATCGGCATCAACGCGGGCGCGTACAACGCGGAGACCATGCGCGGCGCGCTGGAATCCGTTCCGCAGGGGCAGCTTGAAGCGGGCAGCTGCGTGGGGCTGAGCTATGCGCAGACCATGTGGCACATCGTGCTGCCGCAGGCATTCCGCACGGCGTTCCCCGCCCTCGGCAACTCGGTGATTTCCATGGTCAAGGACACCTCGCTGGCCGCCAACATCACCGTCACCGAAATGCTGTTTCAGACGCAGCGGATCATCGGCAGAAGCTATCAGTCCATGGCGCTCTATTTGGAGGTCGCCTTTATCTATCTGCTCTTTTCCACGGTTCTGTCCGCCCTGCAAAAACTCGGCGAAAAGAAACTCGGCGGCTACGGGATTCAGTGAGGAGGGATGCCATGTCTGTCTTGCAAATCGAACATCTGAAAAAGGAATTTGACGGCACGCCGGTGCTCCGCGGCATCGACCTCTCGGTCGAAAAAGGCGATGTCATCGCCGTGCTCGGCACCTCCGGCAGCGGCAAAACCACCCTGCTCCGCTGCGTCAATTTTCTCACGCCCGCCGACGAGGGTCTGCTCACCTTCGACGGGCAGACGCACGACCTCGCGCACATCACGCGGCGCGAGATTGACGCCGTGCGGAAAAAGACCGGCTTTGTCTTTCAGAGTTACAACCTGTTCCACAACAAAACCGTGCTGGAGAATGTCACGCTCGGGCTGACCGTCGGGCGGCGCATGCCGCGCGCGGACGCCGCGGCGCACGCCATGCAGATGCTCCGCCGCGTCGGTATGGACGACCGCGCGGACGCCTATCCGTCGGCACTTTCTGGCGGGCAGCAACAGCGCGTAGCGATTGCGCGGGCGCTGGCGACCGAGCCGGAGATTATCTATTTTGACGAGCCGACCTCCGCGCTCGACCCCGAGCTGACCGCCGAGGTCTTAGAGGTGATGCGTTCGCTTGCCGAGGACGGCATGACGATGATCGTCGTCACGCATGAGATGCTGTTTGCACGCGAGGTTTCCACGCGCGTCGTGTTTATGGAGGGCGGCGTCATCGTCGAAGAAGGCGCGCCGAAGACGATTTTCACAAATCCGCACGAGGCGCGGACGCGGGAGTTTTTGCGGCTCGAGACCGCAGGAAAGGAAGTTTAGGATGAAAAAGATTCTTGCACTGGTTCTCACTTTTGTGTTTGTGTTTGCATTTGCCGCCTGCGGCAAGGCAGACAGTGACCATCTCGCCCGCATCCAAGCGGCGGGCAAGCTCACCGTCGGGCTGGAGGGCGACTGGCAACCTTTCTCCTACCACGATGCGTCCGACGCGCTGGTCGGCTACGATGTCGAGGTGGCAAAGGAAATCGCCAAGCGTCTCGGTGTCGAAATCGAAATTGCCGAGGCGCCCTGGGACGGGCTGTTTGCCGGCATGTCCGCCGGCCGCTATGATCTGGTGGTCAACGGCGTGGATGCCACGCCGGACCGCGCCGAGACTTTCGATTTTTCGACGCCCTATGCCTACGACCACACGGTGCTGATTGTCCCCGCGGCAAATACGGATATCACGGCGTTTGAAGACCTCAAGGGGCGCACCACCGCCAACTCCATCGGCTCGACCTATCAGGAGATCGGCGAGCAGTACGGCGCTACCGTCAAGGGCGTGGACACGCTGGTGGAGACGCTGACCATGGTCATCAATGGGCAGGTCGATGCCACAATCAATGCGTCCACCTCGTTCGGCGACTATATGAAAGCCAATCCAACCGCCCCGCTCAAGGTTGCCGCCACGGCAGGCGAGGCAACGCAGTATATCATCCCGCTCGTCAAGGGTGAGGACAACGCCACCCTGCTGGCAGCCGTCAACGAGGCGCTCGCCGCCATGCGCGCCGACGGCACGCTGAAAGCCCTCTCCGAGAAGTATTTCAGCGCCGATCTGACGACCGAAAACTGAATACAGACAAGGGGAGCGCTTCAAAGAAGCGCTCCCCTTGTTTTGTGCGTTTATATTTCGCTATTTGCATCCGCCGCCTGCAAAACAGCCTCTATTGTCGTGCGAACGGCGGGAACCGTCTCGCATTGCAGTCGTTCGCGCAAGGCGCGCAAGACCTGCACTTTGTGCATGTCGAGCTGTTCCAGCAAATGAACGGCAAAGCAGCGGTCGTGATAATCCTCGGCAGCAAGCGCGCCGAGCAGCCTATCAAATGCCTGCACATCGCCGCACAGCGAAAGACCGTACCACGCGCAGATGCGCGTTGCCATAACAAGGCTGTTCGCCTGCGTCCGCAAAACCGGCAGCACCCGCTCCGGCTGCCGCAGCACGACGGCAACCTCTGCCGCCGCCAGCAATGCGTATCGATACGGCAGTCCGTCAGCCGTTTCGCGTACCAACGCAGCGGTAAGACAAGCAAGTACCTTTTCTGTCGGAAACGCAGCAAGCGAATCCAGCGCCTGCGTCCGGACAAGTGCGTCTGCATCCTGCGCAAGCACAATCAGCGCATGGGCAGCATCCGCATCCGGTGCAAACCGCACAAGCGCCGCCGCCGTCAAGCTGCGCACTTCCGCATCCTCATCTTTGGCAAGCGCAAGCAGCTTTGCAAGCGCTTCCGCCGACGCATCCTCGTTTGGCAGTGTCAAAAGATAATCCAACACAACCGACATAAAACACTCCTTCCCCCCATCATGTGCCGTCTTGACAAACGCAGACGGCGCCGCTGTCCGGCAGCAGCGAATCCCAGCCGAAATAGCCATCCGAAACATACCGCGCCTGCGTCACTTCAAAGGCGGCGGTCTGTGCATTGTATCGCAGTGTGGTCAGCACGCAGCCAAGGTGCGCATTCCCATCGGCAACAACATACTGCATATACTGAAGCGCCGGGGTGCCCGCACCATCTATGACCGCAAGGCGTGCATCGCCGGTCTGAAAATCCACGATTGCGGTTTCTTTCGGCAGACCGTCCGCATCAAAGACATCCGCTTGGAAAGCGCCCGATAAATCCTGTTCGGCTGTATACGAAACCTGCTCGTTGCAAATCAGGAGTTTCTTTCCTTTTGTAAAAGTATAGGTATAACCGTACGCATGCGCCTCATCCTTTGCGTCAAACATCAGGCGTATGCCATCTGCCGCAACCTTGTAAACGCGGGCAACCGTACCACCGCCCCCTGCGCGCTCCCCGCTATAGACAATTTCGTCCACACTGTCGGCATCCAGATCTGCCGCATATAAACTGCCGGAAGAAACAACATGCCGGTCAAACAGACCGAGCGACAACAAAAGCGGCGTGCGCGCGTCCGTAACGCAGAGGAACACCTCTGCTTGCCGCCCGTCTTCCGCAAGCGCCCCCACGCGCACCGAAACATCCGCAGTCGTATTCTGCGAAAAGAAGTGCCCCTCCGCCGTATGAATGACCTCCAATTCTGCTATGCGTGCCTGCAATGCAGCCGTATAATCGGCGTCAGCCTCGCCGCGCGCGCAGCCGAACAAGCACAGCATCAGTACCGCAAGCGCAAGCCCTGTCCATGTAATAAAATGTTTCATAGAGCCTCCGATAGTCATGTGTAAACAGATGCATTTCCAAGCCAACGTCTCGCATTTCGGCTTGTGTAGATGACCTGCCGCAAATACGATTACTGCGCCTTATAGAGCTTTGCAACAGATGATTCAGTTTGCAAAGCGCAGAAAACAGCGGCGTCGGCTGCCTTATACTCCAGCCCCAGTCCTTTAAACGCCAGCGAGTAAGACAACAGCCATGGCTGTTTTATCATCGGCTCTGCGCCAAGCTGCAGTTGCCCGAGCAGCTGGTTCAAGTCCGACAGAACCACGGTCTCAAGCTGCCCGACCGTGCTTTCGCCGGGAATCCCGCGCTTTCGCGCGGCTAATTCCCGCATGCAAATCCGTCTGCACTTTTCCGCCTGCCGCATAATGCGAAAGCGGTTGATTCTGTCGCGCATAAAACCTCCCGTCAGGCATTTGCCCGTTTATCTTGATTCAGCCAAATGCCCTCGGCGGTCTGCGCCTCGATGTACAGTCCATCTGCACAGATTTCCCGCACCAAGGCAGTCGGGATTTCCTCGCACGCCACATACATATAATAATCGTAGCCAAACCACACAGCTGCACGCTCCTGCGGATCAACAAGTCTGCACCAAAAGCACTCACGCAGCTGCAGCTGAAAGCATACTTCAAAATCCAGCACGCCAATCACATCTGTATCGGTTACGCGCCGCAAAAAATCTGCCTGCGCAGCGGATAACGAAAGTCCTTTTTTCGCAAAATCATTTTGCAATCCAGCAGATGAACGCACAGGCGATTCCAGTTCCGTGACGTACAAAGAATCCACATGCAACTCCTGCAAAATGCGCATCAGCGCATCCGTATAGCGGCGCTCGATTTCGAGATAGACCGCCGGACATAATGCACAGCCATTCTCCGCCCTTCCAATGTCTGAATAGGATGTCCATGTCCATGGAAGATACCGCCCCTCCGCATCGCGCAGCGTCGGATCATATTTTGTGATTCGGTAAATCATGCGGTCACTTCACTTTCTGCTCCGCCTGCTGCAGAACCGCGTGCGTTTCACGAGAAAGCCTTGGATAAATCAACCCATTCGCCGCCAATCGCGAGACGCCAAAATACCAATCAAGAGAATCAGAATCCCGATGCTGCAAGATGAATGTCTCCAGCGGCGCGAGCAGCATTGATGCCTGCATGTCCTGCAGTCGAAATTCAACCAATTCGCTGCCTTCATCGTTCAATGCCTCGACCCACGCAAGCAGCTCCGGCAAATGCGGCTCCAGCCGCGCATCCTCGATAAAGAACAATGCTTTCGCGCAAAATTCCCAACTGCTTCTGTACGCAAGCGGATGAATCAAAAAAGCAATATCGTCTGCATCGGCGAGAAGGTCAAGCGCCGCACGCTTTTTCTGCATGGAAGTCTCATAAGAAAGCAGCTGTAAAATCCGGGTTTCCTTTTCAGTCATCGTATTCTCCTCTGCTCTCCTCCTCGGCAGATGCGCGGCCGCTGTAGAACGGCTCCAAAGACATCACCGAAGTGGTCATTTCCATGCCGCACGCCGCCATCTGCCGCAAAGTTTCCGCGGACAGCGAAACATGCATCTGCACACATTCGGGGTAGACAGATAGGCAAAGCCAAATACGGTACTTCTGCGCCCATTGCGCAAACAGTTGTCTATTTTCGTAGCAGGTCTGTACAAGACCGGCAACCGCGCTATCTATCTCTGCATCCTGCGCGATTTCTTCCCTGAAAGCGATACCATCCTCCGCATAGGTCGCCTGCCCGAAGCGCGTTTCCCGGGTTTTGCCCGCATGATACACAAACTGCGCCGCGCGCCCGACCGCAGCTTCAATTTCTTGGAACGGAATCTCGTTCCCGGTAATTCGCAAAGTCAAAAAATGCACGGATTGTCCTTTCATTCGTTATTTACATCGATTTGATTCCATACCGCATCCGATTGCCGTTCAGACCAGCATCCAGCCTTCTGCCGAAAGCGAAAGCGTCCGAGCAGGCGCTTCCGGGATGCTTTTTCGATTCCAAAGCGCGTCCATGTCCTCCGCTTTGCCGGCCTCGGTCAGTCGAATGCGCGCACCGTCAACGGCACGCACCAAAACGCCTGCCTGCAGCAATTCCATGAGGGTATCCGCCGTGGCGTTCGGGAATGCTGGCATCGGCATTTCCCCGCTCTGCAAAAGCGGGAATCGCACCAGGCGGAGCAACACATCCCGCGCAGCGGCAGGGTTTGCGTAGAACAGTTTCAAGGTGTGCGCATCATCGTGCGACAGATAGATAAACGCATTTTGCAGCGGCGAAAAATCGACGCCGCGCAGCGGTGTCCACAAATGCGCCACATACAGCAGTTCCGCCACCTGCTCCGGCGTCAGCGCATTCGGGTCTGCACCGTCCGCAAAATCTACAAAGCAAAAATCACCGAAGCGCAGGTCTTCACTTGCAAGAAAGGCTTCAATTTCATCTTGCCCACAAAGCAGCTCAAAGTTTTTGCAGCAATGCGCGCCAACATAGTCGCTCTTCAGCAGCAGCATGTTGCGGATATACAGTTTTGCGCAGGCATAGAACGCCGCAAACGAAACACCGCCGAGCGTGACCACCTGCGCGGCCGTATCCAACCGGATGTACATATCATGCATAATCGTTTCTCCTGTGCTCAATGCCGAAGCTGCAAAAGCCGCCACCAAAGCGCGCCCTTTTGACGCAGTAAAATCAGCCGCCAGCGTTTCTGCTCTTTCTTCAATCGCTTTTGAATCTGCTGCGGCTGCAGATGCTCCGGGATGGGTTCATCCGGCGAAACAGAGATGCCCCTGTGCGCGCTCTCATCAAGCGCCGTCAACAAGCGACACGCAAGGTCGCAGCATGTACAGAATTCCTCGCAGTATGGCATCTTCTCAAGTCGTGCAAATATATCTGCTGTCACGCGCAGCATCGTAAATGTATCCATCTTCGGCGCTGCCGTCAGCACGCACTGCAAAACCTGTGGCAATGCGCCTGCAAAATGGCAGTCGTCCAAAATAGTGCAATAATTCTGCACCGCGCGGGAGAACTTCGCACAGTTCGTCTCGGCGGACAGCTGCGCCAGAATGTCGTCCAGCATTTCCCGCCGCCACGCCATCTCTGTCTCTTTCGGCACTTGAAAAGCTGCATATATATCGTATACACCGTTGCGCTGCATGAAATAGGCGTTTCCTGCGCAGTCAAAAAAGATATCTTTGGCGGGTGATGGAATTTTTGACAGCGGCATAGCCTTTTTCTCCTTTTTGTAGCGTTCAGTGCTTTCCAATAATGTTTGTGTCGTACAACCACATTTTAACACAAAACGCTGTATGCGTCAAGATATGACAAAAAGTACAACGCAATGTTCAAAATCAAACGCATGCAAAGAGGGCGCACAAACCTGTGAGGGTCATGGCGACCGGAACGCGAGCGTTCCTAAGGCGTTTTTCTTCGTCGGCTGAACACCGACGATTTCGCGATGCGAAACCGAAAAACAGCCCAGACGCCCCCGCGCACCATGTAAAAAGTCCGCACAAATCCGTAGGGGCGACCATTGGTCGCCCGCAACCGTGTCGATGTAATTTTGTAGGGACCGGCGTCCTCGACGGTCCGCCCCAACCAAAGCGAAAACGGACCGTCGAGGACGCCGGTCCCTACAGAATTGTAAAAGCACCATGCCAACCGTAGGGCGGGGGCTTGCTCCCGCCGTTAGAGTAGATAGATACAGAAAGGCACAGGCACATAGTGTCAGGGATTCAGAACCCGCTTTGCGCCGGGACGAGTGCGAATGCGGGGCTTTAGTGGGGCGCAAAGCAGTTCCAAAGCCCGAGGGCTTTGGATGGGTTCGAATCGGGAACATAGTAAACCAAAAGAAAAACCTCCATCATTGATGTGCTCTTTTCTTTTTGTGTGCACCGCGAACCTGACGGCTCGCTATGCGTTTTCGTTCGCCGCCAAAAGGCGGGCGGCGACTTCGCTGCGCGAAACCCGAAAACGCACTTTTAGGGATTCAGAACCCGCTTTGCGCCGGGCTGGGGTGCGAATGCGGGGCTTTAGCGGGGCGCAAAGCCAGTCCAAAGCCGAGGGCTTTGGAGGGGTTCGAATCGGGAACGACAGCAAATGCACCAAAGAAAAAGGACGGCTTTTGCCGTCCTTTTTCTTTGGTGCACCTTCAGGGATTCGAACCCGGGACCCACTGATTAAGAGTCAGTTGCTCTACCAACTGAGCTAAAGGTGCATTTACGAACCTACGGTTCGAAGGGAGTTTCCCCTCAGACGGCTGAACACCGTCTGTTTGCTTCGCAAACCGGGAAAACATCCCGCGCCTGCGAAACGCAACCGCAAATTCTTAAAGAATCTGCAAAAGCAGGCACTTGCGTACCTGCCTCACATGGTGAATGTTCACTCAAAACTGAACAAATAGGAAGAATGCATGTAACGAAGCTGAATGCATGAATCGAATCCGCAGATT
>CAKSLU010000034.1 GCA_934474225.1 uncultured Eubacteriales bacterium | reverse complement strand
GGCGATGTCCTCACGCAGGCGGACATTGATCAATGTCTTGCCGCCTCCTCGGGCGGCAACGCGGAGTTTTATGCCGTCTGGAAGGCGTATGACCAAAACAATCGACTCACCTCGCTGAATTTCTTTGTTAATATCCACTGCGAGATCGCGGACAACCTGACCAATGGTTTCCAGTCGAACCCGTCCTATGACTACACGCCCTCGGTCTATTCCACCCGCCTCTTCGGCACCGATGCCATCACCGAGACGGGCGATGTCATGCTCATCGCGCCGCCCACCTCGGCAGACACCGCCTATGAGGTGGATGCCACGCTCCGCGCGGCGACGACTGTGCCGATCGAGGGCACGCTGATCGAGGCGATCCCGTCCGAGGAAGCGGTACTGGCAGCCATCCGTGCAAGCGACAAGGTCATCAAGCTCGACGACGCGGTCATTCCGCATGAGCAGATCACCTCGGAGCACTTCAAGCTGCGTTGGTACGTGCTGAAGTACGAGCACTCGGACGGCTGGCACGTGGACGGCGTGCTGGTTGCCAAGGCGGCGCGCATGACTGTCACCAAGACCTTTGCGGGCGACGCCGAGGCTATAGCCGAGGCGAAGGAGAAATTCCACATCACCGTCGAGCACGAGGAGGACGGCACGACCGTCCGCGACTTTACGCTGCGGCTTGCCGACGCGGACAGCGTGACGGCAGAGGGCGAGGCGGGCTATGAGAGCTACGACGCGGCGACCGACACCTACGTCTGGTCGGTGCCGGCGCGCAAGGGGCGTACCTACACCGTCGCCGAGCACGGCTATATGCTTGCCGACGACTTAAAATGGCACCATTCCAACCGCGTGCAGGTGAAGAACTGCCCGGAGGCAACCGGGTGGATGGACGGCACCTCCGCCACGGTCTCGGCAGACTCCTATCCGAACGATGTGCCGAACCTGGCTATCCAGACCGTTGCCTTCCGCAACCTGTATGTGCAGGCGGGGCTGCTCACGGTCTTCAAGAGCGATCTCGGCACTGGGCACGGGCTGCGGAACGTCACTTTCCGCCTTTCCCGCACGGACGGCACGCCGATGCAGCTCTGGCAGATGCCGGGCACCAACCGCTATTCCTCCGATACCACAGCCGTGGAGGAGGGCTACACCTTCCTCGTGCCCTACAATGCGGCAACCACCGACGAAAACGGCTATTTCTACGTCAAGCTGGCGGTCGGCGAATATTACCTCGACGAGACGATGCCCCTCGGCTACGAGGGCGTGTCCCGCATGCGCGTGTCTGTCACGGACGACGGCAAGGTTGAGATTGCGGTCACCGTCACGGCGGCGGACGACCCGCCCGAGGACGGCTGGCTGGAAGGCGTCGGCACGCCGATCCTCACGGTCAAAAACCGCTCCAAGCTCCTGACCGAGGTGAAGGCGGAGAAGCGCTGGGACAACACCGATGAAGACGCCCGCCTGCCGGTCACCGTAGAGTTGTGGCGCAACGGCGCGAAGATGGTCGGCGACATCTATACGCAGACGCTCTCGGAAGAGAACGACTGGAACTACACCTGGTACGACCTGCCGTTGTTTGTGGACGGCGACTACGCGCGCTACACGCTGCGCGAGGTGCGCATCGGCGACACGGCGCACGACCCGAGCGCGGGGACGAGCGGCTACGCGGACTATCTCGTGTCCTACGATGCGGCGCTCTACCGCGAGGGGACAAGCAGCAGCTATGAAAGCACCGCCGTCTGGCAGGATGCCGGCGGCAAGTGGCACTATGCTGACCACCTGCTGCTCGTCGTGCACAACAGCGAGAGCCGCGGCATCATCAGCTTCACCAAGGTGGACGAGGTCGGTCGCGCGCTGCCCGGCGCGGGTTTCACGCTCTATGCCGATGCGGCGTGCACCAGGGTGCTGGAGCATGTCTTGGCCGATGAGAGCGGTTTTGTCGCCTTTGCGCCGGTCTCCGCAGGCACCTATTATCTCCGCGAGACCGAGACGCCGCACGGCTATCGAACCAACCGCACGCTCTACCGCGTCGTGCTGCGCGGCGGCGTCGCCACTGTGACCGACGCCGACGACGCTATGGCGACGCCGCTTTCGCAGATCGTCAACGTCTCCATTGCGCGGCTGGTGCTGCAAAAGGAGGACTTCGCGGGCGCGCCGCTCCGCGATGCGGTCTTCCGCCTCTCGGGCGACACCGTCGCGGCGGCGACCTACACGGTCGATGACGACGGTACCTTGACCATTCCCGAATTGCCGAACGGCAACTACCTTCTCGAGGAGGTCACCGCGCCGAAGGGCTATCGCAAGCTCGCCAAGCCCATCCCGTTTCGGGTGGACAGCGGCGAAATCGAGCTGGAGAGCGCGGCGGACAGCCGCTTTTACGCGCTTGCGCATGTCAGCGGATACACCTACAAACTCACCGTGCGCAATGAGGCGCTTTTCACCATTCCCTCGGTCGGCGGCACCGGCATTTACCCGCTCACGCTGCTCGGCACGGTGCTGATGTGTGCAGCGGCAGCCGTGCTGTTCTTCGCCCGCCGCTTCGGCAAGTCCGATGCGGACGACACAGACAGCGCGGACGACACAGGCAATGCCGACGCCGACGCGCAGGACCAAAATTGATGTAAAATGGGGTTCCGCATTCCGGACGCCTGCGGGGGAGTACGCCGGCGTCCGCCCTGCGGAAGCGCAGATTACATATAGATGCAACATTCTTCGCAAATTCCCCGAAAAAAAGCCGTGCAAGCGGCAAAAACGAAAGGAAAGAAAACAATGAAAACCATGATGAAGCGCATCGTATCCTTTGCGCTGGCGACACTGCTGGTTCTCGGCATGGCCGTCACGGGCGCTGCGGCACTGGATGTCACAAACCCCACGGTCACCATCACCGAGGTGGAAAACGGTGACACCGTCAAGGCGTACAGGCTCATCTCCTACAAGGACACAAGCTACAACGAGTATGAGTTTAACGCAGACTTTGAGCGGTATATCGGCACCGTCAAGGCAGCGACCTTCCCGGACATCTCCGCCGAGGCGTACCTCGAAAAGCTGACCCCTGTTGAGGTTGCCGACCTGCTCGGCTACTATGCCGCAAAGTGCGGCGAGGCGGTGCCCGCTTACGCGCTGCCCACCGCTTACAGCGAGCAGACCGCAGGCGAGACCAAGGAAGTGCAGTTCACGCTCGAACCCGGCTACTATCTCCTGCTCGTCACCACGACGGCGGCGAACAGCAAGGTCTACAAGCCGGTTTCGATTTTCGTCCAGGTCAAGAATGACACGGTCAACGTCTATGCAGGCGGCACCAACATTACGGCAGACCCGAAGCTCGCCATGAAGAGCGCGGCTGCCCCCGCCATCACCAAGGAAGTTGCCGACAACACCGGCGTCGGCACGCCGTGGAAGGCTTCCGCAGCGGCTTATGTCGGCGAAGTCCTCGACTTCAGCATCAAGCTGGAGATCCCCGCATACAAGGGCGTGCATGACCTCGACCTCAAGCTGGTCGATACGCTGGACGCACTCGAGTACATCACGGGCTCGGTCAAGGTTTATCAGGCGCGCACCACCACCTCCTTCACGGGCGAGATTGAAGGCGCCGTTACCGCAGAGGATGTCGGTACCTATGAGAACGCCGCGCAGACCGTCACCTTCACGCTGGACTACGACAAGCTCAATCCGCTGGATGCGCACGGCGCACGCCCGGAGAATGCCGTCAGTGTGTACATCACCTACAAGGCGCGCGTCACGAGAGACATCGTCGCCGAGAATGACGATGTGCAGGCAGTCACCGGCACGGTGTACAACTATGCAAGCAACAAGGCGGTGCTGAAGTACACAACCTCGCTCGAACCCGACAATGAGAAGAGCTCGGATGAGCAGGTCACGCATGTCTACACCTATTCGGTCTCGCTCGACAAGCGCTCGGACGAACTGAACGACCCCGAGGATGCAGATTCCGGTCTGAAGAAGCTGGCGGGCGCAGAGTTCACCTTCTTCAGCGATGCTGCCATGCTCGATGCTATGCAGATGGTCAAGGACGGCGACTATTACCGCCTTGCCACCGAGGCAGAGAAGGCGGACGACGGCGTGGAGAAGGTCACCTCGATTCCCGCAGACTTCCTTGTCAAGGGTCTGGATGTCGGCATCTACTACGTCAAGGAGACCAAGGTCCCCTCGGGCTACTATGCACCGAACAACGGCTTCACCGTTGAGCTGAACGGTGAGCGCAGCGCGGCGGACAATGCGCTGAACGGCAGACTGCTGACCTCCAGCTCCTTTAAGGAGATTGACACCGCAGACAGACTGCTGGTGCAGTCCGCCGGTGTCAACGCCGTCGCGGTCAACCAGTTTGACATCGTGCTGAAGAACAGCTCCACCCCGATTCTGCCGACCACCGGCGGCATGGGTACCGCGCTGTTCACCGTCGGCGGCGTTCTGCTGATGGCAGTTGCCGCATGGCTCTTCTTCTTCCGCCGCAAGGAAAAGAAGGACTGAAAATTTCTGAAAGATAGGACATGCGGGGGCGTCGCCCCCGCTGCCACCGCACATCGCCGGGGGAGGAGACTCCCCCTTTCCCCGGCGGGCACGGCGGCGGGGAGAAACCGATGAAAAGAAAAGGACTGATACTTTGCACCGTCCTCCTGTTTTTGGTCGGTCTCTCTCTGCTGCTGTACCCGATGGCGAGCAACGCCTGGAACAAGCAGCGCAGCGACCGGCTCATCAGGCTCTACGAGGAGAAGCTGGCGTCCGCGCAGGCGGCGGACTTTTCCGCCGCGTTTGACGCCGTGGATGCTTACAACAAGACCCTGGCGGGGCGCGGCGTGCCGGATGCGTTTGCCTTTATCCCGGCGGAGGAGGACGCGCTCTATCTGTCGCTGCTCAATTTCGGCGGCGACGGGCTGATCGGCTACATCCGCATCCCGCGCATTTCGGTGAGCCTGCCCATTTACCACACGACCGCCGAAGCCGTGCTTGCGCGCGGCGTCGGTCACCTCGAGGGATCGGCGCTGCCGGTCGGCGGCGCGGGCACGCACAGCGTGCTGTCCGCGCATCGCGGACTGCCCTCGGCGGCGCTCTTCACCGACCTCAATTTGCTGGAAGTCGGCGACCACTTCTATATTTATGTGCTCGACCGCACGCTGGCCTACGAGGTTGACCAAGTCCTCGAGGTCGAGCCGGACCACACCGAGGATCTCGACGCGGTCGCGGACGAGGACTATGTCACGCTGGTCACCTGCACGCCGTATGGCGTCAACACGCACCGCCTGCTCGTGCGCGGGCACCGCGTGGACTACGAGGAGGAGGTCGCCGCCGTGGAGGCAGAGACTGCGGTCAGCTCGGTGCACACCCGTTATGGGCTGTGGGCGGCGGGCGGACTTGCGTTCACCGCGCTGTTTGTCCTTCTGCTCTATGTCCTGACGCGCCCGCAGGCAAAATCGGGTGCAAACCGAAAGAAAAGGAGACGCTGAGCCGTGCGAAAGTTTCTGCGCACGCTGATTCCGCTGCTGATTTTCGCCTGCGGCATCGGCATTCTGTTTTACCCGGTGTTCAGCGACCTCTGGAATCAGCATCGGCAGAACAGCCTGATTACAAACTACATCGAGGCGGCAAAGAAGCTCACGCCGGAGGACTATTCCGCGTGGAAAGCCGCCGCCGACGATTACAATGCGGCGCTTGAGCCGAATTTCCCGACGGCGTTTACCGGCAAGCAGCCCGCCTCGGACGATGCATACTGGTCGCTGCTCGACCTCGACGGCTCGGGCATCATGGGCTACATCGAGATTCCGAAGATCAGCGTGCGCCTCGCGCTCTACCACGGCACGGGGGAGGCGGCGCTGCAGCACGGCGTGGGACACCTCGCGGGGACATCTCTGCCGGTCGGCGGCGCGGGCACGCATGCTGCGCTGTCCGGGCACCGGGGGCTGCCCTCGGCGCTGTTGTTCACCGACCTTGACAAGCTGGAGACGGGCGACCGGTTTTACCTCACGGTGCTCGGCGAGACGCTGGTCTACGAAGTCGATCAGATTCTCACGGTCACGCCGGACGCGGTCTCGTCCATCCATGCCGAGCCGGACGGCGACTATGTTACGCTGATCACCTGCACGCCGTACGGCGTCAACACGCACCGCCTGCTGGTGCGCGGCAGCCGCACGACCGAGCCTGCGGCGGCGGAGGAAAAGCCGCAGATAAAGACCACCGAGCAAGTCGCGCGCAGCTTCGGCTGGAAGGGCTATGTGCTGCTTGGCGCGCTCGGGGCATTTTTGCTGCTGCTGCTTCTGTTTGCCGTCCGCGCGCTGGTGCGGCGCAGAAAGAATGCGCCAAGCGCGGATAAAAACGATTGATAAGAGATGGATGATGGTGAAAAGACGACTGAAAAGGAGAATAGGGGCGCTTTTGCTGCTGACAGTTTTGCTGGCGGCAGTTCTGCCGGTGACGGCAGCGCCGCCGATTGACACGGCGGCATCCTGCTCCCTTACCATTCGGTGTGCCTATGCGGGCACACCGCTTGTCGGCATGCGCTTTTCACTCTATCGTGCGGCGACCGTCGCGGCGGACGGCAGCTATACGCTTACGGCAGACTTTGCGGAGAGCGGCGTGCAGCTGAACGACATCGCCGACGCGCACGGCTGGCGCACCGCGGCGGAAACGCTTGCCGCGCATGCGGCGTCGGCGCACCTCGCCCCGCTTGCCGCGGCGGAGACCGATGCGGCGGGCGATGCGGCGTTTGCCGCGCTCACGCCGGGGCTGTATCTCCTGGCGGAGACCCGCCTCGTCTCGGGGCGGCGGCAGTATGTGTGCGGCGCGTTCCTCGTTGCGCTCCCCGGCATCACGGAGGCGGGCGCGTGGCAGTACGACGGCACGGCGATTGCCAAAATCGAAGAGAAACCTTACACGCCGCCGAGCCCGGTCACCCCGACCGAGCCGGAGGTGACTACCGTACCGGGCAAGACCACCGCGCCGGAGGTGACCACCGTGCCCGGCGAAACAACCGTGCCCGGCGAAACGACCGTGCCGGAGGTGACCACCGTGCCGGAGGTGACCACCACGCCGGACGAAACGACTGCACCGGGAGAGACCACCGCGCCCGGTGAAATAACCGTACCGGGCGAAACGACCGTACCGGGCGAAACGACTATACCCGGCGAAACCACCGCACCCGATGAAACCACTGCGCCGGGCGACGACTTGCCGCAGACCGGGCAGCTCAAATGGCCCGTGCCCGTGCTGTTTGCGCTCGGCGTGCTGCTTAGTATCATCGGCATTTTACTGCGACGGAGGGATGACGATGCGTAAAAATTTCGGTACGGTGCTGCTTGCCGTCGGCATTCTGCTGCTCACGGCGGCGCTGTTTCTGGTCTCGTATAATTCCGCGGAGGAAAGCCGCGCTGCGGCGGCGGTCGAGGAAGTTATGCCCGCGCTTTCGGAGGCGATCGCGGCGCACGAAACGGCGCTTGCGCTGAAAACGCCGCCGCCGACCGACACGCCGCAGATGCGCGACGACCCCCCGGAAGTGGAGAAGGTCGTTCTCGTGGACGGCGAGGCATATCTCGGCTATCTCACGATAGACGCGCTCTCGCTCTCGCTGCCGGTCCGCCGGGCGCTCACCGAGCAGAACCTGAAGAGATCGCCCTGCCGCTATGCCGGGTCTGCGGAGGCGCGCGGCTTTGTCATCGCGGCGCACAATTACAGGCGGCATTTTGCAAACCTTGCGGCGCTTGCCGTCGGCGACGCCGTCCGTTTCACGGACGCTGTGGGCAATGTGTACACCTACGCTGTTTCGCAGGTGGAGACGCTGGATGCCGCCGATGTCACGGGCATGACCGATGCAAACTGGGATTTGACGCTGTTCACCTGCACCTTTGGCGGTGAGCGCCGCGTCACCGTCCGCTGCACAAAAGCAGAAGCGGAATGAATGTATAAAAAGGCGGCGGATGCCGCCTTTTTTGCGTGTATAAGGTTCCGATGGTTTACATACCGTAGGGCGGTGGCTCGCTCCCGCCGTCAAGCCTCCCCCCGGCAAAGGGTGAGGTGTACGAGACGCGCAGCGTCTCGCGGAGTTTTTCTTCGTCGGCTGAACACCGACGATTTCGCGAGCGAAACCGAAAAACATCCTGAGGCGTCGCCGACGGAGGGATTGTTACATGGTAAAGGAACAACCCCTCAGGCGTGTTCCACGCCAGCTCCCCTTGCACAGGGGAGCCTAAAACACGCACCAACCTTTGTAGGGACCGGCGTCTGGGGCGGTCCGCATCTACTACGGCAAAAAGCGGGCGACCGATGGTCGCCCCTACGAAAAGGTGGGGGCGGTGCACAAATGCCGTACCCGCAAAAAAAGAACCTTTCCGCGGAAAGGTTCTTTTTCTATCCTTATATAATATATCAATACTTCATATAATATATCAATACTTCGTGTCGGGGTTGACGGTCTCGCCCGCCTGCACGCGGCGGACATCGGCAATCACCTTGTCTAACATCGTGCGGTTGACATAGAATTCGCCGCTGCCGTTTATCGTATAATACACGCGGCGGTCGGAATACGGGTAGAACTTGTACACCCGCTCGTTGCCCGCCTTGGTGCGCACCGACAGCGTGAGCAGCAGGTTGTCATCTCTGACAATCGCATCCCGCTCGGTCTCGTCAAAGGTTGCCGTGCCCTCCTCGGTGACCGAGAGCAGCACCTTCCACAGCTGGCGGAAGTTTTTCACATCCTCCACCTTGCCTGCGACCTTGCCGGTGACGGTCAGGCTGTCGTTGTCCTTGCCGCCGAGCGTGAAGGTCTCGTCAAGCCCCTCTGCGGCAAAGGAAATCTCCGCCACATTCTGAATGTTCACCTGGAAGACATACGGGCTGACCCACTTTTCGAGGTTCCATTCGAGAAAGTCAACCGTGATCTGCTCCACGCGGGCAATCACGCCGAAGGTGTAGGACGCGGCGTAGTAGAACTCGCTGCCGTCCGCGTCGCGCTGCTTTTCGCTGAAGGTGATGAAGTTTTCCACAAGGCTCTGCGGATTGCCGTCGTCGTCCACGGCGGTGTTGACCGCATAGAGCGTGTAGGCGGGCGTCTTCAGCCCGAAGGATTCGAGCGCCTCATCCGAGAAGTCGATGCCGACCACCTCGCTGCCCTTAAAATCGCAGAACAGGGAGAGCACATCGTCATAGTACTCGCCCGCCGGGTACTCGCCGGGGTAGGTAATCAGCTGCACGCTCATCGCGGCAAGCTCATTTCGGCGGTCGGGGTCGAGATAGGTGGCGGAGAGGAAAGTCTCCTCGCCGCGCGCAAGGAGAAAGGTCTGCATCAGGTAGTAGCTGTTGAGCTTGGAGGGGTAGGCAAGCAGCGGGCGCACCAACGCTGTCGCCGGGGCGAGCAGGTCGCCGTCGATGCTGTCATCGAGGACATACATCGCGTCTCTGCCCTCATAGCGGGCATAGTAGCCGTCGCCCGCCAGCGTGCGGTCGCCGATGTAGACGGTGTAGCGCTTGCCTGCGGTGGAGGTCAGCACATAGTAGTTGTCGCTCTCGCCGGGGGCGAGGCCGTATTTGGCGAAGTCCTCCTCGGTCACCTTGGCGTTGTAGGTGGAGAGGGTGTAGCCCGCGTTGACCACCGCCTGCGCCAGCTTTTCGGCATTGAGCAGCAGGTTCTCGTGCCCTTTGAGCACGAGCGAGCCGTCCTCGCGCACCAGCTCATAGGTGCCGTAGCTGTTGTGGACGTAGAGCGACTGCACCTTGTCCGAGGTAATCTGGTCGAACATCTGGATGCGGCCGCGCACGCCCTCGACCTCGCCGGGGACGAGCGAGACCGCCGTAGTCTCCTCCGGCTCCTTCTCCGCGTTCATCATCGGGACGACGACGAGCAGGTAGACCGCAAGCAGCACACAGAACAGCACGGCGACGGCGATCGCCGCGGTCAGTTTCTTTTTCATTTATACTTTCTCCTCGTGGTGACAACAATGCCGGCCGCCGCCGTGACAAGCGGGATCACTGCGATCAGGAGGATGGCCGCGCGGGTCGCCTCGGCGGTGGTCATGTCCTCGATCTTGGTGTTGGCAAATTCCTTGAACGGAATGTCGGCGGGGACCTTTTCTCTGCCCATCACGCGCAGCGCGTAGTAGAGAATGTTCTCGTTGGCGTAGACATTGGATTCGAGATAGTCGGGCGAGGTGAAGAAGCGCGTGCCCGCCGCAAGAACGTAGCCGTAGTAGGTGTCATTGTTGATGGTGTTCATTTCGCGGGTGACGGTCATCAGGTTGTAGCCGCCCGTGCGGTCGATGACCTGCCCGTCCTCCGTCACCTCGGCGGTCTTGCCCGCGGTCAGCACGGCGGAGAGCTCACGGTAGGCGGTGTTGCCCGAGTAGGTCCAGGTGTTGGTCTTCACGCCGTTTTCGTCACGCCCTGCCGTAAAGAGGTCGGAGACCGTGATCGGGCTTGCGTACTTGACGATCGTCTTCGGGGGGGATGCAAGGCTGCTGATGTCCTTGTGGATGCTGGAGGCCAGCGTGCCGGACGGGTAGGTGGCGACCAGCGACTGTCCGTCGGACGTGATGGAGTCCGAGTTGTCCACGACCACGCCGTCCGCGAAGACCACGCCCCACTCGTAGAGGTATTCCTCGAGGTTCTTGAGGTAGCTTGTGTCGGGGTCCTTGAAGACCATCAGCGTGCCGTTTTCGTCCAGGAACTTGTCGATCTTCGCGATCTCGGAGACGGCGTCCTTGTCGTAGAGGTTGTAGCCTGCGAGGTCATAGCGCGGGTCGTTGATGATGACGAGGCGGCAGTCGGCGGGGATGTCCTCTTTCGTGAGGTCGATGGTCCGCGCCTCATAGCCCGCCTTGGTGATCGTGTTGATGAAGGCGGCGTCCACGCTCTCGCCGTGCCCCGTGGTGAAGCAGGCCAGCGGCGTTTCGGCGGCGGTCACCGCGAGGAAGGCGGCGGCGAAGATCTCCTCACCGTTGTACGCCCAGACGTTCTTCGTGTTCGAGTCGGTCACAAAGAAGGCGTCCGCCGCATACACGCGGAATTCGCTGCCGCTCTCGACGATGACGCTGGTCGTCTTGATCGTCGAGACGTCGGTGTACTTGTATTTCTCAAACAGCTTCGGCTCGAGGATCGAGTTGACGTAGCGGACATGCACGTTGGGGAACGCCTTGGCGATCTCCTCCGCCGTGCCGGAAATGTACTTCATATAGTATTTTTCGTCGGACTCGATGTAGTCCTTCTCGTGGCAGAACGTGATCGTGATGTCGCCGTCCGCCTCGGCGATGACCTTTTTCGCCTCGTCGGAGAGGGTCCAGAGCTCGGTGTCCGTCAGGTCAACAAAGAGGGAATAGTGCGCGGCGAGCACCGAGAAGGCGGTGTTCAGCAGCATGACCAGCGCCAGCACGAGGACGGTAATCAGCACGGATACGGACGTGTAGCCGCGGCTTCTTTTCTTGAGCAGATTCATGGCTGCACCTCCTTACGCGCTGTAGCGCCGGCGTTCCAGTACGCGGCAGGTCAGAAACAGGAAGATGAAGCAGACCGACGCATAGTAGAACAGGGCGGCGAAGTCGAAAAAGCCGTTTGTGAAATTGCTGTAGCGGGTGAGGATCGAGAACCACCCGAGCACATAGCGGACGGGATACCACGGGATCACCGAGGAGATCATCCCCACGCCGAGCATGGCAAGCAGAATGCCGAAGGTGCCGATGGCGGCGGCCAGCTGGTTTTCGGTCAGCGAGGACACGAAGATGCCCACGGCGATGAACGCCGCGCCCACCAGCGTGATGGCGATGATGTTGCCGAGGATGATGCCGCCCTCGGGGTCACTGTAGACAAACAGGGTGATGTAGGCGAGCGAACAGAGCAGGTTGGCGCCGAAGAAGACCGTGAACGCCGCGAAGAACTTCGCCGACACGATCTTGGCGATTGAGACCGGCGCGGTCAGCAGCAGCTGCTCGGTGCGCATCTTGCGCTCCTCGGAGAAGAGCTTCATGGTCAGGACGGGCAGCGCCACCATGAGGATGAACAGCAGCACCGTGAAATAGGTCGTCACATCGTTTGAAGCTTGCAGAATCGTCGTCAGCGAAAACGCGACGGCACTGAGCGCCACAATGATCGCGAGGAATACATAGCCCACCGCGGTGGTGAAATAAGAGCGCAGTTCGCGCTTGTAAATGGCAAACATCAGTCGCCCTCCTTTGCAATGATGCTGAGGAACACGTCCTCAAGGCTTGCACCGAGCGCCTCCAGCCCGAGCAGGGGATAGCTCCGCTCGGCAAGCGCGTAGAAGAGCGGCTTGCGCACGTCGATGCCGCGCTCCGCCTCGATGAGGAAGGCGGTGGCGTCGCCGTCCCGCTCGGCAAGCGCTTCACAGTAAACGACACCGGGCAGCTTTTTGATGAGGGCGAGCGCCTCCGCCTGCGGGGCGGCGATGGTCGCCTTGTAGCGGCGGTTGTCGCGGATGAACCGATTGATCTCGTCGGCCTTGCCGTCGGCGACGATGCGCCCGTGGTCGATGATAATCATGCGGTCGCACACCGCCTGCGCCTCCGAGAGGATGTGCGTGCTGAGGATGACCGTGTGCTTTTTCCCCAGCTCGCGGATCAGGCTGCGCACCTCGATGATCTGCTTCGGGTCAAGCCCGATGGTCGGCTCGTCGAGGATGATGAGCGGCGGGTTGGCGACCAGCGCCGCCGAGATGCCCACGCGCTGTTTGTAGCCCTTCGAGAGGTTGCGGATGACGCGCCCGCGCACATCCGTGATGCGCGTCGCCGCCAGCACCTCGTCGATGTGCGCTTTTTTCGGCAGGGTGCAGGCGCGCAGTTCGTAGACGAAGTTTAAGTATTCCTCCACCGTCATTTCGGGGTAGAGCGGCGGCTGCTCGGGCAGGTAGCCGATTTTTTTCTTGGCTTCGGTCGGGTTTTCGAGGATTTCGGTGCCGTCGATCCACACATTGCCGACATTGGAGGAAATGAAGCCGGTAATGATGTTCATCGTGGTGGATTTGCCCGCGCCGTTCGGCCCGAGAAAGCCGACGACCTCGCCCGCCTCCACCGAAAAGCTGATGCCGGACAGCGCCGTCGCGTGCCCGTATTTTTTGACCAGGTTTTCAACCTTCAGCATGCTGTTCTCCTTGTATGTCCGCCCCGCAGGGCATTTTGCATGAAAATATCTTCCTAATTATATCACAGGACTTTCCCGAATGCAACCACCCCGCCGTGAAAGCTGTGTGAAGAATGCAAAAAAGCGGGCGCAAGCCTCCCTTGTGCAAAGGGAGGTGTCATGCGGAGCATGACGGAGGGATTGTTACAGAGTAAAGAAAGAATGAAAAAGCATGGAACAACCCCTCAGTCACCTTCGGCAGGATGTTTTTCGGTTTCGCTCGCGAAATCGTCGGTGTTTAGCCGACGAAGAAAAACTCCGCGAGACGCATCGCGTCTCGTACAGCTCACCCCTTGCACAGGGGAGCCGAAGCACGCCCCTACAGAATGGCGGGAGCTGTATACACACCGTAGGGCGGGGGCTCGCTCCCGCCGCCTACCGTGCATACCTATCTTCGCCTCCCTTGTGCAAAGGGAGGTGTCATGCGGAGCATGACGGAGGGATTGTTACAAAGGCACGGAACAACCCCTCAGTCACCTATCGGTGACAGCTCCCCTTGCACAGGGGAGCCGAAGCACGCCCCTACAGAATGGCGGAGCTGTATACACACCGTAGGGCGGGGGCTCGCTCCCGCCGTCTCTACCACCGGGGAAGCCTAAAACAAAGAAAACCGCCGTATGGCGGTTTTCTGCAATATCTTCTCTTTTATCAATCCCTAAAATGAATCGGCGAATAGCCGTAGATGCTCTTGAAGGTCTGCGAGAAATGTTTGATGGAGGAGAACCCGACGCGCTCCGAGACTTCGGTCACGCTGAGGTTGGTGGTCTGCAGCATTTCCAGCGCGCGGGAGACGCGGCAGGACAGCACATACTGGTGCAGCGACTGCCCGATGTGCTTCTGCATCACGCGGTTGATGTAGTTGGGATGGTAGTTGAAGTGCCTGCCGATGGCCTCATTGGAGAGGTCGCCCGCGAAGTTTTCGCGGATGTATTCGGTCACGCGCTCGACAAGGCCGGACGGCTTCTCGCCCGAGCCGAGCGTCAGCTTGCGCGCGATGGTGAAGAGCACCTCCTGCATCAGCGCGGACAGCATCAGCTTGCCGTAGGGGCGCGGGTAGGTATATTCGTCGGACATGGCCTGGAAGAT
>CAKSLU010000033.1 GCA_934474225.1 uncultured Eubacteriales bacterium | reverse complement strand
TACCGCGTGATGTCGGACGGCTCGTATTCCGCAATCGCCGCCGCCACGCGCTCCGGGAAGCGGGAGAGCACCTTGGCAAGTTCGCCCTCCTCGGGGGTCGTCACGCGCACGGCATCGCCGCGCGGCGCTGCACCGGCGCGGCGCAGAATGCTGCGCGTGCGCGCGTAGGTGTACTGCGCGTAAGGCCCGGTGTTGCCGTCAAACGACAGCGCATCCTCCATGACAAAGTTGATGTCCTTGATGCGGCTGTTGGAAAGGTAGTGGAACACGATTGCGCCCACGCCGACCTGCTTTGCAACCTCGTCCTTGTTCTCGAGCGTCGGGTTCTTCTCCTCGATGATGGCGCGCGCCTTTTCAATCGCGATGGCGAACAGATCCTTGAGCAGCACGACATTGCCCGTGCGGGTCGCCAGCTTTGCGCCGTCGATCGACACCGTGCCGTAGGGCACATGGACGAGCCGGTCATACCAGTCGTAGCCCATCAGCTCGACCACCTTGAACCACTGCGCAAAGTGGAGCGACTGCCCCGCGGAGGTGACATAGACGCACTTGTCAAAGTGGTAGGTGTCCATGCGGTAGACCGCCGCCGCGATGTCGCGCGTGGGGTACAGCGTGGAGCCGTCGCGCTTGAGAATCAGGCAGGGCGGCATGTTGTATTTGCTGAGATCGACGATGGATGCGCCGTCGTCCAGCGTGAGCAGGTTCTTTTCGCGCAGGATTTCAACCTGGCGCGGCATTTTGTCGGTGTAGAAGCTCTCTCCGTTGTAGCTGTCGAACTCGATGCCGAGCAGCGCGTAGGTCTTTTTGTACTCGCGCAGCGAAATCTCGATGAACCATTTCCACAGCGCGAGGTTCTCTTCGTCGCCGTGCTCCAGTTTGGTGAACTCGGCACGCGCCTCGTCCTCGAGGGACGGGTCTTTCTCCGCCTCGGCGTGGAACTTGACATAGAGTGCGACAAGCTCGTCAATCTCGCCCTTCTCCACCGCCTCACGGCTACCCCACTTGCGGTAGGCGACGATCAGCTTGCCGAACTGCGTGCCCCAGTCGCCGAGATGGTTGATGCCGATGCAGTGCCAGCCCGCAAAGGCGTGCAGTTTCTTCAGCGAATGGCCGATGACCGTCGTGCCGAGATGCCCGATGTGAAACGGCTTTGCGACGTTGGGGGAGGAGTAGTCAAACAGCGCCGTCTTGCCCGCGCCGTCCGTGCTCGAACCGTAGGGCACATCGGCATGCAGCGTGCGCGCGATGACATGCTTTGCAAGATAGTCCTTGTCAAGGAAGAAGTTGAGATAGCCGCCGGCAACCTCCACGCGCGCGACTGCGGGCGAGGAAAAGCCCTGCGCCAGTTCTGCCGCGATGGCAGGCGGCGCTTTGCGCAGCGTCTTGCTGAGGCGGAAGCAGGGGAACGCGAGGTCGCCCATATCGGCGGAGGGGGGGTACTCAAACGCGGCGCAGAGCGTCTCGGCGTCGAGCGCGCCGCCTGCCGCGGCGCACAGCGCGTCCGCAAGCTGTTTCTTAATCTCGGTCATAACATTCTCCTTAAAAGAAAGCATAGATAACTACATTATTATATACCATTCTTTTTGGCAATGCAAGAGGGAAAAACAAAAAAGAAGGGGTGGGGGTGCGCGGTTCCCGCTATTCTGTAGGGGCGGCCATCGGTCGCCCGCCTGTACAAAGCAAAAACATCCTGAGCCGCACGGCGACTGGGGGAGTTTTGCTCTCCACAAGACTCCTTCCGTCACGGCAAGCCGTGACACCTCCCTCAACGAGGGAGGTAAAAAGTTAGATTGCGTCCGGATTTGTACGTCTACCCTCCATCACGCAAAAAAGCCGCCGATGGCGGCTTTTTTCTTTTTCCTATGCCTGTGCATCGGCGGCGCGTTTAGCCTCGATGGACGCCTCGAGCATCATGTCCTTGACCTTCATGAGGCGCGTGGTGTTGCCGCGCTCGTTCTCGTCCAGCTTCATGGTGATGCCCTTGATGGCGACTTCGTAGCGCGGAATCATGATATATTCCAGCGCGTTGACGCGGCGGCGCGTGCGTTCGATCTCCTGCGCGAGCATCTGCGCGGACTTTTCCAGTTCCGCGAGCTTGACGAGGTCGTCCGCCATCGCGGACAGCTCGCGCACGGCTGCATCCAACTCACCCGAAGTGAACGCGACGCCGTAAGGCATATCGTGCGCGCCCTCGCCGACTTCCGAAAGCGTGAAGGTCGGCACCACGACGCTCATCAGATTTTTGGTCGAGACCGACAGTTCCGTCGAGCGGGTCGGCAGAATGAGCGCCTCGCGCATGGCGCGGGGGCTGGTCAGCGCGCTTGCCGTGGCAAACGATTGGTGCACCAGCGCAAGCTCGTCCTCAACCTTTTGCCGCATCGCCTTGTCCTCGCGGACAATGTCGAGAAAGCGGCGCATCAGCTCGTCGCATTTATCTTTGAGCAGTTTATGGCCGCGGCGCGCGGTGGCGAGCTTGTTTTTGAGGTTTTTCAGCTCCATGCGCGTCGGGTTGACTCTCAGTTCAGCCATTTTGTCCTGTCCTTTCGGAAAATTTTGCGTGGGGGGAGAGGCTCCCCTGTGTAAGGGGTGAGCTGTACGAGACGCGATGCGTCTCGCGGAGTTTTTCTTCGTCGGCTGAACACCGACGATTTCGCGAGCGAATCCGAAAAACATCCTGGCGATAGCCGTCTGAGGGGTTGTTCCGTGGCTCTGTAACAATCCCTCCGTCACGGCGTTGCCGTGCCACCTCCCTTTGCACAAGGGAGGCTTATGGCGGGCGATGGGTGGTCGCCCCTACGGTGTGTGCGCCTTTTCGACAACCCGTCCCGCTTTTACTCTCCCTGCCAGTATTCTTCCACGATGTCGGGCTTGATGCGTTTCATCTCGCTCTTCGGCAGGATGGCAAGCAGCTTCCAGCCGAGGTCGAGCGTCTCCTCAATCGTGCGGTTCTCATAGAAGCCCTGATTGATATACTGCTTCTCAAACTCGTCCGCAAACTTTGCATAGAGGCGGTCCATCGGGGTGAGCGCCGCCTCGCCGAGGACGACCATCAGCTCCTTCGCCTCCTTGCCGCGCGCGTAGGACGAGAACAGCTGGTTCATCGTACCGGCGTGGTCGCGGCGGGTCTTGCCCTCGCCGATACCCTTATCCTTGAGACGCGACAGCGACGGCAGCACATCGACCGGCGGCAGGTAGCCGCGGCGGTACATCTCACGCGACAGAATGATCTGCCCCTCGGTGATGTAGCCGGTGAGGTCGGGGATGGGGTGCGTCTTGTCGTCCTCGGGCATGGTGAGGATCGGGATCATCGTGATCGAGCCGTCCGAGCCGATCTTGCGGCCCGCGCGCTCATACATCGTTGCAAGGTCGGTGTACAGGTAGCCGGGATAGCCGCGGCGGCCGGGAACCTCCTTGCGCGCCGCGCTGACCTCGCGCAGCGCCTCGGCGTAGTTGGTGATGTCGGTCATGATGACCAGCACGTGCATCCCGCATTCAAAGGCGAGATACTCGGCGGCGGTCAGCGCCATACGCGGGGTGGAGATACGCTCGATCGCCGCGTCGGACGCCAGGTTGATGAACAGAACGGTGCGGTCGATCGCGCCGGTCTTCTTGAAGTCGGAGATGAAGAAGTCCGCCTCCTCGAAGGTGATGCCGACGGCGGCAAACACGACGGCGAAGCGCTCGTCCGTGCCGCGCACCTTGGCCTGGCGCGCGATCTGCGCCGCAAGGTTGGCGTGCGGCAGACCCGAGCCGGAGAAAATCGGCAGCTTCTGGCCGCGCACCAGCGTGTTCAGCCCGTCGATGGTGGAAATGCCGGTCTGGATAAACTCGGAGGGGTAATTGCGCGCCGCCGGGTTGATCGGCGTGCCGTTGATGTCGAGCGACTTCTCCGCCATGATCGGCGCGCCGCCGTCAATCGGCTCACCCATGCCGTTTAAGACGCGGCCGAGCATGTCCTCGCTGACGCCCAGCTCCACGCCGTGCCCCGCAAAGCGGACGCGGCTCTCGGCCAGGTTCAGCCCCGCGCTGCTCTCAAACAGCTGCACGAGCACGTCACTGCCGTTGACCTCGAGCACGCGGCAGCGGCGGATGGAGCCGTCGGGCAGCTCGATCTCGCCCAGCTCGTCGTATTTGACGCCGTCCACGCGCTTGACCAGCATCAGAGGGCCGGCAACTTCTTCGATTGTCTTGTATTCCTTAATCATCGTCGCGCCTCCTCACTCTGCGTCCTGCGCTTCGCACAGGGCGTCAAGCGCCGCGTCGAGTTCTTTCTCGATGTCGGCGTAAATCTGCTTGTACTTTTTGTCGTCCGCGCTCTTGGCTCTGCCGATCTTCTCGCGCACGGGGAGGTCGGCAATCTTCTGCACATCCGCGCCGCGGCGGAGCGCCGCCTGCGCCTTGTCGTAGAAGTCGAGAATCAGCGAAATGAGCGCGTACTGCTTCGGCAGCGAGGTGTACATATCGCCCTCTTCAAAGGCGTTCTGCTGTAAGAAGTCCTCGCGCACGCTCTGCGCGACCTCCATCGTCAGGCGGTCATCGGGGGACAGCGCGTCCATACCGACAAGCTTGACGATTTCGTCGAGCGAGCTTTCGTTTTGCAGAATCGACATGAATCTGCCGACCTTGGCGCCCCAGTCGGGCGCAACGTGTTCGCCGTACCAGTCGGCAAGGCGATCCTTGTAGAGCGAATAGGAATTCAGCCAGTTGATCGCCGGGAAGTGGCGGCGGTAAGCAAGGTTTGCTTCCAGCCCCCAGAACACCTTGACGATGCGCAGCGTCGCCTGCGTGACCGGCTCGGAAATATCGCCGCCCTGCGGGGAGACCGCGCCGATGGCGGACAGCGTGCCGATGCGGCGCTCGCCGCTGCCGAGGCAGACGACCTGCCCTGCGCGCTCATAGAACTGCGCCAGACGGGAGGTGAGGTAGGCGGGATAGCCTTCCTCGCCGGGCATCTCCTCAAGTCTGCCGGACATCTCGCGCAGCGCCTCCGCCCAACGGGAGGTGGAGTCGGCGATGACGGCGACGGAATAGCCCATGTCGCGGTAGTACTCCGCGATGGTGATGCCGGTGTAAATCGACGCTTCGCGCGCCGCGACCGGCATATCCGAGGTGTTGGCAATCAGCACGGTGCGCTGCATCAGCGACTTGCCCGTGCGCGGGTCGGCAAGCTCGGGGAACTCGCGCAAAACGTCGGTCATTTCGTTGCCGCGCTCGCCGCAGCCGATGTAGACCACGATGTCCACATCGCTGAACTTGGCAAGCTGGTGCTGCACGACCGTCTTGCCCGAGCCGAACGGGCCGGGGACGCACGCCGTGCCGCCCTTGGCGATGGGGAACAGGGCGTCGATGACGCGCTGCCCCGTGATCATCGGCTCACGCGGCGGCAGTTTTTCGGCATAGGGGCGCGCCACGCGCACCGGCCACTTCTGCATGAGCGTGAGGTCGACGATGTCGCCCTTGTCGGTCTTGATTTTGCCGATGGTGTCGGTGACGGTGTAGCTGCCGCTGAGCAGCTCGACAAGCTCACCCGAGACCTTCGGCGGCACCATGATCCAGTGCTTGATGACCTCGGTCTCATCGACATAGCCGAGAAAATCACCGCCGCGCACGCGGTCGCCCTTGTGCGCCGTCGCGCGGAAATCCCAGCGCGCCGCGCGGTCGATGGCGGGCTCGTCGATGCCGCGGATGATGTTCGGTCCGTACTTTTCCTGCATGGTCTCCAGCGGACGCTGGATGCCGTCGTAAATATTTGTAATGATGCCGGGGCCAAGCTCCACCGACAGCGGTGCGCCGGTGGAAACCACGCGGTCGCCGCGGCCGATGCCTGCCGTCTCCTCATAGACCTGGACAGAGGCGCGGTCGCCGTGCATCTCGATAATCTCGCCGATCAGCTGCTTTTCGCCGACGCGCACGACGTCAAACATGTTTGCCTCGCGCATGCCCTCGGCAACCACCAGCGGGCCAGAAACCTTGACTATCTTTCCCTCAACCATTGTGTTTGTCCTTTCGTCCGGATTATTCTTCCTTGAACAGGATGTCCGCGCCGATGGCGCGTTCGCTGGCGGCACGCAGCGCCGCCATGCCCAGCCCCCGGGAGCCGCCCGCGCCCGGAATGACCACGACGGCGGGGGTGGGGCTGTCCTTGTATTTTGCAATGTCTTCGGCAAGCGGTTCTGCGTATTCCTCGGTGACGAAAATCACCGCGCAGTCCTCTGCCGCGAGCTTGTGGAGCGCGTGCCGCGCCTCATGCTCGTCCTTGACCGGCATCGCGACAAAGCCGATCGACAAAAAGCCGAGCACGCTGTCGCGTCCGCCGAGTATTCCGATTTTTTGCATGGTGAAACCCTTTCTTTCGGGTGTCTTAGCCTTCCCCCTTGGGGGAAGGCTTGGACGCGGCGGGAGACAGACGGCGCCCTACGGTTTGTGCGAGATTCGGCTCCCCTGTGCAAGGGGTGAGCTGTCCGAGACGCGCAGCGTCTCGCGGAGTTTTTCTTCGTCGGCTGAACACCGACGATTTCGCGAGCGAAACCGAAAAACATCCTCAACCGACAGGTGACTGAGGGGTTGTTCCTTGGCTCTGTAACAATCCCTCCGTCGGCTTCGCCGACACCTCCCTTTACTGGGGGGAGGCTTAGTTAGTTTACGCGCGGAGGCTTAACCGTCCGCTTTTGCCTTTCTGTTTTTCCTTTACACCCGAATATTTTGCAGAATCGTGTCTCTGCCTGCGTGCGCGGCACGCAGGGCGAAAATGATGCGCAGATTCTTCGCCTCGGCAAGCACTGCCGAAAGATAGGCGTAGATCTTCGCAAGCCCGAACGGCACAAACTGCGCGCCCGTCTTCTCGCCGAGCAGTTTCTCCGTCGCGCGCCCGATCTCGGCAAGCGACGCATCCGCATCGGCAAGCAGCACGGCGACCTTGGCATCCTTTTCGTCAAGCGCCGCCGCAAGCGCGGCGCGGTCGGCGACCATAAAGGTCTTTACCGGCAGGTTGCCGCCCTCGAGCAGCACAGCGGAGAGCCCCGCCGCCTTGCCCGCGTCGAGCATGCGCACGGCGGACTGCACATTGATGGCGTCGATGCGCAGCTTGACCGCATCCGTCAGCGTTTTATCCGCGGCGGCATCCAGCATGTCGGCAAACGCCGCGCGGTCGATGGTAAGGTCGATGCGCTGCGGGTCGCGCGTGGCGGCATACGCCTCGATTGCCTTCGGCGCGGCGGCCGCCATATGCTTCGGAAACGCCGCAAAATTGCCGCTCTCCACCGCTTCCACCGCCGCCGTGGGGGCGACGGTGCCGCAGGCGAACAGCATGCCGTCCGCCTCCATGCCGCCGACATGCGCCTTAACTGCCGCCTTCAGATTGTTGGCGTCAAATTCATAGCGCATGAAATCAAACAGCTTCGCATCGGGAATCGACTTTGCCACCTCGGAAAAGGCGGTATCGACAAGTCCCTCCAGCGTCGCCTCGATGTCAAACGCGCCGTCGGTATACACCGGCGCGCAGGCATCGCCGAGCAGCGAGACGGCGTCCTTCTCGGTGGCGGCGTCGATCAGCTGCATATATTTTTCGCGGGTGAGCAGCCGCGTCTCAAACACGCTGACGCGCGCGGACGCATACATAAAATCCGTGTCTTTATAAGCCATTCTGCCCCTCCTCTCAGCCGAAGAGGACGGTGCGGATGTGCGGCTCGGTCTGCTCCCGCGCGTCGCGCAGCAGCATGTCGAGCGAACAGTTGATGCAGGTGTCGCCGCTCTCGAGCAGCAGTCCGCCGTCGATATCGGCGGCAGCGCCGAGCGTGACCTTGTCGCCCGCGGTCTTCGTCAGCGCCTCGCCGAGCGGCATGTCCGCGGCAGAAAGCCGCAGCACATACATTTTCGGCGCGATGTCCTCGCCGAAAGTCGCCTTTGCGTGCGCCTCGCGCGCGTGGCATTCCGCAAGGGCGGCATGCAGCACGCCGCGGAGAAAGTCCTCCCGCTCTTTGCCGCAAAGCGCCGCAAGCCGTGCGCGCACGGTCTTGTACACGCCCTCCAGCACTTCGGCGCGCGCGGCAAGCGTGACGGCGCGTTTCGCCGTCTCGGCAGCGCTCTCTGCGCGCTTCTCCGCCTCGGCGGCGTCGCGTGCCAGGACTGCCTCGCTGTCCGCGCGGATGGCGGCAATGCGCGCATCGGACGCTTCCCGGATTTTCGCGATCTCCGCTGTGGCATCGGCGCGAATCTTCGCGATTTCCGCCGCCGCGGCGTCGTCAATCCGTTTTGTAATGTTCATAACGCCGTCCATTTTGTCCTCCGGCATTAAACATTGGCAAAGAGGACGAGCAGCAGCGAAACGAGGACGGCAAAGATGGCGTAGGTCTCGACCATTGCCGCAGAGGTGATTGCCTTACCGACTTCGTCGGGGCGTTTTGCCAGCAGGTTGATGCCGCTGACGGCGACTCTTGCCTGGAAGATGGCGGAGAAGTAACCGACGATCATAATCGGGAGCGACGCCGCGAAGAAGTAGATGCCCTGACCGACGGTCAGCGTGGCGGGCGTGCCGCCGAGCAGACCCATCTTGGAGATGATGAGGAATGCGGTGATCAGACCGTAGATACCCTGCGTGCCGGGGAGCGCCTGCAGAATCAGCGCCTTACCGAACTTTGTGGGGTCCTCCGAGAGCAGGCCGCTCGATGCCTCGCCGACCATGCCGACGCCTTTTGCCGAGCCGATGCCGGAAAAGACGACCGCGAGGCCTGCGCCGAGCAGCGCCAGGTTGTTGCCGGTGAACCAGGAATTGAGGAAGTCAACGAAAGTCATGATGTTTGTCTCCTTTGGTTTTTATATTTTTTGTTTTTTGATTTGGTTTGAGGCTTCCCCCTTGGGGGAAGGCTTGGACGCGGCGGGAGGCAGACGGCGCCCTACGGGTTAGCGGAAGATGTGTACAAACCGTAGGGGCGACCACCCGTCGCCCGTTTTTGCCATGTATAGGCGGGCGACCGATGGTCGCCCCTACAAAATAGCGGGAACCGTATATAAATCGGTAGGGGTCGCGGCGACGACCCGCATGACGGTTTGTGCGCCTTTACTTTATTCTTCTTTTTTCTCTTCCCTGTAGGTGTACTCATCCACGGGGGCGAGGGGTTTGAACGGCTTGCCGCCGTCTGTGAAGAACTTGCCGAAGAACTCGATATACTGGAGTCTCGAGGTGTGCACAAACGTGCCGAGCACATTGATGACCAGATTGAGCAGATGCCCGACGATGAAGATGAGCACCATCGAAATGAAGCCCACGACGCTCGGTCCACCGAGCGTTGCCAGGATGTTGACGACCTGCCCGATGACGCCCGACGCAAGTCCCAGCGCGAGGATACGCGAATAGGACAGGAGGTCGGAGCCGTAGGAAATCAGATCATACAGACTGAAGATGCCCTTGCCGAGCTTCATGATGATGTTCTTCTCGGCGCGCCCCTGCGTCAGCACCAGCATCGCGACGCCCGCGAGCGCCACCCACTTGCCGACGGCGGGCTGCACGACGAGAAGTCCCAGCCCTGCAAACAGCACCCACCAGGAGCCGATGTCAAAGATGGCGTCAAGCGGCTTGCCGCTCTTCCAGATGATCGAAAACTTCACCGCCATGCCCGCGATAAGGTGCACCGCACCCACGCCGAGCGAGAGGATGAGGAAGTTCATCGGGTTCTGAATCGGGTCAAACCAGAGTGCCAGCGTCTGCGGCACCTCGGTCATCGCCGTCATGTGCTGCATATACGCAAGCGGGAAATCGCCGAAGTACGAACCCATCAGCACGCCCCAGATCATCGAGGAAATGCCGCAGTAGCCAAACATGGCAAGGAAAGCGCGCATGCCCGGCTTGGGATGCAGCAGGCGAATCGCGCCGAATCCGCCGAGGACGAGCAGGAGCCCGTAGCCCGCGTCGGCAAACATCAAGCCGAAGATGATGAAATAGAAGATGCTCATGATAAACGAGGGGTCGTAGGTGCCGTATGCCGGGTAGGAATACATGCCCATCACCCACTCGAAGTTCTTCGCAAAGCCGTTGTTGCGCAGCTCCACCGGGGCTTCCTCGCCCGCGGGCACATCCTCCACCGCAAAGTCGCAGTCGAAGGCGGCAAGCGCCTTTTCCACCGCCTTCTGCCGCCGCGCGGGGAAATACCCCGTGACGAGCGCCGTGTAGTGCGACTGTCCGCTCTGCGCCATCGCGCCGTAGGCAGCGAGCTTGGTCTTCTCAAAGTCGCTGAGGATTTCGAGCAGCCCGACGCGCGCGGCGTCGGCTTTCAGCCCTTCGATGAGCGCCGTGTCCTCGCCCGCGAGCGTCTTGATCTTCGCGCGCGTGCGGCGAATCGCCTCCGGCGCTTCACCCGTCCCTGCGGGGAAGGTCACGCGGACAAAGCCGAGCGGCAGAAGCGCCGCATGGACGGCGTCAAGGTCGCCTTTGAGGCAGAGGATGCCGGCGGTGAGCGGCGCGCCCTTATCGGACAAAACACCGATGTCGGTGTCAAAGCCGTCGAGCGCACCTCGAACCGCGTCCGGCGTGACGCCGGTGGCAAAGCTGCCGAGCAGCAGCGCGCAGCGCGCCGTGCCGGTCGTCTCGAGCGGGATGTCCGCCTTCTCAAAGGGCAGGAGCGACGCAAGCGTGCTCTCTGCGTCGGCAATCTCGGTCCTTATCTGCGCGCGGCGCTCCAATTTCTTGGTCACCGCTTGGAGCAGCTCGCGCGCCGCGCCGTATTCCGGCGTGTCGTCAAAGTGCAGCACATCGGTGCAGGTCTTCGGGTCGAGCAGACTTTTCGTGTTTTTTGCGTATTTGTGCAGGACGGCAAGCGCCTCCGTGAGCGCCGCGAGGTCGCGCTCCAGCGCACTCTTCTCCGTGGGAGAGCCGCCGCGCGCCAGCAAAGTGCCGTCCGCCTCGCTGCCCAGTGCCTCTTCGGTCAGTTCCACGCAGGAGAGCGCCATCAGCTTTGCGACAAGCGCGCGCAAATCCTCCCGCCCGGTCAGCACCGACAGCTTTTTCATCCTGCTTACTGCCACTGTTTTCTGATGCCTCCGAGGATTTCCTCAACCGCATCTGCGGCTTTTTTCTTTGTAATTTCACCCGCCGCGTCGGCGCTTGCCTTGGCAAGGCCGCGTGCGTCCAGCACGCGCCGCTCCGCCGCCGCCTTGGCGTCCGCAGAAGCCTTTGCCGCCGCCGTGCGCGCCGCCTCCGCCGCCGCAGTTTCCGCCTCGGCTGCCGCCGCCGTCGCTGCGGCAATGTCGGCTTTCGCCGCCGCCTTCGCCTCGGCAACGCGGGCAGCCGCCTTTTCCTCGGCGTCCTTGACCGCGCGAATCGTATCGCTCAGCATAGTCGATGTCCGTCCTTTCTTTTGGGGGTATGTATGGATATTTATTTATTGTAGGGAGTTGTGTGCGCCGCACATTGTTTTTCTGTAGGGACCGGCGTTCTCGACGGTCCGTTTTTGCCTTGGTGGGGGCGGACCGTCGAGAACGCCGGTCCCTACAAGGTTTGTGCGTATCCCCGGCATAAGGCGTGCAATGCCCTCTCCCGCTTGTTTATTTTTTCACACTAAGGCTATCTTATAGCAAAAAAAACGCAAATGCAAGGATTTTGCGCGGCTTTAATCTTTTTTCATATTTTTCTCGTCACTTCGCTGTTATTTTACCATGTCTTAACCCAAAGTGCAAGAAATTTTGCAAAAAGAAATTCTTTTTTGCGCCGCCGAAACTTCCCTGGCCGCATTTTTACCGCAGGGTTGATTTTTGTCGATACCTGTGTTAAAATAAGAAGAGTTTTTTCGGGAGGTCATGCCATGTTTGCTTGGAAAACCGACAAAATCGAAAAATACCGCACCAAAGGACAGATTGCCGCGGCGCTGATCGCCGCCGCCCTCGCCGGCGCGCTTATCGGCGTGTGCAGCCTGGCGATTGCCGCCGGGGCGCACCCGCGCGCCATGTTCTTCTCTTATTTCTCGCACCCCTGGACGGTCGCGCTCAACCTCGCCGTGCCGGTCGCGCTCATGCTCTTCTTCACGCTCCTCACCAACCGCGCGTGGATTGCCTGGCTCATCACCAACCTTGTCGTCATGCTGCCGACCGTCATCAGCTTCTTCAAGGTCGAGTTCCGCGGCGACCCGCTGTGCGCCGAGGATTTGACGCTTGTCACCGAGTCGAAGAAAATGCTCGAAACCTACAAGCTCTTCTGGGACAAGCGTTTCGGCTTTTACCTCGCCATCCTCGTCGTCGGCACGCTGATGCTTGCCTTCTTCTTCCGCGGGCGGTTCCGCCGCGCGTGGCCGCGGCTCGTCGCCGCGCTCGTGCTGGCGCTTGCCTGCACCGCCGCAGCGCCGCTCTACACAAGCGCCGATATTTACAATGTGAAGACATCCAACACCGCGCTCATCAACCCCTATTCCGAGAACGACCAGTTCATCTCCAAGGGCTTTGTCTACCCCTTCCTGCACACCATCAAAGACGCCTTCCACCCCGCGCCCGACGGCTATGACGCGCACGGCGCAAAAGCCGCGCTCGACGCCTACACGGACGAAGCGATTCCCGAAGACCGCCGCGTGAATGTCGTCGCCGTGATGCTGGAGGCGTATAACGACTTCTCCCGCTTTGAAAACCTGCATTTCGTCCGCGATGTCTACGGCAAGTACCGCGAACTTGAGAAAATGGGCTATGCCGGGACGCTGGTGACCGACGTTTTCGCGGGCGACACCCGGGTGAGCGAGCGGGAATTTCTCACCGGGCTGCCCTACAGCCGCATTGACAAATTCGTCGCGCCGTCCAATTCCCATGTGTGGTACTTCCGCGAAAACGGCTATCACACCACGGGTTCACACCCCTGCTACGCCTGGTTCTACAACCGGCAAAACATCAACAAAAACCTCGGCTTTGACGACTACCTCTTCAGCGAAAACTACTTTGCCGAGCGGACTTGGAGCGACATCACCTACGATGCGTCCTACTTCCCGATGCTCTTTGAACTGTACGAGAGCCGCGACAAGTCTGTCCCCTATTTCAGCTACAACATCACCTATCAGGGGCACGGTCCCTACGAGGCGGACAACCCGCATTACGCCGAACCCTATGTGGAAAACGGCGGCTGGTCGGAGGCATCGCAGATCATCCTCAACAACTACCTGAACGCGCAGGCGGAGACAACCGAAATGCTCTACGACTTCGCGACGGAAATGCTCGCCACCGACGAGCCGGTCGTGCTGGTCTTCTTCGGCGACCACAAGCCCTGGATGGGCAACGCCGACAGCGTCTATCACGAGCTTGGCATCAACATCGACCGCTCGACCGACGAGGGCTTCCTCAATTATTATGCCACGCGCTATCTGATTCTTGCAAACGACGCGGCAAAACGCGTGACCGGCAACGATTTTCGCGGCGCGGGCGAGACCGTCTCGGCGTCCTTCCTCATGAACAAGGTGTTCGAGCTATGCGGCTGGCGCGGCAGTGCATACATGCAGTTTACCACCGCGCAGATGAGAGAAACCCCCGTGGTGCACCGCAGCTTTGACTTGCGGAGCGAGACTTATCGTCTCTATGACGATGTAACCTATTACTACAGAAAGAATTTCGTCTACGAGCAATGAAACACTTCCTCAAAATCTGCGTGCCGCTCCTGCTCTTTGCGGCGCTTTCGCTCGCCGCGGCGGCGCTCCGCCCGGGCGATGTGGCGGGGCAGGTGCTTGCCACCGAGATCCGCGCCTTCATCGACGGCGTGGAGATCCCCGCCTACAACATCGACGGCTACCTCGGCGTGGTCGCCGAGGACCTCGGCGCTTACGGTTTTGTGACCGGGTACGATGATTCGACCCGCACGCTCACCGTCAACCGCACGGGCGCAGAAGTGCGCGGCGTTGCCATCCCCGAGGGCAGCCACAAGCCGAGCGGCACGGTCATCGCGCGCGTGCTGTATTCCGACATCCGCGTCTATCTCGATGGGCGCGAAGTCACCGGCTACAACATCGACGGGCGCACCATCATCCTGTTCTCGTCGCTCGACGCCTACGGCAGGCGCACCTACCTGCACGGCGCGGCGCTCTCCATGCTCGAGACCGGCGAAGCTTTGCCCGATGCGGCGGCATATGCCCTGCCGCAGAAAGTAGTGCACGGCGGCGGCGCGATTGACGGCTACGCAGGCAGCAACTCGCTGGAAGCCATCAACGCCACCTATGCCGCGGGCAACCGCACCCTGGAGCTGGACTTCCTGCTCTCGTCGGACGGCGTGCCGGTCTGCCTGCACGACTGGTCGGCGTTCTATTCCAATGATATCACCGACGGCGTGCCGATGACGCGCGACGCATTCCGCGCCGTCCGCATCTACGAGCGGTACACGCCGCTTGACCTCGACACGCTTGCCGAATGGCTCACGGCGCACCCGGATGTGCACATCATCACCGATGTGAAGGACAACAACCTCGGCGTGCTGCGCACCATTGCCCGCACGCATCCCGAATTGCAGGCGCGCTTTATCCCGCAGATTTACGCCTACGAGGAGTACGCGCCGGTGCGCGCAATGGGCTATACAAACATCATCCTCACGCTCTATCGCCTCGGCGAATACAGCGACAAGGTGAACACGAAGAAAATCGTGCCCTTTGCCGCGGCGCGCGGTCTTGTCGCCGTGACGGCGGATGTCACGCTGGCAAGCGAGAAGTTTGTCGCCGCGTTCAACGACGCGGGCGTGCCGCTGGCGGTGCACACCGTCAACGACGCGGCAGCGCAGGCAGCGCTGTTCTCGTCCGGCGTCTCCGCTGTGTATACGGACAATGTGCAGTAAGAAAAAAGCCGCCTCAGGCGGCTTTTTTGTGTGGGGGCGCAAGATATGCACATGGTTTCCGCTACCCTGTAGGGACCGGCGTCCCCGACAGTCCGTTTTTGCTTTGACATGGGCGGGTCGTCGAGGGCTGTACAGTGCAGTATGATTATATACAAGTAGTGCAAGAGGATTGTATACAGTTTTGTAGTAT
>CAKSLU010000032.1 GCA_934474225.1 uncultured Eubacteriales bacterium | reverse complement strand
CAGCCGCCTGTGCCGCATGCCCCATCCATGTTCGGGCAGGTGCAGCCGATGTCCAGCGCCACCTTCAGGCATTTGCCGCCGAAGGTGCGCCGCAGATAGTAGTCATAGGTATAATAGCGCTTGTTTGTGTCGCTGTTGGCAAAAGGGTTGCGCGCCTGTTGCGTTTCTTTCATCGCTGTCCTCCTTTCCATCGTCAATGCAAATGTAAGTAAGGGGGTTTTTGGCGCTGCGGCAAGCCGGGAGTTGTCACTCCAATTCTGTGCGAATGGTAAACGCCTTCGGAAGATTGAAAATTTCTTTCTTCAAAAAGATTGGGTAGAAGTATTCGTCCTGCAGTCTGTCAAACGCTAACCATTCAAATCTATGTGTATGTTTACCTTCTGTTCGTGTAAAGCTGCTGCCTCTTTCCGATAAATCCGTATTTGAGATATCCATTAAAAAGTAAATACACAGCTCGTGATAACGAACACCGTCCACATCTTCCGTAAAAAACGCCTGATTGAGCCACAATGGGCGGGCGATCTTCATGGTCACGCCAAGTTCTTCTATGGTTTCCCGTACCACTGCCTGCTCGGCCGTTTCCCCCATCTTAACTCTTCCGCCGGGAAGGTAAAAGTATGGCGAATGCTCATCGTGCATGGCAAGAATTCTGTTTCCCGAGATTATCATTGCACATACTCTGTAATTAAACTTTTGGTTCTCCAGTTTGAACGAAATATCCATACGCGCCCCTCCTAAAATCACAGTTTACTGCATTTGTTAAACAATTCGATATATAAAGAGTAAGAAAAAGTCCACCGCAATGCAATAGAATTGCGGTGGACTTTTGGCGGAGAAGGAGAGATTCGAACTCTCGAACCCTGTTACGGGTTACGCGATTTCCAGTCGCGCGCCCTCGACCAACTAGGCGACTTCTCCAAGTTGTTCGCGTTCGGAACATATATACGCTGTTTTCACAAACAGCCTTTATATAATAGCATGTCCGGCGGGAAAAATCAAGAGTTATTTCAAAAAAAGATGAATTTTTTTGTCGCGCGGCGCGGCGCAGCGAAAAAGGGCGTATTCCGCCCTTTTTCGCGCCGTTTCACCAGTTGACCTGCCAGCGGTCGCCCGCTGCCGCATCTGCGGCAAGCGGCTTCACTTCGCTTCTGTACGCCGAATGCGCGGCTTTCTCGGCGAGCAGCCGGTCATACAACGCCGTGTCAAACGGCAGCGCGATCCGCGTGCTGCCGCACCATGCGGACAGGTATGCCGCATTGATGAGCGTCAGCTGCGCAAGCCCGTCATAGCCGGGCGAAAGCAGCGGTTCACCGTGCAGCAGCGCATTGGCAAAGTTCTGTAAGATGCCCGCGTGTGCACTGCCCCGCTCGGGCGTGGCCTCGGTGTACGCGCATTCGACATGCGGGTAGCTCTCCGGTGAAGCCGCACAAATGCTGCGCTCGTCCGCCGGCAGCTGCCAAAATTTCAACTTGCCGCCCTCAATCACAACTTTGCCGCGCGTGCCCACAATCTCCAGCCGATTGGTGCCCGGCAGGTCGCCTGTGCTGGAAATAAAGACGCCGGTTGCGCCGCCCGCAAATTCGGCGTACAGCACGGCTTCGTCCTCGACCTCGATGTCATGGAATCTGCCGACATTGCAGTGCGCCGTTAACGCCGTCGGCATGCCGCAGATCCACTGCCACAAGTCCAGGTTGTGCGCCGCCTGGTTGATGAGCAGTCCGCCGCCCTCGCCGCGCCAGCTGGCGCGCCATGCGCCGGAGGCATAATAGGCATCCGTGCGATACCAGTTGGTCACCACCCAGACCGTGCGCTTGAGCTGCCCGAGTTCCCCGCTCTGCACAAGGCGGCGCGCCTCGCGGAAAAGCGGGCTTGTGCGCTGGTTGAGCATAATGCAGAACAGCTTGCCGCGCTCCCGTGCGGCGGCGCACAGCCGCTCACCGGCGGAGAGCGCAATATCCATCGGTTTCTCCACCAGCACATGCTTGCCGTGCGCAAACGCGAAGATGCCGACCTCGGCATGCAACGGGTGCGGCACGGCGATGATTACGGCGTCAATGTCCGCCTTTGTGAGCATTTCTTTATAGTCTGCGTAGGTTTCCAGCGTCGGATACTTTTCTTTCGCTGCGCGCAGTTTGTCCGCGTCGATGTCGCAGACGGCGCACACCGTCATGCCCTCGATTTTGCCGTCCATGATGCATGCGAGGTGCGTGCCGCCCATATTGCCGATGCCGACGATGCCGACCTTTACAACTTCCATGTCAGTGATTTCCCTCATAAGAGCCTGTCGTATCCGCCGTGACTGCCCGCACATGCGTTTTCTGCTTCGATGCGGCGACGCGCTTCATCAGCTCCGTATAGAACAAATCCTCGTCCAGCGGCAGTGTGACGGCGTGCCCGAGCCAGGACGACAAATGCATCGCATTGGACAGCGTCAGTCCGTTGATGCCCTCGCTGCCGCCCGCCACCAGCGGCTCGCCGCGCAGAATGGCGCCGCCCCAGGCGTTGATGACGCCGACATGCTGCGGATTCTCGCCGTCGGTCTCAACCTCGACTTTGTTTGCCGCAACGGTGGCAAACGGCTCGGTATTCGTCTTGGAAAACGCCTGCTCGGTCATTTCATATTCAAGCAGCGAAATCTTGCCGCCCTCAACAACGATGCGCGCGCGGTCGAGCTGAATCTCGAGGCGGTTTGTGCCGTGCGCATCGCCTGTTGTGGTGACAAAAACGCCGGTCGCACCGTTTGCGTATCGCACATAGGCGGTCACATCGTCTTCGACTTCGATGTCGTGCCACAGCCCGTAGGAGAGCTTCGCCTCCACCGACACCGGCATGCCGCAAATCCACTGCCAGAGGTCGAGCTGATGCGGGCACTGGTTGAGCAGAACGCCGCCGCCCTCGCCCGCCCAGGTGGCGCGCCAATCGTCCGAATCATAGTACGCCTGCGGGCGATACCAGTTGGTGATGATCCAGTTTGTGCGGCGGATGCTGCCGTAATTGCCGCTTTGCACCAGTTCCCGCACCTTGCGGTAGATGCAGTTGGTGCGCTGATTGAACATCATGCCGAAGACGACCTCGGGGTGCTTTTTTGCCTCCTCGTTCATCTCGCGCACCTGCTTGGTATATACGCCGGCAGGCTTCTCCACCATCACATGAATACCGCGGCGCAGGCAGTCGATCGCATACTTCGGATGGTCGTAGTGCGGGACGCAGATCATGCAGGCGTCAATTTCGCCGCTTGCCAGCATAGCATCCGCACTGTCAAAGCACTTGACCGCCTCGGGCAGCGCCGTAGCCGCCCATTCCAGCCGCTCCGGCTTCACATCGGCAACGGCGGTGAGTTCAAAATCCGGGCACTTCCCCTCGGCGACATGCAAGGCATGCGCCGCCCCCATGTTGCCGATGCCGAGAATGCCGAGTCTGATTTTCCCTTCCATTTATTCAAAACCTCTCGATTGCAGATATGCATAGCTGCGGCGCAGGCAGTCAAACGGATCTTCTCCGCCGCAGTCGTCCTGCTCCACGAGCATGTATTCGGTTCCCGCATCCGCCGCTGCGGCAAAGATGCGGTCAAAGTTCAGATTGCCCTCGCCGACGACCGCCATTTTGCGCCCGTAGGCAAAGTCCTTGAGGTGAATGCAGGGCACTCTGCCGGACAGCTTTTCAATCCACCATGCGGGGTCGCCGCCGCCCGCCTGAATCCAGAAGGTGTCCAGCGTGAAGCCCATTTTGTCCGCCGGAATGCCGTCGGCAAGGCGGTCGAGAATCAGCCTGCCGTCCTCTCGGCGGAACTCCATGTCGTGATTGTGATACATGAAGTACTTGCCGTGCGCTTGCAGCGCCTCGGCGACCGGCAGATAGGTCGCAAAGAAGTCGGCAGTCGTGCGTTGCCCCTTCTCGGTGAAGTTGTACCACCCGAGCCCCACATACTTGCAGCCGAAAATGTCATGCTCGGCGGCAACCTTTTCCGGTTCCCCGATCAGGCGGTCGGCTGCCGTATGCGTCAGCACGCAGGAAAGCCCGTTTTGCCGCAGCTGCGCCTTCATCCATTCTGCATCAAACGAGCAGACCCCGGAGAGTTGAATGGTCTTGTAGCCGATGTCCGCCACCCGCTTGAGCGACTCTGCAAGTTCCGCCGTGGTCTTGCAAAAGTCCCGGATTGTGAAAAACTGTGCTCCGATTCTCATATCTTCACCTCATCTTATTTATAAGAGTTTCCGCAGCGCGCCCGCTGCCGCCGCAAATGCCGCCTCCGCCGTCGGATACCGATAGACCGCGCCGATGCGGCTGGTTTCCCCCGCGCGTTCCAGCGCGGACAGCCCCACAAACTCGGCAAGGTGCGGTTCCAGCGTCACCGCCGTGCCGCCGCGCGCCGTATAATCCGCAAGAATCTCGGGAATATGCCCCGCGCCGCACCCGGCAGGCACCACGCTGCCGTCCGGCAGCGCATCCTTAATGTGCAGATACCGCACATATGGGCGCAGCAGCTGCCATGCTGCGGCGGCGTCTTCCCCGCACTGCACAAAGTTGGCGGGATCAAACACGGCGTGCAGCGCAGGCAGAGCGCGATGCAGTTCGGCGCAGCGCGCCGCCGTGTCGCCGTAGATGCCTTTCTCGTTCTCATGGCAGAGCAGAACGCCGCTGCCGCGCGCAATCTCCGTAAAAGTGCCGAGGCGCTCGAGAACGGCGTCCCGAAAAGCGTCACGGTCCGCCTCCGGCGTGTAAAACGAGAACAGCCGCAGATGCACAGCGCCGAGGATGTCGGCAATCTCCAGCGTGCGTTTCAGCAGCTCGGTCTGCCCTTGAAAATCGTCGGTGATGTCCGCCTTGCCGAGCGGCGAGCCGATGCTCCACACCGCAAGCCCCGCATCGTCCATGCGGCGGCGGATTGCCCGCGCCTTCTCCGGCGAGAGCACCGAGACGTTCTCGCCGTCCACATTCCGGATTTCCATGCCGTCGAGACCGTTTTCCAGCAGCGCCCGAATCTGCCCGGACAGCTGCGGACTTGCCTCGTCCGCAAATGCATATATCTTCATGCCGTTTTGCTCCTTCGCCCCGGTACACATAAAAAACGGGAGATGCAGCTGCACCTCCCGTCCCGTTTTGGAGCGGATGACGGGAATCGAACCCGCGTATTCAGCTTGGGAAGCTGATGTTCTACCATTGAACTACATCCGCAGAACAATGGTATTATACCGCGCCGTTTTGCATTTGTCAAGTAAGTTTGGCTTTTTTTGTTGCAGAGATGCGCACACTTGCCATACCGTATGATTTTATGGTATACTCATACCGATGTGTGCATACTATTTTTGAAATTTTTGAATTTTTTCAATTTGCATGCAACCAAGTCGAAAAGAAGTTGTCATTATAGGCAGATGGCACTTTGAAGAAAGGAGCTTTAACATGGACGATACGAGAATCGTCGAATTGTATTGGCAGCGCGATGAAACAGCCATCCATGAAACCGCCTGCAAATACGGCGCATACTGTATGAAAATCTCCATGAACATTCTGGCGGACAAGTCCGACAGTGCGGAAAATGTCAACGATACATACCTCGGGGCATGGAACGCAATGCCGCCGCACCGCCCGACGCTCTTGCAGTCATTCCTCGGCAGAATCGCCCGCAACCTTGCCCTCAACAAGTACAAGGCGCGGCATGCCGAAAAACGCGCAAGCGACGAATTTTCGCTTTCGCTTGACGAGCTGGATGTCTGCACGCCGTCCGGGCTTTCGGTGGAGGACACCGCAGCTGTGTCGGCGCTGACCGCGCAAATCAACGCATTTCTGCGCGGACTGCCTGCCGAAATGCGGCGCGTCTTCGTCTGTCGCTATTTCTATGCGGAAAGCATCGGTGAGATTGCCGCAAGGCAGGGTGCGTCCGAGAGCAAAATCAAATCCATGCTGCTGCGCAGCCGCCTGCGGCTGAAGGCACAGCTTGAAAAGGAGGGGTATACGCTGTGAAAAACGAAATTTTCCTGCGCGCCATGGGCGAAATCGACGACGACTTGATTGCCGACGCGCACACCGTGACGAAAAAAATGCAGCTGCCCATGCGGCATTTCGCCGCGCTTGCGGCTTGCCTTGTGTTGTTCTTCGGCACGCTCATCTATGTCGGGCTGCCCGGCACAGACATCGCATTTGACGGCAGTGCCCTCTCCGGGGCGCCTGTCGTGGTGCAAGGCGCCGCCCCCGCCGTGCACACGGCGGACCCGCAGATGCGGGACGGCGGTGTGCTGACCGTGCCGCTGCAGGTGCGCCTGCGCGACGCTTCGCGTATCACCGCCGCGAACGGCACATTTGAACTGCTGCGGGACGATACGCCGCTCTATACGGGCACTGACACCGTCGCCGTCGGGCAGCTCACGCTTTACTGGTCGATTCGCAACCCCGACCCGATAGAGACTTATCACCTGACCGTCGGAGACACGACGCTTTCGCTTTATCTCGACCCCGCTACCGCATGCTGGTGCATGCAAAAAGATTAAAATTCGATTTTCCATAACGGAGGATAATTAAAATGAAAAAAATTGCAACGATTCTGACCGCACTTGCCCTGATGCTCAGTTTTGCCGCCTGCGGCAAGACCGACAAGAAGCCAGACAGCACATCCGACGCATCGCAGACCGAAAATACCACAGTCACCACCGAGCCGACTACCGACACGAGCGCCCCCGAGACGGATGCGGCAAGCGACCCGAAGGCGCTGCTGGACGCCATCTGGAACAACTACAAAGAGGACGACAAATTCCCTGCCGCAGGCGGCGACTATGACGAAGCCAACATGGTGGACGGCGCGCCCGGCAATGTCGGGCTTGCGGAAGCGGAAAATGTCGAGAATCTGGTCGGTTTCCCTGCAGGCTCGATTGACGAAATCGACGCAGCGGCCTCCCTCTTCCACATGATGAACGGCAACTCCTTCACCTGCGGCGCATACCGCGTGAAGGCCGGCGCCGACATGGACGCGCTGGCGCAGTCGATCCGCGATGTGATCCAGGGCAGACGCTGGATGTGCGGTTTCCCGGACAAGGTTCTTGTGGCGACGGTGGACAACTATATTGTCTCTGTCTTCGGACTTGAGGACCTGGTGGACAACTTCCGCGACACCATGCTGGCGACCTACAGCGCAACTTCCGTCGTCTTTGACGAACCGATTGAATAAACAAGACACTTAAAGATTTGCTTTTGAGGTATCTATCATGAAAAAACTGCTTGCCACCCTTTCCGCTCTCGCACTTGCGCTGACCTTTGCCGCCTGCGGCAAACAGGATGTTCCCCCTGTAACCACGGATGACACATCCGTCTCCACCGCCGATACGACCACCGACACCTCGGCGGAAACCAAAGAGACGACCGCCTCCTCGGAGACCGATGCAGTCGCAACCGAGGGCACGACCGACGCACCCGCGACGAGCGAGACCGAAGAGACCACCAAAACCACCGAGGCGACCGAAGCCACCACGACGGAAGCGCCCGTGCCGACGGAAACCACCACAGCCCCCGCCGAGACCACGGAGACTACACCTGCGGAAACTACGGCGACGGCACCTGCCGAAACCGAAGCGACAACCGAGGCAACCTCAGAAGAGACAACCGCACCCGAAACGCCAGACGCGGGCACAAATGCGGCACTGGATGTGCTGAGCAAAATCTGGGATGCTTATCCCGCCGACAACAGGTTTTCCGCCTTCGGCGGTGATGTCGACATCGCCGTCATGGACGGCCCCGGCGCGATGAAGATTGATGCGGCGACGATCGACCGCATGCTCGGCTTCCCGCAGGATTCTGTGGATAAAATCGGCGCATGCGCGTCGCTTGTCCATATGCTGAACGCCAACACCTTCACCTGCGGCGCATACCGTGTGAAGGACGGCGAAGATGCGGCGGCGCTCGCCGAATCCATCCGTGCAAACATCCAGGCACGCCGCTGGATGTGCGGCTATCCCGAGACGCTGCGCATTCTGACTGTCGGCGATACCCTGGTCTCCATGTTCGGCAACGGCAAACTCATTGACGCATTTGTCGAGGCGGCGCAGTCGGTCTATCCGGACCTCGCTGTGACCGTCAACGAACCGATTGAATAAGCGAAGGTAATCTTATGCTGTTTTCAAGTATACCGTTTCTTTATTACTTCCTGCCGTGCGTCCTGCTCCTCTATTTTCTCGCCCCCGGGAAGCTGAAGAACAGCGTACTGATGCTCTCCAGCCTGTTTTTCTACGGGTGGGGAGAGCCGAAATATCTCATCCTGATGCTCCTGTCCATCACGCAGGGCTATGTTTTCGGCAGACTGGTGGAAAAGTACCGCGGCAAAAAGCGCGCAAAACTGTTTCTCACCCTCTCCGCCGTGTTCAGCTTTGCCCTGCTCGGCTATTGCAAATACGCTGACTTCTTCATCTCAAGCTTCAATGCCGTCACAGGGCTGTCGCTCCCGCTCCTCGGCATCGCACTGCCCATCGGCATCAGCTTCTACACCTTTCAGATTGTCAGTTATGTCATCGATGTCTATCGCGGCGATGTGGCGGCGCAGCGCAACTACATCAACCTCGCCGCCTACATCTCCATGTTCCCGCAGCTGATTGCCGGCCCCATCGTCCGCTATGCGGACATCGCCGCGCAGCTGGACAGCCGCACGCACAGTTTTGCTGCGGCATCGAAAGGCGTTCGCCGCTTTATCATCGGGCTTTCCAAAAAGATTCTGCTCGCCAATGTGCTCGGTGAACTTGTGGACGGCTTCAAGCAGGCGGATGACAAGTCCGTGCTGTTCTACTGGCTCTACGCCATTGCCTACACGCTGCATATCTATTTCGATTTCTCGGGCTACAGCGATATGGCAATCGGGCTTGGGCATGTGTTCGGCTTTGATTTCCTCGAAAACTTCAATTATCCGTTCATCTCGCGCAGCATCACCGAATTCTGGCGCAGATGGCACATGTCGCTCGGCAGCTGGTTCCGCGACTACCTCTATATCCCGCTCGGCGGCAATCGCGTTTCGCGCGGGCGCTGGATCTTCAACATCGCCGTCGTCTGGGCGGCAACCGGGCTTTGGCACGGCGCGGCATGGAACTTTGTCGCCTGGGGCGTCTACTTTGCCGTACTGCTCGTGCTGGAAAAACTGTTCCTCAAAAAGTGGCTGGACCGCTCCCCCGTGCTCGGGCATGCCTATGTCATGCTGCTCGTCATTCTCAGCTTTGTGCTCTTTGACGCCGCCACGCTGCGCGGCGCGGGCGAGACCATCGGTGCGATGTTCGGTGCGGGCGGGATTCCCGCCGTCTCCTTTGAGGCGCTGTACAACCTGCGCAGCTATGCCGTCGTGCTGATCCTCGGCATCATCGGCTCCACGCCGCTGCCGAAACGCGCCGTCGAACGCATACGCAAAGCGCCGCGCGGGGACACACTCATCAACGCCGTCGAGCCGGTTGTGCTGCTGGCGTTGCTGGCGGTTTCCACCGCGTTCCTGATTGACGGCTCGTTCAACCCGTTCCTGTATTTCCGTTTTTAAGGAGGTTCCGATGTCTGAAAAAATCAAAAATATTGTTTCGGTTCTCCTGGCTGCGGCATTCATTCTCGGCTTCTCGGTCTGGAGCCTTCTGCTCCCCGACGCCGAGGAATCCACCAGCGAACGGCGGCATCTTGCGCAGTTCCCCGCCGTCAGCGCGGACAGCATCCTGTCCGGCAAGTTTATGACCGAATTTGAGGACTGGTCGCTCGACCAGTTCCCCCTGCGCGACAACTTCCGCACGCTCAAGGCGTTCACCGCGTTCTACCTGCTAAGACAGAAGGACAACAACGACATTTATGTCGTTGACGGACAGGCCGCCAAGCTGGACTATCCGATGCATACGGATTCGCTGGACTATGCGGCAAGCCGCTTTGCCTGGATATACGATAACCTGCTGAAGGATGCCGACACGCGGGTTTGGCTCTCGGTCGTGCCCGACAAGAACTATTTCCTCGCCGCCGAAAACGGCTATCCCGCGATGGACTATGCCGCATTCATTGCCGCGCTGCGCGAGAAAATGCCCTATGCGGAATATGTGGACATTCTGGATGCGCTGACAATTGACGACTACTACACCACCGATGCGCACTGGCGGCAGGAAAAACTGTCCGCCGTCGCATCAAAGCTGGCGGATGCACTCGGCATCACGGTGGAGACGGATTACGATGCCGTCACCTCGGATGTGCCGTTTTACGGCGTTTATTACGGGCAGTCGGCGCTGCCGCTCCCGGCAGACAAACTTGTCTACCTCACCAATGAGACGCTGCAAAACTGCCGCGTGTACGACTTTGAAACCGGCGGCTATATCCCGGTCTACGATACCGGGATGCTCTCCGGCAAGGACCCGTATCAGGCGTTTCTCTCCGGCTCCAAGTCGCTGCTCACGATTGAAAATCCCGCGGCGACCAACGACCGCGAGTTGATTCTCTTCCGGGATTCGTTCGGCAGCAGCATCGCCCCGCTCCTCGCATCCGGCTATGCCAAGATCACACTGGTGGACATCCGCTATGTCTCCCCGAATCTGCTTGGCAGATTCCTCGACTTTACCGGCAAAGATGTGCTCTTCCTCTACAGCACCTCGGTGCTGAACAGCAGTGAAACCATGAAATAAGAAAAAAGCAGAGACTTTTGCAAAAGTCTCTGCTTTTTTACGGTTCAACCGTGAGTGTGCGCATATAGAAGGTGCCGTCCTCGCGCTTCATCAGCAGCAGGCGGTAGGCATCCGAAGTCTCGCCGTTCATGGCGGCGAAAAAGCGGCAGACATAGGTGTTCTCGGTCTCGTACAGCTCGGTTATCGTCACCTCTGCCACATTATCCACGCCGATGCCGGACGAAATGTAGGCGTCCACGCGGTCGAGATAGGTGAAGAGCGGCGTGGACGCATTGGACACGCTGGCGGTGCCGCCGAAGCAGCGGTACACCGTGCTCTCAAAGTCCACGGCGGGAATCACCGTGGTGATCTCCAGCGTCGGATACAGTTTCCGCGCCTGCGCAATCAAGTCGTTGTTAGCGTTGTACTTCGGGTAGTTGCTGCCGAGCACGGCACAAAGGATGCCGTCGCGGTACAGTTTTGCCGCTTTGGCGGGTGAATCAAACGCCGTGAGATACGGCGTGTTCTGAAACAGCATGGACAGCATATCGCAGATTTCCGCCGCCACCTCGCCGTCGGTCGGCAAGGTGTTCAGCCGCGGCTCGCTCGCGTAGTCGTGCGTGTCGATGCCCAGCACATCATAAAGCCCGCAGCCGGTCATGGACGCGCATACAAGCACCATGGCAAGCAGCAGCGCCGCCGCGCGGGCAAAGCGCCGATTCATACGCGCGCAATCGACGCAACGGTAAAGCCCGCGTCGGTCACTGCATCGACAAGCTGCTTTTCATCCAGTGCCGCCGGGCACTTGACATGCGCAACCTTTTCGTCCAGCACCACATCGGCGCTGACGCCGCGGATGGCTTCAAGGGCGGTCTTCACATGCGCCGCGCAGTGCGAGCAGGACATGCCCTCCACATGAATGGTATAGTTGACTTTTCCGAACATAGCCGGTCTCTCCTCTTCCGATGAAATTTCAGGCGGCTTTGCGCGCCGCACAAAAAGCGACAGGAGCAGCACAGTCACCGTTGCCGACAGCCGCACCGCCATCGCAGCGGTGAGCGCTGCAGCGCCTGCGCCGATGCATACGCCGTAGGCGGCGGCAAGGCAAAACAGCGCCGCAGCCGCGGATATACCGACCGCCGTGCGGAGCGCCGCCGTCACGCGCCGCCCACACAAAACCGCCGCGGCAAGCGCGGCAGGCGTTGCGGCATTCAGACACATCGCAGTCCCGTCTGCATCCGTCAACTTTATTGTAGCACCATCCCGCGCGACATGCAAGACATTTTCGTGCGAAGACGGCAAAAAAGAAGAAGGCTGCTTCCCGCCCGCTGCAGGTACGGACACTTCAATGCCGCACGCGCGCAGGCAGTCAAGCGCCGCAGCGGCATCCGGGCATGGCGCGTTTGCAAACAGCAGTACGCCGCGAAACCTGCCGTCGGCAAAGGCATACAGCGGCTGTCCCACGCCAAAGTCGGTGCGGCGAATCAGCTCGGGCACGGCGGTGCGTGCCGTCGAGAACTGCCAGCTGCGGCGATGCACCGTGCCGCCGAAACCGGCATGCACATGCCGTGTGTGCGCGGCATGCGGCAGGCGCAGCCCAAGCGAAGCGGCTGCGGCGACAAGTGCGCCCGCGTGCGCATCGTCTGTGCCCGCGGCAAGCGCTGCGGCTGTCGCCAGGAGTGACGGTTTGTTGCCGGTCACTGTATAGAGGTCGAAAAGGGACAGCGATTCCTGCTGCAGAGCAGTGTCGGTAAAGGAAAGCGCAGAAGCCGTGCCGAGGCGTTCGAGGTCTTCACAGGACGGTGCAGTCGGTATGCACTTCTCTGCCGCCGGCGTCAAAAGCGGCGCGGCAAGCAAAAGCGATGCCGGTGTGCAGACCGTCGGCACAAGCAGCGCCGCGTGCACCGCCGTCGCCGCATCCGCAAAGCGCAGCCACACAACGCCGCCCTTCAGGACGGCGACTACCGCCTCGCACGGCAGGAGCACCCGGCATGCCCGCACTGTGATGTGCGATTTCGGCAAATCGCCGCGCCGCGCCGCAAAGGAGACCGCCGCAATCGTGCAGCCGAGCAGCGCAAGCGGCAGTTCCGATGCCAGCCGCTCCGCCGCCGCATGCGCACCGCCGCTTGCAGCAACGGCGATCCGAACGGTCAGAAACAAACTGTCGGCAAGTCCGGTCGCGGCAGATACAAACAGCACAGCGGAAGCGTCCGTCTCACGGGCGGCAAGTGTCCGCGCACCGCAGCGCAAAATGCGCGCCGACGCGGGCAAAGTCAGCAAAAATAAGAGCAGCTGCGCCGATGCGTGCCCGGACGGATTGACGCGCGGGTCGATGCCGGCGGGCAGCGGCAGACCGCAGACGCCGAAAAGCCACAGTGTGCAGAGCGCCACCGCACCCGCCGCCGCAAGATACCGCCGTGCTTCATGGGTACGCCGCGCCGCCGCTGCGCTGAGAGTTGTCACATCTACCACCTCCAAACGGCCGTTTGCTGCTATTATTCCCACTTTCTCCCCCTTTATTTAACCGCGCCGCTTGACTTTCTCTCTGTATTCTGCTATACTGTTACGGTAACAAATCGGGGTGTGGCGCAGTTGGTAGCGCGCTTGCTTTGGGAGCATAGACGGCATTTCTGACGTTTATCGGTGCTAACCGCCGAAAGCCCTTTAACCGTGCGATTTTTGGACGGTATGGAAAACAAAAAATGGCGGTCAAAAATGTGTTTGACCACAGATTTGACCACTTACACGACCACAATTTAATAACTATCGGGGTGTAGCGCAGTTGATAGCGCGCCGCATTTGGGATGCGGAGGCCGCGAGTTTGAGCCTCGCCACTCCGACCAAAAATCCTCTGAAACCGAGCGCTTCAGAGGATTTTTTCATATTGTTCTCTATTGTTGCGAAGACCGTTATATGCTATAATATCTATGATTACACCAAAGGAGGGATATACTTTGCTTATTTCATATTGCGATTATAAATACTATAATGAATATGAGGCTTCAGTATTATTAACGGAAGTGCAACACAATGTTGATTCTTCAATTACCAGTATTAATAAAGAATTTATATACATATTCCATAGAATGATACATACCGAACCTTGCTCTTATTGGGATAAAAACGTCTATACTGAAGTATCCTCTTTGCTGGAGTCCCTGTATCAAGCGCATAGTTCTCAATTAAAAATAGACGAAGAAACTTTTAATTATTTTTCAATGGGATACAATGCTTTTTGTCAAATTTCAGAAACTATTTGTGATTTAGGAAATTTTAATCTTTCACAAGAATTAAAAACAAGACTATACAGACTTCCTACCTATACGTCAATTCTTGAAAGTTGTTTGTCAAACTTTTTAAGAGTCATCGCTATCTTAACTGGACAAGGAATCGGGAAAGATTATTCTACACAAAATACGCTCGGACAATTAGTAAATGCTATATCTTCCAATGGCTACACACAACTAGCAGGAAATATAGATGTCAATATTAGAAATGCTATAAACCATGGGAAAATACGCCTTGACAAAGATCCCGTCGATAAAATATATTTTACCTATTCCGAGCAGAGAATATCAAAGACCAAAGAAATCGCTTTGTATGAATTTGATAAAATCATCGATCGATCTTTCGACACTGCAAGCGCTGTATTATTAGCTTTAAGCACATTTATGAATGCTCACATGCATTTAATTAGCATAGACGAAACAAAAAACGAATACATACCATTTGCTATTCTTGCAATGAGATTAAGTATTCCTGGGATATGTTGTTCAAGTATAAGTGACACCGGAAATCTTGATCAATTAAATATTGAACTAGAGGTTGAAAACACAGATAGAGGTTATCTCGCTCAGATAGCGGCACTTCTTTCAATTTTAGTTTATAATACTCATTCCGATTATAACAAATATTTGTTTTCTTTTAGCAACCCTAGAATGATGAATGGTTGGATTATATATCAAAAACAAGATATTTTAGATATTATATCTGGCACAAAGAAAATAGATGTTGTGTGCTCTGAAATCATTGACCGAAAAGAGTTTCTTATTTTTCCACCCTCAACAGAAGATATCGACCTTAATGAAGTAAAATATTTTTGTTTTCCAAACTATAATTCCGCAAAATTTAAAATTAACAACATAGCAAATGCCAGTACACAAGATCGAAAACGCTTACGAGCAAATTTATTTGTCTCAGACACAAATAATCGCAACGATTTATTAACCATAGTAGATCAAGCCATAGATTGGCTATTAACTGTTAAAAACCCTGCATCACCAACTTTTCCTCAAAAACACGGTGACATGCCTGCTGATGCATTATACATTAATGTTTACCATAACGACGGAAGAAAGTGTAAAGAATTAACTCATACAAACGATAATTTTATATGCTTTGTTGATTATAATGCTGATGGTAACACCACATTAGCCAATGGTGGTTTGCCTGCAACAATATGGGCTTCTTTCTACCATGAAAAAATCGATAAAAAATTAATTGCGTGGCGAACTCGAGAATATGCTACGATTCGTACTGGTAAAATTGGCAGAAACTCTCCTTGTCCCTGCGGCTCGGGAAAAAAGTACAAGCGCTGTTGTGGCTCTTCATCCAAATAAAAACTATTTCTCGGAAAGGATAAACATAATTTTCATAATGCATTGTCAAGTAAAATTCGCTTTTACTCGACAATGCATTTTTCTTTGTTTACTGCAAACCAATTTTGAGGGCGGCTCTTACGAGTCGCCCTCTTTTAGTTTTGCTTTCTCTTCCGCGATCTCCGCTTTAATTCTTTCAATCATCTCGGCGAGTTTGATTTCGCACTGCTCGCAGGTTTCGGCGTAGACGTTGAATTTCTTTCGCTTGCCTCCGGGGAGTCTTGGGAAGAAGCTGCCTTCCCAGAGGTTGTCATTGATCTGATACAGGCATCCAGTGCCGCTCTTTCGTATCTTTCTCGGTGTCGGCTCAGGATGCGGCTCTGTGGGCGCACACGGGGTGTTTACGGGCGGTTTTGTTGTTGCCTCGGGTGTTTGCACTACCACGGGCATCTGCGCGTTTGTGCCGCCGATTTTGCGGTCAATATGCACCGCCGCCTGCCTTTGCATAGTATCGGTGATATGGCTGTAAATATCCAGCGTGGTTGCAGATGACACATGGCCTATGGTTGCTGAGAGCGTTTTCACATCCATACCGTGCTCCAGTGCCATGGTCGCAAATGTGTGACGCAGATCGTGAAAGCGCACCTTTTTACAGCCTGCCCGTTCCAAGATCAGTTGTAACCGTTTTCTAACCGATGACGGATTTCTCGGTCTGCCGTTATCCGTCGGTGACGGGAACATCCATTCCGAATCCACCGTTTTCTTATACGCCACAAGGGTTTTCAAGAGTGACGGCGGCAGAATAACGGTGCGTATCGAGGCTTTTGTTTTCGGCGCCGATATAATCACCTCTGCCTTGACGATATATACCTGCCGTTCAATGCGAAGCTCTCCTGTTGCGAAGTCGAGGTCGCTCCATTTGAGCGCCAATATTTCACCGCGCCGCATTCCCGTGCCGAGCTCCAGCAGAAAAAGCTCATAATATCCCTCTTCCTTTGCCTGATGCAGAAACCGGATAATTTCATTTTGCGTGAGCACCTGCATCTCCCGCGCTTTTTTCGGCGGCAGTTTACAGCCGACAGCGGGATTGGTTCGTATCAAACCGTCCTGTACCGCCCGCTGTAAAGCAGTGCGGCAGTTGGCATGTATCCCCCTTATCGTTCTGTCCGAAAGTCCCTTTCCGTAGGTTTTTGCGTGCAGTTTTCTTCCGTCTGTCTTTTCCTTTGCGTAGAATTGCTGTAAATCCGACTGTGACAGCCTGTTCAGCGGAAT
>CAKSLU010000031.1 GCA_934474225.1 uncultured Eubacteriales bacterium | reverse complement strand
ATGACTTCATTGAAAGGAACGGTCAGGTTCATGAAATTTTTTGCCCTCTCCGATGTCGGCAGCGTCCGCGAACTGAACGAGGACGCCTACCTCGCAAAAAGCTACGGCGACGCCGCGCTCTTTGCCGTCTTCGACGGCATGGGCGGCGCCAACGCAGGCGAATGCGCCTCCGCTACGGCGGCGCATGAGGTGGAAAGCTATTTCGATACCTTCTTTTCCGAGCGGCACGGCACCGAGCCTGCCGTCATTCAGGCGGCGCTCGCCTCCGCGGCGGACCGCGCCAACTTCAAAATCTACGCCCTTGCCGAAGCCGACCACGCGCTCGAAGGCATGGGCACGACCCTCGTCGCCGCACTTGCCGTCGGCGGCAGAATCTATGTCGCCAATGTCGGCGACAGCCGCGCCTACCTCATCGACACCGAGGGCGCGATGCAGATCACGCGCGACCACTCCTTCGTCCAATACCTCGTGGACATCGGCAAACTCACGCCCGAGGAGGCGCGCGGCAGCTCCAAGAAGAACATCATCACCCGCGCTGTCGGCGTGGAGAAGGAAGTCTCGGTGGATGTCTCGGTCATTGAGAAAAAGCAGTACGCGGGCAAAACGCTGCTGCTCTGCTCGGACGGGCTCTCCAACTACATCGACGCGCCCGCGCTGACCACCCTGCGGCGCGAGCACCCCGACTGCGAAGACTTTGCAAAAACGCTCATCGACGAAGCCAACCGCGCAGGCGGCAGCGACAACATCACCGCCGTCGCCGTCGAGCTTGACAAACCGGGAGAGGAGGTCTGAGGCTGCCCCGGGCAGACCGTGCATCTATGGACGCATATCAGAATTATATCGGCCTTGTGCTGGACAACCGCTACCGCTTAAAGCGCCTCGTCGGCATCGGCGGCATGGCCATGGTTTTTGAGGCGGACGACCTTCTCAAGAAGACCACCGTCGCCGTCAAGATTCTCAAAGAGGAATTTGCGGCGGACGAAGTCTCGGTGCAGCGCTTCATCAACGAATCCAAGGCGGTTCTCATGCTCTCGCACCCCAACATCGTCAAGATTTTCGATGTCTCGGTCAAGGGCGAATACAAATATATTGTGATGGAATACATCGACGGCATCACGCTCAAGGCGTATATGCAGCGCAAGGGCACGCTCTCCGTGAAGGAGACCATCGCCTATTCCATCCAGATTCTGCGCGCGTTGGAACATGCGCACCTCGGCGGCGTGGTCCACCGCGACATCAAGCCGCAGAACATCATGCTGCTGAAGAGCGGGCAGATTAAGGTGACCGACTTCGGCATCGCCAAGCTGCCCGACGCCAAGACCCTGACCGCCACCGACAAAGCCATCGGCACGGTCTACTATATCAGCCCCGAGCAGGCTGCGGGCGAAAAGGGCATCGACCGCCGCACCGACCTCTACTCTGTCGGCGTGCTGATGTACGAGATGATCACCGGCAAGCTGCCGTTTGACGGTGAGAACCCGGTCAGCATCGCCTTAAAGCAGATCAGCGAGGAGCCGAAGCCCCCGCACGAGCTGAACCCCGACATCCCCGCGGGGCTGGAGCAAATCATCCTCTTCGCGATGGAGAAGGACAAGGACAAGCGTTTCCAGACCGCGACGCAGATGATCGACCTACTCAAGCGGGTGCGCGAGAACCCGGGCGTCGTCTTCAAGCAGAAGAACACGCCGAAAAAAGCAAGCGGCGGGCAGGGCGGCAAAAGCTCCATGCTCCCGATCATCATGGGCGTGGCATCGGCGTTTCTCCTCGTCGCGCTCATCAGCGCATTTGTCGTGGTGCACGACATCTTCTTCGGCGACACCGCCAACAATACCACCACCATCGAAGTGGAGCAGTTTGTCGGCCGCGCCTATGACGACGCACTGCAAAAGGAACTGGAAAAGTCGAGTTACCGCGTCAAGGTGGACTACGCCTACTCGGCCGACACCGAAAGCGGCATTGTCATCGCCCAGACGCCCAAGGCGGGCGAATCCCGCAAGGGTATCAAGGGGCAGAAGTTTGCCGACCTCACACTGACGGTCAGCCGCGGCGAAGAAGAGTTGTATATGGACGACTACACCTACTACGACAAGCGGCAGGCGCAGATCGACCTGCGCGGCAAGGGCTTTACCGTCACCGTCAGCGAGGACTACAGCGATGTGGTGCCGGACGGCTGCGTGATTTCGACCTCCCCGGCGGCGGGCGAGAAAGTGTCGGCGGGCGCGACGGTCATTCTGCTCGTCAGCAAGGGCGAAAAAATCGAGACCACCGTGGTGCCGAACTTCGTCGGCACGACCTCGGTGGACGCCTATGAAATTTTAGTCAAGAGCGATTTGCGCCTCGGCACCATCAGCTACCGCTATGACGAATACGCCGACTACGGCATCATCGTGGAGCAGAGCCTCAGCATGGGTACCACCGTGCCGAAGGGCATGGCGAAGATCAACTTCGTCATTTCCAAGGGGCCCGCGCCTGCCGCAACGACGGCAACCACCGAGCCGGCGGCAAGCGTGACCGAACCCGCCGCGACGACGGCAACCACCGACTTTGACGACTGGCTGTCGAACCGCTTCAACTGATATGGAAAAGGTCAACGGAAAAATCGTCAAGGGCGTCGGCGGCAAATACACCGTCCTCGCCGCAGACGGCGCACGGTACACGGCGCGGGCGCGCGGCGCGTTCCGTCATGCGCAGATCTCGCCCGAGGTGGGCGACGATGTGACGCTGCGCATCGAGGAAAACGGCGACGCCTACATCGAGTCCATCGGGGCGCGGCGGAATCTGCTGATTCGCCCGCCGATGGCAAACCTGGACATCCTGTTTATCACCGCCGCCGCGGCAAAGCCCGCGCCGGTACTCTCCACGCTGGACAAGCTGAGCGCCATCTGCGTGCACGGCGGCATCCTGCCGGTCTTCGTCATCACCAAGTGCGACCTGGACCCCGCAGGCGGCGCGCGCATCGCCGCGCTGTACGAAAAGAGCGGATTCCCCGCCTTCACGCTGCGGGGACTGGGCGACGGCGCCGGAGATGGCGGGGACGCGGACGAAAGCGGCGATGCGGCAGGCCTCGACCCGGCCGAAGTCGCGGCGCTGCGCGCCTTTCTCGCCGAGAACCTCCCCGGCAAGACCGCCGCATTTGCAGGCGCGTCCGGCATCGGCAAGTCCACGCTGCTCAACCTGCTGTTCCCCGCCCTTGCGCTGGCAACCGGCAGCATCAGCGAAAAAATCGAGCGCGGCAGGCACACCACCCGCCATGTCGAGCTGTTTGAGGCGGACGGCGGGCTTGTCGCCGACACGCCCGGCTTTGGCATGCTGGACTTCATGCGCTTTGACTTCATGAAAGTCGGCGACCTCGCCGACGCCTTCCCGGACTTCGCACCCTACCTCGGCAAGTGCCGCTACACCAAGTGCACGCACCTCTGCGAGGACGGCTGCGCCGTGTGCGAAGCCGTCGCGCGCGGGGACATCGAGCGCTCCCGCCACGACAGCTATGTGGAGCTGTATCACACCCTCAAAGAGAAAAAAGAGTGGAAAAAGAACAGCCGCTTTGCATAAAACCTCTTTACAAGAACGCCGCAGGCGCGTATAATCAATAGCGTATCCTGCATACTGCCTCTCCCGGAGGAACTTATGAAAGATAAATTTGAGATGAACATAGACATCGCGCTGCCCGACATCCGGCGGGCGACGCGCGCGGTGAAAAAAGCCGTGAAGTCGGTGAAATACGATGTCGCCGCCTTCCGCGACCGCGACCCCGCCGCGTCGAGCGACCTTGAGGTGCTCTTACTTTACTCGGGGCTGCACGCCGTGCTGCTGCACCGCGCCGCCCACGCGCTCTACACGCACGGGCACAAGGTCAGCGCGCGCGCCGTCAGTCAGGGCGCGAAATTTCTCACCGGCATTGAGATTCACCCCGGCGCCAAAATCGGCAAAGGGCTTGTCATCGACCACGGCAGCGGTGTCGTCATCGGCGAGACTGCCGAGATCGGCGACGACTGCACGCTCTACCAGGGTGTGACGCTCGGCGGCACCGGCAAGCACACCGGCAAGCGCCATCCCACGCTCGGCAACGGCGTGATGGTCGGCTCGGGCGCAAAGGTGCTCGGCCCCTTCAAGGTCGGCGACCGCGCGAAGATCGCCTCCAACGCCGTTGTGCTGGAGGAAGTCCCGAGCGATGCGACCGCCGTCGGCGTGCCTGCGCGCGTCGTGCGCATCGCGGGCAAAAAAGTCACCGACGACCTCGACCATGTGCACATTCCCGACCCCGTGGCGCAGGAATTCTGCCGCGTGGAGCATCGGCTCCACACGCTGGAGAAGAAGCTCCGCCGCTACGAGGAAGCCGAAGCGGCAAAAGAAGCCGCCAAAGAAACCGCGAAAGAAACCGAATCCGAACAAACCAAGGCAGAGGACGGCAATGCGCCGTCTGCTGATGCCTGAAAGGACAGCAGCCATGCAATTTTACAACACGCTCACCCGCAAAAAAGAGGAATTCGTCCCGATTGAGCCCGGCAAGGTCAAGATGTACGCCTGCGGCCCGACCGTCTACAACTACTTCCATGTCGGCAACGCGCGCTGCTTTGTCGTCTTCGACATGCTCCGCCGCTACCTCGAATATCGCGGCTATGCCGTGACCTTCGTGCAGAACTTCACCGACATCGACGACAAGGTCATTCGCCGCGCCAACGAGGAGGGCGTGACCTACGATGTCATTGCCAAGCGCTATATCGACGAATATTTCACCGATGCGAAGGGGCTCGGCGTCCGCCCCGCGGATGTGCACCCGCTGGCGACCGACAACATCGACACCATCCTCTACATCGTCAAGACGCTGGTGGACAAGGACTACGCCTACGCCGTGGACGGCGATGTCTACTTCCGCACGACGAAGTTTAAGGAATACGGCAAGCTCTCGCACATGCCGATTGAAGACCTTGAGGCGGGCGCGCGCATCGACGTCTCCTCCCAGAAGGAAGACCCGCTGGACTTCGCGCTCTGGAAGGGCGCAAAGCCGGGCGAACCGTCCTGGGACAGCCCGTGGGGCAAGGGTCGCCCCGGCTGGCACATCGAGTGCTCGGCGATGAACCTGCGCTATCTCGGCAAGACGATTGACATTCACTGCGGCGGGCAGGACCTCACCTTCCCCCACCACGAAAACGAGATTGCGCAGTCCGAGTGCTGCAACGGCGTGCCCTTCGCGCACTACTGGCTGCACAACGGCTATATCAACATTGACAACAAGAAGATGTCGAAGTCGCTCGGCAACTTCTTCACGGTGCGCGAGATTGCCGAGCAGTATGGCTATCTGCCCATCCGCCACTTCATCCTCAGCGCACATTACCGCAGCCCAATCAACTTCTCCAAGGAGATCATCGAGCAGTCGGCAGCGGCGCTGGAGCGCATCTTCAACTGCGCGGCGGATGTGGACTTCTATCTCAAGAATGTACAGCCCGAGGCGCATGCCGACGGCGAGGAAGACGCGCTTGCCCGCGTCGAGGCGTCCAAGGCAGCCTTCATCGAGGCAATGGACGACGACCTCAACACCGGCAGCGCCATCGCGTCGGTCTATGACATTGTGCGCGAGCTGAACCTCTTGGTCAAGGGCGGCGCATCCGAGAAGACCGTGCGCGCCGCGAAGGCGATTTTCGACGAGCTGACCGGCCTGCTCGGCTTTGTCAAGGAAGCAAACGACGACAGCGCGTTCATCGCCGAAATCGAGGCGAAGATTGCAGAGCGCACCGCCGCCAAGAAGGCGAAGGATTACGCCAAGGCAGACGCCATCCGCGCCGAGCTGCTCTCCCGCGGCGTCGTCCTTGAGGACACCGCACAAGGCACGAAGTATAAAATTGAGCAGAAGTAAAAGTGACAAAAAAGGCTTTCCCGCATGGGAAAGCCTTTTTTGTGTAAAATACACCGTACAAATTGGCAGGTGTCGGCGCGTCCGGCTCCCCTGTGCAAGGGGAGCTGGCGTGGAACACGCCTGAGGGGTTGTTCCTTTGCTTTTTCAAACTTCATTCTCTATGCAACAATCCCTCCGTCACGGCAATGCCGTGCCACCTCCCTTTACACAAGGGAGGCTAGCAAGCCCCCGCCCTACGGTTTGCACCCGCGCCCCACCTCAGAATTTGATCCGCAGGCGCTTGCGCCAGACGAGCACATAGGCGCGCATGAGGCGGGTGAGCGCGATGTCGTAAATCACAAACACGATATTGGCGGTGACGAGCAGCAGAATCTCAAACCACAGTGCTTCGGCGGCAACATACCGCACGATGAGAATCATCACAAAAACAGCGGCATTCATCGTCACCACCTTGGCGACCCAGACGAGCGCGCCGTGCAGCTTCTGCTCATAGAACGCCTTAAGCGGCGGATAATAGCCGAACAGCCCGACATACAGCACGGCGGGCAGCTTTGTGGGCAGCAAGAGCAGCGCCAGCAGCGCCGTCGCGGCGTACACCGCAAGCGCCCATCTTGTGCCAAACTCCACCGTCACCCACAGCACACAGAGTGAGGCGAGCGCCGCCGCCGACAGATCGAGCACATCAAACAGCGCGCCGACATAGAGAAACACCACCGAAAGCGCGGTGACAATAGCGGAAAACGCGAGTTTTTTGGTACGGTTCGTCTTCATGTTAACAGCAGGGTATCAGATCGCCGCCCATACATTCGCAGCAGCAATCCGCCAACAACAGATTTGCACAACAGCTGCATCCGTCGCCTGCGCAGACCGTGCCCGTTCCGCTCCCGGTGCCGCTCTGCGCCATGCGCTCGATGTTCAGCCGCGCGTTCCGATATTCCGCGTTCTGCGGGTCCATGCGGCAGGCGGTGTCAAAGTACTTCGCCGCATCGTGCACCCAGCCGCGCCGCAGCAGGATGCAGCCGCGCAGGAAGTGCCATTCCGCGCCGCGGCGGTCGGTGGGCATCGCGTCGAGGATGCGCTCCGCCTGCATATACGCGCCCGCGTTGATGAGGCGGCGCACCTCGGCAAAGTCGGCGCTGCCGCTCCCGGCGTTATAGGTATAGCTGCCCGCGCCCGCGCCGCTGTAGTTGCCATAGCCGCCTGCGCCGCCGTAGCTGCCGGAGCCGCCCGCGCGGCTCTTGCCTGCGCGGATATTCTTGATCTCCTCATACGCCTCGTTGATGGTCTTCATCTTCTCGGTCGCCATCTCTTTGAGGCCTTCGTCGGTATATTTATCAGGGTGATACTTCCGCGCCAGCGCGCGGTAAGCCTCCTTGATCTCCTCGTCGGCCGCGTCCTCGCGCACGCCGAGCACTTCATACGGATTTCTGTTCACCGTCTCCTCCAATCTGCGGGGCAAAGGCGCGCGCACCGGCATCTGCCATGCCGCGCCCGACAATATTGCGCACCACCGAGAGCGTCTCGCTCTCGGGTATCAGCGCGCATGCGTTTTCCATCTCAACAAGGTCGATGCGCGCGGCGCTCTCCATCAGTGCGCGCTGCGCCTCGGTCGGCATCCCGCCGTACAACAGTAAAAACGGATTGTAGCTGCCGTTTTTCGCATCCTCGGCAAGGTCGTCTGCGGCGTCTGTGGCATAAATCCACCGCCCGGCGTGATAGCCGATGGCGGACGCGAGTTTCTGCGCGTCGCCGGAAAGTCCGTAGGCAAACACCTCGGCAAGCAGCTGCCCGAAGCAGCAGGCAGGCGCGTCCACGCTCGCGCGGTGCTCCGCCTCGATAGCGGAGAGTTCCGTGAGCTGCGCCTGCATCTTTGCATACAGATCGGCAAGCCCGGCGCGCCGCCACATGCCGCGCACCGCGGGCACAAGCAGCCGCTTGCCAAAGCGGCGGATGCCGCGCTCGTCCGTGAGGTCGTCGCAGAGTTTGCCGTAGACGAGGAGGGCGCTGACCCGCGCGGCATAGTCAAGCTCTGCATCCCGCGCGGCAACCGGGCGTCGCGTGAGCGGATGCACCGCGCACCACCCCGGCTTTACTCGTGGGGTGACGCCGACGAGCGATGCGCGCACGAGATAGAGAAAAACCATGTCATAGGACAGGGTGAGGCGCGAACACTGCCCGGTACAGTGCCCCATCGCGCGGCACAGCCCACAGTAGACGCCGCGGTACAGCATATCTTCGCGCACCAGCAAGTCTGCGCGCCGCGCCCGCACATAGCCAAACATAAAAAGCGCCTCCTGTCCGAAGTGTCTTCCTCTATTTTACACGATTGCGAAACAATTATCAAGGGAAACGCGGAAAGTTTCAGGCAGTTGTCACACCTTGTTCACGGAGGGGGATAAGCGGCGGGGGCAGACGGCGCCCACGACGACCCGTTTCATGCCGCTCTAACCAAGCCTCCCCCCGGCAAAGGGAGGTGCCGCCGAACGGCGGCGGAGGGATTGTTGCAAAGTTCAGGAACAACCCCTCTGGCGTGTTCCACGCCAGCTCCCCTTACACAGGGGAGCCGAATGGCACGCGCTAACCTTGTAGGGATCGGCGTCCTCGACGGTCCGCCCCAACCGCGGCAAAAACGGACCGTCGAGGGCGCCATGGTCCCTACAAAAGTTCTCCCACGCAAAAAGCCGTCGGCATATGCCGACGGCTTTTTCCGTTATGCTTTTTTGCGTACCGCGAGGGCGCACCAATCGTTTTCGACCAGGCTGTCGAACACTTCAAGCCCATGCGCGGCGAAGCAGGCTTCCACCTCTTCGCGGCGCGGGCAGATGATGCCCGACGCAATGAGTACGCCGCCGTCTGCGAGGTATTTGTCCACATCCGGCGTCATGCGCAGGATGATGTCGGCGACGATGTTCGCCGCGATAATGTCATATTTGCCGCCCGAAATGTCAACATCGCGGAGCAGGTCGGACACATCGCAGGTGATGTTCGTCGCCCCGCTTGCCTCGATGTTCTCGCGGGCAACGCACACCGCGGTGGGGTCGAGGTCATAGGCGGCGCACTGCGATGCGCCGAGTTTGGATGCGCAGATGGACAGAATGCCGCTGCCTGTACCGACGTCGAGCATACGGTCGCCCGTCTTCAGGTACTTCTCCAGCATTGAAATGACCAGCCGCGTGGTCTCGTGCGTGCCGGTGCCGAACGCCATGCCGGGGTCCATCGTGACCGTGACCTCGCCCGGGGCGGGCGTGTAGTCCTCCCACGCGGGGACAATCACGATTTTGCCGACCTTGATGGGGTGATAATACTTCTTCCACGCCTCTGCCCAGTCCTCCTCGCGGCAACCGACGACCTCCATCTCATAGGGGATGCCTGCGGCGGCGAGGTGCGTCTCGATGAACGCCTTGCCCTCGGCAACGCTCTGCGTCTCGGGGATGAACACCGAGACCGCCGCGCGCGTCTTGTCTGCATTCAAGAGGCTCTCGTCGAGCAGCGCGCCGTACATGCCGTCGGTCGTCACATCGCTGTAGTCCTCAATCATCAAGCTGTTGTTCACCATACTCATGACGGCGCTGATGGTCTCGAGGTCTTTCACCGCGCCGGTGACGCGGAGCTGTGTCCATTGCATATCCATATTGTGTTTTCCTTATCCTTTATTTGAAGAGGTCGGAGAACTTCTTGAAGAAGGTCTGCCGTTTGCTCTCCACCTTGTCGCCGAAACTCTCGGCAAGTTCTGTGAGGAGTTCCTTCTGCTTTGCGTTCAGCCCGCGCGGCACTTCCACCTTGACGGTGATGTACAGATTGCCGCGCAGCGTGGAATTGACGCGCTTGATGCCGCGCCCGCGCAGCGTGAAGGTCGTGCCGGTCTGCGTGCCCTCGGGAATGGTGTACTTCTCCTTGCCCTCAAGCGTCGGGATGTCAATCTCGCCGCCGAGCGCCGCCTCCCAATAGGTGACGGGCACTTCGCAGTAGACATCGCTGCCCTCGCGCTCAAAGACGGCGTGCGGCTTGACCGAGATCAGCACCATGAGGTTGCCTGCCGGTCCGCCGTTTCTGCCCTCGTTGCCCTGCCCGGCAATCGACAGGCTCTGTCCGTCGTCGATGCCGGCGGGGATGGCAATCTCGATCTTCTTGTTGATCTTGACATAGCCCTTGCCGTTGCAGTTGGGGCAGGGGTCTTTCACGATTTTGCCCGTGCCGCGGCACTCGTCGCAGGGGCGCGTGGACTGCATCATGCCAAACGCCGTGCGCTGCTGCACGCGAACCTGACCGCTGCCGCCGCACTTCTTGCAAGTCTCGGGCGAGGTGCCCTTCTTTGCCCCGCTGCCGCCGCAGTCGCCGCAGCGCTGCACTCTGCCGTAGGTGATCTCCTTCTTGCAGCCGTGCACCGCCTCTTCAAAGCTGATGGTCAGGCGCACGCGCAGATCCTCGCCGCGCATCGGCGCGTTCGCGCGGCTGCCGCCGCCCCCGAAGCCGCTGCCGCCGAAGCTGAAGCTGCCGCCGTCGCCGCCGAAGAACGAGGAAAAGATGTCGCCGAAGTCGAAGCCCTCAAAGCCCGCGCCGTAACCGCCGCCCGCACCGCCGTTTTCAAAGGCGGCGTGACCGTACTGGTCATACTTCGCCTTCTTATCCGCGTCGGAGAGCACGGCATACGCCTCGTTGATCTCCTTGAACTTCTTCTCCGCCTCCTTATCGCCCGGATTGACATCGGGGTGATACTGCTTGGCGAGCTTATAGTATGCTTTTTTTATGGTTGAAGCATCGGCGCTTTTGTCCACGCCGAGCACTTCATAATAATCTCTCTTGTCTGCCATCGTGCTTCTCTTATTTCAAATGAATTTGTCCGAAATACGCGAAAAATCCGAGCCGCAAAGGAAAACCCTGCGGCTCGGGACCTTTCACGCCCGATTATTTGCCGGTCTTGTCTTCAAAGTCGGCGTTGTAGTAGGTGTTGCCGTTTTCGTCGGTCTGTGCGCCGCCGTTCTGCGCGCCCGCACCCGCACCGGCGTCAGCGCCGCCCTGTGCGTTCTGTGCCTGTGCATACAGCTTCTCGCTGATCGCATAGAAGGACTTCTCCAGCGCCTCGGTATCAGCCTTGATCGCCTCGGTGTCATTCGACTTCATGGTCTCCTTCAGCTTTTCGATGGCTGCGGTGACCGGCGCCTTCTCCGCCTCGGTAACCTTGTCGCCGAGCTCAGTCAGCGTCTTCTCGCTCTGGAAAATCAGGCTGTCGGCATGGTTCTTTGCCTCGACCGCTTCCTTCTGCTTCTTGTCCTCGGCGGCAAACTTCTCCGCATCCTTGACGGCGCGGTCGATGTCTTCCTTGGACATGTTGGTGGACGAAGTGATCGTGATGTGCTGTTCCTTGCCCGTGCCCTTATCGGTTGCGGTGACGTTCACGATACCGTTGGAGTCGATGTCAAACGTGACCTCGATCTGCGGGATGCCGCGGGGTGCGGGCGTGATGCCGTCCAGAATGAATCTGCCCAGCGTCGTGTTGCCGGCCGCCATATCGCGCTCACCCTGGAGCACATGGATCTCAACCGAGGTCTGGTTGTCGGCCGCGGTGGAGTAAATCTGGCTCTTCTTGACCGGGATGGTGGTGTTGCGGTCGATGATGCGGTTGAAGACGCCGCCCATCGTCTCGATACCGAGCGACAGAGGCGTGACATCGAGCAGGACGATGTCCTTGACATCGCCGCCGAGGACGCCGCCCTGGATAGCCGCGCCGATGGCGACGCACTCATCCGGGTTGATGCCCTTGAAAGGTTCCTTGCCCATGAAGTTCTTGACCGCTTCCTGCACGGCAGGGATACGGGTCGAACCGCCGACGAGCAGCACCTTTGCGATGTCGGAGGGCTGGAGATTTGCATCCGACAGTGCCTGCTTTACAGGTCCCATCGTTGCGGCAACGAGGTCTGCGGTCAGCTCATTGAACTTTGCGCGGGTCAGCGTTGCGTCGAAGTGCTTCGGACCGGTTGCGTCCGCCGTGATGAACGGCAGGTTGATGTTGGTGGAAGCGACGCCGGAAAGTTCGATCTTCGCCTTCTCGGCTGCCTCCTTCAGTCTCTGCATTGCCATCTTGTCGGCGCGCAGGTCAATGCCGCTCTCGCTCTTGAAAGTGTCGGCAATCCAGTTCATGATGCGTGCATCGAAGTCATCGCCGCCGAGGCGGTTGTTGCCCGCGGTGGCAAGCACCTCAAAGACACCGTCCGAAATCTCGAGGATCGAGACATCGAAGGTACCGCCGCCGAGGTCGAAAATCATAATCTTCTGCTCGGCTTCCTTATCCATACCGTATGCCAGTGCGGCAGCGGTCGGCTCGTTGATGATACGCTTGACATCCAGGCCTGCAATCTTGCCTGCATCCTTGGTTGCCTGACGCTGTGCGTCCGTGAAGTACGCGGGGACGGTGATGACCGCCTCGGTGACCTTCGAGCCGAGGTAAGCCTCGGCATCCGCCTTCAGCTTCTGCAGAATCATCGCCGAGATTTCCTGCGGCGTGTACTGCTTGCCGTCGATTTCGACCTTGTAAGAGGTACCCATCTCACGCTTGATGCTGCTGACGGTGCGGTCGGGGTTGGTGACCGCCTGACGCTTTGCCACCTGACCAACCATGCGCTCACCGGTCTTGCTGAACGCAACGACCGACGGTGTGGTTCTCGCGCCTTCGGGATTCGGAATGACGATAGGCTCGCCGCCTTCATACACCGCAACGCAAGAGTTTGTCGTACCCAAATCTATACCAATAACTTTTCCCATGATAAATCCCTCCGGAAACATAAATTTTTCTAATGTTAGTTTTGTTTTATATCGGGAAACCTTTTAAGGAAAGGTTTCCCGCACCCTTCCAAACCTTTCGGATGGGAGGGGGTGTTGTTATTCTGAAGCTATCGCTCACTGTTTTCGCGGTGATGCAAAATTTGCTGTCAGTTCGCTGACTTAACCATCGCGTAACGAATGACTTTGTCGCCCTTTTTGTAGCCTTTCTGGAACACCTCGACGATCTCGCCGTCGCCCTTGGTCTCGTCCTCCACATGCATCACGGCATTGTGCAGGCTCGGGTCAAAGGTCTTCGCCTCAATCTCGGTGACGCCCAGCTTTTCCAGCGCATCGGTGAAGCTCTTCGCCGTCAGGCGAACGCCCTCGGCGAGCTTCTCCGCGTCCGCGTCGGTAAACGCCGCCGCGCGCTCGATGTTGTCGTACACGGGGAGCAGCGCGCCGATGACATCGGCACATGCGTCCGCGTAGACGCCCTCGCGCTCTGCCTTCGAGCGCTTGCGGAAGTTGTCATACTCGGCGACGACGCGCAGATACTTTTCGTTCTGCTCCTTCGCCTCCGCCTCCTTCTTTGCAAGCTCGGCTTTCAGCGCCTCGATCTCGTTTTCGAGTTTCTTTTCTTTCTTCTTCGCCTTGCCGTCGGTCTTTTCCGCCGGTTCGGTTTCCGCCGCCTCGGGAGCGGCTTCCTCGGTATTTTCTTTCTTTATTTCTTCCGCCATGCCGTATTACCTCTCATTCTTTGTTCTTCGGTCCCTCAAGCATCTGCCGCTCGTCGCTCAGCACCGTGCCGACACTCTCGGCAAGCGCGCTGACGATTGGCATGACCTTGGCATAATCCATGCGGCAGGGACCGATGATGCCGATTGCGCCGACGACCTTGCCGTTTTTTTTGATTTTTTTGACGACCATGGTCGTGTCGCTGAGGTTCTCCTCGCCGTTCTCTCTGCCAATCACCACGCCGAGGTCATCGCCGTCGATGTGGGAAATGGTGTCGAGGATGCCTTCCTTCTGCTCAATCGCGCCGAGCAGACCGCGGAGCTTGCCGATATCCGCATATTCGGGATATTCCAGGAGGCGTTCCACGCCGTCCACGGCAAGCGTGCCGCCGCCCTGCTCCTCCATGCCGCCGAAAATCTCTTTCATCGCAATGGAGAGCAGCTCTGCGCGGCTGCCCATCTCTTCCTCCGCGCGCATCATCACGGGAAGCGTGATTTCCTCCGGGGTGTGCCCCGCGATGTACTTGTTGAGCACCGCCGCCAGCTGCGCCGCCTGCGCGGGCAGCACATCAAACGGCAGCCGCAGATTTTTCGTCCGCGCCGCGCCCGATGCGGACAGCATCACGAGCACCAGGCTCTTGCTGTCGTAGTACATGACCTCAAAGCGGATGATCTTGGTCATATCGGCGCGCGGACGAACCGCAATCGCCGTGTAGTTGGTCATGTTGCCGGCAAGCCTGGACGCCTCGGCAAGAATCTTGTCAAGCTCGTGCCGCTTTCCCCGCAGCGCCTCCGCCATGAAGTCGGTCTCGGCTTTTGTCTTCTTATATTCTTCGGAGAGGCAGTCGACATAAAACCGATAGCCGCGCTCGCTGGGGATGCGCCCCGCCGAGGTGTGCGGCTGCTCGAGATATCCGAGCGCCTCCAGCTCCGCCATCTCGTTGCGGATGGTCGCGGGCGAACAGTTGGGCATCCGGCTCTCGGCAATGTATTTCGAGCCGACCGGTTCGCCGCCCTTGACATACGCTTCGACCACCGCCCGCAGGATCTGTTCCTTGCGGCGGCTGAGTCCGCTTTCCATGTTTCCCGCTCCTTTCCGCTTTAATTTTAGCACTTGTTATATGTGAGTGCTAATTCATGATTCAAATGTACCACCTCTTAAGGAATTTGTCAAGGGGTTTTTGCGAATTTTTCTGTGATTTCTTTGTGAAGATTTTGCAAACAGGCAAATCGTGTGCTAAAGTTTGCGCTTTGCCGCCCGCATGCGCATAAAAGTCGCCGCAGAAGGTCAAAATAGGAACAACTTCATGCGAAAGGAATACAATCATGGAACAAAAGGAACAAAAGAAAAGTGAGCAGAAGACCGCCCAGGTCTTATACATGACGGTCATTCTTGTCCTCGGCATCATGGCGGTCGCCGTTGGGCTGACGACAGCGGCAGGCAAGAAGAATAAGCCCGTCGAAACCACGCCCGCGGCCTCGTCCGCCGCTGTGACGACCTCGCACACCACGGCGCACCTGCCGATTCTCACCTCGCCCGTAAAGCCAAACACCGAGGCGACGGCACCTGCCGAGACGACGCAAACCACGCAGACCACGCGCAGCGTTGCCGAGGCGGACGCGCCCGTCCCCACGCTCCCCGTCTTCATCATGCCGACCATCGGCAATGTGTCGAAGGGGTATACCGTTGACGCGCTGGTCTGGTCGAACACGATGGAGGACTACCGCACGCACGACGGCATTGACATCTGCGCCGGTGCGGGCGAGGGCGTGATGGCGGCGGCAGACGGCATCGTCACCGAGGTCTACACGCACCCGATGATGGGCACGACGGTGGTCGTCCGCCACGACGGCGACGCCGAGAGCGTCTATCAGAACCTTGCCGAGGATGTTGCCGTCTCTGTCGGCGACACGGTGAAAAGCGGCGAGGTGCTGGGCGCCGTCGGCGAAAGCGCACTGATTGAAATCGCCGAGGAGCCGCATCTGCACTTTGCCCTGCGCGTCGCCGGGGAGAGCGTCAACCCGCTCGACTATATCTCCGCAGCGACCATGACCGTGGTCTACGACGAGTAAAAAAAGTTGCGGGCAGAACGATTTGGACATCGTAGGGCGCCGTCTGTATCCCGCCGCTGCTCCACGCCTCCCGCATCACCCCCATCCCGAGCGCCGATTTTTGTCGGCGCTCTTTTTTTGTCAAATGCTTGTTTTTTTGCGCGGTTTCCGATATAATGAATATATGGAAGAAAAATTCTCATCCAAAAAGGAGCCCCACCATGAAACAGCGCACCCACCTTTCCGCCCTGCTGCTCTGCCTGCTGCTTGCCGGCTGCCTGCTGCTTGCGGGCTGCGGCGATGAAAATGTGCCGCCGGACGGCACGGATGAGAGCACCGATGTGCTCCCGGACGAAAGCTCGTTTTTCGTCACCCTGCCCGAGGATCCGGAGGATTACAGCATCTATGCGGGCATCTGGCTGTGCGGCGCGCAGTATGACTACGACTATATCAAGCTCGACGACGCCGGCAACTGGGAGCTTTACATCGGCAACGACATCGTTGAGACCGGGCATCTCCAATACGAGCCGGAATGGGAATGCGTCTACGCCTACTGCGACAGTGACGGCTCGGGCTGCCAATTCCGCCTTGAGGGCGAGCAACTGTACACCTCGGCATACGGCTATTTCACCCGCGCCGATGGTATGGCGGGCACCCACTATGACACAAACGGCACCGACACCGATGCGGCGGTATTGCGCGAAGCCGACGCACCGAACCCGGAACTCTACCAGCAGGACATCCGAAATCTGGCAGGCACATGGTACCGTGAGGACGAGGACGGCGCCATCGACAGCTTCTTCGCCATCGACGAGGACGGCGCATGGGAGCTCTATATGGCGACCGAAACGCCGAACGAATACCTCTGCACGGATGCGGGCAGCCTCACCTATTCCGCGGACGAAACCAGCATGTATCTCGCCAAATCCGCCGACACGGACGCGGTCTACCGCGTATTTGAGTTTGACAGTGACATGCTCGTCTTCGGTGAAAACGGCACATACATGCGCGATGCCGAATAAGCCGGGGATGCCCAAACCGTTTATATAAAGGAGAAGGAATTATGACACTTGGCGCTGCCGTTATTCTGTTTTGCCTCTTCGTCGCAGGTGCTGTTCTCACGGCGCTTTTTCTGCGCGCGCGGAAAACGCTGCGCACCGTCTGCATGGTGATTTGTATCCTTGCCGCCGCCGTGCTTGCCGGGTACATCGGGCTGACTTTCCTGTTTCTCGATGCCGTCGGGCATCAGCCGCCGACACCGTAAGGAGCCGCCTGTTCCAAAATATGAAAATTGAGAAAAACCGCCTGTCATGGCGGTTCTTCTGCGCTTTTCTCGTTCTCACCTATTGACAAAAGCGCACAAAATCGATATAATATTTCTGTTATAAATATGGACCATTAGCTCAGTTGGTTAGAGCAGCCGGCTCATAACCGGCCGGTCCAAGGTTCGAGCCCTTGATGGTCCACCAAAAAAATCCGAAGGAAATACCTTCGGATTTTTCATTTGTGATGCACATTTTTGGGGGAATGGCAAGGCTCGGTGCGGCGGGAAACAGACGGCGCCCTACTTGTAGGGACCGGCGTCCTCGACGGTCTGCGTGCAGAAATGCCGAATGGCGAGGCTCTGCGCGAATGGTTTGCCCGGGGATTCGTAACCCCCGCTTTGCGCCGGACTTTGCGCGGATTTGTTGCTATGTCAAAGCGCAAAGCATATCAAACGCCGAACGGCGGAACTTTGCGCGAATGGTTTGCCCGGGGATTCGTAACCCCCGCTTTGCGCTATACTTTCTGCGGATTTGTTGCTATGCAGGGGCGCAAAGCATGTCAAACGCCGATTGGCTTCCCCGGGGGTTCCGAATGCCAAACTTGCGACAGCAAAAACAAAAAACCGCCGAATGGCGGTTTTTTGTTTTTGGTGGAGCATAGGGGATTCGAACCCCTGACCCCAACACTGCCAGTGTTGTGCGCTCCCAACTGCGCTAATGCCCCGAAATGTCCGCTTATGGCAAGCGGATCTGGCGCGCCCTGAGGGATTCGAACCCACGACCAACGGAATCGGAATCCGGTACTCTATCCGGACTGAGCTAAGGGCGCAGAAGTGCGGGTAAATGCAGTGCTAATTTGTTGCACATCGTGCCGCACTTCATGAAATTGTCTCGACGGCAATGGGTGTCGTCGGTTTTGCGAGCAAAACACGCCAATTTCCAAACTGCGGTGCGACAAAACAGTGCGGGTAAATGCAGTGCTAATTTGTTGCACATCGTGCCGCACTTCATGAAATTGTCTCGACGGCAATGGGTGCCGTCGGTTTTGCGAGCAAAACACGCCAATTTCCGAGCCGTAGTGCGACAAATGCTGTGCTGCTTCCGTAGGGCAGGGGCTTGCTCCCGCCGACCTTGCATCACACTACATAGTATAACATACTTTTCTGAAAATTGCACTACTTTTTTTGTCTTTCGAAAAAATATTTTCCGCG
>CAKSLU010000030.1 GCA_934474225.1 uncultured Eubacteriales bacterium | reverse complement strand
CGCCAGGGTAATTTTTACTCTCATATCGGCACCTCCTGTTTGTTTTTCGGGCATGCGCCCGTCTGCGGCATAGCCGCTGTACCTCCCTCTCCGAAGTGAAGGCCTTGCGCCGAAGGAAAAAGCGCGCATGCAAAAGCACGACAAAAAAGCCCTCTTGGCAGAGGTAGATTCATTATAGCAAGTCCGCACCGCCTTGTCAAGGGCTTTTGCGTTTTTTACGGAATATTTTTAAATTTTGGTATAAAAAATGACGCAAATGTGTGAAAAGTGCTTTCCTTTTCCCGCTTTATATGCTATTATATAGTATGTTGTTATTCTTATGGGACTTTGACCGGAAGGAGCGATACCGTGCCGCAGCAAATGACTTATACCACAGCCTCGGCGGCGGCGACCGAAGCCGTCGGCCGCGACCTTGCCCTGCGGCTGCGCACGGCGGGCAGAACCGCCGCATTTATCGCCCTGTTCGGCGACCTCGGCGTGGGCAAGACCGCGTTTGTGCGCGGCTTTGTCTCGGCGCTCGCGCCGGACGCCCGGGTGAAAAGCCCCACCTACACGATCGTCAACGAATACCGCGGCGGCGGCGTGCCGGTCTTCCACTTTGATGTCTACCGCATCGAGGGCGAGGACGACCTCTATTCCACCGGCTACTACGATTATCTGGACGCGGGCTATCTGCTCTGCGAATGGAGCGAGAAGATTCCGTTTGCCCTGCCCGAAGACCGCATCACCGTCGAAATCGAGAAGACCGACGGCGCGGACGGGCGGCGCATCACCGTCACGCTGCCGGACGGCGCACCCGACTGACCGCACACGCATACGCACGCGCGAAAGGATTTTTGCATATCATGATTATACTCGCCCTGGATTCCACCGGCGCGGCGGCAAGCGCCGCGCTGCTTGACGGCGACCGCCTGCTCTGCAAGGCGACGGAGACGAGCGCGCTGACCCATTCGGCAACGCTGCTGCCCGCCATCGAGCGCCTGCTTGCCGAGGCGCACCTCACCTTTGCCGACATTGATTTGTTTGCCGCATCGGCAGGCCCCGGCTCGTTTACCGGCGTGCGCATCGGCGCGGCGACGCTCAAGGGCATCGCCTTCGGCAAAAGCAAGCCCTGCTGCGCCGTCAGCGCGCTCGAAGCGCTGGCGTACAACCTGCGCGACGCGGACGGCACCGTCTGCGCTCTGATGGACGCGCGGCGCGGGCAGTTCTACACCGCGACCTTTGCGATTCGCGGCGGCGAGGTCACCCGCCTCACCCCCGACGAAGCCAAAAGCGGCGAAGACATTGCCGCATCGCTTGCCGCCTATCCGGCACTCACGCTGGTCGGCGACGGCGCAGCAGTCGCCCTGCCCTTCTTCGACGGGCTGCCGGTCACGCTCTGCCCCGAAGACCGTCGTCTTGCCGACGGCGAAAGCGTGGGGCTGTGCGCGCTTGGGATGTACCGCGCGGGAAAGACCGTGACCGACGCGGATTTCGCCCCGGTCTATCTGCGGCTGCCGCAGGCGGAACGCGAGCGGCTGGAAAAGGAAAAAGCAGCTGCGCGCTGAATCGGCGCGGCACTGTATATATAAGGAAAGGTTTTGCAATACACATGATTTTCAAACATATCGTCATCGGTGCGGACAGCGCCGGCTATGCCCTCAAGGAACAAATCAAGGCAAAACTCACGGCAGACGGCTATGATGTGACCGACTGCGGCACCGACTCGGACGCCTCCTGCCATTACCCGGTCTACGGCGCGGCGGTCGCGCGCGCGGTGCAGGCGGCGGACGCCGAAACCTGCGGTATCCTGGTCTGCGGCACGGGCGTGGGCATGAGCATGGTTGCCAATAAATTCAAGGGCATTCGCGCGGCATGCTGCTCGGACACCTTCTCGGCGCGCATGACCCGCGCGCACAACAATGCAAATATCCTCTGCTTCGGCGCGCGCGTCGTCGGCTACGGCCTTGCGTGCGACCTCGTGGACGCCTTCCTCGGCGCTGCCTTTGAGGGCGGCAGGCACCAGACCCGCGTGGACATGATCACCGCCATCGAGGAGGACCGGAAATGAGCAATATTCCTTCTATCGCCGAGCTGTATGACCTCGACCACACCATCGCAAAGGCGCTGCTTTTGCGCCACACCTACCCGTGGGAAGTGCTGAAGGAGCTGAAGGCATTCATTCTCGAACTCGGCGCAACCCTGCCCGCGGACGAATACGACCACCCCGAGGAGGGCGTGTGGATCGCGAAGGACGCCAAGGTCTTCCCGAGCGCGTACATCGGCGCGCCCTGCATCATCGACCACGGCGCGGAGATTCGCCACTGCGCGTTCATCCGCGGCAGCGCCATCATCGGCAAGAATTCGGTCTTCGGCAACTCCTGCGAAATCAAAAATTCCATCATTTTCGACGATGCGCAGACCCCGCACTACAACTATGTGGGCGATTCCATCCTCGGCTGGCATTCGCACATGGGCGCAGGCTCGATTACCTCCAATGTCAAGAGCGACCGGACGAACATCGTCATCCGCTGCGGCAAGGAGACCGCCGAGACCGGCGTCTACAAAATCGGCGCGATGCTCGGCGACTTTGTTGAGGTCGGCTGCAACAGCGTGCTGAACCCCGGCACCATTGTCGGCAGGCACACCAACATCTATCCGCTCTCGCGCGTGCGCGGCGTGGTCATGGCAGACAGCATCTACAAGTCTGCGGACAACATCGTGCAGAAAGAAATCCGATAACAAACGATATACGAAAGGAAGATTCCCATGGGAAGACTCTTCGGAACAGACGGTATCCGCGGCGTCGCCAACGAAAAGCTCACGGTTGAGCTGGCGGTTGCCACCGGTCGCGCCGTTGCCGCCTCCATCGGCATGGCAAAGGGCAAAAGCAATACCAAAAAGACCATCCTGCTCGGCATGGACACGCGCATTTCCTCGGATATGCTCGCCTCTGCGCTGACCGCAGGCATTCTCTCGGTCGGCTACGACGTCATCAACCTCGGCGTCGTCCCGACCCCCGCCGTCGCCTACCTCACCCGCCGCTGCAAGGCGCGCGCGGGCATCATGATCTCGGCGTCGCACAACCCGTTTGAGTTCAACGGCATCAAGGTCTTCAACGCCGACGGCTTCAAACTCGCCGACGAACTGGAAGAAAACATCGAGTCGATGGTGCTCGGCGAAGTGCCGATGCCGAAGCCGGCAACCGGCGCGAAAATCGGCAAAATCATTCATAAGCCCGAAGCCATCGACGAATACATCAAGTTTGTCGCATCGACGACGAACGAGCGCCTTGACGGCCTGACCGTCGCATTCGACTGTGCTAACGGCTCCTCCTCCCGTACGGCGGAGAAGCTGTTCACCTCGCTCGGCGTCAACTGCGTGATGCTCTCCGACAAGCCGGACGGCACCAACATCAACGCCGCCTGCGGCTCGACCCACCTCGAAAGCCTGATTGCCTGCGTCAAGGAAAAGAAGCTGGACATCGGCATCGCCTTTGACGGCGACGCAGACCGCGTGCTCTGCGTGGACGGTAACGGCGAAGTCGTGGACGGCGATATGATCATGGCAATCCTCGCGCTGGACATGAAGGCGCGCGGCACGCTGAAGAACAACACCGTGGTGGGCACCATCATGTCCAACCTCGGGTTCATCCGTTTCTGCGAGGCCAACGACATCCGCTTCTCGGCGACCAAGGTCGGCGACCGCTATGTGCTGGAGGAAATGCTGCTGGAGGATTACGTCTTCGGCGGCGAACAGTCCGGGCACATCATCTTCAAGGACTTCGCCACCACCGGCGACGGTCAGCTCTCTGCCGTGCAGCTGCTGGCGCACATTCACCGCAGCGGCAAGAAGCTCGCCGAGCTGAAGACGGTCATGACCAAGTACCCGCAGCTGATTGTCAACATCCGCACCACCGACGCGGCAAAGCTGGCGTTCTACACCGACGACGATGTGCGCGCCATTCTCGACGAGGGCAAGGAAAAGCTCGGGGACCGCGGCAGACTGGTCGTGCGCCCGTCGGGCACCGAGCCGCTCATCCGCATCATGGCGGAGGGCGAGGACGAAGCCTTCACCGAGGCGATTGCAAAGCAGGTCGCCGAGCGGATTGAGGAGAAGCTGAAAGTATACTGATAAACGCAACATTCGGCTCCCCTGTGCAAGGGGAGCTGTCACCGATAGGTGACTGAGGGGTTGTTCCTTTACTTTGTAACAATCCCTCCGGCATGCTCCGCATGCCACCTCCCTTTGCACAAGGGAGGCATATTTACCTTACTACCTTTGTTTTTCCGCGGCGGAGCCGCTGAAAATACATCGCTCATAAAAGGGGCGTCGGCACGGTGTGCCGCGCCTTTAGCGCCAGACCGCGCACCGCGCGGTTAACGAGGATTCGGAGTTATCGAGAGCAGCAGGTTCGCCTGCCCATTCGGCGGATGCTCCGACGGCGGACTGCCGCCGCGTCTTTCGGCAAACCGGTCGGGTAACCGACCGACAACACGGAGGATACGCAGAATATTTTAAGAATTGAGACGGCAGCGGGGGATGAGCGCCCGCATGCCGTATTGTGTTCATACCATGTGTGGAATCACCGGTTACATCGGTCAGAAAGAAGCCACCGAAATCATCTTAGAGGGGCTTCACGCGCTCGAATACCGCGGTTACGACTCGGCGGGCATCGCAGTTCTTGAAAACGGCGGCATGTCCGTCCTGAAATCGGTCGGCAAGGTTGCCGCTCTTGAAGCAAAACTCGCCGCCGTCGGCAATTTTGCCGGCGCACATGTCGGCATCGGTCACACCCGCTGGGCGACGCACGGCGCACCGTCGGACAAAAATTCCCACCCGCACGGCAATGCGCGCGTGCAGATTGTGCACAACGGCATCATTGAAAACTATGCCACGATTCGCAAAATGCTGCTGAAAAACGGCTACACCTTTGAATCCGAGACCGACACCGAGGTCGCGGCAAAGTTGATCGATCTGCGCTATCGCGAATGCGGCGATCATCTGGATGCTCTTGCCGCCGTCATGCGCGAGATGGTCGGCTCCTACGCCATCGCCGTGTTGTTTGTCGATGCGCCCGACCGTCTCTATGCCATCAAGAAGGACAATCCGCTGATCGTCGGCGTGGGCGAGGGGGAGAACTTCATCGCCTCGGACATCGCGGCGGTGCTGCGGCACACGAAAAACTACTACCCGCTCGGCGACCTGCAGATGGCGGTCGTCACGGCGCACAGCATTGAAATCATGGACATCGACAAGCGCCCCCTGCACCCCGAGATGATGACCGCCAACTGGTCGGTCGAGGCGGCAGAGCGCGGCGGCTATCCGCACTTCATGATTAAGGAAATCAACGAGGAACCCGCCGCCGTTGAAAAGACGCTGCACCCGCGCATTGCGGGCATGCTGCCCGACTTTGAGGGCGAGCACCTCTCGGACGAGCGGTTGCGCCGCGCGAAGAGCGTCACCTTTGTCGCCTGCGGCACGGCGATGCACGCAGGGCTCGTCGGCAAGGCTGCCATCGAGCGGCTCTGCCGCATCCCCGTCAAGGTGGAGATCGCGTCCGAATTCCGCTACAACGACCCGATTCTCACGCCGGAGGATTTGGTTATCGTCATTTCCCAGTCGGGCGAGACCGCCGACTCGCTGGCGGCGCTCCGCCTTGCCAAGTCGCGCGGCGCTTACACGCTCGGCATTGTCAATGTCATCGGCTCGTCCATCGCGCGCGAGGCGGACAATGTGATTTACACCTGGGCAGGCCCCGAAATCTCGGTCGCCTCCACCAAGGCATACACCGTGCAGATTTCGCTCATCTACCTGCTTGCCATCCGCATGGCGCTGCTCTGCGGCAGGCTCAGCGAGGCGGAGGCGCGCGCCTACACCGAAAAGCTGTATAACGACATGCCGCGCGTCATCGAGGAGACCATCAAGACCGAGGATGATATCCGCGCGGCGGCAGCCGACTTTGCAAACTATGAGGACCTCTTCTTCATCGGACGCGGCATCGACTACTTCCTCTCGATGGAGGGTTCCCTCAAGCTGAAAGAAATCTCCTACATCCACAGCGAGGCGTATGCCGCAGGCGAACTCAAGCACGGCACCATCTCGCTGATTACCGACAAGATGCCGGTCATCGCGCTGGCAACCGACAAGGCGCTCTACGAAAAGATGATCAGCAACATCCGCGAGGTCAAGGCGCGCGGCGCAAAGGTCCTGCTGATTACCCGCCGCGACGCCGAGCACGCCGTGGAGGAGGCAGAGCGCGTGCTCTACATCCCGGACTGCGACCCGCTGTTTGCGGCGATTCCGCTTGCCACCGTGCTGCAGCTGCTTGCCTACCATGTGGCGGCGGCGCGCGGCTGCGACATTGACAAGCCGCGCAACCTCGCCAAGAGCGTCACTGTCGAATAAAACAAACGAAGTTTGAAATTCAAGGAGAAGCCATGAAACAGGTCAGAAAAGTTCTTCCTGCCCTCGCCGTCCTCGCCTTTCTCTGCATCTTCTGCACGCTGCTCACAGCGGCGGCAGATGTCGTCACCGTCTCCACGGTGACCGAACTGCAAAATGCGATTTCGACTCTGTCTGCCACCGGCGGCACGATTCGCTTTGCCAATAACATCTATACGACCGGCGCCGTGACGCTGCCCGCAAACGACGCCCGCATCACTGTTGACGGCGACGGCTATACCCTGAGTCTGAAGGGGAATCTGACGCTGAACGGCGACATGGACTTTGCAAACATCTATCTCTACAATGCCAAAGGTGCCGGAACCACCGGCGACTACATCTCTGTTTACTGCTGTGGGCACGATGTGCATTTCCGGGACACGGTCACCTGCGGCAAAGCGGGTCTGGTCTATCCCAGCATCATGGCGGGCTACAGTAAGCCGACCGGTTTCACGGGCGGCAGGCTGACCATCGACGGCGGCACCTGGCAGCGCGTGCGCGGCGGCAACGCAAGTACAGGCAATGCAAAGCAGTGCGCCGAGGTGACGATCAACGGCGGTGCCTTTCACGAATATGTCCAGCTCGGCGGTGCGGGGCAGATGGCGAGCGGCTCTGCCGTCACACTGCGCATCAACGGCGGCAACCTGCTCGGCGGCATCCGTTTCTACTCCGGCACATCCTCTGCCGACCTTACGCTGATTGTCCGCGGCGGCAGTGTTGCCGGCAATCTTCGCATCTGCTCAAACGGCGGTGCCTCTCTTTCCGGCAAATGCACCATCCGCCTGCTCGGCGGCGATTTCAGCGGCTGTAACGGCATCGTCGATGCCAATGCATACCCAAATCTCAAGGTCAAGCTGCAGATCAACGAATCCCTTGCCGACAAAATCTGCGGGTCGCGAAGCACCACGACGCTTCCCCGCACGCTTCTGCACACGAGCATGGCAGACCCCTGCATGGTCTTTTCAAACGGTTACTTCTATCTGACGGCGACCGGTTCGGAGAATATCGCCCTGCTGAAGTCCGCATCGCTTGAAAATCTGGCGAACCTGTCGGTCACAAACACCGGCAATTATGTTTACGAATCCGCGCTGGACAACGGTGCAAAGGCAGAGCTGGACTACACGACCCTGAGCGGCACCTGGTCGCCCGAGCTGCACTACTTCTCGGAGGAAGACTTTCCCGGGCATAGCGGCTGGTACATGTACCTCGCCATTCGCAAAAATGCAACCGTCAACGGGCAGACCTCTGCCTATGTCCGCATGGTTGCATTGAAGTCCGCCGCCGGGAATACGCCGGACGGTCCCTATGTGCATCCCGTCACCGGTGCGGAAAGCGATACCCAAATTATTCTGAACGGCGACGGCAGCAGCTACGATGCGTGGGGCTGCGGACAAACGATTCTGCGCATCAAGGACGGCGAATACCGCGGCGTCTATATGATGTGGGTCGCCGAGGAGGGGCGCGGCACGGCAAACTTCTTCCAGAAGATCATGATTGCCAAAATGAAAAGTCCGTGGCAGATCGAGGGCGAACCGTCCGCCATCCTCACCCCTACGCAGTACTGGGAAACGATCGGCTCCGGCTACAATGGGGAGAAATATAACCCCGCCGTCGTCGAGGGCGCGGCGCCGGTCTATGGTGAAAACGGCGAGATTTTCCTGCTCTACTGCGGCAGCGGCTACTGGACCAACTACGGCCTCGGGCAGGCGACCTGGACCGGCGGCGACCCGCTTCTGGCCTCCTCCTGGGTCAAATATGCGGACAACCCGGTCTTCGCCGCAAACGACAAAAACGGCGTCCACTATGACGGTGTCAAGATGCAGGGCGCGGGGCATGCGTTCTTCCTCCGCGATGCCGAGGACAACCTCTTTGCCGTCTATCATGCCTATCCCGCCGATAAAGACGGCTCCAACAAGGCATCCGGCCGCAACGCCTATATCGAGGCGTGCACCGTGGACTATACGAAATCGAACGGCGTAAACCGTGGCGTGGTCACCTTCCAGGGCGGCAACAAGCCTGCGCCGACCAATTCGACCGTCGAGTTTGTCACACGCTCGAAGTTTCAGCCGATGGCGGACTTCGGGGGCGCTGTCACAACCGCAGTGCCGGTCGTCTACAATGCCGCCTACGACAAAAACGACGACGGCATCTACGACATCAAGGATGCCCTGCTGGTTTTGCAGGGTGTGATGGACGGCGACGGCGGCACCCTTGCCGATGTCTTCAAAGTGCTCGCTTCGATCGAAGACTGAAACTATTGCGGACGAATACAACACAAGCACCAAGCCGGAAGTCCCCTTCCGGCTTGATTCTTAAAAACCTGAAAAACAGAGGAAGAACCATGAAAAAAGTCCTGCTCCCGCTTCTCGCCTGTCTCGCCTTAGCTGCCTGCCTGCTTTTTTCAACGGCGGCAGCCGACACGCTGACGGCATCGAACGCGGCGGAATTGCAGCAAGCCTATGCCGACGCCGCCAGGACCGGCAGCAGTGTGCTGCTGACCGGCTCGTTTATTGTCGGCGACCTGACGCTGGAGGGCAGCGGCACGCACCCCGTCACCATCGACGGCGGCGGACGCACGCTGATTCTCGGCGGCACGCTCTCGCTCGGCTGTGACACCACCTTTGCGAACATCAACCTCTGCAACGACGGCGCGCGGCGCACGATTGCCGCCTGCGGAAACGCGCTGCACATCACGGATACCGTCGTCTGCTCCAAAACCGGCAGCTACTTTCCCAGCCTCATGGCGGGATACGGCGCTTCCGTCATTGCAAACAGCGTCGGCGCGCAGCTGACCGTAGACGGCGGCGAGTGGCAGCGCCTGCGCGGCGGCAACGCCTCTGCGGGACGGGCGGTGCAGACCGCCGATGTCACGATAAACGGCGGTATCTTCCACGAATTTGTTCAACTCGGCGGCGCAGGCGAGATGACGCGCGGCTCCAAGGTGACCATGCGCGTCCATGGCGGCGAGCTGCTCGGCGGCATCCGCTTTTTCTCCACCACAGGCAGTGCCAATGCCGACTTTGACTTGACGGTGACGGGCGGCAAAGTCGCAGGCGACCTCCGCCTCTCGACGGCGGACGCCCGCTCGCTTGCGGGCAGCTGCAAAATCCGCCTGCTCGGCGGCGACTTCTCCGCCTGCAACGGCATCACCGACCAAGCGCAGATTTCGGGGCTCTCGGTGGATTTGCAGGTGGAAGAATCCATTGCCGACACCGTTTGCGGCAGCCGCACGACCACCGTCCTTGACGACACGCTGCTGCACACCTCCATGGCAGACCCCTGCATGGTCTTTGCCGACGGTAGCTTTTATCTGACGGCAACCGGCAGTTCGCGCATCGGGCTCATCCAAGCATCGACCCTTGCCGGGGTCAAAAAGAAAGCCGTCACCGCAAATATCGTCTATAGCGCAGCCTCGGATGCAAACGCAAAGAGCATGCTTGGCTACAAAAATGTCAACGGCACCTGGTCGCCCGAGCTGCACTACTTCTCCGAGGAGGAGTTCCCGGGGCAGAGCGGCTGGTATATGTACCTCGCGCTGCGCAACACCTCCGATGTGGAGGGGCAATCCTCGGTCTATGTCCGCATGGTCGTGCTGAAATCAAAAAACGGCGACACGCCGGACGGCCCCTATGTCCACCCCACCACCGGGAAAACCTATGCGTCGCAGCCGCTGCTCGGCGCGAGCGGCATCTATGACGAATGGGGCTGCGGCGGCTCGATTCTCCGCGTGAAGGACGGCGCATACCGCGGCACCTACATGCTGTGGGTCGCCGAGGAGGGGCGCGGCACGGCGGATTTCATCCAAAAAATCATGATCGCCAAGATGAAGAGCCCATGGCAGATCGAGGGCGAACCGTCCGCCATCATCGTCCCCACCGCGCATTGGGAGATGATCGGCTCCGGGCGGCGCGGCGACACCTACTATCCGAAGGTCGTGGAGGGCGCTGCGCCGGTCTACGGCAAAAACGGCGAAATCTACCTGCTCTACTGCGGCAGCGGCTATTGGACGAATTACGGGCTCGGGCAGGCGACCTGGAACGGCGGCGACCCGCTTTCGTCATCCTCTTGGATCAAGTACAAAAACAATCCCGTCTTCGGCGCCAATGACAAAAACGGCAAGCATTATGACGGCGTTATGATGCAGGGCGCAGGGCACGCTTTCTTCCTCCGCGACGCCGAGGACAATCTCTTCGCCGTCTATCATGCCTATCCTGCCGATGCGGACGGCTCCAACAAGGCATCCGGCCGCAACGCCTATATTGAGGCGTGCACCGTGGACTACACCAAGTCCAACGGCGTAAACCGCGGCGTCGTCACCTTCCGGGGCGGCAACAAGCCGGCGCCTGCCGGCACGGCGGTCGAATTTGTCACCCACAGCAAAGTCCTGCGCGGCGCGGAATTCGGCGGCGCCGTCACGACGGCGACTGTGGTCCGCTACCGCGCGGCATATGACTGCAACAAAGACGGCGAATGCAATGTCGCGGATGTGCTGACGGCGCTGCGCAATGCGGCGCGCGGCGACGGCACGACGATTGCCGATGTACTGGCGCTGCTGCGCTTTTTGGCAAAATAGACCCGAAAACAAGGAGTATATATGAAGACCGTATTCTTTCACAACCCAATCTGCAAGGGCGCAGACCCCTGGATGTTCCCGTTTGAGGGGAAATTCTACCTCTGCTGCACCGCCAGACACCGCATCACGCTATGGCGCGCTGCCGACCCGACGAAGATTCAGGAGGAGGAGAGCATCGTCGCCTTTGAGCCGGAGGATGGGCACGAGTGGTCGCACAACCTTTGGTCGCCCGAGATCCACTATTTCGCCCCCGAGGACTTCGGCGAGGCGCACGCAGGCTGGTATCTCTTCATCGCCTGCGACGACGGGCAGAATGTCAACCACCGCATGTATGTGCTGAAAAGCGAGGACCCGCATTCCCCGTTTGCGCACTACGCAAACCCGGTCACCGGCGCGCGGAATGTGCCCGAGAAATTTGCCTCGCCCGTTGACCCGGACTTTAACACCGCATGGTGCTGCGGGCAGACGATTCTGCGCGCCTGCGGCAATGTCTACGCCATGTGGGTGGACGAGGTGGGCAGGCAGACCGAGGACTTCCACCAGCGCGTCCGCCTCGCCAAGCTCACAAATCCCTACACCGCCGAAACCGCGCGCGTCATCATCCGCCCCACCGAGGACTGGGAGATGCACGGCTTCGGCATGGGCAAGGACGGCAAAATCCGCCCGCGCGTGGTCGAGGGCGGCACGGCAATCTACGGCGACGACGGCGAAGTCTACCTCACCTATTCGGGCAGCGGCTACTGGACGCCCTACTACGCGCTCGGGCAGCTGACGCTTCATGGCGACCCCGAAAAGATTGAGGACTGGAAGAAAGAAAAGGCGCCCATCTTCTCAATGTCGGACAAGGTGTTCGGCTGCGGGCACGCCTCCTTCTTCAAGGATGCGGCGGGCGACCGCTTCATCTGCTACCACGCCTACCTCTCGCGCGAGAAGGGCGCCAAGCGCTATGTCTTCCTCGAGCGCTATCGCATTGAGGACGGCAAAATCATCATCGGAAACGGCAGCGGCAAGCCCGCCGACTATACCGTGACCACCGAGACGATCACGATATTTTAACAAAAACCACGGACGGCAAAGTCGTCCGTGGTTTTTTGTTTTCGGTTCAGTCCTTGAGAAATGCATCGAGGATGGCGTGCGACTTTGCCGCCGCCATCGCGAGGAACTTCGGATATTCCATCGTCGCATCGCCCGATGCGCTGTCCGAGATGGCGCGCATCACGGCAAAAGGCGTGCGGTTGACATAGGCGACCTGCGCCACGGCAGCGCCCTCCATCTCACAGGCAATCGCCGAGAATGTATCGGCGACAAACTGCTTGCGCGCCGTGTCGGCGAGGAACTGGTCGCCCGAGGCGATGGTGCCGCAGCACGTCTTCACACCGACCTTATCGGCGGCGGCGCAGAGGCGCGCGACCGCGTCCTTGTCCGCCTCAAAATAGATTTTGTTGATGCCGGAGACCAGCCCCACGGGGTCGCCGAGGGCGCTGGTGTCCATGTCGTGCTGCACAAGCGAGGTTGCCACGGCGAGGTCGCCGATGGACAGCGCGGGCGTGAGCGTGCCGCCGACGCCGCTGTTGAGCAGGAGCGTTGGCGCATAGCGCAGAATCATCGCCTCGGCGCAGACGGCGGCAAAGACCTTGCCGATGCCGCAGACCGCCATGACGACGTCCTTGCCGTGCAAGACGCCGCGGGTAAATTCGATGCCGCTGACCGTCTCGCGGGTGGGGGACTGCAGCGTCTCGCGAATGGCGTCCGCCTCAATCTGCATGGCGCAAATAATTCCAATCATGTTGTTTCCTCCGTCAGTTGGCAAACTGCGCGTTCCAGAGCGTCGCGTAGAAGCCGTTTTTCGCAAGTAGTTCGTCATGCGTGCCCTGCTCCACAATGTTGCCGTCCCGCATGACAAGAATGACATCCGCCTCGCGGATGGTGGACAGGCGATGCGCCACGATAAAGCTGGTACGCCCGCGCATCAGCGTGGCAAATGCATGCTGAATCTTCATCTCGGTGCGCGTGTCAATCGACGAGGTCGCCTCGTCGAGAATCAGCATCGGCGGCAGGCAGAGCATGATGCGCGTGATGCAGAGCAGCTGCTTCTGCCCGGCGCTGAGCGCGCCGCCGTCCTCGCCGATGTAGGTGTCATAGCCCTGCGGCAGGGCGGAAATGAAGCTGTGCGCATGGGATGCCCCGGCGGCGGCGACAACCTCCTCATCGGTCGCGTCCGGCTTTCCCATCACGATGTTGTCGCGGATCGTCCCCTCGCGCAGCCAGGTCTCCTGGAGCACCATGCCGAAGTTTTTGCGCAGCGAGGCGCGGGTGATCTCGGCCGTCGGCCTGCCGTCCACCGCGATTTTGCCGTCCGTGACGTCGTAGAAGCGCATTAAGAGGTTGATCAGCGTCGTTTTGCCGCAGCCGGTCGGGCCGACGATGGCCACGCGCTGTCCCGGCTTCGCCGCGAAGTTGAAGTGTTCGATCAGCTTCCGCTCGGGTACATAGGAGAACGAAACGTCCTCGAAGTCGATGCGGCCCTCCGCCGTCCCCATATCGACGGCGCCCGTCTCGGGCGGCATCTCCTCGGCGTCGAGCAGCTCAAACACGCGCGACGCGCAGGCGAAGGCGTTTTGCAGCTCGGTGATGACGCCGGAGATCTCGTTGAACGGCTTGGTATACTGGTTGGCATAGCGCAGGAACACCGCGAGGCTGCCGACCGTCATGGTCGCGCCCGCGCCGATGCAGAACAGGCCGCCGAGCAGCGTCGTGCCGCCGTAGACCAGGTTGGTGACGACGCGCGTGGACGGGTTGACCAGTGCGGAATAGAACAGCGCGCGCACCGAGCATTTGGCGAGGCGGTCGTTCACCTCGTCAAACTTCTCCAGGTTCGCGTCGCCGTGCGAAAAGGCGATGGAAATCTTCTGATTGGTGACAATCTCGTCGATCAGCGCCGACTGCTCCGCCTTGGTTCTGCTCTGCTCCAGGAACATCGCGTGCGTATGCTCGGCGATGAACTTCGCCACAAAGAGCGACAGCGGCGTGAGCACCACGACGAGCAGCGCAATGCGCCAGTCGAGCACGAGCATGAAGGCGAGCGTGCCCAAAATCGTAATCACGCCGGTGAAAAACTGCGTGAAGCCCATGAGCAGGCCGTCCGAAAAGGTGTCCACATCCGAAATCACGCGGTTGACCGTTTCGCCCGCGGGATGCGCGTCGATATACGAGAGCGGCAGCGCCTGAATCTTGCGGATGGCGTCGCGGCGGATGTCGTGCACGACCTTGTAAGTGATATTGGAGTTGAGCACGCTCATCACCCACTGGAGCAGCGCCGTGAGCGCAATCAGCACGCCCGCGCGCACAAGCAGCGCAAGGATTGCGGCAAAGTCGATGCCGCCGCCCTCCACGCAGAGGTCAATTGCGTCGCCGATGAGAATCGGCACATAGAGCGTCATGCCGACAATCGCAAGCGCGAGAAGCAGGGTCAGGAGAATTTTGCCGAGGCTGCCGCGGATATACGCAAGCACGCGGCGCAGCGTCTTCTTGTCAGTCATCTGCGGCATCTCCTTTCTTAAACTGGGAATCGTAAATCTCGCGGTAGACCGGGCAAATCTTTAGCAGCTCTTCATGCGTGCCGATGCCCACCGCCGCGCCGTCGTCCAGCACAACAATCTTGTCGGCGTGCATCATCGAGGCGGCGCGCTGCGACACGATAAAGGTGGTCGGCGGATTTTCCGCTGCGCGAATCGTTGCGCGCAGGCGCGCGTCGGTCGCGTAGTCCAGCGCGGAAGCGCTGTCGTCGAGAATCAGAATCTCCGGCTTGCGCACGAGCGCGCGCGCGATGGTGAGGCGCTGGCGCTGCCCGCCCGAGAAGTTTTTGCCCCCCTCGACAACGGCGGCGTCCAGTGAGCCTTTGGCGCGCAGGATGTCCGCGCCCTGCGCGCGGGTGATGGCGTCCACGATTTCTTCGTCGGTCGCGTCCGCCTTGCCCCAGCGCATGTTGTCGCGGATGCTGCCGCGGAAGAGCACCGCCTTCTGCGGGACGTAGCCGACCATTTTTTGCAGGTCGTCGTCCGCATAGGCGCGCACATCCAGCCCGTCCACCGCGACGGTGCCGTCGGTTGCGTCATAGTAGCGCGGAATCAGGTTGACAAGCGTCGTCTTGCCGCTGCCCGTGCCGCCGATGATGCCGACGGTCTCGCCGCGATTTGCGGTGAAGCTGATGTCGTGCAGCACATCGCCGCCGCTCGGATAGTGGAAGGAGACGTGGTCAAAGGTGATATACGGCTTGCCCGCATCGCGCACGGCATCGAGCACGGCGCGCGGACTGCCCGCCGCCATGAACTCGTCGATGCGCTCGGCAGACGCCACGGATTTGGTGACCGTGACGATGAAGTTGGCAAATTTGATGAGTTCGATCAGAATCTGCGACATGTAGTCGTAGAGCGCGAGCAGCGCGCCCTGCGTGAGCAGTCCCGCCTCCATGCGCAGAGCGCCCGTCCAGATGAGCACGATGACCGCGACATTGATGATGAGATAGGTCAGCGGGTTTAAGAGCACCGAGATGCGCGCCGCCTTCTTCTGCATGGATGTGAGCAGGTCGTTCTCACCGTCAAACTCGCGCGTCATGCGGTCCTCGGCGCAGAAAGCGCGGATGACGCGCGCGCCGACGAGGTTGCCGCGCGTGGACTTCAGCACATCGCCGAGCTTGCTCTGCACGCGGCGGAACATCGGGATGGTGACGAGCGTGATGGCAAACACTACGACTAAGAGGAGCGGAATTGCCACCGCAAAGATGAGCGCACAGCGCACATCGATGGTGAACGCGAGAATCATCGCGCCGAAGACGATAAACGGTGAGCGCAAGAGCAGGCGCAGCGTCATGTTGATGCCGGTCTGCACCTGGGAAAGGTCGCTCGTCATGCGGGTGAGCGTGTTGGAAATGCCCACGCTGTCCAGCTCGGCATGGCAGAAGTGCTGCACTTTCAAAAACATGTCGTGCCGCAGTTCGGTGGCGACGCCGACCGCCGCCTTTGCCGAGAAATACTGCGCCGTCGCCGCGCTGACGAAGCCGATGACGCAGAACAGCACCAGGAGGCCGCACATCGCGAGGATGTAAGGTTTGTCCGCATTTTTGATGCCGACATCGACCAGGCTCTTGACGACGAGCGGCACGAGCAGCTCGAAGGTCGCCTCCAGCATCTTGAAGAGCGGCGCGAGCACTGCTTCTTTTTTGAATTTTGCAAGGTAGCCGAAAACCCGTTTCATGCGCAATCTCCGTTTTGATGAATTTAACTTAAATAGTATAGCACTTTTTCCCTCGCCTTGCAAGAGAAAAGCCCCCGAAAGGGGGGGCTTTGAGTAAACCTGCTATGCAGGCTCCCCTGTGCAAGGGGTGAGCTGTACGAGACGCGATGCGTCTCGCGGAGTTTTTCTTCGTCGGCTGAACACCGACGATTTCGCGAGCGAAACCGAAAAACATCTTCAACCGTCAGGTGACTGAGGGGTTGTTCCATACAAAACAATCCCTCCGTCGGCGATGATGTTTCCCGCAAGGGAAACTCATTAGGAACGCTTGCGTTCCGGGACACACTCCCTTTACACAAGGGAGGCTTATTCCGTCGGCGCGGCGAAGGTGAAAATCTTCTTGAAGGTGTCGAGGCAGTAGTTGTAGTATTTCTCGGTGCGGGTCTGCCCCTTGAGGAAGGAGAAGCTGCTCATACGGCGCACGCAGAGCAGCGTGTCGCTGTCCAGTCCGCGCAGCACCGAAAAATAGCTGCCGAGCGGCGTGTCTCCGATGCGGACGGCGTAGTCGTCCACGGCATTCTCCGGCGTGTAGCCAAGCGCGTCGGCAAGCGGCAGAAAGCCGTCCGCCGCCTTGACATCGGCATACAGCCACGGGTCGAGCAGGCAGATGACCACATCGCCCGCGAGAATCTGCTGGTCAAATGTGGTGCGGTTGCTCTTGAACATCTCATAGTTGACAACCACCGCCTCGCCGTTTGCCTGCGCGGACGAGACCGCGCCCTCGATCTGCTCGTCCGACATCAGATAGAGGTCGATCAGTTCCACGCGCACCTTGCCGTTTTCGTCGCGGTCGTCCGCAATGGCGGAAAACGCGCTTTCAAGGCTCTGCGTGTCGGTCTGCCCAAACTTGTAGGGTCCCGCATAGAGGATGTACAAGTCCACATCCTCGCGCCCTGCAAACTGCACGACGCAGACGATCAGCGTCAAGAGCAGAAAGCTCACGATGATGGTCTTCCACTTGTTGTGATACCAGAAGTTGTCGAGCCGGCGAAAGAATTTCCCGCCCGGCTCCGCCGTCGGCGTCAGCTTGTCGTTGTCCTGCCCCTGCATATGCGCACCTCGCTTTGATGTGTTGTGTTATGTTGTACCCTATTGTACCGCATCCGCCTGCCGTTGTCAAGGATAGGGGGAGGATGCGGGGGCGGATACACCAACCCGTAGGAACCGGCGTCCTCGACGGTCCGCCCCCACCAAAGCACAAACGGACCGTCGAGGACGCCGGTCCCTACAAAAATTACATCGGTACGAACACGGGCGATTCGACGGTCGCCCCTACGGTTTGTGCGCCGTCGTTTCTTTCCGTAAAAACCTCGCACTCCGCCGCCCTGACCGGCGCAGGCAGTGGCGGGTCGTCGAGGGCGCCGACCCCTACCGGAAATGTGCATCCCCGTTTCTTTCCGCAAAAAATCCCCGCCTTGCCGCCTTGACCGGCGCAGGCGAGTACCGCATCCACCGGTCACCCCTCGCACTCCGCCGCCTTGACCGGCGCAGGCGAGTTCGCAAGTCACGCAAATTGCCGTCAAGCCGTATTTGCATACGGCGACGGTGATTTGCGTGGGTAGACCGGCGAAAATAGAACCGATATGCAGAAAACCGCTCGTTTCCGAGCGGTTTTCATCTTTAATCGGCAGAGGCAGACTGCCTCCATCATTTCTTTGTTTTCGCCGGTCGGTGCGGACCGCATCCGCCGGTCAACCCAGCATCCGCCGGTCAAATGTCACCGGTTTTCGGTCAGGATGATCCCCACCCGATTGTTGATCAGCTTTGTGACCTCCTCCACGCTCTTCTCGCCGGAGAAGAACGCGGACGCCTCCTCCATGATGACATTGTAGATGCTCTCATCATAGCCGAGCTGCTTTTTTGTGGACATCACAATGTCGTAGATGTGCTCCACATCCGCGGCGGTCTCATACCGCGTGCCCTGATCGTAGATCGGGATGG
>CAKSLU010000029.1 GCA_934474225.1 uncultured Eubacteriales bacterium | reverse complement strand
CGGAGAGCCTGCGCGTACTGTACTACTCCATCATACACTACTGCGACATGGCAAAGGCTTACTTCGTCAAGTAATCCTGCAAACCAAAATCAAAAAAGCACCCCCTCGGGGGTGCTTTTTTATGTGGGGACGACTATGCGGTTCAATGACAAAAATCGGAAAATACAAATGAAAAGTCACATTCTACATTCCGGGATTTTTGCCGTATGTTAGAATAATGTCGAATTCTTAAAACGGAGAATCGATATGAAACAACATCTTACAAAAGTAATCACAGGTCTGCTGTGCATGGCATTGCTGCTCTCCGCGCTCTCACTCGGCGCATTTGCCGTAAACGAGGCGCGCGTCGAGGGGGACTATTATGTCCTCTCGAAGGCGGACTATGCGGACAAGACACGCGCGGCGTATCTTGCCAAACTCACCGCCTTCTTCACCGACTACAAGTTTGTCTGGAACCGCGACGGGTCGCCCCGCGTGGCACTGCCGGACAGCTGGTACGGCGTGATGAAGGGCAGTGACACGCAGAACAACCCCTATCACCAGAAGGTCGCCAAGCTGTTCAAAAACGAGACGACCGGCATTTGGGAATCCTATATTGCCGATGCCTTTGGCATCGACATCCTGAATTTGCATATTCTGCGTGACATGTACGAGCAGTACGGCACGCCGACCACCAAGGTGATGACCGATGACTGGGTCAAATACGATGTATGGGATATGGGCGGCGGTCACCGCACGATGGGCGCGTATGCACTCTCCAAGAATAAGGGCTATGTCGTGCCTTATGTCGGCAGAGCCGAGTACGGCAACCGTTATTCCTGGTGCGAGGAGCCCTGGATCGAGACCAACACGCTCGGCATGGTCGCCGCGGGCATGCCCAATGTCGCGGTGGACCTCACGGCGATGTTCGGACCGTTCACCGGCGACACGGACAACCTCGGTTGGACGGACTATATCGCCGCCATGTACGCGATGGCGTACTATGAGAGCGATATTCCCACGCTGATTCGCGATGCGGCGGCAATTTTCGCCGAGGACTCGTGGGAGCGCGAGGTCATCGCCATCTGCATGAAACTCTACAAGGAGAATCCGACCGATTGGCGGCGTTCTGTCACATTGGCAGAGAAGCTTTGCACGCGCCGGAACTTCTACTACTATTCGATTCCCGCCATCAACGAGCAGAGCCGCGTGGACATCAACATGGCGTTCTCCATCCTCGGTCTGCTGTACGGCAACGGCGATTTTGACAAGACCTGCAAGATCTTCTCGCTGTCGGGCTACGATGCGCGCGGCGTCTGCTTCCTGCCTGTGCTCGGCATCATCGGCGGCACGGCAGTGCTGCCCGAGGAGGCCAACACTTACCTGTGGCAGGACGGCAAGGGCATCATCGTCAACACCTATGTCGAAGAGGCGGCAAATGACAAGGGCATTTGGATGCACCATGCCGGTCTGCCGGAGAACTACAAACTCTCCGACATCATGGACATGTTCCGGGAGAACTTTGAGCGCGTTCTCGTTGAAAACGGCGGCAAGATCGTCGGCAATACCTACTACATCCCGAAGACGAACTTCCGCACCTATGACTATGTCAAAATCAATAACTACAATTTCGAGACCGGCGACCTCACGGGCTGGACCTCGCTCGGCGGCACCGCGCCGGAGGATACAAACTACTCGTTCTTCGGCGACCACGCGCTGAAGATTGTCGGCAGTCCGAACGCCGAGAGCGGCGCTTATCAGACCGTGAGCGGTCTGAAGGTCGGCGCGACTTACCGTCTCGATGCCTATGCGCTCTCCTCCAAGGATGCAACTGCCTATCTCTTCGCCAAGGGCGCATCTGGCAATGTACAGACGGCTTCAATTGCAGCGGAAACCGAATTTGTCAAGCGCGACCTTGTGTTCCGCGCGACTTCCGCAACCATGCAAATCGGTCTCATGCTGCCTGCCTGCGATTCGACCTGCTACGCAATCGCGGACGAGCTGACGCTCTATCGCCTGGAAGAAACCACACCGTCCGGCATGCAGGTCACGCTGCCGATGGAGGCGGCGACGGTCGGTACCATCCTCAATGCAGAGGGCAAGTATGAAAACAGCGTGCGCATCACGGTGGACGGCAAGTCCGCGCGCGAAGTGCTGTTGAAGTGCACCTTTGCTAACCCGTCAAACGCCATTGTGGATGCAAAAATCACCGTCAACGGCGAGAGCTTTGACACGGTGCCGTTCTACAAGACCGGCGCGCTGACGAAAACCGGCGTGGATGTGACATACATTCCGGTGGTACTTGACAAGGATGTCAACACGGTTGACCTCGCTTATGACGGCAAGGTTCTCTATATGAAGAATGTCGAGGCGGTCATCGAGCGCACGAGATGTGCGGAGGCAGACCTTGACGCGATTGCATTCAACCAGAATGTAAGCACCACGCCAAAGTCGGATGAAACCGTAAAGTTGGAAAACGCAAGTGTGGTCTACCTCGGCGGGACACACCTCGGCGACGGCTCCGCGCCGGATAAGGCAGTCAACAATTTGACGGCGGCGTTTGATGCCCTGGATTTGTCCAAGGATTGCACCATTGTCATTTGCGGTGAATTTACGCAAAAGAAAAGCTTCGCGTATACGGCGGACTATACCGGTTCGGTCACGCTGACCTCAGTCTACGGCGGCGTGGACTACCGAGGGAGCGGCGCGGCTATTGTCACGCCCGGCGCGCGCTTTGTCTGCAACGGCAAAACGATTTTCAAGGATGTTGACTTTCGTTTGACCGGCAAGTACTATTGCATCGTAGCGCAGCATAATCCGCTTGTCATGGATACCGGCGTCACGATGTGCAGTACGGATGCAGACTTTGTCGGCACCTCGTTTGCCAATGGCTTTGACATCATCGGCGGCTATCAGGCAGGGCAGAGCACGCTCTATGCCGGGGAAGAGCCGCCGGAAACGTCGGATGCGCCTGTCGACATCACCATAAAGAGCGGCAGCCATTATGTCATCGCCGCATATTCGAGACAGGTCACCGAGCCGGTTTACAACGGCGATGCAACCATCCGCATCAGCGGCGACGCCAAAGTCGGCACGCTCTATTTTGCACCGGTCAATACGAGCGAGAACAATCCCTTCACCGCGACGGGCAATGTGAAAATTGAACTGCGCGGCGGTGCATCCATCACCAACCTGTACGGTACGACCAACAGCGCAACACTCGGCGGGCTTACGCTGGATTGGCATGACGGCACAATCGGTCAGTTTGCATGGTCGAGCTATGCCAAGGCGCAGGTGACGCACACGGGCGACGCGGTGCTGAACTACAGCAAGGCGGCGGAGAAAACGGCATCCTTCCCGCAGATTGCGAAAAAGTTCACGCGCGGGACGGTGGTAAAGAGCGAAACGGTGGTCTACCTCGGCGGGACAAAACGCGGCGACGGTTCTTCGCCGGACAAGGCGCTCGGCACACTGACGGCTGCCTATGATGCGTTGGATCTGTCTAAGGACTGCACCATCGTCATCTGCGGCGAATTCAAACAGGCACAAACCTTTGTTTATAAGAAAAATTACACCGGCTCCGTGACGCTGACCAGTGTTTTCTACGACGAGGATTATCGCGATGCCGGGGCGGCACTGATCTCGGCGGGTGCGCGCTTTGTCTGCACGGGCAAGACGATTTTCAAGGATATTGATTTCCGCCTGACCGGCAAGTACTATTGCATCGTAGCGCAGCATAATCCGCTCGTCATGGATACCGGCGTGACGATGCGCAGCACGGATGCAGGCTTTGCCGGGACTTCGTTCGCCAACGGTTTCGACATCATCGGCGGCTACCAGGCAGGGCAAGGGATTCTTTCAAACGGCACAAAGCCCCCTATAAAGTCGGATGTGCCTGTTGACATCACCATCAAGAGCGGCAGTCACTATGTCATCGCCGCATATTCAAGACAGGTCACCGAACCGGTTTACAACGGCGATGCGACTATCCGCATCAGCGGCGACGCCAAAGTCGGCACGCTGTATTTTGCACCGGTCAATACGAGCGAGAACAATCCCTTCACCGCGACGGGCAATGTGAAGATTGAACTAAGCGGCGATGCATCCATCACCAACCTGTACGGCACGACAAACAGCGCAACACTCGGCGGGCTTACACTGGATTGGTACGACGGCACAATCGGTCGGTTTGCATGGTCGAGTTATGCCAAGGCGCAGGTGACGCACACGGGCGATGCCGTGCTGAACTACAGCAAGGCGGCGGAAAAAACAGCATCCTTCCCGCAGATTGCGGAACAGTTCACGCGCGGGACGGTGGTGAAGAGCGAAACGGTGGTTTACCTCGGCGGGTCGAAACTCGGCGACGGTTCTTCGCCGGACAAGGCGCTCGGCACGCTGACGGCTGCCTATGATGCGCTGGATTTGTCTAAAGATTGCACCATCGTCATTTGCGGCGAATTCAAGCAGGCGCAAACCTTTGTTTATAAGAAGAATTACACCGGCTCCGTGACGCTGACCAGCGTTTTCTACGATGAGGATTATCGCGATGCCGGGGCGGCGCTGATTTCAGCAGGCGCGCGCTTTGTCTGCACGGGCAAGACGATTTTCAGAGACATCAATTTCCGCTTGACCGGCAAGTATTACTGCATCGTGGCACAGCACAATCCGCTTGTCATGGATACCGGCGTGACGATGCGCAGCACGGATGCAGGCTTTGCCGGGACTTCGTTCGCCAACGGTTTCGATATCATCGGCGGCTACCAGGCAGGGCAAGGGATTCTTTCAAACGGCACAAAGCCCCCTGCAAAGTCGGATGCACCGGTCGACATCACCATCAAGAGCGGCAGCCATTATGTCATCGCCGCATATTCGAGACAGGTCACCGAGCCGGTTTACAACGGCGATGCGACTATCCGCATCAGCGGCGACGCCAAAGTCAGCACGCTGTATTTTGCACCGGTCAATACGAGCGAGAACAATCCCTTCACCGCGACGGGCAATGTGAAGATTGAACTAAGCGGCGATGCCTCCATCACCAATCTGTACGGCACGACCAACAGTGCAACGCTCGGCGGGCTCACGCTGGATTGGTACGACGGCACAATCGGTCGGTTTGCATGGTCGAGCTACGCCAAGGCGCAGGTGACGCACACGGGCGACGCGGTGCTGAACTACAGCAAAGCGGCAGAGAAGACGGCGTCTTTTCCGCAAGTCGCGGAAAAGTTCACGCATTTGCATGCTTTGACGCCCGAACCGGCAGACAATGTTGCCTACATCGGCAATGTTGGCTACACGACGGTACAGGCAGCATTCGATGCAGCAAAGGCACTGGAGACCATCACGATTGTTGCAGGCACGACGGAGACCGTCGAGCCGAAGACGACGGTTTACCTCGCAGGTGACTACAGCGGCATCACCATCGGCGGTGCGTACACGCTGGATGTCACGGGCAGATATGCACGCAGAGACGGCGCTATTGTGACCGACCCTGTCGTTGCATTTACTCCGGCAGAGGGCGTGAAGGCAATCGTCCGCCCGACGGCAGCCACTGCGGTTGGCTCGACGAACATTTCGGCAACGAACAGCCTGGAGATTGACTCCTCGATTCTCCTTAAGTTCATGGCAACGCAGAAGTATGCGTATGCAGACTTCTATGCGGTCATCGACCTGCTGGATCCGAACGGCAATAAGATTGACGCAGCGGATGCAGACCCGCAGGCAAGACGCTTTGTCCTGACGGACAAGACGCTGGACAGCAACGGCAGAATCGTCTATGTCATCGACGGTATCCCGGCAACCTGCATGGGCAACCTGCTGGAGATCACCTTCTACGGCGTGAAGGCAGACGGCACGGTAGACTATCGTACCTTCACCAACCAGAGCATCAAGAATATGCTGTACACCAGATATTCGAGAAGCACGGATGAAGCCTACAAGGCACTCATCGTGGCCATCCTGAACTACGGCGCACTGGCACAGAGCAACTTCGGTTATGCGACGGATGCGCTGGTCAATGCAGACCTTGACGCAAGCCTGATTCGCACGAGCGTCGCAGACTATGCGGGCACGGAGATGGCAGGTACATTTGCCAAGGGTACGCTGAATGAGGGCGAAACCGCTCAGTTCAGAGGCATCGGCATGTCGGCAGAGCTGCTGGATAAGGTCCGCTTCAAGATCACGCTGACGCCTGCAACGGGCGCATCGACGGATTACACGAATCTGACGGCAGTTGTTGCATACACGGATGCATTCGGCACGGCACAGGAAGTTGCGGTACCGTATGCGAAGTGGGATATGAGCGGCAGCAAACCGCTGGTTGAAATCAACGAGATTTCGGCGGTAGACCTGAGACAGAAACTGACGCTGGATGTCTACAGCGGTTACGGCACGGATGCACAGTCGCGCGTACTGCCGACCTACACGATTGACGGTCTGGAGTACTACTGCACATCGAAGCAGAAGGCAGGCAACCCTGAGACGCTGAAGGTTCTCTGCTATGCCATCATGCACTACTGCGACATGGCTAAGGCTTACTTCGTCAAGTAATCCCGCAAACCAAAATCAAAAAAGCACCCCCTCGGGGGTGCTTTTTTTATGTGTGGGGGATGAAAAAGGCGAGGGTATGCGATGCGTCTTCCCCACGCTGTGAGTTAAACCGGCATTCTTTCAATGTCGGCAATGAGCTTATCCACATTTTCCGGCTTTGTCGCCCAGCTGGTGCAGAAGCGGACAATCTTTTTGCCGTCTGCGGCGGGACCCCAGTACTCGGGCAGATAGCCTGCCGCCTTGAAATAGGCGTGCTGCGCCTCGGTGAGGATGGGGAACTGCTGATTGGTCATCGAATTGCCGAAGAAGGCGATGCCGCGCGCGGCAAACGCCGTGCGGATGCGGAGCGCTTCGGTGACGGCGCCCCGGCAGATGTCAAAATACAGCCCGTCTGTAAACAGCGTGTCAAACTGGATGCCGAGCAGCCGCCCTTTGGCGAACATGCCGCCGTGCCGCTTGATAAAGTAGCGGAAATCCTTTTTGAACGCATCGTTTCGGATGACGACTGCTTCGCCGAAGAACGCACCGCACTTGGTGCCGCCGATGTAGAAAACATCGCAGAGCGCGGCAAGCTCGGGCAGCGTGAGGTCGCAGCGCGGGTCGGCAAGGCCGTAGCCGAGGCGCGCGCCGTCCAGAAAGATGGGAAGGTTCCACTTGTCGCAGACGCGGCGGATGGCGGTGAGTTCGTCCTTTGTGTAAATCGTGCCGCACTCGGTGGGGAAGGTCAGATAGACCGCGCCGGGCTGCACGGTATGCTCGCTTGTGCCGCTGGTGTAGTGCGCCTCGACATAGGCGTCGATCTGCGCCGCCGTGATTTTGCCGTCTTTGCAGGGCAGGGTGAGCACCTTGTGCCCGGTTGCCTCAATGGCGCCGGTCTCGTGCACGGCGATGTGCCCCTCCTCCGCCGAAATCGCGCCCTGATAGGGGCGGAGAATGGCGGAGAGCACGGTGGTGTTGGTCTGCGTGCCGCCGACGAGAAAATGCACATCGGCGTCCGGCGTGCCGCATGCCGCCTTGATTTTTTCGTGTGCGGCGGCACAGTAGGGGTCGTTTCCGTAGCCGCTGGTTTGCTCAAGGTTGGTGGCAATCAGCCGCTCGAGAATGCGCGGGTGCGCGCCCTCGGTGTAATCACATTCAAAATTGATGATGTTCATTTCAGTTCCTTTGCGCGTGTCTGAATATTCTTGGAGAAGTTGATGACGGTGTGCTCATATTCCTCGTTCATCAGCTTTGACTGGAGGATGAAGTCCGCGGTTGCGCGGTTGTTGGCAATCGGGATGTCGTACACCTGCGCGATGCGCAAGAGCGCCTTGACATCCGGGTCGTGCGGCTGTGCGGTCAGCGGGTCGGAGAAGAAAATGACGAGGTCGATGCGCCCCTCCACAATCTTTGCGCCAATCTGCTGGTCGCCGCCGAGCGGACCGCTGTTGTAGCCCTTGACCGGCAGGTCTGTGGCGTCGGTCACCATGCGCGCGGTCGTGCCCGTGCCGCAGAGAAAATGATGCGAGAGAATCTCGCGGTTTTGGCGGCACCAGTCGATCATCTCCGCCTTCTTGGAGTCGTGCGCAATCAGTGCGATATTCTTCTGCTTTGCAATGGTCAGGGTGATAAAATCGTCGTTCAGCATAGCTCCTCCTTACAAATCCACACGACAGCGGATTTCGCCGCCGAAAAATGCGTCCATATTTTTGACAACCTCGTCGAGGCAGCGGATGCGCGCCTCCAGCGCGCCCCACGCCATGTGCGGCGTGAGCAGGACATTCTCGCGCCCGACGAGGCGCGCAAACGGATGCCCGTCGCCAAACGGCTCGGTCGAATAGACATCGCAGGCAAAGCCGCCGAGCCTGCCGGACAGCACCGCGTCGGCAACCGCCGCCTCATCCGTGACCGCGCCGCGCGCCACATTGATGAGAATGGCATCCTGCTTCATCCGCGCAAGTTCCCGCGCGCCGATCAGCCCGCGCGTGCCGTCATTCAGCGGTGTGTGCAGCGAAACGATGTCGGACTTTTCAAGCAGCTCGTCGAGCGGCACGCAGCAGAATGCGTCGGTCGGCGTGCGCTTGTAGGCGAGCACGCGGCAGCCGAATGCCTCGGCAACGCGCGCCACCTGCGAACCAATCGCGCCTGCGCCGACGATGCCCCAGGTCTTGCCGCACAGCTCGTGGTAGATGGGCGAGAGCTTGTTGGCAATGCCGCTTTTTTGGTATTCGCCGCTTGTGACGGCAGCCGTGTAGGTGCCGAGCCTTTCGATGAGCGTCAGCGCCATCAGCACCGTGAGCTGCGCGACGCTGTGCGTGGAATAGCCCTTGACATTGCAGACCGCCACGCCCGCCGCACGGCAGGCGGCGATGTCCACATTGTCGTAGCCGGTGGCAAAAATGCAAATCAAGCGGAGGTGCTTTGCTGCGGCAAGGTTGTCCGCATTGATTTTGATTTTGTTGATGAGCAGAATGTCGGCGTCCGCCATGCGCGCGCGGACTTCGTCCGGTGTGCTGTTTTCATAGCGCACCACTCCGCCGAAACGGTCGAGCACGCTGAAATCCAGCCCCTCGCCGAGCGTGGCGGCGTCCAGGATCGCAAGTTTCATGCGTCTTGCTCCTTTCGTCTCTGGCGGAACAGCCAGTCGTACAGCCCGTCGGTGTCGGCGGTGCGCACCCAGATGCCGTGCCCTGCGCCGCCGAAGGCGGTGAATTTGACCTCGGAGCAGCCTGCGGCGATCAGCGCATCGCGCATCCGCACCGCGCTTTCAAACGGGACGGCGCCGTCCGCCGTACCGTGGAAAATTTGCACCGGCACATCCGCCATCGCCGCCGCGCTCGACGGCGAGCCGCAGCCTGCCGCGACGATGGCGGCGGCAAAGGTGTGCGGATAGCGCGCGAGGATGTCCCAAACGGCAAAGCCGCCCATCGACATGCCGTAGAGCGACAGGCGCGTGCGGTCTATGGGCAGATTTGCAAGCGCGTCGGCAAACAGCTCGACAGCTGCTGCCATGCGGCGGCTCTGCGGCAGGGCTGCCGCGTCAAATTCGAGGCAGTTCCAGCGCTCGACATCCACCCACTTGTCGGTCTTCGGGCAGCAGGGAGCCAGTACCAGCACATCGTCGCGGTATGCGCCGCACTCCAGGTTGCGCAGGAACTTTGCCTCGCCCGTGTAAATATGCGAGTTGTCGTCGCAGCGGACGCCCGCGCTGTGCATGTAGAGAATCAGCGGGTAGCGCCGTGCGGAATCGTAGTTTTTCGGTATGTAGAGCTGATACAGCAGCCGGGTGCCGTTTTCGGCAGGGTATGTGAGGCTGTTCCAGCCGGCGGCAAACTGCGTCGGCAGTTTGCTTTGGGCGGGGGCGCTCAGCGTTTGGTTCATCGGAAAGTCACCGTCCTTATCTCCTCTATCTTACCACATTTTCGCGGCGCGGAGAAGAGGAAAGTGCAATTTTTACGATTATTTTTCCGAAAGCCCCATTGCTGCGAGTTTCAGATCCACCAGGCGTACATCCGCACCGAGCGCCGCCGCAATCTGCGTCGCCGTGTAGCCCGCCCGCGCGGCGTCAAACACCTCTTTCGTATCCAGCAGCAGCTCCGCCGCAAACAGGTTCGCTTCGTATTCGCGCCGGGACGCGGGCGAAAATACCGACACCTTCTCAAAGCCGAACGCCGCAAATTGCCGGTGCAGCAGATGATGCCCAAGCTCATGTGCGCAGACCAGCCTTGCCTCGCCGCGCGTCAGACGGCGCGACAGGAAAATGAACGGCGTGCCGTACACATCCTTGTAAAAGCCCTTCAGTGTGCCGAGTTCCCGCACCAGCAGCTCGATGTGCATTTCGCGCGCAAGCGCAAACGGGTCGCGCGTGCCGTACTGCCGCACGATGTCCGCGGCGCGCTTGCGAATCGCTCTTGTCACAATCATATGCATCCCTCCCTACACCTGCATTGTAGCATTTTATCTGTCCGATAATCGGGACAGAACGAAAATTTGCATGACGAAGTTTCCGATTGGTTTTTTGTACGCAGTGATACAATGAAATTGACAATGATACGGAAGGAGTATTCGACATGGACGGCATCAAAAAGAATTTCGGCTTCGACTTTATGCGTCTGCCGCTATTGCACGGACGGCTGCCCGCAGCATATCTCCATCTCCGATTTGTTTGCAACGATGAGCACAAAGCAATTCTACCATGATTGGAACGAGGACTATTATTATAATGTCGTGTATACCGCATCCGGCAGAAAGACATCCGACCGCCTGTAGTGCGGCAAATACGAAAAAGCCCGGCCGCAGCATCTGCCCACCCGCAAGCTGCTCGCAGATGTAGCAGTGGAATTTGAAAAGCAGCAGGAGGCACAGGTGTGAATGGTAAGACCAAGGCGACTATTTGCAAAGAAAATGCAAGCGGCAGACCGGTTTGCGATAATTGAGGCAAAAAAGCCCGGCGTTGACAAACGCAGGGCTTTTTTGTCTCAATTCAAAGTCTGGACAGCATGTCCGGGACATGCGTCAAGAAATGGCTTTTAGAATCATAATCACATCCGACAATGTTAGAACACCGTTTCCGTCCATGTCCATATAATCATTGGATTCTTCAGCACACATAAGCGTATGCAGGGTCAACAGAGCATCCTTGACGGTTATGATTCCGTCGCCGTCTGCGTCCCCGCGAGAACGACAGCTGGTTGTTGCAGTTTCTTCTGCGTAACATACTTTGCAGGTTCGCAGAACCTTTCCCGGACGATCGATGCCTGCTTCTTCAACAATCATCCAATCGCCGAAGCGATGCCCGGTTGCCGGAATAGCGGTTACACTTGTGCGGCTCTCACAGGTGAGGCAGTGTAGGGACTTCTCGCCGCTTTCTGTACAAGTAGGCGCAATATCGATTGTCCATTCTGCAGAATAGTTGTGCTGGTGAACATCGATTGCAACGAACTTATGATTGTTTTGATAAGCATAAGTTTGTGCTGTTGAACCGGAATAGCCGCATATGGTTGCCGTCTGCGGAATGCTTCCGATACTGCAATATCGATTCAGGATTGTAATGCTTTCCAAGCCTACGCAGTCTGAAAAAACAAATCCGGAAATGTCTGTGACACCGGCGGGAATGGTGACGTTTGCAAGATTGCTGCATCCCTTAAATGCAAAAGAGTCGATGGAAGTTACCTTTTGCGGTATGTCGATTTCCGAAAGGCTGGTGCATGAATTAAATGCCCATGCTCCAATGCTGGACACGCTGCTCGGAAGTATGACAGATTGCAGTTTATAGCAGTTCTTAAAGGTTTCCCCCAAAATGCTCTGAATGCCATCCGGGATTTGAATGCTTGTCAGCTGCGTACAACCATAAAAGGCGCTCTCTCCAAGGAAAGTCATGCTTGATGGCAGAGAAATGCTTTTCAGCATTACGCAACCGTAAAAAGCATCGGCGCCAATCTGCTGCGTTCCGGCGCCAATCGAAATAGCAGGCAGCGCAGTGCAGCTCTTGAACGCCGCCATTCCAATCGACACAACGGAATCCGGAAGTGTTACATTCATTAAATTACTGCAGCCCAAGAAAGCATTGCTGCCAATGCTTTCAACGCCGTTTTCAATCGTAACGGATTTGATATAGGCACGCAGTGATGTCCATGGCGCGAGCAGATTGCTGCTGTAGTTGGTCATCTTTCCGCTTCCGGATATGTACATGCAGCCGTCTGTGTCATCAAAGCGCCATGTTACCGCTGTACCGCATGTGCCTCCGGAAGATGCCGCGCTTGCACCGAGGCAGAAACAAAGCATAAGCGGCAGAAGAAACAAAAGAAATTTGCACGTTTTTTTCATGATTGCATCCCTTTCAAATATAGCAAAAATAAAAAGTGCGCAGCCGTAGAGACTACGCACGAAAAACGTATGCCCCCACTTGCTGCGACACAACTTTCCGCCTTTCCCTTATAGAGAACGCCAAAAAGAGAGACACCGTTTTTGCTGAAATAACGGTTCTCTACGAAGAAAGGTTGTTCGGTTGTGTCGCAACTTCAGTATACCATGGCTTTCAAAAAAATGCAAGCATAAACATAAAACAAAGCAGCGCATGACAGTTTTTCTGCCATGTGCTGCTTTTGATAACCGCGTTGTTCTATTGCGGCATCTCTTAATACATGCCGCCCATGCCGCCGGCTGCGGGAACTGCCGGTTCGGGTTCGGGCTGGTTGGCGACGACCGCCTCGGTGGTGAGCACCGTGGAGGCGATGGACGCTGCGTTCTGCAGGGCGCTTCTCGTCACCTTGGTCGGGTCAACGATGCCTGCATCCATCATGTCAACATAGACTTCGTTGTAAGCGTCGAAGCCGTAGCCGGTCTTGCCGCTGTTCTTCACCTTGTCGACAACGACTGCGCCGTCATGACCTGCGTTCTCCGCAATCTGATGCAGCGGTGCTTCGAGTGCCTTGAGAATCAGCTTGACGCCGATGCGCTCGTCGCCCTCGGTCTCGTCCGCCAGCTTTGCAACAGCGGGGATGACGTTGATATACGCCGTGCCGCCGCCTGCGACGATGCCTTCCTCAACGGCAGCCTTGGTTGCGTTGAGCGCATCCTCGATGCGGAGCTTCTTCTCCTTCATCTCGACTTCGGTTGCAGCGCCGACCTTGATGACGGCAACGCCGCCTGCCAGCTTTGCAAGACGCTCGGAGAGCTTCTCCTTGTCAAATTCGGAGGTCGATGCCGCAAGCTCACTGCGAATCTGCGCTACTCTTGCCGCAATCGCATCCTTTGCACCTGCGCCGTCCACAATGATGGTCTTTTCCTTGTTGACCTTGACCTGGCGTGCTCTGCCGAGCTGTGCAACGGTTGCGTCCTTGAGTTCGAGGCCGAGGTCGGAAGTGATGACTTCGCCGCCGGTCAGAACTGCGATATCCTGCAGCATCTCCTTGCGTCTGTCGCCGAAGCCGGGCGCCTTGACCGCAACGCAGGTGAATGTGCCGCGCAGACGGTTGAGCACCAGCGTGGTGAGCGCTTCGCCCTCAACATCCTCTGCGATGATGAGCAGCTTCTTGCCCGCCTGCACGATTTGCTCGAGCAGGGGCAGGATCTCCTGAATGTTGGAGATCTTCTTATCCGTAATCAGCACATAGGCGTCGTCGAGCACCGCTTCCATCTTGTCGGTGTCGGTTGCCATGTAGGGCGAGAGATAGCCGCGGTCAAACTGCATGCCTTCGACAACCTCGCAGTAGGTCTCAGCCGACTTGGATTCCTCCACGGTGATCACACCGTCTGCCGTGACCTTCTCCATCGCGTCTGCAATCAGCTTGCCGATCAGCTCGTCGCCGGACGAAATGGTGCCGACGCGCGCGATGTCGGACGAGCCGTTGACCTTTTTCGAGTTGGCAACCAGCGTCTCAACCGCCTTGTCAACCGCCTTGGAAATGCCCTTGCGGAGCACCATCGGGTTTGCGCCCGCGGTGACATTCTTCATGCCCTCGTGAATCATCGCTTGCGCCAGCAGGGTAGCGGTCGTCGTGCCGTCGCCTGCCGCGTCGTTCGTCTTCGCGGAGACTTCCTTGACGAGCTGCGCGCCGATGTTCTCGGCTGCGTTCTCCAGTTCGATTTCCTTTGCAATCGTCACGCCGTCGTTGGTGATCAGGGGCGTGCCGTACTTCTTGTCAAGCACCACATTTCTGCCCTTGGGGCCGAGCGTGATCTTGACTGTGTTTGCGAGTTTATCCACGCCGCGAACCAGCGCGTCTCTTGCTTCAATACCGTAGTAAATATCCTTAGCCATTGTCGCTTACCTCCTTAGTCAATGGTGGCGAGAATGTCGCCCTGTCTTACGATGACATATTCGTCGCTTCCGAGCTTCACTTCGGTGCCCGAATACTTGCTGGTGATGACTCTGTCGCCGACTTTAACGGTCATTGTGACATCATTGCCGTCTACCTTGCCGCCGGGACCCACGGCGACGACCTCCGCAACCTGCGGCTTTTCCTTTGCATTGCCGGGAAGAATGATCCCGCTCTTGGTGGTTTCCTCCAGTTCAACCATCTTGACGACCACACGGTCGGAAAGGGGTTTGAGTGTCATGATGTACCTCCATGCATAAAGCCCTTGACGGGCAAATTTTTGTTTGAAGTTTAGCACTCAATCGTCCTGAGTGCTAACTATGGTATATTGTATCATAGAAAATTGAAAAATCAAGTCCTTTTCTGAAAAAAATGAAAATTTCGCAAAAACTTCACATAACATCATGATTTTGCCCCTTGAAGGGGGTATCGGCGGCTGCCCTGCGGCATATATTTGCCGCGGAGGGTGTCACCTATGAACGGTCTGATTTTAGCACTTGACGGGGTCAACCAATATTTTTTGTCGATTGCCGCCGCTCTGCTCGTGCTCGCGGCAGGCGCGGCGTTCACGGCGCGATTCCGCGCTTTTTATCTTGTGCATCCGCTTCGCACGCTGCGCGCCATGCCGCGCGGGGGGGCCGGACAGATGCTGTTGTCGCTCGGCGGCACGGTGGGGGTGGGGAACATCTCGGGGGTTGCCGTGGCGCTCACGCTCGGGGGTGCGGGCGCGGTTTTCTGGATGTGGGTGGGGGCGTTTGTCACCATGGCGCTCAAATATGCCGAAATCATCCTCGGCATGCTTCACCGCGAGACGCACTGCGGCAAAACCGTCGGCGGCGCGCCGTACTATATCCGCGCGGCGCTCGGGCGCGGGGCGGCGGCGCTGTTTGCCGGGCTGCTCGTGTTTGACAGCGTGGCGGTCGGCGGCGTGATTCAGAGCAGCGCCATTGCCGAGGCGGCGGCGGGGCTGGGCGTTGCGCCGCTTACCACCGGGATTGCGATTTCGCTTGCCGCCGCGGTGGTTTTTTTCTTCGGTATTGACCTCTTCGGCTTGTCCGCCGTGCTGGTGCCGGTGATGGCGGTCGGTTACATCGCGGCGAGCGTCGCCGTCATTGCCGCAAACGCGGCAAATCTCCCCGCCGCGCTCGGTGCTGTCTTCGCGGGCGCGTTCCGCCCCGCGGCGGCATCCGGCGGGCTTGTCGGCTTTCTTCTGTCCCCCGCACTGCGGCAGGGTATCGTCAAGGGGCTGTTCTCCAACGAGGCGGGCTGCGGCACGGCTGCGGCAGCGCATGCGGCGTCAAAAGAAACAGTCCCCGCAAGGCAGGGACTGTTCGGCATATTTGAGGTGTTCTGCGACACAGTGCTGCTCTGCACGCTCACCGCGCTCGCGATTTTGACCGCGCTCGGCGACGACCTCGCCGCCTACGGCGCGGCGGGCGTCCGCCTGTGCACGGCGGCGTTTGCAACCGTGTTTGGGGACGGCGCAGCGCCGCTGATGTTCGCCTTTGTGCTGCTCTTTGCGTTTGCAACGATCGTGGCATACGGCTATTACGGCATGGAATCGCTGCGCTATTTTGCGCGCGGCGCGCGGTATCAAGGCGCGTTTCTCGTCGCCTACTGCCTGTCGCAGCTCTGCGGCGCGATTGCCGCGCCTGCGGCGGTCTGGACGCTGTCGGACACGGTCATCTGCCTGCTGCTGTTTGTCAACATGGCGGCAGTAACGGCGCGCGCGGGCGAAATCTGCGCGGCACACGATGCGTTTTATGTCCAGATGGGGAAGTATGCACAAAGCGCGTCCAGGATGAAGTCCCGCCGCGCGGCGTCTGCGAAAAAGGAGAGCGCCATGTCGGAGAGGGTGACAAACAGCGGGGCGATGTCGTACTTCGCGCAGAATCGCGCAAAGTAGAGCGTCAGCCCACGGTCGCCGCACAGTCCCATGCCGTGGATGGTGAATTTGCAGAGCGGCGAGGGCGGCGCGCCCGCCGCTGCGTCTGCCGCGCCCACGATGAGGTCGTCGCCGCACAGCGCAAAGAGGGCGGGCAGCCGCCCGGAGACGGCAAGCCGTCGCGCCGCCGCCTCTGTATCGGCTTTGTCAAACCGATACAGGCGCACGCCCTCCTCTGCGGTAAATCCGCGTATATCGGTCAGATACATGATAAACCTTTCGGCATCGCATTTGATGCGCATATGGGTTTTGAGCACTCGCTCGATAGCAGTATATGCGGCAGCGGTGATGCGCTCTAACTATGCCTCCCTTGTGCAAAGGGTGAGGTGTACGAGACGCGATGCGTCTCGCGGAGTTTTTCTTCGTCGGCTGAACACCGACGATTTCGCAAGCGAAACCGAAAAACATCCTGAGGCGAAGCACCGGAGGGATTGTTGCAGAGCCACGGTACAACCCCTCAGGCGTGTTCCACGCCAGCTCCCCTTACACAGGGGAGCCGAAGGACGCACTAACCCTGTAGGGACCGGCGTCTGGGGAGGTCCGTTCGCACAACGCAAAAACGGGCGATTCGGCAGTCGCCCCTACGGAGCAGCCGCAACCGTGCACAATCCCGTAGGGCGGGGGCTCGCTCCCGCCGTTGCTGCACCCATACAAAAAACAGGCAGAAATCCATCCCGGACTTCTGCCTGTTTTCTCTTTTCGATTTACAGCACGCGCAGGGTGGAGATCAGCCCGAGCGTGGGGGCGAGGGCGTCAAACTCTGCCTCGGTGAAGGCGCGCGCGGTGATGTATGCGCCGCCGTCCAGCGCAGTCAGTTCGCCGAGCTTGTCCGTGAGTGCCGCCGCGGAGAGGGCGGAGCGGGCATAGCGGCGGCAGGTGAACGCGGCGGAAGGCGCACAGCTGTCTGCGGTCGCCGCCGCAAAGGCGGGCGCAAAGCTGCCCGCGCCGTCGCGCAGGGTGGCGACGATGTCGGTCACCACGGCGCTGGCGGTCGGCGCCGCACCTGCGCCTCTGCCGTAGAACATCGTGTCGCCGAGCGCTGCGCCGCGCACCATGATGCCGTTGAACACATCATTGACATGGGCAAGCGGGCTTGCGTCCGGGCAGACGAAGGGCGCAACCAGGCAGCAGGGCAGGTCGCCCGCGCGCTGCATGCTGCCGAGCAGCTTGACGGCATAGCCGTGCTTTGCAAGCAGGGCGACATCGTCCTTGTCAATGCCGCGGATGCCCTCGGTGCGCACCGCCTTGGCGTCGGGCAGCACACCGGTGGCAATGCCGGTGAGGATGCAGATTTTGCGGCAGGTGTCGATGCCGTCCACATCCGCGGTGGGGTCCTTCTCGGCGTAGCCCTTCGCCTGCGCATCCGCAAGGGCGTCGGCAAAGCCGCGCCCTCCACCGGTCATTTCGGTGAGGATATAGTTGGTCGTGCCGTTCAGGATGCCGAAGATGCCGGTGACCTCGCCCGACAAAAAGTCGTTTGCCAGCGGGCGCACAATCGGAATGCCGCCGCCGACGCTCGCTTCAAACGCATAGGTCACGCCGTTTGCCTTTGCGATCTGCAAAAGTTCTTCGCCGAAGGTGGCGACGACCTCCTTGTTGGAGGTGACCACGCTCTTGCCCGCCGCAAGGGCGGCTTTTGTATAATCATAGGCAGGATGCGCGCCGCCCATCATTTCGGCGATGAGCGTCACCTCGGGGTCGCGCAGGATAACATCAAAGTCGTGCACGACCTTGTCTGCAAACGGCGTGCCCGGGAAATCGCGCAGATCGAGGATGTATTTGACCTCGATGTCGCCGCCGAGGCGGGACGCCAGCAGGTCGCGGTTGTTTTCGAGCAGGTCGAGCGTGCCTCTGCCGACGACGCCGAGACCGAGAAGGGCGATATAAGTCATGGGTTCTCCTTTTTATTTGCAGAATGTATCGATGTAGCGGGTGATGGCGTCCGAGATAATCTTGACCGCCTCTTCGGGACCGCGCACCTCGTTGACGGCGGTCTCCTTGTTCTCCAGCGCCTTGTAGACGCTGAAGAAGTGCCGCATCTCGTCAAAGGTGTGTGCCGGCAGCTCGTCGATGCTCTTGTACTGATTGTAGGTCGGGTCGCTGAACGGGATGGCGATGATCTTCTCGTCGTTGCGCCCGTTGTCAATCATCGAGATGACGCC
>CAKSLU010000028.1 GCA_934474225.1 uncultured Eubacteriales bacterium | reverse complement strand
CATTCTTTTTTTGCTCTGTAACAATCCCTCCGTCGGCTCCGCCGACACCTCCCTTTGCACAAGGGAGGCGAAAATAGTTTGCGCAAGGGGCGGGAGACAGACGGCGCCCTACGGTTGGGTGGGGATTTTCCGCCAATCTGTAGGGACCGGCGTCCTCGACGGTCCGTTTGTGCGTTGCGTTATCTCTCCCTCCGTCGGCTACGCCTCAGGATGTTTTTCGGTTTCGCTTGCGAAATCGTCGGTGTTCAGCCGACGAAGAAAAACTCCGCGAGACGCATCGCGTCTCGTACACCTCACCCTTTGCACAAGGGAGGCGAATATAGTTTGCGCAAGGGGGCGATATTCTTCCTTTATTAAAAGTTTTTGCGGGGTCAAGGGGGGCTTTTTACAAAAAGCGCCCCTTGCGTTCTCTTCTTCTTCCCCCTTGCGTTCTCTTCCCCCCCCACGCCAAACGCAAAAAGCTCCCCCGAGGGGGAGCTTTCGCTGTGGGCTTTTGCTTTGCTTTCGCGTTATGCTGCGGTTCAGCCTGCGTACGGCATGAGGACGCGGGCGACGTTCAGCGTGAGCGCACCTGCGTTGTCGTCATACTCTGCCACGATCATCAGCATCATCGTGACGGATGCCGCGCCTTCGTAGTCATCGCTGTCTGCCAGCGGCACGAGAATCTCCATGCCCGCCGTATCCAGGATGAACTGGTCCAGCACGCCTGCGACAGGCTCGTTAATCTCATTCGTCACCGAGGCGTCGAAGGGATAATCATAGCCGGAGAAGCCGTCGCGGATCTCAACCTCGGTGGAGCCGAAGCCGTTCTCGCTGTAAGCGTGATTCAGCGCCATGCGCGTGAAGTCATACTTGTCGGCGTCAAGTCCGGTTGCGTTCACCGTGACGACCTTGGCGAGCACGGATGCCAGCGCATCGGGCAGCGTCAGCGCGCCGCCGTTTACGCGGACGGTATCCGCGTCGGTGAAGGTCAGGTCGGACGCCTTGATCTCGACCATGCCGTTCTTCGACTCGTTCAAGAGGCATGCCGCCCTGAACGCGGCGAGAATGCTCATGTTTGCCTGGCTGACCACGCCCGCCGCATCGGCATACAGTGCCTTTTCGAGGTCGAGACGCAGCAGCGTATCGGTGGTGAAGCGCTTCTCGGCGACGACCTGCATCGTGCGGAGGTCAAGCAGATTCGTCAGGGTGACGGTGTACTTCTCCTTGACATCCTCGCCGCCGGACTCGACCGTGAGGGTGGAATCCGCAAGCGGTGCGTAGTAGGTCTCGGCACTGTTCTGTGCGCGGCTCTCGCCCCACGCCTCGACATCGGCATAGCCGCCTGCGAAGACGGGTGCGTCAAACTGTGCAACAATCAGATCCGAGGAGGCGGCATAGAACTTCGCCGCGCCCGTCACCGTGAACTTGGACTTCTGCACGCCGACGCGCACGCCGACTCTGCCGCTCTTGTCCACGAGGGCGATGACGGTCTCGCCGTCCAGCGTGACGCGGGCGGGCGAAACATTCGCATCGGGGTCAGCCTTGATGTGGTTGGTCTTTGCCGCCGTGTCCGAGAAGACAAGGCCTGCGTCCACCGTCGCGTACTTGACGGCGTCCTTTGCCTCGCCGAGGTCGTACACGCCGTCCTTCTCGGCGGTGACGGCGAAGATACCGCCTCTGCCAATCGCGTCGCGCAGGGCGACATAGTCTGCATACTTCGTGTAGGACGAGCCTGCGATGTCGGTGTAGGTTGCCAGCGTGCCGAGGCTGCCGCTCTTTGCGTACTCGTCGGCATCGGCGTCATAGCCGGTCGCCATCTTATCGACGGAGACGAGCTTCCATGTGCCGCTTGCGGTGTCGAGCATGGCAAGCTGTACATAGCCGTTCTTGTCCAGGACGAAATCGGCGGTGTAATCCAGCTTGTCCTCGTCCACCTTCAGCAGCTTGGCAAGCAGGGCGCGGTCGGTGCTGACCACGGCAAAGTCATGCGATGCAGTGCTCGATGTGCCGCTGTACGCCTCGAGGAAGACCACTCTGCCGTCCACTTCGACATAGCGGACATTGTTTTTGTCCTTCTCATAGGACTTGATGATGGCGGCAATGGCAGATTCGTTTGCCGCGAAGGTTGCATATGCCGCGTTGAAGCCGCCCTTGAAGCCCATCTTCTTCGAGCTGCCGTCGATGCGGACGCTCTCGGTGGAGGCGGTAACGCCGGTCAGTTTGCCGGTGCGGAAGCCGCCCGCGTTCTGTGCGACGGTGAGGATGTTGTCCACCTCATTGTAGAAGTAGAACATGAAGTCGCCCGACTTCACAGCCTCGCCCGCGAGGGTGACGCTCTGCGCCGCCTCGCCGTTCTTCTTCGAGACCGAAGCGGTGGCGGAGGTGACGCGCGTGGTCGTGCCGACGAGGGTCTCCACGAAGTTCGACTTCTCGCCTGCCGGATTCTCGCCCTGCGCCGCCGCGTAGCTGCCGATGGTCACGAAATTCGTATCCTTCGAGGTGGGCTGGTACTTCAGCGTGCGGACGAAATACTGACCGAACGCATAAGGCGTATAATAAATATGAAGCGTTTTGACGGTTTTGCCGCCTTGCTCGGTCTCGCGGACGATGTAGCGAACCGCGCCGTTCGAGTTTGCGCCGGTGTAGCCGTCCTTCGTGCTGTAGGCAAAGTTTGCAAGGAATGCGTCGCCCGCAGCCTTGGTCCAGCCGTCCTTCGTGAAGCTGTAGAAGGCGGTCGCGTACTTATCGGTGGTGTACTTCACGCCGTCCAGCAGAATCTGCGAGGTGCCGTCGTCATTTTTGATGACCTTGATGCTGCCTGCGTCGCCGAGGTTCTCCACCGCGGTGAGCACATCGCTGTTTGTAAAGACGACGCGCGCGGCGTCGTTCTCGCCGTCGATGTCGTACTTTGCGAAGAAGTCGTCTGCCTTGCAGTTGACATAGAGCGTCATGGGCAGGCCGAGGTAGTTGATTTTCGGCGTCGTCGCGGTGATGCCGAGGTCAGCCGCCGCCAGCGTGTAGGTCGCGCCGCCGTATTCAACGGTGACGGTGTCCGCTGCGTCCTTCTTGCCTTCGGTAAAGGCCTTGACTGTGACGGTCAGTTTGCCGTCGGCAAAGCCTGCACGCTCAAGGTAGGTCTCGCGCTGGATCTTGCCCGCGCCGAGCAGCGTGCCGTATGCGGAGGAATCCTGCTTGCCGGGATAAATCATCTCGCCCGTGATGGGGTCCTTGACGGCAAGTTCGGTGCCGAGCATATCCCAGACGAGCTGCGCGGTTTCGCCGCGGGAGAGCGGCTCCTTGTAGCGGATGCTGTCGATGTTATCGGTCAGCCCCAGTTTCTGTGCCGCGAGGATGTGCCCGTAGGGGTAGCCCATGTCCGCCGTCTCGTAGCCGAGCGCGCGAACCGCGAGGACGAGCATGTCCTGATAGGTAATCGGGTCGTTGTAGCCGTAGATGCCGTTGCCTCTGCCGAGGATGAATTTCAGCCCCGCGAGGTAATCGATTGCCGTGCCGTATTCGGGCACATCGGTGAAGATGGTGCTTTTATCTGCGTTCCAAACCTTGGTGTCGGTACTGCCGGTGATTGCCTGAACGAAGAACAAAGCAGCCTGATAACGGGTCACGCTCTTGTCGAGCATGAGGTCGCCGTTCTCATCGCCCTTCATGATGCCGAGCGCCGCCAGATGATGCGCCGCGTCGGTATAATCCGCGCCGGTCTTTGCCGCGCCGGTCGTTACAACGACCGAGCCTGCAAGCATCAGCGTTGCCAGCATGAGGGCAAGAAATTTTCTCAAATTTCTCATGTGTGTTCTCCTTTTCTTCTTCGGTGCGGTCGCTGCCGCGCTCCGTGGCTTTATCTTAACAAAGGAGATGTCCGATTGCAAGGCTTGTCAGCAAGCTGTCAGCAAAGCGTTAGAATGCGCGATTTTTTGAAAATTTTTTTGTAAGATTTGCGCCTTTATTTGCCGCGGTCGGAAAATTGTGCGGGGGTGAGAGGATGTGGGGGTGGCGCGCAAACACGGTAGGTAGAAGATGTGTACACACTGTAGGGTGACCATTGGTCGCCCGCTTTCGCATCTGTGTGGGCGGGCGACCATTGGTCGCCCCTACGGTTGGGTGGGTCATTAGGCTTCCCTTGGGGGAAGCTGGCGCGCGAGCGCCTGATGAGGGACTGATAAAAGCAGAACATCGCACTATGCTGTGCCAACTGCCTGCAATCCCTCATCCGTCAACTTCGTTGACACCTTCCCCACCGGGGAAGACTTGGTTTGATGCGCACGGATGCGGGCGACCATTGGTCGCCCCTACGGTTGGGTGGGTTTCGACTCCCCTGTGTAAGGGGAACTGTCACCGATAGGTGACTGAGGGGTTGTTCCTTGCTTTTTCAATCTTTTTTGCTCTGTAACAATCCCTCCGTCGGCTCCGCCGCCACCTCCCTTTACACAAGGGAGGCTTTATGCAGCGGGAGGCGGCGGACATGGTGTGTATTTCCGCAACGTAAAAAGCCGCCCGGCGGATGCCGGGCGGCTTTTGATTTGGATTTATTGCTTAAACTTCGGGGATGACGATCGTCTCGGTGGTGGGGCCTTCGGTCTCGGGGTCTCTCACAAGCGGGAGATCCTCGCCCTTTGCAACCGTGCCGGCAATCTGACCGACGCGGACGACCACTGCGTTGACCGCCTTCTCATCTGCGTCATAGTCGATGTACGCATAGTAGGTGACGCGGACACGGAGCGAGCCTTCATAGCTCCAAACTGTGTCATAGTCCTCATCGACTGCGGGAATCAGATAGTCGCTCCAGCCGTTCCATGCGAACCAGGACTGCGAGCAGATAAGACCGCTCTTGCCGCCGACCATCGTCGTAATGCCGCCGTTGATGATGTTGTCGGTTGCATCCGTACCGTTGACATAGTTGCGGCGGATGGCAAAGGTGCCCTCGGGGCAGGTAACATCCTCAAGGTCAACCGTCTGATAGTTCTGGCGGTTGGAGTCGTTGTCCTGATGGAAGACATATGCATCTGCGAAGCTGTATTCCTTGTAGTCCACACTTGCACCTGCATCGAGGTCGATGAAGGTGACATTCAGCTCGTTCAGCGAATCGTATCTTGCATCCGTGGTGGAGTCAATCTTGAGCGTCTGACCGGGCTTGCCGTTCTTCGGCATGGTGACAAACTTGACGCGGTCCTTGGACGCGAGCCAGGTGAAGCCGCCGTATGCATAGTCGCCGTTCTCCACATAGACTTCGCCGAAGGAGGTCAGCGAAACCTCGTCGTTCTCTGCATCGACGCGGATGACCGCCGTCGCGCTGTTGATGACTTCGGTGGTAATCGGGTCGGCGTCGGTGGAAACGATGGTCACGCTCTCGTTGCGGTTGGTGCGCAGGTTGATGAGGTTCTTGTACTCATGCTCATAGAGGCGCTTGCCGTCATCGTTCTTGACGAAGTTGCCGTCCTCATCGAGCTTTGCACGGCTCTCAACATACTTGGTTGCCGCGCCGAACAGGTAGTAACCGATGCCGTCATTGCTGTCTGCGGTTTCGCCGCTGTACCAGATGCTCTCGGTGTCGCCGCCGTAAATCTCGCTGAGCGTGGAGGCTGCATCATAGATAACGAGCACCTTGTTGTCGGAGCGGAGCACTTCGGCGTTGTCGGAGAGCCACAGCGAGTTGACCTCGGTGGTCTTCTTGCCGATCATGCCCTTGACTGCCGCATAACCGTCGCTTGCGGCAACCAGCACGACCGTGCCGTCGCCGGTGGTGAAACGGTCTGTGGAGATGCCGACATAGTTCTTGTCGATGAACTTATTGGTCTTGCCGAAGCTGAAGGTGACATCTGCCGAATTGCCGCCCTGAATCACCGGTGCGCCGATGATACCGACATTGCGGTTGCCGTTGTCGTCGATGTCGTTGCCCTCAAACTTGTCAGTGCCGACGGCGTACAGCTCAAGGAAGCCGTTGTTGTCGTCATCCTCGCTGAGGTAGAGTGCGCCGTTCGCCTTGAAGAGGTCGTATACCTTGTTCTTTGCCCATGCGCCGAGCTTGTAGCGCTCTTCCGCATTCTTGAAGTCGTAGGTCTTGTCCTTGGAACCCTCGCGGACCGTCAGGCTCTCAACCTTGACTGCCTCGGTGGCGGCGGTGTCGGGGTTGTAGACCTTGAGAACCGCATTGTTGCCGTCAAAGCCGATGTCCCAGAGCTCGTCGCCCGACTTCAGTTCCTTGTCGTGATCCTTCAGGGTCTTCTCGATATCGACCACAACATAGTCTGCAGAGATCAGGTTGTCGGTGTCGGAATAAGCCTCGATGTAGGCAATCTTGCCGTCGTATTCGAGGAAGCGGGCATTGCTCTCGCCCTTCGTGTAGTTGGCGAGGATGCCGCGGAGCGTCGAATCCTCAATGGTCTTGTACGCATCGGTGCCCGAGAGGATACCGGTGGACATATTCAGGCTGCCGGAGATACCGACGGCAATAGCGTCGCCGTCCATGATGACCTGCTGTGCCTGCTTCTTGAGACCGGACAGCGTGCCGGTCTGCATCGTGCCGAGGTTGGCGGCAACATACAGCTCGTTGGTCAGCTTGTTGTAGTTGTAGATCATGAACTCGCCGGACTTGATTTCGACGCCGGACAGCGTGACAGCCTTTGCAAGCTCGCCGTTCGCCTTGGAAACCGTCAGCGAAGTCTTACCGGGGGTGTAGTTCGAGGTGGAACCGCCGGCAACCGTGTTCGTACCGGCAAAGCGCTCAACAAAGTTGGTGCGGGTCTCCGCCGTGCGCGCCGTGCTGTTTGTCACATCGTAGACCGGCGTGGTGACATAGCTGCCGATCATGGTGAAGTCAGTCGCCTTGTTGCCATTTGCGCCGTCCTTGTAGGAACGGACCGCATACTGACCGAAGGTGTAGGGGATGTAAATCAGCTCGTCGTACACACCGTCGTCGTCATAGTCGTACGCTTCGATGCGGAAATAGGTGTTCGTCTCCAGAAGTCCGGTCTCGCCGAAGAGATCCTTGTAGTCAACTTCCTTAAAGACCTTGTTTGCATCCGTGGTGTAGGCAAGGATGGTGGGCGCCGCGGTCTTGGCATCCTCGAAGCGAACCGTCTTCTTGGCGAGGCTCAGCGTCTTGTCGTCCTCGTCGTACTTGACGGTGTTCAGCTCACCGAGGTTCTCATAGACATCCGGCTCCGTCATCTCGGCGAAAATCACCTTGATGTCGCCCTTGTCCAGCTTTGCCTGGTTGGGGTTCTTGTCGTTGAAGACCAGCGTGAAATGCTTGCCGACGAGGTCAGCCTCGCTGACACCGGCAGTGGGGCCGCCCTCGACGGGGAAGGTCCAGTACTCGGTGACATCCTGCTTGTTGACCTTGTAGGTATAGGACATCGTGATCTCGTCCTTGTCCGCGCACTTCAGCTCGGGGATATTCAGCTTGTACTTCTCGGTTGCGACCAACACGAATTCCATGCGGGAGGAAACATCGAAGTTGCGCTCAAGGTAAGTGTCCTTGGTGCTGTCCTGCGTATCGTCGCCGCGCAGGCTCTTGATGAGGGCGACCAGCGCCTCGTTCTCATCGGCGGGGAAGTCTGCAATCTCGGTGGTCAGCGCATCGTAGACCATCTGCGCGGTCTGCCCGCGGTTGAGGTAATCGGTGCCCTTGACATTCTCAAGGTTGAGACCGAGATCCTTCACCTTCAGCATGTAGGAAACCGGGTAGCCCTTGATCATCTCGTCGGTCTCGTAGCCGAGCACGCGGACGAGCATCGCGCACATATCCTGGTACATAATCTTGGCGTCATAGCCGAAGCGGCCGTCGCCGTAACCGCGGATAATGCTCATGTTGGAAATGAGGTCCATGACGGGACCGTATTCGGGCACATCCGTGTAAATCTCACTCTTGCCCGAGCCGTACGCGCTCTCATCGGTGATACCGGTGACAATGCGCGCAAAGAAAAGCGCTGCCTGATAGCGCAGGATCGGCTCTTCGAGGTGCATCTGTCCGTCGTCGTAGCCCTTCAGGACCGAAATGGTCTCCAAATACTTCGCCGAGGTGGTATAATCCTTATACGCATCGGACGAAGCAATGATGAAAATTTCAAGTCCGCTCGCCGACAACAGCATGGCGAGCATCATCACGACCGACAGGGCGATCGCAACGATTTTCGTGTGTTTTTTCATGCTCTTTCTCCTTTTTCGGGCGCCGCTGCGCAAAGCATTTCTGTGCAAAATGGCCTGCGGCGACAGATTTCCTAATAGCATATTACTACACCTTCGCAAAATTTACAAGAGTTTTTTTCAGTTTTTTTTGAATTTGGCTCTAAAATTCCAGATGTTTTGCGAAAAAAGTTGTGAAAAGGGGGTAAAACCGGCGCGGAGAGGGGGGACACGCACAGACTTTGTAGGGGTCGGCGTCCGGGGCGGTCCGTTTTTGCCGTAGTGGGGGCGGGTCGTCGAGGGCGCCGACCCCTACCGGTTTGTAAAGAATCCGTACATACCGTAGACCGCCGTCTGTCTCCTGCCGCATAAAGCCTCCCTTGTGCAAAGGGAGGTGTCGGCGATAGCCGACGGAGGGATTGTTACAGAGCCACGGAACAACCCCTCAGTCACCTATCGGTTGAGGATGTTTTTCGGTTTCGCTCGCGAAATCGTCGGTGTTCAGCCGACGAAGAAAAACTCCGCGAGACGCTGCGCGTCTCGGACAGCTCACCCCTTGCACAGGGGAGCCGAAACACGCGCAAAAAGAGAAGAGCCGCCGTGAAAGCCGCCTGCGGGCGGCTTTCTTCGTTGTCTCTTCTCACTTCGTTTTTCACTTTTACCTGTTCTTATCCGTCTCGTCCATCCCGAACTGCCCCATCAGGCGCTTGTTGAACTCCTCGGCGGTGTTGTAACCCATGCGCTTCTGACGGTTGTTCATCGCCGCGATCTCGAGGACGACGGCAAGGTTTCTGCCCGGGCGCACCGGAATGGTGAGCGACGGCAGCTCGATGCCGAGAATCTCGGTGGTCTGCGGCTCAAGCCCCAGGCGGTCATACATCTTGCCCTGCACCCACGGCTCCAGCGTGACGACCAAATCAATCTTCTCGGTGTCCTTGACCGCGCCCATACCGAACAGGCGGCGCACATCGACGATGCCGATGCCGCGCAGTTCGACATAGTGCCGGATGATCTCGGGCGCCGAGCCGACCAGCGACTTTGCCGAGACGCGCTTGATCTCCACCGCGTCGTCCGCAATCAGCCGGTGACCGCGCTTGACCAGTTCAATCGCCGTCTCGCTCTTGCCGACGCCGCTGTCGCCGAGAATCAGCACGCCCTCGCCGTAGACCTCGACGAGCACGCCGTGGCGGGTGATGCGCGGCGCAAGCATGACATTGAGATAGGCGATCAGCGCCGCCATGAACTCACTGGTACGCTCGGCGGTGCGGAGCAGGGGCACATCGTACTTCTCGGCGCAGGCGAGCATGTTGGCGGGCAGCTCCAGCCCCGAGGTGACCACGACCGCCGGGGGATGCGTGGCGAAAAAGGCATCCAGCGCCTTCTCCACCGCGTCGCGCGGGCGCTCGTTGAGGAAACGCACCTCGCCCTTGCCGAAAATCTGGATGCGCTCGGCATCGAACAGCTCAAAGAAACCGATGAGCGGCAGCACCGGGCGGTTGACCTCGTTGGAGGTAATCATGATCTCGGATGCCTCCGTCGGCAAGGCAAGGGGCTCAAGCGCGAACTCGCGCATCAGGGATTCCAGGGAAATGCTGTACTTTTCCTGCATGAAATTCTTCCTTTCCCGCATCGGCGGTAAACCTTTATTTCAGTTTAACATGAACCGGCACAAAATGCAAGGGGGTCTCAGCCCTTTGCCCCGGTCCGATACAGCCTGCCGAACAGGCGGACGACGACCGTCGCCGTCTCGGCGCGCGTGATTTTGCCCTTCGGGCGCACCGTGCCGTCGTCGTAGCCGGAGACAAGGCCTGCGGCGACCGATTTTTGCAGCATCGCCGCCGCCCAGGGCGCAATTTTGTCCGCGTCCGCAAAAGGAGCCGCATCCGCCGCGGCGTCGCTCTCAAACAGCCCGCCGAGCACATAGAACGCCTCCTCGCGCGTGATGGCGTCGCCGGGCGCGAAGAGCAGGCGGCCGTCCGGCGTGTCCTTGCCGCGCATCAGCCCCGCACCGAAAACGGTGCGCACATAGGGCAGCGCCCAGGCGGCGACGGACGCCGTATCGTCAAAGGGCAGCGCCGTGTCAGCATAGGCGGCTGTATCCAGTTGCAGCACGCCGCAGAGAATCTTGGCAAACTGCTCGCGGCTGAGGTTTGCATCGGGGTTGTAGACCACCCTGCCGGTCTCGTCCTCGCTGCCGCTGACCACGCCCGCAAAGGAGAGGGCGTTGACAAAGTAGGACGACCAGTGGTCGGCAAGGTCGGCATAGCGGTTTGTGTCATACTGCTCCGAGAGCAGGAGCGGACCTATCGAGACGGTGCGCGTCGGGTCGGTGACGGCAAAGCCGAGCAGCGTGCGGAGCGTCAGCACGCCGTCCGCCGCCTCGGGCACGAGGGTCAGGAGCGCGCGGCCGTTGTAGTCGGCGAAGTCGTAGTAGGCGTCATAGGGGACGGTCAGCGTCTCCTCGGTGCCGTCCGCGTGCGTCAGCGTAAAGACGGCGTAGGGCGTCTCGGCAGCGGAGATGCCGTCCGCCCACAGCCAGAACCGCCGCCCGGCAAGCCCGGCGCTCGACAGCCCGCTGACCGTCAAGGTCACGGGAACCGGCGCGGGCGCGGGTTCGTCGATGGGTGCGGGTTCGTCGGTGGTTTCGGCGGGGTCGGCGGGTTCCGCAGGGTCGGGCGTCGTTTCGACGGATTCTGCGGTTTCTGCGGTCGGTTCGACGGATTCTGCGGTTTCTGCGGTCGGTTCGACGGATTCTGCGGTTTCTGCGGTCGGTTCGACGGATTCTGCGGTCGATTCCGCGGTGATTTCGGCGGTTTCCGCCGTCGTTTCCGCAGGCAGAACGCGCGGCGTCAGCACAAACGCGCCGCCTGCGGCGATGCCGCCCGCCTGCTCATAGGTGAGGGTATAGTCGCCGCCCGTGACCGCCGCGCCGCTTTGCAGCAGGCCGTCCAGCTTCAGCGGGGAAGTCGGTTCGCCGAACAGGGCGGGGAGCACCAGCGTGCGGTCGAGCAGGGTAAAGGCGATTCTGCCGCGCACGGGTTCGACGGATTCGGCGGGGTCGGGTTCGGTGGTTTCATCGGTGGGGTCGGCTGCATCGGCGGGCGCGTCTGCGTCGGGCAATTCTGCCGTGCCGACGGCAAAGGCAAAGGTGCTGCCGCGCTGCGCGCTGCCGATGGCGTCATTCTCGCAGCGCACGGCGGCAAGGTCGCCGAAGTACACCTCCTCGCCGTCCTTGTAGGCGTGCAGCGTCAGCGTGACGGTACCGTCCGCCGGGGCAAGCAGCAATGTTTCGGCTGTGCGCAGTTCGTCCACCGTGTCGGTGACGCGCAGATAGCAGGAGGCGCGCAGCGTCTCGTCGCCCACGCGGGTCTCCACCGTGAGGATGCCGCCGCCCGTGACCGCCGCGGGGGTGAATACAATCGCGCCGTCGCGCAGCTCGGCTTGTCCGAGCGCGTCCGGGACGGTGAGCGTCGTGTTCTCCGCCGTCAGCGTGTGCGCAAGCGTCTCGCCCGCGCCGTTTTCGACCGTCCAGGCGACAGTGTACGCCGCACCGGCAAGCAGCAGCGGCGCGTCCTGCGCCAGCACGAGGCGGGGCGCGGCGGCGGCGACTTCGTCCTTTTCATAGAGCGCCGCCGCGTTGGCGACCTTGCGCTCACTGCCGTCCGAGGGGCGGTTCTGCACCGTCGCCGTGCCGCCCGCAAAGGTGACGAGCGCCGTGGAGCCGCCGCCGTCGAAGTTGACGGCATCGGTGCAGCCGAGTGCCGACAGCGTGTCGGCAAGCGCCGTCAGCGTCAGCCCGCTTGCGTAGCCGGTGCGTCTGCCGTCGGCGACGAACAGAAGATAGCTGCCGTCCGCCTTGACGCCGAGCGCCGTGCGGGGCTGACGGGTCTTTTCGTGTTCTTCGTTGACCACGCCGTCCACCGCTTTGCCGTCCCTAAGGATGACATCGCCGCCGCCGAGCGCGGAGACTGCGTTCTCAAACCCGCTTTCGCACGCGACGCGCACCGTGAGGGTGGTGTCCGGCGTGAGCACGGCATAGTCCGCGGCGGTGGCAAAGGCGTCCGGCACGACGAGCACGGCAGAATCCGCGGGAATCTCGCCGTTCTCCTCCGCGGCGCGCACCGCAGTGACGGTGGCGCGCACCTCGCCGCCGAGCGTGAGGCCGCCGTCGAGCTTTAGGACATATTCGGTTGCGGCAAAGCCCTTTTGCGTGGTGGTTTCGCCGTAGTCGCGGGTGAGCAGGTAGGCGCCGTAGACGCCGGGGTATTTGTTGACATGGTTGACGGGGAGCGACACCGTGTCGGTCTCGAGCGTGACGGTCTCGCCCACTTTGCCGAACACCGCGCCGCCGTCCTTATCAAAGCCGACGGCGTCGCGCCCGTCCGAGGTGGACAGCAGCCGCCCGTCCGCCACGAGCACGCCCATCGGCACGCCGGTGTAGAGGCTGAAAAAGTCGGCGTTGACCGCGGCGGTGAGCGTTTCGCCCGCGACCGCCGCCGCCTGCGTCAGGCTCGAAAGTCTTTCGCGGCTGTGGAGGTCTTTGCCGAGGTTGACGGCGGCGATGCGCGCGCCGCTTGTCGGCGACGCGGTGACGGCAAACGCCGTCTGCACCGCCGCGCCGGGGGCGCGGTTCTCGTAGCGGGTGAGCGTTGCCGCCGCGCCGAGCGGGGTTTCCACAAGGTTTGTGATGCTGCCGAAGGCGCCGAGCGTATTCGGGTAGACCGGCGCTGCCGCCTCAGCCGCAGGCTCGGCGGCAGGCTCGGCGGATGCCGAGGTCGATGCGGGCGCGGCGGTTTCGGCAGCCGCAGCCGGTTCGGCGGCAGCGGGGAGCAGCAGGGAAAGGGTTAAGGCAAGCGCCGTCAGCGCCGCCGTGATTCTCTTGTATGTATGCGTCATGCGGGATTCCTTCTTTGCGGTTTTCGCGGAAAAGTTGTATAGTTCCATTGTAGCACACGCGCGAAAGCAAGTCAAAAGAAATTTGCGGAAAGCCGCCGTGACGAAGAGGTGAAGATGGGGGGGTCGGCTCCCCTGTGCAAGGGGAGCTGTCCGAGACGCGCAGCGTCTCGCGGAGTTTTTCTTCGTCGGCTGAACACCGACGATTTCGCGAGCGAAACCGAAAAACATCCTCAACCGATAGGTGACTGAGGGGTTGTTCCGTGGCTCTGTAACAATCCCTCCGGCATGCTCCGCATGCACCTCCCTTTACACAAGGGAGGCAAAATCCCCCCACACAGCAAAAACCTCCCGGAATCGGGAGGTTTTTCTTATTCTCTGCAAAAATCAAAAATCAATAATAGAACACATGGTTGCCGATGGTCTCGATATACTCGCGGTTCTTCGCCATCCAGCTGCCCTTGTTGACGCGGCCGGCGCAGAAGTAGAGCGCGTTGTCCACCACTTCGACGCCCTCAAGCACGACCTTGGCGGCGCGCACCGAGCTGTCGGTGGGGTCATTGTAAATCGAACCGGTGGCGACCGGCGAGAACTGCGTGCCGTATTTGCGGTCAAAAATCACGCCGTAGACCGTGTCCGGGAACGAGCCGTCCTCAGTGCGGTTCATCACGACATTGCCGACGGCAATCTGCCCGCGGAAGGGCTCGCCGCGGCTCTCTGCCGAGATGATGCGGGACAGCCAGTACACAATGTCGCTGTCATAGAAGGTGTCGCCGTGTTCGAGGACGGTCGGCGTACCTGTGAGATAGACCGCCTTTTCGGCGGCGTTCCATGCGCAGTCCAGCGAGTAAGCGCGGCTGATTGCGCGGATCGGCACATACAGCGTGCCTTCGACGTTGCGGTTCTTCGCAAGCTCGGTGTAGAGGATTCTTGCGTTTGCCTCAATGTAGTGTTCGTCTGCCTTGGCTTCAATCGTCATGCCAAGCGAGGTCGCCACCGAGACGCCGCGTGCGTCGTCCCACTCAAAGGTGGCTTCGGGGTCTGCTGCGAGGATACCTACGCGATAGGGGATGTACGCCGTGCCGTCTGCCAGCCGTGCGCCTTCTACGGGGTTGCTGTTGATATAAAGGTCAATGGGGGTACCGAAATTTTCGGAAGCCGCGCAGGTAAATGACATCAGCAGCAGCGAGAGCACCGTGACGCAAAGCCAGAGTGCCGTCTTTTTGCATAATTTCATTCTGCTATTCTCCTTGTAAATTTTGGGGGTCCATTGCTTGAAAGCAAACTTCGGAAAACGGGCGTTTGCCCACACTTTCGCACCCATTCTCTCGAAAACGCTTGTTATAGTAGCACAACTTGCCCCACTTTGTCAACACTTTTTTTGCGAAGTGTGCCCGAAGACCGTCCGGAGGTCAGTTCATTCTTGCCCCGTTTTGCGCGGTTTTATTCAATCTTATTATATATAGGCGGTGCGAAAACACACTTTTTTGCGGGCAAAAAATTTTTTGCTTTCCCGCGCGGAAAATGCGGTTTTTGCAGGCAGTTTTCGACAAGGACGGCGGGATTTTCCCGTCCCGACCGCCCGGAATTCTGCCCGCCTGCCGTATGTTTCACGCGCGTGTTTCACGGCGGAAAAACGCCTCGGAAAAGCGGGCGGCAAAGGCAGGTTTTCACGCGGTTTCCGGGCAAATTTTGCGCGGTTTTCTTCATTATTATATATAGAGATGATTCGGCGTGCAGAACGCCGGATTCGCGGCGCATTTGCAACGCCCGTTTGCCGCTTTGCGGCAAAGGTGCGGACAGGCGTTTCGGCTTTGCCGAAACTGCCGCGCGGCGGGAACGCATTTCCGCATCGACGGAAAGCGCCGCTGCCGTCGATGGCGACAGGGGATTCCGACGGACGGCAAAGGCAGGTTCAGCATGCGCGCGCCGTGTGCGCCGCGCCGCTTTGCGTGCTTTGCGCGCCGCTTGTGGTGGTTTGCCCGCGCGGCACAAGATGTAGGGGGTGCGGGAATGTTTCACATGAAACATTCGGGTGTTCAACGGCGGCGCGGTTCCGCTTTGCTGCCGTGCAATGTTTCATGTGAAACATTTTGCCCGACACAAATGTGAATTTTATCTTAATTTTATGCGCCTGCGGTTGACTTGCAGCAGGTTGGATGTTATAATAGGGACAGTCTTCAAGTTTTGGAGGGTCATATGGGAAAAATCATCGCATTTGCCAACCAGAAGGGCGGCGTGGGTAAAACCACCTCGGCAGTCAACATCGCCGCGTCGGTCGGCATTCTCGGAAAATCCGTACTGCTCATCGACCTCGACCCGCAGGGCAACACCACCAGCGGCGTCGGCATCAATAAAAAGAATCTGAAGTCTACTTCTTATGAACTGCTCATCGACGAGATTGACGCCGCGCAGGCGGTGGTGGAGACCGAATTTAAGAATCTCTCGGTCATTCCGTCCAATATCTCGCTGGCGGGCGCGGAGTTTGACCTCTATCAGCTCGACAACCGCGAATACCGCCTCAAAAAGCAGTTGGAGGCCATCAAGGACAACTACGACTATATCTTCATCGACTGTCCGCCGTCGCTCGGCATGATTACCGTCAACGCGCTTGCCGCCGCCGACGCCGTGATTATCCCGATGCAGTGCGAATACTACGCGCTGGAAGGGCTGTCGCAGCTGATGATTACGATTCGCAAAATCAAGCAGCTGTACAATCCCGAGCTTGAAATCTGCGGCATCCTGATTACGATGTTCAACGGCAGGCTGATTCTGACCATGCAGGTCATTTCGGAACTGAAAAAGTACTACGCGGACAAGCTGTTCAAGACGCCGGTCTCGCGCAATGTCAAGCTGAGCGAAGCGCCCAGCTTCGGCAAGCCGGTCTACTACCACGACAAATCCTCCAAGGGCGCAAACGAATACCTTGAGGTTGCAAAAGAACTGCTCGAACGCATCTGACAACACATGCAGGGGGAAACGAACCATGGCTAAGAAACCGGCGGGGCTCGGAAAGGGCTTTGACAACATCTTTTTTGACAACTCCATCGAGGAGAAGAGCGGCGTCACGCGCCTGCGCATCGGACAAATCGAGCCGAAGGCAGACCAGCCGCGCCGCGTCTTTGAGGGCGAGGCGCTTGCCGAACTGGCGGATTCGATTGCGGCGCACGGCGTGCTGCAGCCGATTCTCGTCCGCGAGATTGCGGACGGGCACTATCAGATCATCGCGGGCGAGCGGCGTTACCGCGCGTCCAAGATGGCGGGGCTTACCGAAGTTCCGGTCATTGTCCTCGACAAAAACGATTTGGAGACCGCGCAGATTTCGCTGATTGAGAACATCCAGCGCGAGGATCTCAACCCGATTGAGGAGGCGCAGGCCTACCGCGCGCTGATTGACGGCTACAACCTCACGCAGGAGGAGGTCTCGGCAAAGGTCGGCAAGGGCAGAAGCACCATCACAAACGCGCTGCGCCTGCTGGACCTCGGCGATGATGTGATTGCGATGCTGAACGCGGGCGAACTGACCGCGGGGCATGCGCGCGCGCTGCTGTCGCTGAAGGACAAGTCCCGTGAGCGGGAGGTCGCCGGCAAAATCGTGTCGGGCGGGCTCTCGGTGCGCGCCGCCGAGGATTTGGTGAAAAAAGAGAACCGCGCGGCGCACGAAGCCGACGCGGCAGGCGAAGTTCCCGAACTCGGGCTTGAAATCGACTACTATGCGGAACTGGAGAAAAAGGCGATGGGCATCCTCGGCAGACGGGTGAAAATCAGCCACCGCGGCGTGTCCAAGCACATCACCGTCTCCTACGAGGACAACGAGGATCTGGAGATTCTCTTAACCAAGCTCTGCGGCGACGGCATTATCGAGTCATAATTCTCGCTTTTGCAACACTACCAAAGGCGTGCATAATTCGGCTCCCCTGTGCAAGGGGAGCTGGCGTGGAACCACGCCTGAGGGGTTGTTCTCTACTTTGTAACAATCCCTCCGGCGCCGTTCGGCGCCACCTCCCTTTACACAAGGGAGGCAAAATTAGATTGCGCGAAAACGGCGGGAGCAAGCCCCCGCCCTACAGGATTGCGAGAATTTTGCACAGCAATCCCCGCAAATCCCTATATAATAATAAGGAGGTGTTTGTATGTCCGCGCTGCGTGACCTCTTCGCCGAGCTTGCGGACTACTTCGGCGAAAAATACTTTTCGCCCGACCTCGGCGACCTCAATTACTTAAACAGCGACGCGGCGGTGCGGTTTTTGCCGCTCTGCATCGTCGGCCTGTGCGCGGGCACCTTCATCGCCGCGCTGATCTACTACTACAACTGCGTCTATCTCGGCCGCGCGGTGCGCAATCTCTATGCACACGGCGCATTTTCGCCTGCCGAGGCAAAGACGCTTGCCGAAATCGGGTGCGACCGCCGCGCCTATCGCAAACATCTGCGACGCGACTCCGTGCTGGCGAAATATGTCGTTCCGACAGAGCCGGGCGACCCATCCCGCGCGCATTACTACATCCCCGAAGAGCGGCGGGCGACCGCGCTCAAGCGTTACAAGCCGCTCCGCGGCGGCATCGCCTCGCTGATCGGCATTCTCATTGCCTGCGCGGCGCTCTGTTTCTTCCTTTTGTATTATACCCCCGATGTGGTGCGGCTTGCCGACAACGCAATCGGGCTGATTAAATAACAGATATTTCTGTAAAGTGGAGTAAACTATGGCTGATAACAATACATGGCTTTCCCCGGCGGAGCGTGCGGCACTCGCACGGCAGCGGGAACTGGAAACGGCGCGGCGCGGCGCGGCAACCCGCCCGACCGCCGCAACCCGCCCGCAGGTACAGCAGCCAACACCGACTGCAAATCCGCACGCAAAACAGCCGACATCGGCTGCAAACCAGCAGACGCAGGGCAGACCCGTGCCCCGCGGCAGCGCCGCGGGACCTGCTGCACGCCCCGGCGTGCGCACCGGCGTACCGAGCGGCGTCCGCCGGGGGCAGCGCACGGCGCGTCCGTCTGCGCCGGTTCGGCCGGGTGAGGCGACCGGCGACACCAAGGAACTGCCGCGCTACATCCACACGGCAAAGCGCGGGCGCGCACCGATGCCGAAAAAGCCGCATCGCCAGGCGCCGCCGATTCGCATCAAACTGCCGCCGAAGCTGCGTGCCGTGCTGCTCGCGGCGGCGGCGGTCGTGCTGGTCTTCATCATTCTGCTGATTTGCGGCGTGCGCTACACCAAGGATACCCGCGCCGACGGCAGTCCGGTGAAATTCTTCGGCATCGTGAACGCAAGCGGCATCCAAAACGGCTGGCTTTCGGCAGACGGCGCACGCGGACACATCACCGGCGGCAATAAAATTACCTATTCCAACGGTGATGTCTACGAGGGCGACATGGCGGGACTGATGAAGTCCGGTATGGGCACCTACACCTTCAAAAACGGCGATGTCTATGTGGGCAGTTTCGCCGACGACCGCGCAAACGGCAGCGGCACGCTGACCTATGCAAACGGCAATGTCTACACGGGCGCGTTCAAGGACGGTCTGCCGGACGGCGAGGGCACGCTGACCTACAAGAGCGGCGACAGCTATGTGGGCGGCTTTGCCGCCGGCCGCAAAAACGGCAAGGGCACCTACACCAGCGGCGACGCAGTCTACACGGGCGACTATGTCAACGATGTCCGCGAAGGGTACGGCAAACAGATTTACGCGGGCGGCGATGTCTATGAGGGACAGTTCAAAAACGACATGCGCAACGGGCAGGGCACCTACACCTTTGCGGGCGGCGAAAGCTACACCGGCTCGTTCCGCGACAACCAGCTCAGCGGCGAGGGAACCTACACCTGGCCGAGCGGCAAGACCTACACCGGTCGGTTTGAAAACGGCAGAATCATTGAAGAATAACGAGATATAAAAAGGAAGACAAAGCGGTTTGCTTTGTCTTCCTTTTTTGTGTGGTGGTATCTTAGGCTTCCCTCTTGGGGGAGGCTTAGACGCGGCGGAAGCGAGACCACGCATGACAGTGTGCACACGACTCCATAATTTTGTAGGGACCGTCGAGGACGCCGGTCCCTACAGGGTTGGTGCGGGATTTCGGCTCCCCTGTGCACGATTGTAGCGGAAGCGAACCTCCGCCCTACGATGTGTGCGTGTTTTGGCTATTCCGCGCATTACCCGAGCGATTTCTGCACGCGGCGGAGCATTTCGGCGTTGTCCGGCATCATGGAAAGAATCACGACATTGCCGCGCGTGACAACAGCGGCGTTTGCGGCATAGCCGGACAACCCCGCGGTGTTCAGCGCGCGCTTTGCCGCAGCAGCGCGCCGTTCAAAGAAGAGCGCGCCATCCTGCGCGTCCGCCGCACGGTAGAGCCGCATCACGCAAAGCTCACAGAAGTCGCCGGAGAGGGAAGAATAGAGCGCGAAGTCCTCGATTTTGTCGAGAAACGCGGGGTAGCCCGCAAGCCCGAGATAGTCGTCGAGAAAATCCGCGTCCACCGGCGCATCGTACCCGCGCCCGTAGCAGAGGAGGCTGCCCGCGGGCAGGGATTCATCCGCGGCGGTCGCCGCCAGCACCACATCGTAGAGCCGCGTCGCGCGCGCGCAGGAAAAGAGGCAAAAGAGGGCAAGCGAAGTGAGCAGGAGCGTGTAAAAACAAAGTTTCTTCATTATAGTTATATAGGTTCGGCGGGAGTCCCGCGTTGGTGGGGGGTCCGCGATTCTGTAGGGACCGGCGTCTGGTGTCAAGAGCAAGATTGTATACAGGTGTGCAAGAGGATTGTATACAGTTTTGAGTCAAATTCAAGCATCGCTTTGGA
>CAKSLU010000027.1 GCA_934474225.1 uncultured Eubacteriales bacterium | reverse complement strand
GCCTTTTGGCTGCCCGATGTCAAAATCGTGGAGGAACACGGCGGCACGGAATACACCGTAACCGGCAGCTACGAGGGGACGGAAACCCTCGACAAAAAGCTCAGACGCATTATGGAACAGAACGCCGCCGATGATAAAAACGGTATCACGGAGGACGCCGATGAGTAACGACGTTTCTCTTGATATAAACCAGGAATCCAATCCTGTTCAGGCAGTTGCCCCACCAAAGGAGGACAACAGTATGTTAAGGGCAACCGACAAAATCACAGCGCTGTATTGCAGACTGTCCGTGGAGGACACCAAAGAAAAAGGCGGCAAGGATGACCCGTCGAACTCCATCCAGCATCAGCAGATCATGTTAATGGAGTATGCAAAATCTCAGCACTTTCCGAACCCGACGTTCTTCATTGATGACGGGTACAGCGGCGTGGATTTTTCCAACCGCCCCGGCTTTCAGAAAATGCTTGCGGAAATTGAAGCCGGTCATGTGGAAGTGGTGATTACGAAAGACCTTTCAAGACTCGGTCGTAATTCATCGCTGACAGGGCTTTATATCAACTACACGTTTCCTCAGTACGGCATGCGGTATATTGCCATCAACGACCACTTCGACACCATTGACCCCAACAGCACCGACAGCGATATGGCGGGTATCAAGAACTGGTTCAATGAGTGGTATTCCAAGGATACCAGCCGCAAAATCCGTGCCGTCAACAAGGCGAAGGGTGAGCGTGGAGAGCGCTTGACCACCAACGTTCCCTACGGCTACAAACGTGACTCTGACGATCCTAAGAAATGGGTGATTGACGAGGAAGCTGCACAGGTCGTGAAGCGGATCTTTGCACTCTGCATGGAGGGAAAAGGACCGAGCCAGATCGCCGACTTGCTGGAAAAGGAAAAGGTGCTGAATCCCACCGTCTACAAGCAGCGGGAGGGCAGAAAAACACCGCATCAGACCCCGGAGAACGAGTATCGCTGGCACGAAAGCACCGTCGCTTATATTCTCGAATACATGGAGTACACGGGCTGCACGGTCAATTTCAAGACCTACACCAACTCCATCTGGGATAAGAAGCAGCGGGAGAATCCAATGGAGAATCGCAAGATTTTCTATAACACCCACCCGGCAATCATCTCTCTGGAAGTCTTTGATAAGGTGCAGGAGATCAGGCAGCAGCGGCACCGCAGAACGGCAACGGGCAAGAGCAATATGTTCTCCGGCTTGGTATTCTGCAACGACTGCAAGCAGAAGCTCTACTACTCCACCACCAGCTATTTTGAAAAGCGGCAGGACTTCTTCATCTGCTCCACCCATCGTGTCAATAAGGACAAGTGCAGCGGACATTATATCCGTGCCGTTGTGCTGGAACAGATCGTCTGGAAGCACATTCAGGAGGTCGTATCGGTAGTCACTCGCTATGAGGCGTATTTCCGTTCCGAAATGGAGCAAAAGCTCCGCATACAGAGCGAAGAATCGCTGCGGCTGTATCAAAAGCGGCTGGCACAGGCTGAGAAGCGAATCGGAGAGCTTGACCGCCTTTTCATCCGCATTTATGAGGACAATGTCGCCGGACGGCTGGACGATGAGCGCTTTTCCATGATGAGTAGGAACTACACCGAGGAGCAGAAAGACCTCAAAGCCGAGGTCAAGGGTCTGCAACAGCAAATACATGAACAGGAACAACAGGCAGAGAATATAGAGCAGTTTGTTCAGCGGGTAAAGAGGAACAGCACCCTCACGGAGCTGACCCCCTATGCCCTCAGAGAGCTTGTCAAGGCGGTCTATGTAGATGCACCTGACAAGTCCAGCGGCAAGCGCAGGCAGAAGGTACATATCGAGTACGACCTTGTGGGCTATATTCCTGTGGATGAGCTGCTAAAAGCGGAACAGGCATGACCGAGATCATGCCTGTTCCAAGAAATTTGAGTTTTACTGTCTTACCAGCAGAGAGCTTGCGGGCTTCTTTTTTTGGTATTTGTCTTATTTCTTCTTCTTGACGATGACAACAACGACGGCGGCAATCACAACGATAACCGCCGCGACGATGCCGATGATGGCGCCGGTGCTGAGACCGCCCTCGCTTGCAGGTGCAGCTGCGGTGGTTTCGGGCGCGCTGGTATCAACGGCCTTCTCGGTGTCGGTAGTCTTCTCTGCCTCGGGGGTCGTCTCCGTGGGCTCGGTCTTCTCTGCCTCGGTGGTGACTTCCTCAGTCGCCGTCTCAGATGCCGTGGTCTCCTCGGTAGCGACTGCATCCTTCGTGTCCTCGGTGGTCTTCGCGGGTTCCTCGGTCTTGGCAGGCTCTGTCGTCTTCACGGGCGCTTCGGTCTTGGCAGGCTCCGAGGTGGCTGCGGGCGTCTTGCCGCCGACATAGTTTACATTGTCAAATGCAAGCGCGACCATAGCGGAATTGAGGTCGGGGTTGACATTCAGCGTTGCCGTACCGTCGGTGACGAATTCCTGAATCTCATTTTCAATCGACTTTGTCGCCGTGACGATGTTGCCGCCATTGTAATTGACGGTGGCATGCCCCATGATGTTATTCACCATCAGCTGCCCGATTGTGCCGCCGTTGACCGTGAGGACGGCATTCCCGTTGATGCGGCGGGTTTTGTCGCCCGCCATCATCAGCTGGCTGACCATACCGCCGTTCACCGTGATGTCTGCACCACTCATGCCGCTGCCGTTGATGGAGCCGCCGAACAGCATATTGACTTCGCCGCCGTCTACCGTAATGTGCGAAGTGCCCTCAAACATGATGCTCGATGCGCCGCGGCTGGAGCCCGCGACGGCATGGTATTTGCCGCTCTTGATGGTTACATGCGCATCAAGCCCGAGCTGCATATCCTCGGGGAACTCCTTCTGATAGCCGCCGATGACATAGATTTTTGCCGTGGTGGTGTCAATGCCCTCGCCCATGACAATCTCATTGAACCGCCCGGCGATGCAAAAGCCCTTGCCTGTGCCGTCGCGCAGCGTGATCTGCTCAAAGGTCGTCTTGCCGGGACCCGAAACATAAAAGCGGTTTGCCGGGTCGCCCGCCATAATCAGCGTGCCGCCGGTGATGCACACATCACCCTTGTGCTGCGGCATCTCAAAGATATCGCCGATGGTATATGTATCCGTAATGACGACCTTGCCGCCGTCGGCGACCTTGATAAGCGCCTCTGTCATGTCGCCGAGCGGCGCGGATGCACTTGTGCCGTCGCCCGTGCCGCCGTCGTTCAGATAAACCGTTGTGTCCGCCGCTGCCGCGCCGATGCAGGCAAGCAGGCAAACAAGCAGAACTGCCATAAGTCTAAAATACTGTTTCATGTTTCTTTCCTCCGTGTGAACTTATGTCCATTATACACGATAAATCCGGTTTCGGAAGCCCCTTTTCCGTTCTTTTGCACATTGTGGGTCGAAAAGCACAAAACAGTCAAAAAAGCCATCTGCCGCGCGGCAGATGGCTTTCTCGGAAAAATCAATTATTTCTTCTTCTTGACGATGACAACGACCAGGGCGGCAATCACAACGATAACTGCTGCGACGATGCCGATGATGGCGCCGGTGCTGAGACCGCCCTCGCTTGCAGGTGCAGCTGCGGTGGTTTCGGGCGCGCCGGTATCAACGGCCTTCTCGGTGTCGGTAGTCTTCTCTGCCTCGGGGGTCGTCTCCGTGGGCTCGGTCTTCTCTGCCTCGGTGGTGACTTCCTCAGTCGCCGTCTCAGATGCCGTGGTCTCCTCGGTAGCGACTGCATCCTTCGTGTCCTCGGTGGTCTTCGCGGGTTCCTCGGTCTTGGCAGGCTCTGTCGTCTTCACGGGCGCTTCGGTCTTGGCAGGCTCCGAGGTGGCTGCGGGCGTCTTGCCGCCGACATAGTTTACATTGTCAAATGCAAGCGCGACCATAGCGGAATTGAGGTCGGGGTTGACATTCAGCGTTGCCGTACCGTCGGTGACGAACTCCTGAATCTTATCTTCGATCGACTTGGTTGCGGATGCAATCTGACCGCCGTTGTAATTGACGGTGGCATGACCCATGATATTGTTGACCATTAGCTGACCGATAAGGCCGCCGTTGACGGTGACGGTTGCATCCCCGTTGATGCGGCGGGTTGCGTCGCCTGCCATCATCAGCTGGTTGATGGTACCGCCGTTGATTGTGATGTCTGCGCCGCCCATTGCACTGCCGTTGCAGGAGCCGCCGAGCAGCTGGTTGACCTCGCCGCCGTCCATCACGATGTGCGAAGTGCCGGTGAAGAGCGTGCTGGACTTGCCGCGGCTGGAGCCTGCGACAACATGATACTTACCGCTCTTGATGGTGATGTGCGAATCGAGGTCCAGTTTGATGTTCTCTTCAAACGCAACCTGGAAACCGCCGATCAGATAGGTCTTGGTGGTCATGGTATCAACACCCTCACCCATGATGAGGTCATTGAACTGTGCAACGATGACGAGACCCTTCTTGCTGTCGCCCGATGCGTCATGCAGATTAATGTTTTCAAAGGTGGTCGAGCCGGGGCCGGCCATGTAGTAACGGTTGAAAGTCTCGGCATTCAAATCGAAAGTGCCGCCCGTGATGACGATGTCACCCTTGTGCGTGGGCTCATAGATCGCATCCAGCATGGTGTATGTATCCGTGATGACGACCTTGCCGCCGTTTGCAACCTTGTTGATTGCCTCGACGATATCGCCGAGCGGTGCGGATGCGCTCGAGCCGTCGCCCGTGCCGCCGTCGTTCAGATAGACCGTCGTGTCTGCCGCAGACACGCTCATGACTGCAAGCAGGCAAACAACGAGCATCGCAATCAGTCCGAAGTACTTTTTCATATTCGTATACCTCCAAGTATGTTTATATACATTATACACGATAAATGCCGCCGTGGCGATGTGAATTGTTATCCAATTGCACAATTATTTGCACTTTGCGATACAAGATGCGAAAAACGCGCAAAAAAGCCACCTGTCGATGGACAGATGGCTTTTTTCAGAGAAATCAATTATTTCTTCTTCTTGACGATGACAACGACAACGACAGCAATCACAACGATAACCGCTGCAACGATGCCGATGATGGCGCCGGTGCTGAGACCGCCCTCACTTGCGGGTGCAGGTGCTGCGGTGGTCACAGGTGCGCTTGTATCAGCCGCCTTTTCGGTGTCCGTGGTCTTTGCCGACTCGGTCGTCTTTGCCGGTTCGGTCTTCGCGGGCTCGGTGGTAACTTCCGCGGTCGTATCGCCGGATGCCGCGGTGTCCTCGGTGGCGGCCACCTCCGTCGTACCTTCCGTGGTCTTCGCCGGTTCGTCGGTCTTTGCGGGTGCCGTAGTCTTTTCGGGTGCGGTCGTCTTTTCGGGTGCGGAGGTCGTGGGCGCCTTGTGGTCGCCGACCGTGACTTCGTCAAAGAAGATGGAGAGCAGCTTGGTCTCCACGCCGGGAGCGGCGATGAGCGTCGTCGTGCCATCGGTGACAAACTCTTCGATTGCAGACTCAACAGTCTTCTCTGCCATAGCGATGTTGCCGCCGTTGTACTTGACGGTGGTGTGACCCATGACATTGTTCATGGAAAGCAGACCGATCATACCGCCGTTGACGGTGACGGTGCTGTTGCCGTTGAGGCGGCGGGTCTGGTCGCCTGCGGTTCTGAGGTTGTTGATGTTACCGCCGTTGACGATAATCTCGGAATTTGCGGCATAGCTGCCGTTGATGGCTGCGCCGTACAGCGTAGCAATCGTGCCGCCGTCTACCGTGATGTGCGAAGTGCCGGTGTATTCCTCGGTGGAAGCACCGCGGCTGAAGCCGGAAACCGCATGGTATGTACCGCTCTTGATAGTGATGTGCGAATCTGCGTCGTACTTCGGCGCATCATACATCGGAACATTTTCTGCATACTGATAGCCGCCGAGGACATAAACGCCCTTTTCGGGGGTCACGACGCCTTCACCGAAAATCAGCGGGAAGAACTGTGCAACAAACAGCGAGGTCGAGCCTTCGCCGTACTCGAAGGTGATGTTCTCAAAGGTGGTCGAGCCGGCGCCTTCGAGGAACCAGCGGTTGTATCTGCCGTTGGTGAAGATATACTTACCGCCGGAAATGGTGATGTTGCCCTTATGGGCGGGCTCATGGAACTCGTCCGCGCAGGTGTAGGTGTCTACGATGACGACCTTACCGCCGTTTGCAATCTTGCCGATTGCTTCGGTCATGTCGCCGAGCGGTGCGGAAGCGCTCGAACCGTCGCCCGTACCGCCGTCGTTGACATAGACAACAGTCTCAGCGGCGAAAGCGGACAGTGCCAGCAGTGCGCAGAGCAACATTGCCGCAAAAATGCCAATGTACTTTTTCATAGGTGTTTCCTCCAAAAAATATTTTTGCTGTACTTATTATACTACAGCTTTCACAAATTGTTATGAGAATTTTTTGCGCTTTTTGTGTGGAATTTTCGTATGAATGTCATTTTTTGCACACTTTGAAACGCGCGTCGGCCTTTTCAAAGTATTTCTTCATGATGCGGAGTTCCTTGGGGTCATACGGGCGGAGATTCGGGCGGAACAGCTCGTGCTGCCACTGGGTGAAATCGTAGTTTTCGCCCTCGCCCTTCTCCCATCTGCGCCAGATGGCTTCCCAGGGCTCGTTGTTCTGGCTCTTACCGACGACAAGACCCCAGTTGAAGCAAGCAACCTTCTCGAGGTAGAAGAGCGGCAGATGCGACTGAATCTTGTTGCCCTGCATTCTGTGCAGCCACTCGGTGTTGATGAGCGGGCGGTCGTACTTGGTCTGCAGCATATCGATGATGTCCACCGAGGTCTGAAAATCCTTATAGTCATGATAGCTGATGACATCGGACAGCTCCATCGCGATGCGCTCGGGCTCGCAGGGCTCGTGGCCGGGGTTCAGCGTCCATGCGCAGGCGGTCAGCGGCTGAATCGGGTCGTGCGAACGCGCGATCTCGAAGAAACGCTCCATCCACGGCACGCTCAGCATGCCGCGGCGGCTGTTGCCGATTTCGTTGAAAATATCCCAGACGATGACGCGCTCATCCTTTGCGTATTTGCCTACGATTTCGTCCACCATGCGGCAGAAGTCCTCGGCGTATTCGGGCACATCGAGGGGTGACTTGCCGTTTGACGCCAGCACATCGTGCGGGGAACGCGCCATGCCGCCGTGATAGCCGTAGTCCACATGCTGCGGGCCGAATTCGGGCAGCTTGTATTCCTCTGCGGGCACGGTGCAGTCGTTGCCGAAGCAGAGCATGACGCCGAGACCGTTCTCCGCGCAGATCTCGAGGTAGGTTTCGAGGTATTTCATGAAGCTGTCGTGCTGACGCCCCCAAACCTCGTACGGCAGAATCGAGCGCACGGCGTTGAAACCGGTGTCATGCGCCAGTTTCAGTTCGGTGCGGAAGCATTCCTCGATGCGGTCGTGCTCAAATTCCTGCCACTGCTCGATGCGGTTGACCGCGCCGCAGGAAATATAGTTGAAGCCGCGAATCCACGGGCGGCTGTTGAACCATTCCCACGCCTTTTCCTTGGACCATTTCTGTCCCATTGCTTTTTCCTCCGAAAAACTACATTATATTCATATGGCTGTATACAGAGACTGCCTGTCGGGGGAATCCCCGGCAGGCTCTCTCCGTCAAATTTTATTTGCAGAATTCCTCAAACATTGCGACAGCGAAGTTGGTGACATCCAGTTTCTTTGCCTCGGCAATGTGCTCCTTTGCCTCGATGACACGACCGAGTCCGAGCTCACCAAACGCCTCAAGGACAAGGCCCTTGACGGTGTTGATCTTCGGGAAGTCGTACTCAAACGGGCAGGGGCAAGGCGAACCGACGCCGTAGTAAGCGGGAACATCCTTGTCGCGAATCTTCTCCTTGCCTGCCGCGATCATCTCTTCGCAGAGCGCATGTGCCGCGCTGATTTCGCCCGCCTCATAGAAGGCAAGCGCACGGAAGTAGCTGATTTCGGAGGGGGCAGCGTGGTCGGTCATGGCGCTCTTCAGTGCCTTCTCGTACTCGCGCTTGTTGCCGTCTGCCTTGTATGCCATTGCCAGGCCGTAGCCGAGGTGGCTCTCCTGTGCGAAGTAGTTCTTCTCCTCGCCGTAGCACAGCGGGAAGGTGTAGCCGCTCTTGTAAGCCTCGATGGCTTCCTTATACTTACCCTCAGCAGCGAGTTTCTTGCCGATCAGGGTCATCAGCCATGCATGGTGGCGGGTGAGGTTGCCCTCGCCGCCCTCATAGGTGTGGAACCAGTGGCCGTCGAGCAGCGCCTTTGCCTCGTCGTATCTGCCGAGTTCGGTGAGCAGGATGGAGTGGTCGAGTGTGCAGTCGTCGCGCATTGCGCTGAGCTTTGCATACTTCTCATGCAGGGCGAGACGCTCTTCGACGCTCTTGCCGCCGTTCTTATACAGCTGTGCAAACTCGAAGAAGATACGGTCGTTCTTGCCCTTGTCGAGGTCGAGCGCCTTCTGCAGCGCCTTCTCTGCGCCGGTGAAGTCGCCGCGCTTGTCGAAGTAAGCCAGGCCGAGGTTGCGGCATGCGGGTGCAAAGCCGCCGAGTTCACGGTCAGCCGCTTCCCACATTGCGATAGCGTCCTCATAGCGGCGTCTGTCATAGTACAGGCAGCCGAGGTAGTACTTCGCCATGCCGGTGTTTGCCGCCTTGAGGACGGCGATGTCGTCGAGGCGTGCCGGGAATGCGCAGCTCCAGTCGCACTTGTCAGCCTTCTCGTAGTACTTCTTGTCACCGGTGAGGTAACCGAGGTAGTAGTTGACGAGCGGGCGCTTTGCGTCTGCCTTCTTCAGGATAGCAACGGCCTTGTCGGTCATGCCTGCGTTCATGAATTCAACCGCACGGTCGATGTAGTACTCGTGCTTGTCGGGCAGAACGTCGAAGAGCGGGTCGATTTCGCGAATCTTGTCGAAAATCGCCTTGTCGCCGGTGATCTCGCCCTTGAGCTTGAGTGCTTCGAGGTTCATCGAGCCGTAGGTGAGGCAGAGGTCGAGCTTCTTCACAGCCTCGTCGTAGTCGCCGCGGATGCAGTCGATGCCTGCCAGTGCATAGTAGCCGGCAGCTGCATAGTCCTGGCTCCAGATGCTTCTGTAGAGGTAGTCATACGCTTCGTCGAGCTTGCCGAGATAGCGCAGTGCGATACCCTTGTGATAGAGCGCCTCGACATCGTAGGGATTGTCGTTGCGCAGCGTGAGGCGCGCGATGGCCTTATCGTAGTAGGCGATTGCTTCCTCAAATCTGCCTTCCTTCAGGCGGATGTTGCCCATCGCGGTGTTGCAGCGGCTGTCGCCGTCGTCGCGGGAGAGCGCCTCGAGATAGTAGTCTGCGGGCTCGTATGCGAAGTGCTTGTACTGCTCCAGGTGCTTGCCGTTGATGTACAGTTCTTCGTTGGTCTTGATCTCGCAGGGCGGCAGAGCGGGCTTGCGGGGCTCAATCGGCTTCTTGTGGCCGCGCTCATAGTAGCGGTAGTCCACCAGCTTGACGCCGTCTGCGGTGAGGAAGTCAACCGAAACCTTCTTCATATCCAGACCCTTGATCTCATAGGACTTGGTGAAGGTCTTCTCGGGCGAGATGTCCTTGATGGTCTCTTCGATGGTTGCATCGCCGTGGCGAATCACCAGCTTTGCATTCTTGTATGCGCCGGTTGCGTACACGCCGACAAACAGCTTGCCGTCACGCTTCTCCACATTGATGGCCGCGTCGATGGTGGCGTTCTTGGTCTCGCCGATGTCCTTGACGGGGTACCAGTACTGCTCAAAAGTCTTGGTCTCGTAAGGCATGATCCAGGTGAAGTCAGGCTGGTTGTCGGTGTAAACACCGGTCATCAGCTCGACATACTTGGAGCCGTCGTCGGTGAGGTTGGAGCACCACTTGTCGCCGAAGGGATGGTTGCCCCAGTGCCACAGCTTCTTGCCGGGGGAGATGTGGTGGTTGGCAACGGTCACGATGCCGCACTCTCTGCCCACATCGTAGCCGGAGATGTAATCTGCGTCGCTCTGTCCCTTGGATACCAGGTAGGACGAGGGTACGCGGACATTTGCAAGGTTATGAATATCGGTTCCCTTGCCGAAGTCGAAGGGACGCGCGGTGTGGTAAACGCCCTTGGCAATCGGCCACTCGAGGATGGCGCGGCGGTCATGGTCGTTGACCCACTCGACATCCGGCGGGAATACCGTGCGATAGTTTTCGTTGATTTCAACCGCGAGGTTTGCCCACCACATAAAGGGCTGCGGATAAGGCGTGCGGTTGTAGACCTGCACCTCTGCCTTGAAATAGGACTTGCCGGGCACAATGGTGATGCCCGCCATGCCCTTCATGCGGAGCAGCGGATCGACTTCGCCGACCCAGACCGTCTTTTCGCCGTTCTCACGCTCGGTGATGGTGGCTTCCAGCGGCATAAAGGTGGTGGGGCGATGGTGCTGCGGCCAGTTGAACTCGATACCGCCGGATACCCACGGGCCCGCCAGACCGACCATTGCCGGCTTGATAACCTTGTTGTGGTAGACGAAATCGTAGTCGTTGGTCTTATCCAGCGCGCGCTGAATCTTACCGCCGATCTCGGGCAGGACCTCGAGCTTGATATACTCGTTTTCGAGGACAGCGGCGTGATAGGTCACATCCTGCTTCTTGTCGCTGATGCGGGTCGTGAACGGAATCGGATACAGATGCCCGCTCGCGCCCTGATAGGGTTTCTTCTCAAAAAACATCGGAAGCGCTTCGCTCGCGCCGGGTTTGTAAGTCGGGATGACAAGATCCTCGAACTTTGCGGTTGCTTTCTGAGCCATGATTGTTCTCCTTTTGGATTGAAAAAAGAATTTTTGCTTTCTGTGCTCATTCTACCATATCGAGGCAGGCGGTACAATATCAATAAAAAAATGCGTGTTTTTGCACTTTGGTCTTGACAAATCCGTTTGCATGCGATATAATAATCCGTCACAAGACTGATCGCCTGATAAAAGGGGGACAAGCCATGCAGATTTTTATCGTCTGTCAGCCGGGTGCAGACGCGACGCACTGGTGCGCGCTGTATCTGAAAGGTGCACGCGCCGAGGCAAAGCGCAAGGGCGACACGCTCTCGCTGCTGTCGCTCGACGATGCGCTGGCGCGCTTCGGCACCGACAAGCCGACCTGCGCTGCGATTCTCTCCACCTCCCGGGCATGGACGGCCAATGCGGCAGAGGCGCTCTCCGCCATCGGCGTGGAGCCGGTCATCATCGGCGGCGCTTCCCGCGACAATTACCGCCATGCAAGCTATGTTTACATGGACTATCGCGAGGCGACCTATCAGCTGATCGAATATCTGCGCCGCTACGAGCGCGGGCGGATCGCACTCTTTGCCGTCAGCACCGACTCGGCGACCGACATGATCAAAAAGGATGCGTTTCTGTCCTACGACCGCTGCCGGGAGCGCGATGTCTTCTATTATACCGGTGCAGACGGGCTGATGAACGCCACCTGCAAGAAATTCCTTGCGGTCTGCCGCAACTACGACGCGGTCATCTGTGCCAACGACGCAAGCGCAGTCATCCTGATGCACCAGCTCACCGCAGAGGGCACGCGGATTCCCGAAGACCTGTTTCTCTGCACCTTCGGCGACATGGCCATCAGCACCTGCGGCAGCAAAAGCCTGACGATGGCGCGGCTCAACTGCCCCGAAATCGGCAAGCAGACCGTCGCCATGTGCCGCCTGCTGACCGCCTCGGAGAACATCTCCGGCATCAGCACCAAGATTCGCTGCGAGCTGATCATCGGCGACACCACCGCTTCCCTGCCGATTGTGGAAAAGACGCTGGGCACGATTCACCTGCCGAGCAGCGGCACGGGCAGCTTTCACAACGACCCGAGCGTCTCGCGCATTTTCCGCGCGGAGAAGATTCTGTCCGCCTGCGATGCCATTGACATTGATTTGCTCAAGCTGATTATCAAGGGCTATCGATACTTCGACATTGCGGAAATCCTGCATGTCTCCGAAAGCACGATCAAGTACCGCCTCAAGCGCATCATTTCCATCTCCGGATTTGAGACACGCGACGAGGTCATTGATGTCATGAAGGTGTTTTTATCATAAGAAACATTAAAAATCGGGGCGCATAGCGCCCCGATTTTTTGCATAACGAAAAAGCGGAACGCAATGCGCCCCGCTTTTTCAAGAAGACTTACGCTTCCTTCTTTACGATTTCCTCGCCCTTGTAGTAGCCGCATGCGCCGCAAACGCGGTGTGCGCGGTTGTACTCGCCGCACTTGGGGCACTTGACCATGCCCGGCAGCGCGAGCTTCCAGACGTTCGAGCGTCTCTTGTCTCTGCGAGCCTTCGATACCTTTCTCTTCGGTACTGCCATTCGGAAACACCTCCTTAGATGCTTGCACAAAAACTGTGCTTTAACTTTATATTTATTTATGATTTGCTGTTTTGTCTTCTTCGTCAAATCTGGCAAGCAGATTTGCGAATGCAGGATTGAGCTCCACGGTCGGGCAGTCGCACGGACCTTCATTCAAATCCTTGCCGCAGCGCTGGCAAAGCCCCTTGCAGTCCTCACGGCAGAGAATGCGCGTCGGGAAGTCGAGCTCCAGCAGTTCAAGCAACTGCTCGTCGATGTCGAGCTTGCCGCTCTTGGCAACGGCGAAATCCTCTTCTTTTTCCTCCGCATCCTCGACCATGCCCTCGGGCACGACCGTGCGCGCGAAGTGCATCTCAAATGCGCCGCGCACTTCCTTTGCGCATCTGGCGCATGCCGTGACATACGGCAGCGTGACCGAAAGCGTCAGGCGCATATAGCCTGCACTGTCCGTGATCTCACCAACGACACGCGCCGCCTCGGGGAACTGCACGCCGGAAAGATTGACCGCGCCGCCTGCGGTTTCGTCTGCCGAAACCGTGAGCATATAGTCAACATCCAGTTTCTTTTTCTCACCCGAAAGAAGCGGTGTAATATCGAGTATCATAGACCCTCCGTGACGCACCTATACCACAGGCACAGGAATGCAACATAAGACATTATACACCGCGCAAATGCGGTTGTCAAGAAAAAAGTTGATAAATTCCGCAAAAATCCGTGCTTTCGTCAAACTTGACACGGGGACGCAAATGCGATATACTGTTGTATATACATTTTGAATCAAGCGAGGTCGCCATGCTGAAAAAAATCTTCAAATTTTTCGGGCTTGCCATCGTCCTCTGGGTGGTGCTCTTAATGTCCTTCCGCATCTACACGGTCAACCACTATCCGCCCACCGCCGAGGGCATCGTCCCGACCGACAGTCTGAAGGCCGCCTACGCCGCAGGCACGCTTGACGCCGAGACCTGGGAGGCGCGCACGCTCTACGATGACAACCGGAAGAGCAAATTCTTCTCGCATCAGCCCATCTATGTCCCCTCGACCGAGACGCTGATCGTGACGCTGCGCTACAACAATTCCCTGCTCGAGATCATGGCGGACGACTTCGGCTTTGAAAAGACGAGCAGCCGCGACCTTCCGCTTGATGTCTCGCTGTTTGCGGACGGTCACGAGCGCATCCACCCGGCGACCTGCCGTTTTTCCACCGCATTCGGGCTGTACGGCTATCGCCGCTATGTCTTCGAGGGCGTCAGCGCCGACATGCTGGACGGGCTTTACATCGATGTCTACTATGCTGCGGATGCGGACTACGCCGCGTCCCCCTACGCCAGCCTGGAGCTGCGTGACGCCAGCCGCGAACCGGAAGCCTACAAGCTGACCGCCGCCGACAAGAAAGCGCTGACGGAGTAAGCAGGCGGGAGGCAGACGGCCCCCTACGGTCTCATATAATGCCTTTGCTGCACATACAATCAGCCGCCCGCAGGCGGCTGATTTTTTTATTTTTCGCGCGCCGTGACCATCACGATTTCGCTGAGTGCGGCATATTCGTTGCCGTCGGCAAGATGCGCGATGACTTTTATCGTCTCCACCGCCGTCCCCGCCGGGAGTTCGCTGAGCGTCACCGTCACCGGGCTGCCGAGCCGCGACGGAAACGCGAGGTCGCGCAGGATGTAGGTATTGTTGATGACCACATCGAGGGTGCCGGGGACATATTCCGCAAGCGTGGGCGCGTAAATCAGCAGCGCCGCAAGCTCGGTCGGCGTATCGAGCGCGACGGTCACGCTGCCGCCCTCGTCCATGGAATAGATGTTCTCAAAGGACGCCTTGGCGATGCCGTCAAACAGGTAGTCCACCGCGGAGAACGAGGCAAACTCGGCTTTCTCGCCCTCTCCCGTCGCGGCAAAACCGTCGTGCAGATGGCGATAGCCGTTTGCCCCCGAGGGCAGCGGACGGCGCGTTTCGCTCGGTCCGTCCACGGCAATCGTGCCGTCCGCACGGATGACCATGCGGTCGATGGCAAGGCTGCGCCCGTTTTTCGTATCCGGCGGCACGGTGTGCACATGGTAAACCATGTAGATTTCGCTGCCGTCGGGCGAACGCAGAATGTTGCAGTGCCCGGGACCCGTGACCGTTTCGCCGTTGCCGCGCAGAATGCGGGCATTGTCCGGCTTCTCAAACTTTGCAAGCGGCGTACTTGATGTAGCATAGCCGACCGCATAATGCTCGCTGACATAATAATTGGCGCTGTAGAGCAGATAGTACACGCCGTTTTCTTTGAAGACGACCGGTCCCTCGTTCCAGACCACCGAGCCGCTCTTCAGTTCCCACTCCTGCTCCGGCGTGGAGATGAGCACCGGCTCGCCGATGACGCCCGAGAAATCCTTCTCCACCTCGATGCCGTAGGTCTGACTTGTGCGCTTACCGCCGACGATGTTGGTGGAATTGTCCTTGGAATAGTACATATAGATGCGCCCGTCGTCGTCAAAGAAGAGGCTGCCGTCAATCACGCTGTAGTCCGGCGCGAAGAACGGCGCGGACGCAAGCGGCTTGAAGGCGCCATCCGGCGTGTCGGAAACGGCGATATCGATGGCGTGCAGGTCATTGTACCCCTGCGCCGAGAAAATCATGTAATATTTGCCCGCATGGGCGTACACCTCGGGCGCCCAGCCCTTCTCCCGTGCCCAGCCGAGCGCCGAAAGCGCAAGGATCGGCTTGCTCTCGGACGGCCATGCGCCGAGATGCTTTGTCTGCCGCACGGAGAAGCGCGAACCGCCGGTGGCATAGAGATAATAGGTGTCGTCGGCGTACAGGATAAAGGGATCTGCCGCACGGTCGGTGAGGTTGTTCTGATAATAGTAGCCGGGGATATCCCGTCCGTTTTTGACCTCGACAAGCCCATCGCCCGCCTGCGCATTGCCCGCGTCTGTCGTATCCGTCGGCGGCTTTGTGCCGCACCCTGTCGTCAAAAGCACTGCGGCAAGCAGAACCGCCGTCGCTGCCCGTCTGAAAAATCGCATACCGTCCTCCGAAAGTTTTGTTGGATTTATTTTACCATACAGCGGCAAAATGCGCAAGACCTATTGCCCGATTTGCGCATGCGTGGTAAAATAAAGTATACTTTCCGCAAAAAGAGGGTGCATGATGGCTTATCGCATGCTGGACATGGCCGCCTACGCGCGGCTTGACGAATACAACTATTTCCGCACGCTTGCCTATCCGTACGTCGGTGTGACGGTGCAGGTCGACATCACGCCGCTCCGTGCGCGCGTGCGCGCCGAGGGGCTGCCGTTCTTTCTCTCGCTGCTCTATGTGACATCCCGCGCCGCAAACAGCATTCCCGAGATGCGGCAGCGCCTGCGCGGGGACGGCATCGCCGAATACGACCTCTGCCCCACCTCGCACACCGTTTCGCTCGGCGACGGGCGCTACTGCTACTGCATGCTCCGCGCCGACCGCCCGTTTGAAGCCTTTCTACCTGCCGCCGTCAAGGCGCAGGAGGACGCCAAACGCGCGGCATCCATGACGGAATCCGCCGCCGATGCCGAGAGCCTGTTCTTCGTCTCGACCATGCCGGGCATCGCCTTTACTTCGCTTGTGCAGCCGACGCCCTTCCCCGCCGACAGCAACCCGCGCTTCATGTTCGGCAAATTTGCGGAGGCGGACGGTCGGGTGCTGCTGCCGTTTTCCGTGCAGGTCAACCATGCGCTGGTCGGCGGGCAGCAGCTGACGGCATTTTTCGAGGCGCTCGACCGGCACATCGCCGCATTCGGCAAAGGAGAAGACCTGTGATGAATCCATCGACCGATTTGCAGACCGCCTGCGACATCCGCGCGCGGCTTTTTGCGCTGGCTGACCCCGCCTACGGCGATTTTCATGCGGGGCTGATGCCGGACATTCCGCGGGAGCGAATCGTCGGCGTGCGCGTGCCGCGTCTGCGGGCGCTGGCAAAGGAACTGCGCGGCACGCCCGCGGCTGAGGCGTTTCTCACCGAGTTGCCGCATATTTATTATGAAGAAAACAACCTGCACGGTTTTCTGCTCGATTCCATCCGCGACTTTGACGCCTGCCTCGCCGCCACCGAGCAGTTTCTGCCCTACATCGACAACTGGGCAACCTGCGACGGCACGTCGCCGCGCGCGCTGATTGAAAAGCCCGATGTACTGCTCGCCCATGTGGAAACATGGCTGGCAAGCGACCATACCTACACGGTGCGTTTCGGTATCGAGACGCTGATGCGGCATTTTCTCGACGCGCGGTTTTCCACCGCGTACCCGGACGCCGTGGCGGCGCTCCGCTCGGACGCCTATTACATCAACATGATGATTGCCTGGTACTTTGCCACGGCGCTTGCCAAGCAGTACGACGCGATTCTGCCCTATATCGAAGACCGCCGCCTGGACAAATGGACGCACAACAAGACGATTCAAAAGGCAATCGAAAGCTACCGCATCACCGACGCGCAAAAAGCGTATCTCCGCACGCTGAAAATCAAATAGCAACCGACAGTTGCTTGCCAACACATATCCCACATGCTATACTGGAACTATGGAGGGCAAAACAATGGAAACAAAAGATATTCTTCTCGAACTTCGCCAAAAGAACGGACTCTCACAGGAGGAGCTTGCCGAAAAGGTGTTTGTCACCAGACAAGCCGTTTCCCGCTGGGAGACCGGCGAGACCGTACCGAACACCGAAACGCTCAAGCTGCTGTCCCGCGTGTACGATGTCTCAATCAACACACTGCTCGGCGCGCCGCGGCAGCTCATCTGCCAGTGCTGCGGCATGCCGCTGGAGGACGCAACGACCAGCCACGAGCCGAACGGCGACTTCAACGAGGACTACTGCAAGTGGTGCTACGCGGACGGCACTTTCAAGTATCAGTCGAAAGAGGAACTGATTGACTTCTGCGTCGCGCACATGGCAAGCGAGGCATGGCCTGCCGAGCAGGTGCGCGCACACATGGAGGCTGTCGTGCCGAATCTGAAGCACTGGAAATGAGTCTGTGAAAAGACATTGCTGCGGCAATGTCTTTATTTCGCGTTTTATATGCTTTTTCTTGCATTTTTGAAAAAGTTGTGCTATACTATATGTTCTGTGCAATTCCGAAAACGAAAGGATGCCTGTCATGGAAAAGATTGCGAGTTTTACCGTCAACCACCTGGATCTGCTCCCCGGGCTGTATGTTTCGCGCCGGGACAGAATCGGCAGCGAGACCGTCACCACCTTTGACATGCGCGTGACCCGTCCGAACACCGAGCCGGTGATGGACACCGCCGCGCTCCACGCCATCGAGCACCTCGGGGCGACATTTCTGCGCAACGACCCCGACTGGAAGGACAAGACCGTCTACTTCGGCCCGATGGGCTGCCGCACCGGTTTCTACATCCTCTTTGCAGGGGAACTTGAGCCGCTCGACATCTACGACTGCGTGAAGAACATGTGCGACTTCATCCTTGCCTATGAGGGGACGATTCCGGGCGCGTCGCCGCGCGACTGCGGCAACTACCTCGACCTCAACCTCGGCATGGCGAAATACTATATTGCAAGATACCGCATCGAAGTGCTCGGCGACTTCACCGAGGCACGGCGCGTCTATCCGAAATAAACGGAGGCTTTCATCATGACACTTTACGCTCTCTTTATTCTCGCCGTCGGGCTTTCGATGGACGCCTTTGCAGTAGCCATCTGTAAGGGGCTTTCCGTCCAAAAGCTGAAACCGCAGCATATGCTGATCGTCGGTCTGTACTTCGGCGGTTTCCAGGCGCTGATGCCCGCCATCGGCTACCTGCTCGGCATACAGTTTGAGAAGTACATAACCGCCGTGGACCACTGGATTGCCTTTATTCTGCTCGTCATCATCGGTGTGAACATGATTCTCGAATCCCGCCACCCCGCCGAGGAGCAGACGCCCGACTTCGGCGTGAAGACCATGTTGACGATGGCGGTCGCCACCAGCATTGACGCCTTTGCTGTCGGCATTTCATTTGCTTTCCTGCAGGTGGACATCGTTCCCGCGGTTTCCTTCATCGGCGTCACCACCTTTATTCTCTCTGCCATCGGCGTCAAGATCGGCAATGTCTTTGGCGCAAAGTACAAATCCAAGGCGGAATTGGTCGGCGGCATCATCCTCATCGCGATGGGCGTGAAGATTCTGCTGGACCACCTCTTCTTCGGCGGCTGAAACACAGTTGAATCAAAAAAATCCGACAGTCGGTTGACTGTCGGATTTTTGTTTGGCTTTGAGACTCAGAACGAGCGACCGCCCATGTGGCCGCCGCCACCGCCGCCTCCGCCGCCGGAAGATCCGCCACCGCCGGAAGAACCGCCGCTGTCGTTGTCGTGATGAATGGTGGTGACCGTGAGCGTCTTGTTGATGAAGTTATCCTGCGAGGCGGTCAGCTTCACATTGGTGAACGCTTCCAGCGGATAGGTTGCGCCGCGCACCTTCTTCTTGTAGGATGCCAGCACGATCAGCGTGACAATCAGGGAGATAATCAACGCAATCGGCAGAATGCCGACGGCGATGCCGCCAATGAGTTCCAGCTTGTACTGCCAGGTCACGGGCCCCTCTGGCTTCTCATATTTCTGATAGCCCTCGTCGCCGTAGTGATCCTCGCCGGAAATGAAGTTTGCGTCGTTGGTGAACGCGGGCAGGCTTTCGTCCGCAAAGCAGAGTGCCGCACCGTACCAATCGCCGTCTGCGGCATAGTTCAGCACAGCGTCTAGAATGGTATCGGTCTCGCTCGAATTGACGCGGAACGCGGATTCGCCGGAAACGCCGTTGTACTGATAGAGGTCAAAGTGCCGCGCGTCCATGTCCACATAGAGGAGCAGCATATCGGTGGCGCCGCCTGCATCCACAGCGCCGCCCGCATAGTCCGGCAGCGCGGAGAGCACATCGCCCTTGCCGTATGCCGTGACAAACACGAGCAGCAGGTTATCCTCGGTGTAGATGCGGTCGTAGTAGGCTTCGACATCGGCTTTTTCGTCTGCGGTCAACAGTTCGGCATCGTCGACAACATAGTTGAAGTCATACGCGCCGACGAAAACCGAAAGCGCAAGCACAAGCGCGAGGACAAGCGCCGGAAGGTACAGTTTCTTCTTTACCAAAACAGAAACCCTCCCATCAGCGTCTGCACCAGCGTCCAGACAAATGTGATACCGGCGGCAAGCCCCGCAAACAGCCCAAACAGTTTGCCCGCGCTGACCGGCAGCTCACCGTAGATTTTGCCGGTGTGCCCATTGAGCGCATAGGTATAGACCTTTTCCTTACCGTTTTTCTTCCGAATATAGGTCAGAATCCAAATCGGCATCAGCGCATAGTCCCACGCAAGCGAATTCATATCCGTCTGCGTGCCGCTCGGCTGCACCGAGGTATAGCCGTCCATCGTCTTCATCAGAAGCTGCTCGGAATAGCCGTTGATGCGCTGCTTGACCTCGGCGGCGATGCTCTCATGCTCGATATTGCGCTTTTTGGCAAGGAAGCCGGAGAGATAAGTCATCGAGAAGTCGCGGAGTGCATCCGACGGGAACGGCAGGATGCCCTCGAGCATCTGCTTGTTCTCCGCGCTGTACGCCGCAGTGGTCACATCCTCGAAATGAATGTCGCCCGCGCGGAACAACGCATAGTGCGAAGTCTCGGTATACTGCTTATCGCCGGTTGTCCAGGTGCGCACCTTCTGCGCCTTGGCGGAGAGCCGCGCCGAGACATCGGCGTCGGTCAGCCAGAACGGGAAATACACGCCGCGAATCTGCTCGGCATGCGTCTCGGAGAAGAAGTCCTTCGGGACGAATTTCTTCTTCTTTGCAAAGGTGAGAAAGCGTTTCTCTGCCTCCGCTTTGTCAAAGGCGAACGGAATGATCTTGTTCGGCTTCAACTGCCCGGACAGGCGGCCGTCGCAGACGACCGGATTGTGGCAGTAGTAGCAGAAGTCCGCCACGGTGTCCGCGTCGGCAAAGACTTCCGCGCCGCAGTTGTTGCAGGTGTAGGACAGCAGGTTCTCGCAGAATGCGTCGCTGTCCGCCGCGGAGGTGCGTTCCTCCTCGACGGGCTCTTCTTTCGGCGTCTGCGCTTCGAGCTGTTCCTGCGTAAACTCGGAGAGGCAGTATTCGCATTTGAACAGTTGCTTTTCCGAGTCGAAGGCGATGCCCGCGCCGCAGCACGGGCATTTATAACTGACAACCGCCATCGTCAGCCCTCG
>CAKSLU010000026.1 GCA_934474225.1 uncultured Eubacteriales bacterium | reverse complement strand
CCGCCGCGCGCACAAATCGTGAAATCGACGGAAAATGCGAAAATCCATGCCGCCGCGCTTATCAAAAGTGACAAGTCGGTCACAAAACCGACACCGAAACTTGACGGGACGCGCATTGACTTTCGACAAAATTTCAGCTATAATATCAGAATAGAACAATTTGCGCCATAGTGACGGCGCAGTGGATTTTCTCGCGGAAAGGCAGGGGACGGACATGACGGACAAGACCGAAGAAAGGGCAGGCGATCGGCATCGCGCGCTCGGCATTGATGTCGGTTCGACGACGGTCAAGGTCGTCCTCACAGAGGGCGACCGCCTGCTGTATTCGCGCTATGAGCGGCATCTGTCGCAGGTGCGGCAGAAGACGCTGGAACTGCTCGAAGGGGCGGCGGAACTGCTGCGCGAGATGCCGTTTGCCGTGGCGATCTCCGGCTCGGCGGGGCTGGGACTTTCCGAGGCAGCGGGGCTGCCCTTTGTGCAGGAGGTCTATGCGACCGGCGAGTTTGTCAAGAAGTTTGCCCCGGATACAAACGCGGTGATTGAACTCGGCGGCGAGGACGCCAAGGTCATTTTCTTTGACGGCGGCACGGACGAGCGCATGAACGGCAGCTGCGCGGGCGGCACCGGCGCGTTCATCGACCAGATGGCGGTGCTGCTCGACATGCGTGTGGACGAGATGGACGCGGCAAGCCTTGCGGCAACGCAGCTTTACCCCATCGCGTCGCGCTGCGGCGTGTTTGCCAAGACCGATGTGCAGCCGCTCTTAAACCAGGGGGCGTCCAAGGCGGATGTCGCGGCAAGCATCTATCAGGCGGTGGTCAACCAGACCATCACGGGGCTGGCGCAGGGGCGGCGCATCGCGGGCAAGGTCATGTTTCTCGGCGGCCCACTGTACTATTGCAAGGGACTTGTCAAGCGCTTCCGCGAGACGCTGCACCTCGACGAGACCACCGGCATCCTGCCCGAATACGCGCTCTACGCCGTCGCGCTCGGCACGGCGATGTACGCCTCACACGGTGCGGCGACCGACTATGACACGCTCGTTTCGCGCCTCACGGACTGCGCCGCCAAAATGAGCGGCACGCAGAACCGCCTGCCCCCGCTCTTTGCGGACGAAGCGGCGCTTGCCGCATTCCGCGCGCGCCACGCCGAAGCGACGGTCGGGCAGCGGGACATCGGGAGCTACAGCGGCCGCGCATGGCTCGGCATCGACTGCGGCAGCACCACGACCAAGCTTGTGCTGATTGCCGAAAACAAGGACATTCTCTATACCTATTATAATTCCAACCGCGGCAACCCCGTCTCGCTCGTGCGGGAGGAACTGCTTGCCATCCGCCGCGCCTGCGGCGACCGCATCACGATTGCGGGCTGCGTCGTCACCGGCTACGGCGAGGAGCTGATCAAGCACGCCTTCCACGCCGACGCAGGGCTGGTCGAAACGCTGGCGCATTACACGGCGGCAAAGCATTTCCGCCCGGATGTGGACTTCATCCTCGACATCGGCGGGCAGGACATCAAGTGCTTCAAAATCAAAAACGGCGCGATTGACTCCATCATGCTCAACGAGGCGTGCTCCTCCGGGTGCGGCTCGTTTATCGAGACTTTTGCCCGCTCGATGGGCTACAGCGTGGAGAACTTTGCCCGCGAGGGGCTGAAGAGCCGCGCGCCGGTCAACCTCGGCTCGCGCTGCACCGTCTTCATGAACTCGGCGGTCAAGCAGTCGCAGAAGGACGGCGCGACGGTCGCCGACATTTCGGCGGGGCTGTCGGTCAGCGTCGTCAAAAACGCGATTTACAAGGTCATCCGCGCCAATTCCGCGCGCGACCTCGGTGCATCCGTGGTCGTGCAGGGCGGCACTTTCCTCAACGACGCGGTGCTCCGCGCCTTTGAAAACGAGCTTGGCGCGCATGTCGTGCGTCCCTCCATCGCGGGCGTGATGGGGGCATACGGCGCGGCACTCTATGCGATGCGGTTTGACAAGAGCACGCTGCTGGACGCCGACGCGCTGGAGCACTTCACGCATACCTCAAAGACCACGGTCTGCGGCGGCTGTCAGAACCACTGCCGCCTGACGGTGAACAGTTTCGGCGACGGCGAAAAATTCATCTCGGGCAATCAGTGCCAGCGCGGGCTGGGCATCGGCAAGGCCGACGACACGCCGAATCTCTTTGCCTGGAAGCGCGAGACGCTGGCAGGGCTTGCGCCCGTGCCCGGCAGCCGCGGCAAGCTCGGACTGCCGCTGGCGCTCGGGATGTTTGAGCTTGCGCCGCTGTGGCACGCGCTCTTCACATCGCTCGGCTTTGAGGTGGTCGTCTCGGGACTGTCCACGCGCAAGACCTACGAGGCGGGGCAGTTCTCGATTCCGTCCGACACCGCCTGCTACCCGGCAAAAATCATGCACGGGCACATCGAGCAGCTGCTCGCGGCAGGCGTCGATACGATTTTCTATCCCTGCCTGACCTACAATGTGGACGAAAAGGCGGGGGACAACCACTACAACTGCCCAATCGTCGCCTACTACGCCGAACTGCTGCACGCCAACATGGACGACCTCGCGCGCGCAAACTTCCTCTATCCGTATCTCGACATCCACTCCCGCGCGGCGCTCGTGCGCACGCTGACGCCCGCGCTGCAAAAGCTCGACCCCACCATCCGCCGCGCCGAGGTGCGCCGCGCCGTCAAGTGCGGCTTTGCCGCCTATGCGGACTACCGCGCCGCCGTGCGCAAAAAGGGCGAAGAAGCGCTGCGGTGGGCGCGGGCAAACGGCAGGCGCGTGATGATTCTCGCGGGCAGACCCTACCATGCCGACCCCGAGATCTCGCACGGCATCGACCGCCTTGCCGCCTCGCTCGGCTTTGCGGTCGTGACCGAGGACAGCGTGTGCGACCTTGTTCCCGTGCAGAAGACGCATGTCCTCGACCAGTGGACCTTCCATGCGCGGCTCTATCGTGCGGCAGAGTTTGCCGTGCAGAACGACGATGTGGAATTTGTGCAGCTGGTTTCGTTCGGCTGCGGCGTGGACGCCATCACCACCGACGAACTGCGCGAGATGCTGGACGCGGGCGGCAAGCTGTATACGCAAATCAAGATTGACGAAATCACCAACCTCGGCGCGGTGCGCATCCGCCTGCGCAGCCTTGTCGGCGCGCTGGACGAGAGAAAGGAACGGTGACATGCAGGCACAGTCCTACATCCCCTTTACGGGGGAGATGAAAAAAGAATACACCATCCTGATGCCCACCATGCTGCCGCGGCACTTTGAACTCATCGGCAGCGTCCTCGGCACCTACGGCTACAAGATGGAGCTGCTCAAAACTTCGGGGCAGAAGGTGGTCGACGCGGGGCTCCGCTATGTGCACAACGATGCCTGCTATCCCGCCGTTCTCGTTATCGGGCAGTTTCTCGAAGCCATCACCTCCGGGCGCTACGACCCGCACAAAGTCGCGCTGATTCTGTTTCAGACCGGCGGCGGCTGCCGTGCGTCCAACTACATATCCCTGCTGCGTAAGGCGCTTGCCCGCGCGGGGTACGATTATGTGCCGGTCATCTCGTTCAGCCTCGCGGGATTGGAGCATCATCCCGGCTTCAGCCTCGGCGTGTCCGAGTACCACGGGATGGCGTATGCCGTGCTGTACGGCGACCTCTTGCTCACACTGGTGAATCAGACCAAACCCTACGAGGTGCAAAAGGGCGACGCGGAGGCGCTTGCCGAGCGCTGGACCGCGCGGCTCGGCGGCGAACTCGGCGCGGGGCGGCGCATCCGCTACCGCGATGTGCAGAAGACTTACCGTCAGATCGTCGCGGACTTTGCCGCGATTCCGAAACGCGAAAAGGAGACCGTCAAGGTCGGCATCGTCGGCGAAATCTTCGTCAAGTATTCGCCGCTCGGCAACAACAACCTCGAACAGTTTCTCGTGGACGAGGGCGCCGAGGTGGTCACGCCGGGGCTGCTCGATTTTTGCCTCTACTGCGTCTACAATCAGATGGTGGATCACAAGCTGTACGGCAGCAAGCGGTTTTTGTACCCCTTTGCAAAGTTCGCCTTTGATTTCCTCTGCAAAAAGAAGCGGGAGATGAACGCGGCGCTCACGGACGGCGGCTTCCGCCCGATGACGCCCTTTGAGGAGGTGCCCGCCTATGCCGACGGCTACATCGGCTGCGGCACGAAGATGGGAGAGGGCTGGCTGCTCACCGCGGAGATGCTGGAACTCTCGGCCGTCGGGGTGAAGAACATCGTCTGCACACAGCCGTTCGGCTGTCTGCCGAATCACATCTGCGGCAAGGGCATGATGAAGCCTATCAAGGAGCGCAACCCGGATGTGAATGTCGTGGCGATCGACTACGACCCCGGCGCAACCCGCGTCAATCAGGAGAATCGCTTGAAGCTGATGCTTGCCAATGCAAAGGATAAACTGCACGAATCGGTGTAACGCAGACCGCCGCAGATGTCGGTTTCCGCAGAGGCTGTGCGCATCTAACATAGCCTCCCCCTGGCAAAGGGAGGTGGCGCGAAGCGCCGGAGGGATTGTTACATGGTAAGGAACAACCCCTCAGTCAACTCCGTTGACAGCTCCCCTTGCACAGGGGAGCCTCTCTTTGTGCAGCCGGACAATATCGTTTTGAATCTGTGGTTTGTCCGCAGGCCAAGCCTTCCCGTGCGGGAAGGCTTTTTTTACATCCAAAATGCCTAAAAAGATTGCACATTTCATAAAAAACTATAGCAATCTGCGCAAATATCCTGTATAATAGACTTAGTAAATTCAGGCGCATGCGCCTCTCGAAAGGAAACACCTATGAAAATTTCACGAATTGCCGAACTTCTCCATGCCGAGGTCGTCAGCGGCATGGACCTCTTGGACAACGATGTCCACTCTGCCTGCGGCAGCGACATGATGAGCGATGTGTTGGCATTTGTCAAGGATCAGGCGGTGCTGCTCACCGGGCTTGTCAACCCGCAGGTCATCCGCACGGCGGAGATGATGGACATGCGCTGCGTCGTATTTGTGCGCGGCAAGAAGCCGACCTTTGACATCATTGACCTCGCCGAGGAATGCGGCATTGCGCTTCTGACCACGGAAGAACGGATGTATGCGGCATGCGGTAAGCTGTATGCCGCGGGCTTAACGGGAGGGAGTGTGCTTCCGAAGTGAGTGAACCGCTGAAGCTGCATTATGATGTATCGGGCGGCGACTTCACCTCGGCGGGCAAGGCGTCGGTGCAGGCGAAAAAGGCGCTGCGCCAGCTCGGCTTTGACCCCGATGTGATTCGCCGCGTTGCCATCGCCATGTACGAGGGCGAAATCAATATGGTCATCCACGCAAACGGCGGCAGCGCCGACCTCGTGGTCAACCCGGATTCGGTCGATATCATTCTCGCCGACACCGGCCCCGGCATCCCCAATGTGGAGCTTGCCATGAAGGAGGGCTATTCCACCGCGCCCGACAACATCCGTTCGCTCGGGTTCGGCGCGGGCATGGGACTGCCGAATATGAAGCGCTACAGCGACGAGATGCACATCGACACCGAGGTGGGCAAGGGGACGACGGTCACCATGCGCGTAGCAGTCAAATAAGATGAAAGGATAAGGGACCCGTGCGGCGGCAGACGCCGCCGCTTAGCGCCCCGATTTGCCATGACAGAACACGGTTACAACCATTCGGTCACGCTGGATCTCGACAAATGCAAGGGCTGCACCAACTGCCTCAAGCGTTGTCCCACAGAGGCAATCCGTATCCGAAACGGCCATGCCGTCATTCGCGCGGAGCGCTGCATCGACTGCGGCGAATGCATCCGCCTCTGTCCCTATCAGGCGAAAAAGGCGGTCTGCGACAGCCTTGCCGATTTCAAGGACTATAAATGGAAGATAGCGCTGCCCGCGCCTGCGCTGTACGGGCAGTTTGACAACCTCGACGACCTCGATTACATCGTGTCCGGGCTGCTCGAATGCGGCTTTGACGATGTGTTTGAAGTGGCGCGCGCGGCGGAACTGGTCTCGGCGTACACGCGCGAGTATCTGCACCGCGAGGATATTCCGAAGCCGGTCATCAGCTCGGCATGTCCCGTGGTCGTCCGCCTCATCAGCGTGCGCTTTCCCTACCTGCTCGACAATGTGCTGCCGATTTTGGCGCCGGTGGAACTTGCCGCGCGCATGGCAAAGCACGAGGCGATGCAGAAGCACCCCGAGCTGCGCGAGGAGGACATCTGCGCGCTCTTCATCTCGCCGTGCCCCGCCAAGGTCAGCTATCAGCGCAATCCGCTCGGCACCGGGAAGAGTGCGCTTGACGGCGTGCTCGGCATCAACGAGATTTACTTCAAACTGGTCAGCGCGATGAAGGACATCGGCGAGCCGAAGCGCGCGTCCGAGACCGGGCTCATCGGGCTGAGTTGGGCGGGCACGGGCGGCGAGAGCGCCGCGCTGCTCAACGACAAGTACCTCGCTGCCGACGGCATTGAGAATGTCATCAAGGTGCTCGACGAGATTGAGAAGGAGAACTTCGCGGGGCTTGAGTTCATCGAGCTGAATTCCTGCAACGGCGGTTGCGTGGGCGGCACGCTCACGGTGGAGAATCCCTACATCGCCAAGGCGCGCCTGCAAAACCTGCGGCGGTATCTGCCGGTGTCGCAGAGCGTGCTGGCAAGCGACATTCCCGCCGAGGCGCGGGAGCGGATGCTGTGGGATGCCGATGTCAAATATCTGCCGGTCATGCAGCTGGACACCGACCGCGCGGCGGCGATGCGCAAGATGCAGAAGATTCAGACCATCAGCAAGGGCTTTTCGCACCTGGACTGCGGCTCCTGCGGCGCGCCGACCTGCAACGCGCTTGCCGAGGACATTGTGCGCGGCGAGGCGAGCGAGGAGGACTGCATCATCGAGATGCGCCGCCAGATCAACGAAATCTACCGCACGATGGGGCGCATGATCCACGAGACCTACGGACCGGGCAGCGAAAACCCGCTCTCCCGCAAGGTCGTCAGCGAAAAGCATCCGGGGTATGCACCGGATGACGATAACGGCGCGGGGCAGTAAAAAAGCGCAGACCGAAAAAGGGAAAAGACAAAGAAGTCTGGTTTTTCTTCAATTTTGTACAGCCCCTTGAAAACAGGATACATAACAGGAAAAGGACAAACATACTATGAAGACAGTCGGAGAAGTGGAAAAGGCGCTGGGGCTCACCCCGGTTTCGGTGTCGGATGATACAAGGGAAGTGCAGGGCGGCTATGCGGGCGACCTGCTCAGCTGGGTGATGGGGCGCGTCCCCACGGACGCCGCGTGGGTCACCATTATGAGCAATGTGAATGTGGTCGCCGTGGCGGTGCTGCGCGATGTGGCGATGGTCATCGTCGCCGAAGGCTCGGATATTCCCGCCGAGGTCGTCACGCGGGCGGCGGAGCAGGAGGTCAACCTCTATGCCGCGTCCGCCGATGTGTACACGCTCTGCGCCGCGCTCTCGCGGCTCCTTGAATGAACGATGGAGAAGTTCTATTACGATTTGCATATGCATTCCTGCCTGTCGCCCTGCGCCGAAAATGAAATGACCCCGGCGACGGTGGCGGGCATGGCTGCGCTGAACGGACTTCAAATTGCCGCGCTCACCGACCACAACTCGGCGGGGAATCTGCCCGCCTTCTTCGAGGCGTGCCGCGCCTACGGCGTGGTGCCAGTGGCGGGCATGGAACTGGAAACGGCGGAGTCGGTGCACCTCGTCTGCCTCTTTCCGACGCTCGAGGCGGCAACGGCGTGCTGGCAGACGGTGAAGCGCGATTACATGATGCCGGTGAAAAATAAGCCGGCGATTTTCGGCGAGCAGTTCTATATGAACGCCGACGACGAGGTCACCGGTATCGAGGAGACGCTGCTCATCACATCGACGCTGCTTTCTCTTGAGGACGGCGCACGCCTTGCACGCAGCTTCGGCGGCGTCGTTTTTCCCGCGCACATCGACCGCGCGGCAAACGGTATATTGGAGATTCTCGGCGACATCCCGCCCGAGCCGGGCTTTACGGCGGCGGAGTTCAACGATGCCGCAAACATCGCACCTTACCGGGAGCGCTTTGCCTCGGTCGCACCGCTGAAACGCCTCGTCAACTCGGACGCGCACCGACTGTCCGCCATGCAGAGCGCCGACGGCGAGAATTTTCTCCTACTTGACGCCGCACCGGACGATGAAGAAGCGGTTCGCCGCGCGCTGTTTGCACAGCTCGTCGGCTGACCGTTTTTTATATGTTAAGGCTTTAACGAAAATGTGTTATTTTTCTGTCATATGTGTTGAAATTCTTTGCAAAAAATTTGACAAAAGTGTAGCAATTTGCAGAAACATGTTGTATAATAGATAAGTAAAATAAACGAAGTGCGCCTCTTTGTACGCCCCGGCACGGGCAAGCGGTGCAGATCGGCGTTTATTCAAACACACAGGAGGTAGTTTCAAACCATGAAGAAGAAATTGACTACGGTCGAATTTCGCGGCACGAAAGAGCAGGAAGAAAAACTTCTTGCCATCATCGAGAAGTACCGCGGCGTTCAGGGCGCCATGATGCCCATCCTGCAGCAGACGCAGGATGTGTATGGCTATCTGCCGGTCGAGGCGATGCGCATCATCGCGGACAAGACGGGCAAGCCGATTGAAGAGATCTTCGGCATCGCGTCCTTCTATTCGCAGTTCTCGCTGAATCCGAAGGGCGAAGTTGCGATTGCTGTCTGTCTCGGCACGGCGTGCTACGTCAAGGGCTCGGGCGATCTGTTCAAGAAGATCGAAGAGGTGCTCGGCATTGAGGGCGGCGGTACGTCGTCGGACGGTAAGTATTCGCTCGAGGCAACGCGCTGCATCGGCGCGTGCGGCCTTGCACCTGTCCTGACGGTCAACGGCACGGTCTACGGCAGACTCGGCGTCGGCGACATCGAAGGCATTCTCGCACAGTACAAATAATCCGTACCGATGAAGGAATTATCGCTGAACATACTCGACATCGTGCAGAACTCGATCGCGGCGGGCGCCGGGCATATCGGCATCGCGCTCATCGAGGATGCGGACGGCAGGCTCCGGATGACAGTCCGTGACGACGGCTGCGGCATGAGCCGGGAGACGCTCGCCCGCGTGACCGACCCGTTCTGCACCTCGCGTAAAACGCGCAGGGTGGGCATGGGCATCCCGCTGCTCCGCCTTGCAGCCGAGCAGACCGGCGGCAGCCTTTCGATTGAGTCCGTCTCGGCGGATGACGATCCTGTCGGACACGGCACGGTGATCACGGCTGTCTTCGATACGAAGCACATCGACATGACGCCGCTCGGCGACATTGTGCCGACGCTCATCACGATCTTACAGGGGCATCCCGAGATCGACTATGTGTTCCTCCATGACACCCCGCGGCATACCGTGCGGCTGGACACGCGCGAGCTGCGCGCCGTGCTCGGCGACGTTTCGCTTGCGAGCTTCGAGGTGCTCACATGGATCGGCGATTACCTTCGCGAACAGTACGAAACGATTCAAAAATAATTTCGGAGGTTTCAAACCATGAAATCATTAGCAGAACTTGCGGCGATCAGAGACAAGATGAAGGACAAGGTCGCGATCCGTGAAGGCTCGGGCGCCATCCGCGTTGTGGTCGGCATGGCAACCTGCGGCATTGCTGCGGGCGCGCGTCCCGTCCTCGCCTCCTTCGTTGAGGAAGTTGCAAAAGAGGGGCTGACCGAGAAGGTCACCGTCACCCAGACCGGCTGCATCGGCATCTGCCAGTATGAGCCCGTTGTCGAGGTCTTCGAGGACGGAAAAGACAAGGTCACCTACGTCAAGATGACCGCCGACAAGGCAAAGCGCGTCGTCGCCGAGCATCTGAAGGGCGGCAAGCCTGTCGAAGAGTACGTCATCGGCAACAAATGAGTAAAATCAGGAGGAAATAAAGAATGTTTCGCACACATGTATTGATCTGCGGCGGTACGGGCTGTACCTCCTCCGGAAGCATGGCGCTGAAGGATGCTCTTGAGAAAGAGCTGGCAGAGAAGGGTCTGACCGAGGAAGTCAAGATCGTCACGACCGGCTGTTTCGGTCTTTGCGCGCTCGGCCCGGTCATGATCGTTTATCCCGACGGCACCTTCTACAGCATGGTCAAGCCCGAAGACATCCCCGAGATCGTCGAGGAGCACCTGCTGAAAGGCCGCCCCGTCACCCGCCTCGAGTACCACGAGAAGACCGGCGACCATCACGCCGTCACCTCGCTGTCCGAGACGACCTTCTATAAGAAGCAGCACCGCGTTGCGCTTCGCAACTGCGGCGTGATCAACCCCGAAGTCATCGACGAGTACATCGGCGTGGACGGCTACCAGGCACTCGGCAAGGTTCTGACCGAGATGAAGCCTGCGGACGTTATCCAGACGCTGATTGACTCCGGTCTTCGCGGCAGAGGCGGCGGCGGCTTCCCCACGGGTCTGAAGTGGAAGTTTGCGGCTGCATCCCAGAATGAGAAGAAGTATGTCTGCTGCAACGCCGACGAGGGCGACCCGGGCGCATTCATGGACCGTTCCATTCTCGAGGGCGACCCGCATGCCGTGCTCGAAGCTATGGCAATCGCCGGCTACGCCATCGGCGCAGACGAAGGTTACATCTATGTCCGCGCAGAGTACCCGATTGCAATTCACCGCCTGGAGATTGCGATTGCGCAGGCGCGCGAATACGGTCTGCTCGGCAAGGACATCTTCGGCACCGGCTTCAACTTTGACATTCAGCTCCGTCTCGGCGCAGGCGCGTTCGTCTGCGGTGAGGAGACCGCGCTGATGACCTCCATCGAGGGCAACCGCGGCGAGCCGCGTCCGCGTCCGCCGTTCCCGGCTGTCAAGGGTCTGTTCGGCAAGCCGACCATCCTCAACAATGTTGAGACTTATGCAAACATCCCGCAGATTATCCTGAAGGGCGCTGACTGGTTTGCGTCCATGGGTACCGAAAAGTCCAAGGGCACGAAGGTCTTCGCGCTCGGCGGCAAGATTACCAACACCGGCCTTGTCGAGATTCCGATGGGCACCACGCTGCGCGAGGTCATTGAGGAGATCGGCGGCGGCATCCCGAACGGCAGAAAGTTCAAGGCTGCACAGACCGGCGGTCCTTCCGGCGGCTGCATCCCTGCAAGCCTTATCGACACGCCTATTGACTATGACAACCTGATTGCCATCGGCTCGATGATGGGCTCCGGCGGTCTTATCGTCATGGACGAGGACAACTGCATGGTTGACATTGCCCGCTTCTTCCTCGACTTCACCGTCGATGAATCCTGCGGCAAGTGCACGCCCTGCCGTATCGGCACCAAGCGCATGCTTGAGATTCTCGACCGCATCATCGCCGGCAAGGGCGAGCTTGCGGACCTCGACCGCCTCGAAGAGCTTGCACATTACATCAAGTCCGCGTCTCTCTGCGGCCTCGGACAGACTGCACCGAACCCGGTTCTTTCCACGCTTCGCTACTTCCGCGATGAATATGTCGCGCATGTTGTCGATAAGAAATGTCCCGCAGGCGTATGTAAGCATCTGCTCACCTACACGATTGATCCTGCGAAGTGCAAGGGCTGCACGGCCTGCGCGCGTGTATGTCCCGCAGGCGCGATCAGCGGTACCGTCAAGACTCCGCATGTCATCGACGCCGAGAAGTGCCTGAAGTGCGGCGCCTGCATGGCGAAGTGCAAGTTCGGCGCGATCGAGAGAAAGTGAAAGGAGTAAGACGAATGGAAACGGTCAATATCAAAATCAACGGCAAGGATTACGCGGTCGAAAAGGGCATCACCGTTCTCGAGGCTGCGCGCTACGCCGGCATCGACATCCCGACACTTTGCTATCTGAAGGACATCAATGAGATCGGCGCATGCCGCCTCTGCCTCGTCGAGGTCAAGGGCGCGCGCGGTCTCGTCACCGCCTGCGTTTATCCCGTAAACGAGGGCATGGAGATCACTACGAACTCGCCCCGCATCATGGAAGCGAGAAAGATGAACCTCGAGCTGCTGCTCTCCAACCACAAGAAGGACTGCCTCTCCTGCGTGCGCAGCACCACCTGTGAGCTGCAATCGCTCTGCAATGAGTACGGTGTGGACGAGCATCACTTCGGCGGCGAGCGCACCGCGCACAAGATCGACGCCTCCTCGCCCTCCATCATCCGCGACAACGACAAGTGCATTCTCTGCCGCCGCTGTGTGGCAGCCTGCAAGAATATGCAGGGCATCGGCGTCATCGGCGCAAACAACCGTGGCTTTGACACCGAGATCGGCACCGCGTTTGAGGTCAAGCTGGCGGACACCTCCTGCGTCAACTGCGGCCAGTGCATCGTTGCCTGCCCGGTCGGCGCGCTCTATGAGAAGGACGACACCGACCGCGTCTTCGAGGCGCTGTCCGATCCCGAGATGCATGTGGCCATCTGCACCGCACCCTCCGTGCGCGCACAGATCGGCGAGTGCTTCGGCTACGAGCCCGGCACGGATACCGAGGGCAAGATGGTCGCCGCCATCAAGCGCCTCGGCTTCGACGGCGTCTATGACATGAACCTCACCGCCGACCTCACCATCATGGAGGAGGCGCATGAGTTCCTCGGCCGCGTCAAGAACGGCGGCAAGCTCCCGATGATCACCTCCTGCTCGCCCGGCTGGATCAAGTTCTGCGAGCACTATTTCCCGGAGATGACCGAAAACCTCTCCACCTGCAAGTCGCCCCAACAGATGTTCGGCGCAACTTACAAGACTTACTATGCCGAGAAGATGGGGCTTGACCCGAAGAAGATTCTCTTCGTCTCCGCCATCCCCTGCACGGCAAAGAAGTTCGAGGTCGGCAGACCCGACCAGTCGGCGGCAGGCGTTCCGGATGTGGATGTCGCTATCACCACGCGCGAGCTTGCGCGCATGATTCAGAAGGCGGGCATCGATTTCCGCGGCATGGCGGATGAGAAGTTCGATGTTCCGTTTGACATCGGTTCGGGCGCGGGCGCAATCTTCGGTGCAACCGGCGGCGTTATGGAGGCTGCTCTCCGTACCGCAGCGGAAGTCATCGAGGGCAAGAAGCTCGAGAAGCTGGAATTTGAAGATGTCCGCGGCACGGCAGGCATCAAGCGCGCCACCTACAAGCTCGGTGACATGGAACTGCGCGTTGCGGTTGCCAGCGGCACGGCCAATGCGAAGAAACTGCTCACCGCTGTGGAAAACGGCGAGGAGAAGGTCGACTTCATCGAGATCATGGCTTGCCCCGGCGGCTGTGTCAACGGCGGCGGTCAGCCTTATCAGCCCGCAAAGGTCCGCAACAATGTGGACCTGCGTGCAAAGCGCGCGGCAATTCTCTACACGGCGGACAAGAACATGGATCTCCGCAAGTCGCATGAGAACAGCGCTGTGAAGAAGCTGTACGAGGAGTACTTCGGCGAGCCCAACAGCCACAAGGCACATGAGGTTCTGCATACCAGCTATATCAAGCGCGGTCTGTAAGCCGAAATTATAGTCAATCCCGAGAAGGGCTGCAAAAACCGCGGTTTTTGCAGCCTTTTTTTGCACAAATGCGAAACCTTGCGTCCGGCGCGGCGATATACAGGGTGAGGACACCCGAAAGGAGCTTGTATATGGAAGACAGCAGCATCGTGGATTTGTATCTTCGGCGGGACGAACGCGCCATCCGCGAGACCGACGGCAAATACGGCAAAAAGCTCTATGCGCTGTCCAAGCGCATCACCGAGAGCAGTGCGGACGCCGAGGAATGCGTCAGCGACACCTATCTCGACGCCTGGAACTGCATTCCGCCGCATGAACCGCGCACCTATTTTTTCGCGTTTCTCGCCCGCATCGTGCGCGCCGCGTCGATTGACCGCTGCCGCAAAAATATGCGGCAGAAGCGCACGGCACGCATCGAGGAACTGTCGCGGGAGATGGAGGAGTGCATCGCCGCGCCGGACGATTTTGCCTGCCGCCTCGATGACCGCGCCATAGCGGACGCGCTGAACGGCTTTCTCGGCACACTTGCGCCCGAAACGCGGCAGATTTTCCTGCGGCGGTACTGGTATGCCGACAGCATCCGCGACCTGGCGCTCCGCTTCGGCTATACCGAGGGCAAGGTCAAGACGCTTTTGTTCCGCACCCGCGCCCGCCTGCGCGGCTATCTCGACGAAAGGGGGATTACACTGTGAGAGGTTCCGAACTTTTGGATAAGTTTTCGCTTGTCGAGGACAAATACGTCGACGAGGCAGCGGCGGCACACCCGCGCCGCGTGCGCATCGGGCGGCTTTCGGCAATCGCCGCTGCATGCGTGCTCTGCGTGCTTGCCGCCGTGCTGGTCTTCACACAACTGCAAACCCCGGTCATCATCGACGAGAACGGGTTTTACATCGAGGACGGCGTGCTCAAGCGCTACAGCGGCAGCGAGACCGATGTGGTTTTCCCCGAGGCGGTCACCGCCGTCGCCGACTATGCCTTCCGCGACAACGAGAGCCGCGCGACGATTGCCACGGTCACGCTCGGCAAAAATGTGAAGACCGTCGGTGCAAACGCCTTTGCGGGGCTGGACGATTTGGTTGACCTTGTGCTCGAGGACGAAAACACCGCGTTTGTCAAGCGCGACGGCGCGATCTTCACCTTTGACGGCTCGATGCTCGTCCGCTTTGAGGACAGGGAAGCGACCGTGTACACCCTGCCGGACGGCACGCGGTATATCGGCGCGCATGCGTTCCAGGGCTCAAAGCTGACCGCCGTCACCTTCTGCGACACGCTCGAATATATCGGCTACAACGCCTTTGCAGGCTGTGCGCTGACCGAAATCCACCTGCCGGAATCCACCACTCGCGTGGAGGAGGGCGCATTTGCATCCTGCACGCAGGCGGTGGACGGGTACATTCCGCAGCATGCAGAACTTGGGCAGGGCGCGTTTGACGGCGTGCCGTTCTTCCTGACGCAGATTGCGGGGCACATGTCGCCGCTTGAGCAGATGGTGCGCGGGCAGATCACGCCTGCCGAGGCAATTACGCTCAGCGACCGCGCCTACTTGCTCGGGCAGCTCAACGCTATCCTCGCCTATTATCGGGACGGCACAGAGCCGTCCGGCGACTACGCGCGGCTCACAAACATCGTCGGCGCGCCGCTGCCCGCGGGCGCGGTGCTGCCGGATGCCGCCGATTTCGCATCGCTTACCTTCCGCGATAATGGCTGGGGCGGCACGGGCATCTATGACATTGAGCTGCGGATGCCGCTCGGGGACGAAGTGACCCTGATTGCCGAGGCGTATCTCTACGGCGGCGCGCTTGACCTGCTCGACTGGGACAATGCGCCGTGGCGCATTGAGACGGTGACTTTCCTTGCAAAGTCTGCACAGAATGCCGAACACTATGGCGCGTGGAATGTGACCGTCGCAGACAACGTGTTGGTCTTTCACAACACCGAGACCGACGCCGTCGCGCGGGCGGAACTGCCGCTTCGCGGCGACTTCACTTACGAGCTGCTGTTCTCGCCGGACGGAAACCGCGTCATTGTCGAGTACCGGCAGGACGGCGACTGGTACTTCCGCATCCACAGCCTCGACGGCGAGGTGTTTGAGCCGAGCATGAACACCTATGCCGACTATATGAACCGCTACTTCGGCAGGTACACGCACGGTACACTGTCCTGGAAAGACAACGACACCGTCACGGGGGAGAACGAATACGGCACATTTGAATTTGACCCGCATGAACTCTACCCAGAGCAGGTGACTGACTACCGCCGCGCCTTCCGCGAGGATGTCACGGTTGACCGCGTGCTGCTCTCCGAATACGGCAGGCGGGAGATCACGGACTATGTCATCACCGTGCCCGAGACCTGGGTCGGCGACAACTACCTCGATGACATCCGCCGCATGGAGACCACGCCCGAGAACGCCACGCGCATGACCGGGTTCTACTCGCTCTGCGATTTGTACGGCAAGCCGGATGAGCCGTACCGGGACGGCAAATGGGACTTGACCGAGCTCTCCCTCCGCGGCATGATTACCACAGACGGTGAAATCATTGAAAACAATGCCGAACGCATCATCCTGCGCGGCAAATATGCCGAGCGGGACGAGATCTGGTACAGCGCGGCGATGTTTGCCGACAGCACGACCAAGATGCTTTCCGCAGGCGAGGTGGTTCTCTGCAACTTCACGGTCTACCCGGACGACCCCGCCGACTATTTTGACCGCGTCATCCGTCCGGTCATCGAAAGTTTCCGCGCTGTGACTCGCCCGAACTACTATACGTTCACCTTCGGCGTGCAGGCAGCAGACGGCGAAATGGTCACCATTACGCTCGAGAGCCTACGCTATGCGGGCGGGCGAACGCTCGCCACGCTGTCCGCCGAGGACGGCGGCACGCTTGTCCTCGATGTGACGGCGGCGGTCCCCTATGATGCCGCCCGCGAGGGCGAACGCCTGCTTGCGGCGGATGTGCAGTGGGAGTTCCTCATCGAGGACGGACACCTGACCTCCTTCCGCCCAGACGGCAGCATCGACCTCGGCGACATTTCGGCATTGTGCCCATAAGAAACAGGAAAGATGTGACCGCTCTTGGTCACATCTTTCACATTTCACTGAATATCTTGCTAAAATGACGGTGATTGCCGCAAACTATGGCAATTTCGCAGCGGTTCTTTTATAATTGAAAGCAGAACATACCACATCAAAGAAAGGGTAAGACAATGAAAAAAGGAATTGCGCTGCTGCTTGCGGTCTTCATGCTTCTGCCGATGTTTGCCGCCTGCGGCGATGAAAAGACGCCCGCAGGGACGACCGCTTCTTCCGAGGAAACGGTCGAGACCAAGGACCCGAATACGCCGGATCTTCCGTCGCCGGAGGAAATCGGCGATATTTCGGGCGAGTTCAGAATCCTCGTCGCCGGCAACTACGCCTTCAATGACTTCAAGTCCGAGGGCGAAGAGGGAACTGCGGTGGACACTGCCATCTACCGCCGCAATGCCTACCTCAAGGATAAGTACAACATCGATGTCACCTATGATGAGATTCTCGGCTTTATGCGCATCAACGGCAGCGGTGAGGGCTATATGAAGATTGCCGGCGACCATATGGCGGGCAACCACACCTACGATGCCGCCTCCGTCGGCACCTGGGATGTTGCAACACTTGCATACAGCGGCTATATCCATGACCTCAACGATAAGGAGACGATGAAGTACATCGACCTGACCAAGCCCTATTGGGATCAGCGCGCCAACGCGGATTTGATGATTCGCAACAAGATGTACTATACCACGGGCGATATTTCGCTCGTCGATAACATGTCCACCAACGCTATCCTGTTTAACAAGGGCATGCGCGCGGCATACGGCCTCGACGACCCCTATGAACTGGTCAAGAGCGGCGACTGGACGCTGGAGAAGTTCATCGAGCTGGCACGCGCCGTCGGCGAGGACGCAAACCAGGACGGCATCTACGACGAAAATGATGTTTTCGGTCTGATGACCTGGAACGACGCGACGCTCGCGGTTCTGGCGGCGGCGGGTGAGAAGATTTGCTCGATTGACAAAAACGGCGACCTTGAGCTGACCTTCTACAACGAGCGCGTGGTCAACCTGTTTGACACCTTTGCAGGGCTCTACTTCGACTATGCGCACACCTTCAACTATCAGTACGACACGCAGGCAGGCGAGGCGCGCCCCTCTGCCGAGTGGGACACGAACCGCACCAAGATGTTTGATTCCAACCAGGTGCTCTTCTACTTCACCACGCTGACCACCGTACCGCGCCACCGCGACAGCGAGACCGATTTCGGCATCCTGCCGTTCCCGAAGTTTGACAAGAGCCAGGAACGCTACGGTCATGTCATCAGCGACTATGCCGGACAGTACATCTGCGTCCCCGAAATGACGGGCGACTTCGCGCGTGCGGGGCTTGTGCTGGAGGAACTGGCATACCAGGGGCAGAAGGTGCTGACGCCTGCCTACTATGACCAGACGCTCATCGGGCAGTATACGCGCGATGAGGAAAGCACCGATATGCTCGACATCATCTTCAGCTCGCGCGTCTACGATGTCGGCATGTACTACAAGATCGGCAACTACCGCGATTCGCTGATTTCCTACTCGCGCACGCATGCGTCGCTGTCGTCCATCTATGACACCTCGCTGAACGCGGCAAACAAGAAGATTGATGCCATCAACCTCTTCTTCAACCAGCTGAATACGGCAGACTAAACCGAAAGTCACGGAAAAAGCCTCTCGCGAGAGGCTTTTTCCGTGACATGCGGCGGCTTTTTCGCCGTCTTTTTATATTTACACCGCGGCAAAAATATGGTATACTGGCAAAAGAAAGTGAGGGATTTTCATGCGCAAGACACATATCTTCGGCATTGCGATTCTTCTGTCCTTCCTCCTTTGCCTACCGACGGCGGCACTCGCGTGGCACGCCGACGGGGACGGCGGCTGTGCCTATTATCCAATCACCGATGCGCTCGCGGCGCTTCGCCTCAGCCTTGACGGCGGCTATGACGCGCAGTATGATGCGGACGGTGACGGCAAAGTCACCATTTTGGATGTGCTCGACATGCTGTGCATGAAGACCGAACTGTTGCCGATTGCCAAGCTGAACACGGGCGGCAGTGACGGTGACCACATGGCAGACGACTATCAAACGGCAACGGTGGAGACCGACTACCGCACGGCAGTGGTCTTGAATGAGAGCACCACGGGCAGTTTTCGCTATGAAAACGCGTGGTATCCCCGCGTGAAAAAGGTGCGCGAGGACCTCTATCTCCTGCTTTACCATCGCCTGCGCACGGGGCAGCATCTCTACTATGCAACCAGTCGCGACGGCGTAAACTGGAATCCCCCCGAGGTGCTGTATGACTGCGCCAAGCATAAGTTTACTCATACGGACGGCACACTCGCCGGGGAGACCGACTATTATTATGCCGCTTGCCCGGATGCGGTTGTCCTGCCGGACGGCGACATTCTCTGCGCCTATTCGGTGCGCCCGTTTAAGGGATACACAACCTATAACAGCCTTTCAGGCATCGACCTTGTGCGCGGCAAAGTGACCGCAAGCGGCGGCATTACATGGTCTGCGCCGACGCGCATCTATGTCGGGCAGAACTGGGAGACCTCCTTCCTTTTGCAGGAGGATCGCGTCGAACTGTATTTCACGCAGATTGCGCCCTACATTGAGAAGTACGGCTATGATACGCATTACCGCACCAGCGGTTCGGGTCTTTTGATTTCCCGCGACGGCGGCTACACTTGGTCGCCCACCCTTGACGAGATGCGCGCCGCGGATTGCCGCGCGACGACGGTCTTCCAGCAGTCCACCGGCACGCGGAACAATTTGCCGTATTTCTGCGGGCAGATGCCCGAGGCGGTGCGGCTGGCAACCGGCAAGACCATGATTGCCACCGAGATTCGCCCGCTGGAGGACAACAAAAATTTCACCATTTCCTATGCATTGTCCGAGGCAGACGGCGCATGGCGTCACCTCGCGCTCACCGAGGCGGGCCCCGACACCACGGTGCCGAGCGCCTGGATCGGCACCTCGCCGTTCCTCGCGCGCTTTCAATCCGGCGAGGTGGTGATCACCTATGCGCGCGGCAATCGCCTGCTTTCCCGCATGGGCGCGCCGGACGGCAGCGCATTTTCATCGTCGCCGTTCTCCGCCATGCCGAATGCGGCGGGCATTTGGGGCTGTGCCGAGTCGGTCGGCAGCCATGCGATGCTGTTTGCCAACGGGGCGCATACCTATGATGACAAGGGTGAATTTGTTGCCGGCGGCGTCGCCATGGTGCGCGGGTATCTCAACCACCGCACGGACGCGCCGTATGCCAAGATTTTCGTGGACGGGTATACAAACGACTGGGCAGGGAATACCGACGCGCTCTTTGTCGGCAGTGCTTCGCAGGCGCAGGTCACTCTGCGCACGGCGCACGACGATGAGAATGTCTACTTCCTTTTGTCCCGGCTCGATACATGCCTGACTGCGGACGATACCGCGACGGTCTGCATCGCGGCAGGCGCCGCGGCGGACTACCGCATCACGGTTTCGCCGCGCGGAGACTGCAAAATCGAACTGTACGAAAACGGCGTGCTGCAAAAGGAACTTGTTGGCGGCAGTGCCGTCGTCCGTTTCCTCGGCACATTGGATGACAGCAGCGACAGCGATATCGGCAGCGTCACGGAAGTTGCCGTGCCGAAGGCGCTCCTCGGGCTATCGGATGCCGCGCAGATGCGCGTGCGTATCGCGCTTGTCAACGCAGACGGCGGGGAGACAATCTCGGACAGCATGGATGTGCCGACGGACGAGACATTATCCTGGCCTGCCGTGGTGCTCATGCCCGCCGCAAAGTAAGCCGCGGGCGCTGCGCGCAAAGGTACAATCCGTATAACTATAGGTACGGCATACAAAAAAATTTGTATGCCGTACCTATTTTTTTTTGCGGCATTTGCGGGCAGTCTTCCGTTGAAATGTGACGATTATGTTAAAATTTTTACGAAGTTACGCGAAATTTTTAACAAACTATTGACATTGACAAAACGACTCGCTATAATGAAGCCGTAAGCAAGAGTTCAAAGGCACTTTTACAAAAATTATATTTTTAACGGAGGGCTTTATTATGGCAAGATTTACTTTACCCAGAGACGTATACTTTGGTCAGGG
>CAKSLU010000025.1 GCA_934474225.1 uncultured Eubacteriales bacterium | reverse complement strand
AGCTCCGGCTTGGTTGCCATCAGGGTCTTGTACTGCACTTCCTTCAGACCGCCGATGTAACCCGAGTGATGACGGTAATACTTCTGCTCGAGCTTCTTGCCCGTGAGAACAGCCTTGGATGCGTTGATGATGATGACAAACTCACCGCAGTCAACATGGGGGGTGAACTCAGGGCGATGCTTACCGCGAAGAATGGTCGCTGCCTTGACGGCAGTCTTGCCGAGCGGTTGGTCAGCCGCGTCGATCACATACCATTTGCGTTCAACGGTTTCTTTTTTAGCCATGTAGGTAGACATTGAAAATCCTCCATTAAACTTATCGTAAAAATAGTCTTTCAGTCGAACATTCGGTATTATAGCATGCAGGACCTGCCCTGTCAAGCGTTTTTTGAAAAAAAGTTCAAATTTTTAATTTACGATATTACAAGCTTTGATTTTCTCGTTTTTTCTCCCGTTTTCTCGCAAATGCTAAGTGCGCAGGAATCCTATTTTGCGGACACATCCTTGCCTGTCGTAGACATGTTTTCCTTTTTCATATATATAAGCGACCTCAACAGAAAGGAAGACCGTCATGTTTGCACTCACATCCTTCGCCATGGGTATCATCTGGCTGATTCTCGGGCTGTCCGGCACGCAGAACTTCCCGCCCCCGCTGCCGCCGAAGACCGAGACCGAATTATTTATAAAGATGAAGGAAGGCGACGATGCGGCGCGCACAAAGCTGATCGAGCACAACCTGCGTCTGGTCGCCCACATCGTGCGCAAATACTATTTCACAAGCAAAAATCAGGACGATTTGATTTCCATCGGTTCCATCGGGCTTGTCAAAGCGATTGACTCCTTTGACTGCGCCAACGGCGCACGGTTTGCCACCTACGGTGCGAAATGCATCCAGAATGAAATTCTGATGCACTTCCGCTCACAGAAGAAGCTGTCCTGCGAGGTTTCGCTGAATGAAACGATTGACACCGACCGGGACGGCAATCCGCTGACCTACCAGGACATCGTCTGCAGCGAGGACACCATCGCCGAGGACATTGACCGCCGCCTGCACGCCTGCAAGGCGCTCAGACTTGTCAACGAGCGGCTGGACGAACGGGAACGCCGCATCATCATCCTGCGCTACGGGCTTGACAACCGCCCCGCCATGACACAGCGGGATGTGGCAAAGCAGCTCGGCATTTCGCGCTCCTATGTTTCCCGCATCGAAAAAGCCGCCCTGGAAAAACTCGCGGACGGCTTTAAGGTCAATTAAAGTCAGACGAATTCAGCGAATTAAGTTTTTGCCCTTTTTCGCCTTTCAAAGCAGCTCTATGCGATTGGCATCATAGACAGCACCGTCGATGCCGAGCGCAGCAAGCAGCCGCAGATAATACGCGCAGATGATGTTCTCCGTAAAGAAGTGACCGGCTTCAATCAGGGTAATGCCCATTTCCGCAGCCTCCGCCATGGTATTATAGCTGAGCCTGCCGGATACATAGGTGTCCGCGCCTGCGGCAATTGCCCCGCGGATAAAATCCTTGCCGTCTCCGCCGAGCACCGCCACGCGGTGCGCCGTATCGTGTGCCTTTGCGAGCAGCAATGCATCCGAATCCAATGCCCGCTTGATTTGCGCACAGAAATCGTAGATGTCGGTCTCGGCGGGCAGCATGCCGATGCGCCCCATGTCGCTCTCACCGTCGCCGAACGCCTGTACCGCCGTAAGCCCAAGCGTCTCGGCAAGCAAATCGTTCATGCCGCCGGGCATTGCATCAAAGCGCGTGTGGTACGACAGCACCGAAATGCCGTGCTGCAAGGCGTAAAGTACCTTCTTTGCGACATGCTCCTCCGGCGTTATAGCCCCCAGCGGGCGGAAAATGAGCGGATGGTGCGACAGCACCGTGTCAAACCCGTTTTCGGCGGCATACCGCAAAGCGGCATCGGTCACATCCAGCGTGCAAAGCACGCGGCGCACTTCCGCATCTGCATCCGGCGTGCACATCAGTCCGTCGTTATCCCATTCACAGGCATATTCCTTCGGGATGCGCGCTTCCAGCGCGGCATGCAATTCACGCAGTTTCATCTTCGCCCTCCAAAATTCTGTTGTATCCGTCGAGCAGCAAAAGTTCCGCCGCCGCGTCGGCACCTGCCCGCCGCTTGCCCGCAATCTGCTTTTCCACAATGGATTTTCTGCGGCGGACATAACGCAGGAAAAGCGGCGTGCGCCGCTCGATATTCAGCCGCCCAAGCTCTGCTTCAAGCGGAGTCAGCGTGTACGGCTTTCCCGTATAGGCGACACACAGGCACTGATACATGCGCCCCTCGGACAGCACAATTTCCTCGTCGGTCACGGCAAAGCCCTGCGCGGCAAGGTATTCCCGCAGCATGGAGAAGTCGGTCATCGGCTGTAAAATCAGCCGCACGCGCGCGGCGCGGATAAAATCCGCGGCAGCAAGAATGCCGACAATCGTCTCGCCGCCCATGCCACAGACGGCAATGTCGGTCGGCGCAAAGCGCGCAAGCGGCGCAAGCCCGTCGCAGACCGTCACGCGAATCTTATCCGAAAAGCCTTTTTCGGCAATGCGCGCAGACGCGATTGCCGCAGGCTGCTCGCCGATGTCGGATGCGATGGCAAAAGAAACCCGCCCCGCCTCGACAAGCGCAATCGGCAGCTTTGCATGGTCGGTACCGACGTCGGCAAAGACCGCGCCAGCCCGCACTCTGTCCGCCGCAAACCGCAGGCGCGGCGACAGCAAATCAATCTGTTTCATTCCGATTTACAAACGATGCCTTTCCGTACATGCGGAAAGGCATCCTATTTGTTTACTTATTTGCGAGGAACGCATTGATGCGCTCGACCAGCTCGTCCGCATCGGTGCCATGCACTGCGCAGGCCTCCTCGATGCTCTCGCCGCGGGAATGCGGGCAGCCGAGGCAGTGCATGCCGATCTCCATAAAGAATTGCGCCGTGTCGATATTGTAGTCCAGCACATCGCCGATCAGGCTGTTTTTCGTAACCGTCATATTTGTCACTCCGTTTTGATAAATTTCGAGGTTCATTTCGATACATATATTATATATCCCCACGCATCAAATGTCAATACTGCGTTTTTTGCGAATAACTCTTGCAATGTATGGCGGAAATATGGTATAATCACATAGTTAATAATACTTTGGAGGGACGATATCTTGATCGTTGCACTGGAAGAAGCAAAATATAATCTGAATGAGATGCGCGGAAAGGTCAAGGAGCTGGGCAGTGCGCTCCGCATTGACGAGACCCGCGAGAAGGCGGCTGAACTGGAAAAGCAGACCTATGCCGAGGACTTCTGGAACGACCAGGAGAACTCCAGCAAGATTCTGCAGCAGGTCAAGCAGCTGAAGGACCGCGTGGAGGAATACGAAAAGCTCTCGCACAAGCTGGAGGACGCCATCACCCTCGCCGAAATGGCAATTGAGGAAAACGATGAGTCCTACACCGAGGAAGTGCAGCACGAGCTTGCCGAGATTCAGAAGACCGAGGAGCGCATGCGCCTGGAGCTTCTGCTCTCGGGTGAATACGACGACAGCAATGCCATCCTCTCCTTCCACCCCGGCGCAGGCGGCACCGAGGCGCAGGACTGGGCGCTCATGCTCTACAGAATGTACACCCGCTGGGGCGAAAAGCACGGCTACGATGTCAAGCTGATTGACTGGCTGGACGGCGAAGAAGCCGGCATCAAGTCTGCCACCATTATGATTTCCGGCCCGCACGCCTACGGCTATCTCAAGAGCGAAAACGGCGTGCACCGTCTCGTCCGTGTCTCGCCCTTTGATGCCTCCGGCAGACGGCACACCTCGTTTGCCTCGGTCGAAGTCATGCCCGAGTTCAAGGACGACGGCAAGGTCGAGATTCGCGATGAGGACATCGAAGTCACCGCGCACCGTTCCAGCGGCGCGGGCGGGCAGCACATCAACAAGACCGACTCTGCAATCCGCATCCTGCACAAGCCCACGGGCATTGTTGTCGGCTGTCAGACCGAGCGCAGCCAGTTGCAGAACAAGGAAACCGCGATGAAAATGCTGATTTCCAAGCTGATGGAGATCAAGGCGCGCGAAAAGCTGGACAAAATTGAGGACATCCAGGGCAACAAGAACAACATCGAATGGGGTTCGCAGATTCGCTCCTATGTCTTCATGCCCTACACGCTTGCCAAGGACGCCCGCACCGGCTATGAAGACGGCAATATCAACGCGGTCATGGACGGCGAGATCGACGGGTTCATCAACGCATATCTGAAGATGATGGCGAAATAAGCAAAAAGAGCGGATTCTCCGCTCTTTTTTTGCGAAAAAGGCTTGACAGGATGCGTGTGCTGTGCTATACTCTGTAAAGTGTTTTGCTTTACAGAGAGCGAGGGCGTGAGATGTTCCAGAAAAATATGAATATCTCTTTTCTCTTAGACTTCTACGGCGATGTGCTGGACGAAAAGCCGCGCATGCTCCTCGACCTTTATTATAATGAAGACCTGTCGCTTGCCGAGATCGCCGAGAGCGAGGGCATGACCAGGCAGGGTGTCCGTCATGTTGTGAAGAAAGCCGAGCAGCAGCTCCTCTTTCTCGAAAACAAACTCGGGCTGGCAAATCACTTTGTGAAAATACGAAATGTGAGCGACGGTATCATCGCTTCCCTGTCCGACGCCTGCGAGATGCTCTCGCGCGGCGCGGACGCAGACGAGATTCGGGCGCTGCTTGCGGCGCAGATTGCGGAAGTCCGGACGCTTGCGCAAATCGGAGAATAACTATGGCTATGTTTCAAAGCTTAAGCGACAAGCTCGCAAATGCTTTCAAAAAATTCAAGAGCAAAGGCAAGCTGACAGAGGCGGATGTCCGCGAGGGCATGCGCGAGGTCAAGCTGGCACTGCTGGAGGCGGATGTCAACTTCAAGGTCGTCAAGGATTTTGTGAAGACCGTCACCGAGCGCGCCGTCGGCGCAGAAGTGCTGGAAAGCCTGCTGCCCGCCCAGCAGATTATCAAAATCGTCAATGAAGAGCTCATCAACCTGATGGGCGCAGAAAACTCCAAGCTGGAGATTGCATCCGCTCCGCCGACGGTCATCATGATGGTCGGTTTGCAGGGCGCGGGTAAAACCACGCACAGCGGCAAACTCGCCGGTTACTATAAGAAGAAAGGCAAGAATCCGCTGCTCGTCGCCTGCGACGTGTACCGCCCTGCTGCGGTCAAGCAGCTCGAAGTCGTCGGCGAAAAGCTCGGCATCCCCGTGTTCAGCATGGGCACCGGCATTTCCCCGGTCGAAATCGCAAAGGCGGGCGTCGCACACGCAAAGAAAAACGGCTATGACATGGTGTTCATCGACACCGCAGGCAGACTGCATGTTGACGAAGCACTGATGAACGAGCTGAAGGACATCAAGGCGGCAACTTCGCCGACCGAGATTCTGCTCGTGGTCGACGCCATGCTCGGTCAGGACGCGGTCAATGTGGCGCAGAGCTTCAATGACCTGCTCGACATCACCGGCGTTGTCCTCACCAAGATGGACGGCGACACGCGCGGCGGCGCAGCGCTTTCCATCCGACACATTACCGGCAAGCCGATCAAATTCATCGGCACGGGCGAGAAACTGGATACCATCGAGCCTTTCCACCCCGACCGCCTCGCCTCCCGCATCCTCGGCATGGGCGATATGCTCACGCTGATTGAAAAAGCCGAGCAGGCGTATGATGAGAAAAAGGCTGCGGAACTGGAAGAAAAGATCCGCAAATCCACCTTTACCCTCGACGATTATCTGGAGCAGATGGCGCAAATCAAGAATATGGGTTCGCTCGAATCCATGCTCTCGATGATGCCCGGCGTCAAGCCCGGCGCGCTGAAGGATGCAAAAATCGATGAGAAGGCGCTTGCCCACATGGAGGCCATCATCCTCTCCATGACCAAGGCGGAGCGCGCAAAGCCAGAGGAGCTCAACTTCTCCCGCAAAAAGCGCATCGCTGCCGGCAGCGGCACCAGCGTGGAAGAGGTCAACAAAATCATCAAGCAGTTTGACCAGATGAAGAAGATGATGAAACAGTTCACCGGCAACCAGAAACAGATGAGCCGGATGTTCGGCAAAAAGATGAAAATGCCGTTTTAACGGATTTTTATAAAAAACTATTTATTTATTTTTTCGGAGGAAAAACCAATGGCAGTCAAAATCAGACTCAGAAGAATGGGCGCAAAGAAGGCTCCCTTTTACCGTGTTGTCGTAGCGGATTCCCGTTACCCCAGAAACGGCAGATTCATCGACGAAATCGGTTACTACAACCCCCTCACCGAGCCTGTTGAGATCAAGATCGACGCAGAAAAGGCAGCAAAGTGGATGGAGAGCGGCGCACAGCCTACGGATACCGTGAAGGCTCTTCTCGTCAAGAGCGGTATCGTAAAGTAATCCTCTTTCGGGAGCAGCTATGCTTGTACTGAAAGATGTGCTGACCGACATGGCAAAAGCTATCGTGGAGAAGCCCGATAGCGTTTCGGTCACGGAATCCGCCGGTGAAGACGGAGAAATCCTGCTTACCCTCAGCGTCGACCCCGACGATATGGGCAAGGTCATCGGCAGACACGGCAGAATCGCCAAGGCACTCAGAACCATTATGAAGGCGGCGGCGACCTCCGTGGAACAAAAGGTTACCGTTGAAATCGAAGACAAATAATGCGCATAAAAGAGCCTTTCCGAAGGCTCTTTTATTTTTGCGGCGGACGCGCCGCCTGTCATAAACTGCGGCAATTTCGGCAATACTCCTTTTGCAAACCGAAAGGAGTATTTTTATGTTGAATTTGCAAAAATGCGCAGTGATCGGCTGCGGGAATGTCGGCGCAACCTGCGCCTATACGCTCATGCACAGCGGTATTCTGTCCGAAATCGTTCTGCTTGATGCAAACGCCAAAAAGGCGGAAGGCGAAGCCATGGACTTGAACCACGCCCTTCCCTTTCTCTCCCCCATGCGGATATATGCAGGCACATATGAAGACCTTGCCGATTGCGGCATCATTATCATTGCCGCGGGTGCCGGGCAGGCGAAGGGCGAGACACGCATCGACCTGCTCAAAAAGAACCGCGCAATCATGCAGGCGATTCTTACGGGCATCAAACCCGTCAACACCGAAGCCATTCTCCTGCTTGTGTCCAATCCCGTCGATATTCTGACCTATATTGCCCTTGACATCTCGGGCTTTGATCCGCACCGCGTCATCGGCTCCGGCACGGTGCTGGATACGGCGCGGCTCAAATTCCTGGTCGGCAGAATGCTGCAGGTGGACAGCCGCAATGTGCACACCTTCATCATCGGCGAGCACGGCGACAGCGAGCTGCCGGTCTGGAGCAGCGCCAACGTCTCCGGCATCGACCTCTACGGCTTCTGCAAAATCAGCGGCATCCCCGACTATCAGAGTGAACTCGACCGCATGTTTGAGGAAGTTCGCACCAGCGCATACAAAATTATCGAAAACAAGGGTGCGACCTACTATGCCATTGCCGAAGCCGTGCTGCGCATTGTAGACAGCATCGTGCGTGATCAGGACAGTATTCTGCCGGTTTCCACCCTCGTAGAGGGGCACTACGGGCTTTCCGATATTTGCCTCGGCGTCCCGTCGGTCATTGGGTCTGCCGGTGTCAAAAGCGTGCTGGATATTCCGCTTTCCCAAGCCGAATATGCCGACCTGCACACCTCGGCAAAAGCGCTGAAAAAAGCACTTGCAGGACTGACGGAAGAACAGGCCGCCGTCCTTTAGTCAAAGCTTTACAAACGCAAAAAGGTTTGCCTTGTTCCGATAATTTTGCATCTCATATTCCGACCCGTCTTTGCGCAGAATGAATGTTGAGCGAACCAAGGCGCTCACGCGGCGGCAGGCAGCTGCCGCCAAAGTCGGGAAGGAACGGTCAAAGGAATGAACAGAATTTTATCGAAGGCAAGGCAGTTCTGCGGTATCGGCGCGCTTGTACTGCTGATTTCCTTCATCCCGTTGCCTGTCGCGGCGGCATCGCCCGCGCAGGCGCCGAAATACGCCGATGTGGTTGTCTATCCGGGCGGCACGCCGTTCGGCGTGCGCTTCGGGGCGAATGAGGTGACCGTTCTGCGGCTCACCCGCTTTGCCTCGTCGGGCAAGGAAGTGTCGCCGGCAGCCGATGCGGGCATCCTGCCGGAGGATGTCATCCTCTCGGTAGACGGCGAAAAAATCAGAACGCTCGCCGATATTACGCGCATCACCGATGCATTCGGCGCGTCGCCGGTCACCCTCACGGTACGGCGGCGCGGCAAGGAAATCCCGGTCACAGTAACGCCCGCAAAATGCGACGAGGGCGGCTATCGTCTCGGCTTTTTGCTCAAAGACACCTCTGCCGGTATCGGCACGGTCACCTTTGTCAAGGATGATGCGCTCGTCTTCGGCGGGCTGGGGCACGGCATCTGCGATGCAAATGACGGACATGTCCTCGAAATTGACAGCGGCTCCATCAACGAGGTGCATATCAACGGCGTAAACACAGGCAAGCCGGGTGCCCCGGGTGAGTTGCGCGGCAGCTTTGAGGGGGAGAAATGCGGCAAGCTGATTGCCAACACGGAGGTTGGTCTCTTCGGTATGTATGCGTCGCCGCGCGCAGAGCTGGGGACGCCGGTCGCCGTGGCGGAGGCGAGCGAAGTCAAAACCGGCCCCGCCACCATCCGCTGCACACTGGATGACAACTGCAAAAATGACTACGGCATCGAGATTGTCGAAATCAACCGCGACAGCACCGCGAAAACAAAAAACTATGTGCTGCGCGTCACGGACGAACGCCTGCTTGCCAAAACAGGCGGCATCGTCCAGGGCATGAGCGGCAGCCCCATTTTTCAGGGCGGCAAGCTGGTCGGCGCGGTCACGCATGTCCTTGTCAACGACCCCTCCACGGGCTATGGCATCTATATCGGCAACATGCTGGATGAAATGGACAAACTTCTGTAAAGGGGATAAGATAGGTTCTTGCGAACCTATCTTATTTCTTTGCCCTAACGAATCTGCCGCTTGATGCGTTCAATAGCGCCCTTTTCAAGGCGGGAGACCTGCGCCTGCGAAATGCCGATTTCCTCCGCAATTTCCATCTGTGTTTTGCCGCCGGTGAACCGCATGGTGAGGATGGAGCGCTCGCGTTTGTTCAGTTTTTTCATCGCCTCCCGCAGCGCGATGTCCTCCAGCCACATATCGTCGTCCACCGTGTGGTCGCTGATCTGGTCAATGACGAAAATCGAATCTCCACCGTCGCTGAACACGGAATCGTACAGCGAGACCGGCTCGATAATCGCCTCCATGGCGCGCGAGACTGCTTCCGTGTTTTCGCCGACCGCCTTGGCGATGTCTTCAACAGTCGGCTCGCGCGACAGCGTGGAGGACAGCTGCTCGCGTGCCTGCAAAGCCTTGTAGGCAAGGTCGCGCATGGAGCGACTGACCCGGATGGCGTTGTTGTCCCGCAGATAGCGGCGCACCTCGCCGATGATCATCGGCACGGCATAGGTCGAAAACTTCACATCCAATTCAATATTGAAATTGTCAATCGCCTTGATCAGCCCGATGCAGCCGACCTGAAACAGGTCGTCCATATTTTCTCTGCGCCCGGAAAAGCGCTGTATAATACTGAGGACCAGGCGCAGGTTGCCGGAAATCAATTTTTCCCTTGCTTTTTCGTCCCCCGCCTTGGTTCGCTTCAGGAGTTCCTTTTTTTCTTCGTCAGTCAGATTTTGCAGTTTTGCGGTGTTCACGCCGCATATCTCAACCTTACTGAAATGCATGTCCAATCTCCTACGAAATTTCTTTCGATGTAAGTATTGACACATGCAAAATGCGGTATGCAAACGCGAAGTGTGGGAATTTTTGCTGGCGCAAAACGACAGCGCCCGCGCCGATTCCGCAGATTTCGCCGTGCGAGAGCCGTCGCTTTGCCGCTGTCCTTGACAAACGCCGAAAATCCGTGTATAATTCTAATAAAATCAGGCGTGGTGAGGCAGAATATGGCGAAAATCACTTTGAACTTAATCAAACGCGATAATGTCAAAGCCGTACTGGAGGCAATCGCGCGAAAGCAACACATTACAAAGCAGGAGATTGCCGAACAAACCGGGCTCAGCCTTGTCACGGTGGGCAAGATTACAAACATCCTCGGCGAAGCCGGTGTGCTTGTACACGGCAAAAATGTGAATCAGAAGGTCGGGCGGCGCGCCGAGGTGTTCCGCGTGCGGAAAGACTGGGCGATTCCCGTGTACGACCTGTCCGGCACGACCTATCGCTTTTACATCACGGCACTGACCGGCGAAATCATTGACAAGACAGAGTACAAGCGCACCGCGGACGCGCAGTATGTCTCCGCCGACTTTGTGCAGTTTCTGAAGCTGACGCTTGCGCTGCTGCGGCGCAACTACCGCAATCACAAGCTGCCCGGCGTCGGTGTGGCGATTCCCGGTGCATACGATGCGGAAAATGACCGCATTGTCTCCACCATGATGCCGGAGATGGGCGACCTGAAGCTGCTCCACAATCTCAAGAAGATTTTCAAAAAAAGCAACATCGTCATTGACAATGCTACAAGGCTCTGTGCTGCCGGACTGATTGAAGCGCTGCCGGACTACAAGTCGCGCACCATCACCTGCATCTCCTTCGGCAACAGCATCGAATGCACGACCTGTGACCACGGCGAATACCCGCGCGGCGCGCATGACCTTGCAGGCAGACTCGGCGATTTGCCGTATGTCAGCGGCGTGACCTACACAAACTTTATCCATGACGCGCTTTCCACCTCGGTGGTCATTGAGCCTGCGCTGGAACTTATCCGCACGGCGGCGATTGCCTACGACCCGGAGGAAATCTACATCTGCTCCGACCGTTTTTCGTTTACGCCGGACGAAATTCTGCGCATGCAGAACCGACTGCAAAACTCAGTCGGCATCGGCGCAAACCCGCCGAAGCTGCATGCTGTTTACAACCCGGAGATGGAGGCCATGAGCGGCATCATTTCCCGCGTCATCGGCGACTGGCTGGACAGCATGATTGTTCCCGCAACGCGCAAAAAAAGAAAATCCGCTGCGGATGCAGAGGCTGACGAAGGTATACCGACCCCTTCCACGGGCGCGGAGCTGTCGGAAGAAGATGCGGAAGATTCCGCAGATGCGAATACATAAAACGCGCACATGCGGCGCACACTAACAGACGAGGTTACAGCCTCGTCTATTCTTTTTATAAGGCAGGTAGAAACCATGGAAAACAACAAGGCAAATATGTGCATCGAATGCACCGTCAACCAGTGCAAGCATCACTGCGCAGACCAGAACTTCTGCTCGCTCGACCGCATCAAGGTCGTCACCCACGAGGAGAACCCCACGGTCACGCAGTGCACCGACTGCCACTCCTTTGAGGTCAAGAGCAGCTGCTGCGCACAGTAACCAAACAGAAAACGGAGGAGCGGTAATGCTCCTCCGTTTTTCTTATGAGCGCTCCACGATCTTGACATTGACCGGCAGCGTGCCCGCCTGCTCGTAGACAATTTCGTTGATCTGTGCGATTTCGCTCGGCAGAAGTCCGTCACTCTTGACCACGATATTCACCGTACTGCCGTTGACCACGGCAACGCAGTCCTCAAAGCCCTTTGCTTCAATCAGCGTCTCAATGTTGGCTTCGTTTTCGATGTCTTTGGCAATCTGCGAAATGTCGGCAAATGCCTGCGCCTTGGTCTCCTGCATCGCCTCTGCGCTGTCTACCACGGTTTGCAGCACACCGAGCGCCTCATCCCGCGCCTTCTGGCGGCTGAGCACCGTCGCGGCAAAATAGGTGTCCTCCGACGCCTTTCCTGCCTCGAGGGACTGTCCGTCGCCCGCGCTGTCGCCGCCCGCCGCGGCGCCGTAAGTGTCCTCCATGTTGTTTGTGCCGTAGCCGATGGTGCCTATAGGGTCGCTGAAAATGCGGTAGTTGACATAGACGGCGCCCGCAATCACCAGAATCGCCAGCGCGACAATCAGGTTCCGCCTGCCGATTTTCTGATACGCCTGCTTGAAGAATTCGCCGGTCTTTTTGAGTTCAATCTTATGTTTCATAGTGCCCTCCGTACCGATAAAGATTCAATGTTTTGGTTTACACAGTCATATATATGGGAAAGGCGGCGGCGATATGCTACCCGCTGCCCGAAACCGAGATTCGCGTGCTGGGCAGCGCATAGAGCGACTCCAGCATACTGTGCAGCCGCAGCTGCACCATCGGGTCGGCGCCGCCGCGGCAGACCACGGCAATGCCGCAAATCTTCCGCCCCTCGCTGCTTTTGCCAAGGATGGACGCAGCGTAGACTGCCTCATAGGTGATCATCACCCGCGCCTCCGAAACGCCTGCCACCGAATTACACAGGGCAGCAAGCCGCTCCTCCTCCGTCGCAGCAGTCTGCGCCGCTTCCCTGCCGCCAAACAGCGAAGACAGCGCAATCAGAAGAATCAAAAACAGCAGCAGCGGCACAAACCATTTTTTCTGCGCCAGCGTCGCCAAAGATGCGCTCATTCAAAAACCACCTCCACCGCCGTATCGGCACCGCATTCGGTGCGGACATATTGCTTCACCGCATAGCTGCTGAGCAGCGCGCGGCGGTCAAAAATGACCTCCACCGCCGACACCCGCAAGTCCTCCCGCGCAATCGTCACCCGGCACGCCGTCGGTGTTTTACCGACGGCATCCGCAATGCCGCCCCGCAGCCGCGCGGCAAGCTGCTTTTCCGCCTCGCGGCAGACGGCGTCCAGCGTGTCTGCAGAAAGGCTTTGAAAATAGGCACTCTCATCCGGGAAGTCAAAGGTCGGCAGCGTCTGCGTGCCGCCGCGTACCGCGCCGCAAAGCACAAGCAGCATCAGCGCGCTGCACAGCGCGGCAACCGCCTTTGCTGCGGCGCGTGCACCCGCGCTTTCCGTCAACAAGCGGAGCAATGTGCCGACGAGCGACAAAACGAGGCACAAAAACAACGCCTGCTTCATGCCGCCACCGCCGGCAAGCTGCCCATGAAAATGCCGATGTTCAAGAAGCCCATGACCACCACGGATGCATAGACGGCAAGCGCAAAGTCAAAGGCGCATTTCACCTGTAAAAACAGATTTTTCGCCGTGCCGAGTTCCGCGCACTCGCAAAAGAAACCGAACAGTGAGAGTAGCATGCTCCAAAACCAGATCCGAATCAGCACGGGGCAAAACATCGCAACAAGGAAAAGCACTGCGGCAATACCGATTGCGTTTTTGACGGCGACGAGGCTGCCGCTCACCAGTTTCAGTGCGTCGCCGATGGTGCCGCCGACAATCGGCACGGCGTTTGAAACCAGCAGCCGCAGTGTTTTGGCGCTGACGGTGTCCGCCTGCGCGGCGGCGACATTCTGGCAGCCGACAATGATGAAAAAGACCGATGTGACCAGTGAAAAAAAGCCGAACAGCGCATTGCGCGCCCCTTTTGAAAAGGACAGCATCGCCGCCGAACCGCCGGTCGCGCCAATCAGGGCAAGCCCGAGAAAGCAGGTGACAGCCACGGGCGCAAACTGCGTGATGACAAACTCGGAGACTGCCAGGAAAACCGACAGCGTCACACTTCCTGCCCCTGCCGCCGTGAGATTGCCGCCCGCCGCCGTCAGAATGCCCATGACCGGCGCAAGCGCGCCGAAAAAGAGCGCAATGTCCCGCATGTAAAGCGCGCAGCCGTCCAGCGTTTCAAACGCTGCGCCGACCACTGCTGCCGCAAGCAGCAGACCGCAGAGCGCGTCCACCGCGCGACTGACCCGCTCACGCCCAAGCGCATTTCCAAACTGTTTCAGCAGCAGTGCAAACAGGCAAATCAAAAGCGCGCCGCCCGCAAAATCGGGGACGGTCAGTAAATCGGCAAACGCCGTGCGAAACAGCGCGGCGGCGCGTGCAAAGAGGTTGTCCCCACTATCGTTTTGCGTGAGCGTCGCCAGCAGCTCTTTGGCGTATGTACTGCGCACGCGGGCAGCGGCATCCTGCAAAAAATCCGAATAGGTCTCTTCCATTTCGCATATCCTTCACTTCAACAGCATTTTTTCGGCGAGCCCGAATATGTCCGTCAGAATCGGCTGTGCCGCGAGAATCACTTCAATGACACCGAGTAGTTCCAGCGCATGCGCGGCGGCACGCTGTCCGTTTTCCTCGCAAAGGGCGGATGCCGCCGCTGCGGACAGTGAAATCCCCGCCGTGCGCAGCAGGATATCTGCGTGCGGTATGCCGTCGCCGATGCCGTCCAATAGTGTCTGCGTCATATCTAAGATGCCGACGAGCCTTGACATGGCATACAGAAACACAGACAGATAGAGCAGCCCCGAAATCACCTGCGCCAGTTCCTTTTCCCGCTTGGCGACCGGCAAAAGCAGGGCGGAGGCAAGTGCCGTCAGCGCAAAGACGCGCGCAAGCTCGGTCATATCCCGAAAATCAGGCGAATCTTCTCAAACAGCTCCGACAGCTTATCCGCCAGCATCAAAAGAACGGCAACGATGCCCGCCACCGACACCAGCATCGACTGGTCCTTCCGGTCTGCCCTGTCCAGCACCAGCCCGGAGAACATCACAATCATGCCGACGCCGATCACCTTGTAGACAAGCGATAGTTCCATAGCTTCCTCAATTCCCGTTTTGCGTTTACTCAAATATATGGGGCTTGTCTTACAGATATGCGGGCGCGCAAACAAAAACACCGCCTGCTTCGGACTTTGTCCGAAACAGGCGGTGAACCGGTTACAGCTCGTCAAGCGTACCGAATCGGTACCCCTGCTCTTTCCAATCATCGATAAGTTCGCCTAAAATATCCGCGTTGGTCTTCGAGGTGGGGTGCAGGAGAAGAATCATGCCGTTGTGCGTACCGCGAAGCAGTTTTTCTTTAGCCTTATCCGCGCGCATCTGCGCGTTGTTATCCCAGTCGGCGTACGCAAAACTCCAAAGTATCGTTTTATAGCCCATGTCTTCGAGGAGCTTCAGGTTATCTTCGCTGAGCCTCCCCTCGGGCGGTCGATAATATTTCGGCATCTCTCTGCCGGTCTTCTCGCGAAAGATGTCCGCAAGCCCGGAGAGTTCCTTCTCAAATGCTGCGCTGTCGGTCACTGCTGCCATGTTTTTGTGCGACATCGTGTGATTGCACACAAGATGCCCTTCGTTTACCATACGCAAAACGAGGTCCGTATCCGCTTCAATCAAATGGCGGAGGACGAAAAACGCGCCCGGTACATTCTTTTCCTTCAGCGTATCCAAGATCCGTGCGACATTGCCGTTTTCGTATCCGGCGTCGAAGGTCAGATAAATCACCTTATCGGGGTTGTCGTCTCCGTGTTTTTTGTCCACATAGTAACAGCTGTAGCCGTTAATAAAGGACTGTGCCTCGTCAAGCGTCGGCTGTCTGTGCTCGTCGTTCTTCTTGAAATACCAGCTGAGTTCGCCCGCGGCGCCTGCGGGAACTGCCGTCGGAAGCAGAAGAGCGAAAAGGAGCGCAGACAAAAAGAATCGCTTTGCTCGTTTCATATTCGGTTTCCCCAAAATACTGTTGTGACCGTCACGGTAGTATTTTGCCCGCCGCACACCGAGATAACCGTGCGAATAACTGACAGATACAAAAAAGACTGCCGACGGCAGTCTTTTTTGCTTTATTTGTTATTAAATGAATTGTAAATCAAAAATGTGCCGTTCACATTGCGGAAATAGAAGGTCATATCCACATAATCGTTGTAGTCCTTCAGCCCGCGGTATTTCAGCACATGGGTGAGGCTGACGCGGCAGGAGAACACATCGTCGCTGTAGGCATAGAATTCGGATGCCGTGACATCGCGGAACTCATAGCTGTTGTGGTCAATGACCCACATGGTCGCCGAAGTGCGCAGGTTCTTGTAGATGGCGGAATCCGGGTCAAAATACTTTTTGATTTGCGCAAAGGAGGTGTCGTTCTGCATGTAGGTCGCATACGCCATCGCCGCCGCCTTGGCATAGTCGCCGTACTGCGCGGCAAGCGCATCGTCGTACAGAATGTCCGCCGTGTACATCGCCTTTGCATCGTCAAAGCGGACCGTGCTGTCTCTGCCGTCGCCGCTCTGCACCGCAAAATCCGGCGCGGCGCACAGACGGTCAAAGGTGTAGGTCGTATACAGAATGCCATGCACGCCCTCCGGCATAAAGTCTTCGGACGGCGTCGTCACATCGTCGCCGAGGCAGTATTTTGCATCCGCCGCCGCGCCGTTTACCGTGAGCGTATACCCCTGCGGAATCTGAATCGAGAACGAAGTGAGCAGTTTCGGATTCAGTTGCGCCGCATCCAGCGAGTAGAGGTCGATGCCGTGCGCAGTCTTCTCGCCGCTCTTTTTCAGCGAAAAGGTTGCAAACTTTTTGTCGTCGCACTTGACGGCGTACTGCACGGCACTGTCGAGACCGCTCGACATGGTTTGCAGCGAAAGCGTCTTGCCGCGCGTCAATTCGGCGAGGTAAGCCGCGATGTGCTCCTTTGTCTCATATTCGGAGAAGGAGTCCGCAAAGAATGCCGCCAGCTTTTCGCCGTCGCCCGCCACCAGATGCTCGTCGAGGATGTCCGCGGCAACATATTTGACCTGCGCGCCCTCATACTCGGCAAGCAGGTCGCGCAGCTTGCCCTTGCCGACCTCGGTGAGAATCAGCACGGCGACAATGAAAATCAAGAGAACAATATAAAAAGGTGAAATTCTGATTTTTTTCATCATTCGTCCCCCGCGACCAAGAAGAAGGTCGGAATCTTGCGCGGCGTGGTAAACGCCTTGTACTTGTTGACAAGTCCCTGCTTCTGATACTGGTCGAGCTTCTCTGTGTCAAATCCGTATTTGTCAAAATAGTTTTCGTAGTACATCATTGCAGACGAGCCGCCGTCCAGCATGCCCGCCACCACGGCGCCGTAATCCACCATGATGTCGATGACATCGTTGTGCGTTGCCCCGAGGCTGGACGCGCTTCTGCCATCGGTGACAAGCAGGATGACCGTGCCGTCCGCACGCTGCCCGATTGCCGTGCGCTGCGCCGTGCCGGTGTTGCTGTCGGCATAGTACATGGTGACATCGTCGCCGTCGTGCGTGATCAGCACATTGCCGGTCTGGAAGCAGACGCCGTCGCGGATGCCGAGCGCATCCGCCTCTTTAGCGCTCATCCCCTCGGTCACAATCAGCTTGTTGTCCTTGTCAAAGCCCATGAAGGTGCGCTTGTTCTGCCCGTCGTTCCACACCAGCTTGCCCTGCGAATAGGTCGTGCCGATGGGGTTGTCGCCGGTGCCGACGCCGCCCGCGTCATGAAATTCGCCGCCATTGATTGCGGCAACGGCATTATACTTCTTTGCAGTGTCAAAGATGCGTGCGCCCTGTTTGCCGCTCTTGAAGTCGCTGGAGGTGCCGACAAACACGCGGGACGGGTCACGGACGAGCAGGACATATGCCTTGTATGTACTGCCGTTGACCGTCTCAAACAGCATGCCGTCGATGGCCTTGGCCCAGGCGTCCGCCTGCGTGCCGACCTCGGAGGAAGTACCGTAGTCCTCCATCGAGACCGTGTCGGTATTGACCTTTTTGCTGTTGGCAACGATGGTGTCTACCGTCTCCTTGTCGAGGAACAGTCCGGGCACCCATTTGGTCGCACTCGCCTGCATGGCGGAAAGCACCAGCAGGTCGCGGACGCTCTCACTCGGTCCGTGCGCAACTGTTGCCACGGCGGAGAACAGCACATACAGCGCCGAAATCAGCAAAACGAGCAGGCAAAGCAGGATGCGGCGAATGACGCGCCCTGCGCCGCCGCGCTTTTTCGGTTTATCCGCGCGGCGTGGAGCTGCTGCGGACGCTGCGGGCTGCGGATTTGCGCGGCGCGGCTGCGCCGCAGATTGCGGCGTGCGGTTCATCGGCTGCGGTGCAGACTGCCGCGGCTGCGTCTGCGCGCCGGACGGCGCGCGCACGGGGCGCGGACGACGCGCGCCGTTCCCGCTTTGCGGGTTCATACGATTTTCTTCCATCTGTAAAATCCTCTGCGATTATTGTCTTTCGACTTCTTTTTTGAACACCCACGCCTGCTGAATGCGGAAGCTGGCGATGAACAGCACGCAGTCCACGACTACGCCGAGCAGCGTGATCTGCCAGGTGCTGTCAAGCCCGAACAGCAACTTGCCAAAGGCAGTCGCGCCGGATGAAACCAACAGTATGCCCACGGCGAGGACAAAATAGCGAAGCATTGAACGTTTTGTATTCCCCGCCGCGCCGAAAACCTTCTTCCGATTCAGCGTAAAGTTGAACAATGCGGACACAATGCGCGCGCACGCCTTGCAGGCGGCAGTCGCCGCGACAGCGGCTGTCCCCTCGCTCTCAAAATGCACGGAAAACAGCTTTTCCGCAAGCGTCAGAAACAGGAACACAAGCAGCGCGTCTAAGAGAAACGACGCAAGCGACGATGCAATGAACAACAGAAAACGCGAATACACCCGCACCGAATCCCGAAACGGACGGAAATGTGAAGTTTTATTCTCTTCTATGTAAACCGTATCAATTTTGACCTCGGCAAGCCCGATGCCGTGCGCCTGCATCTCGTGCAGCATATTGGTCTCGTACTCAAAGCGGTCGCCCGGCACGGTGAGCATGAGCGGGAGCAGCTTTTTCGGGATGGCGCGCAGCCCCGTCTGCGTATCCGACAGCCGCAGTCCGCAGAAAAGGCGGAAAACGGCGGAAGTGATGCGGTTGCCCATGCGGCTGCGGCGCGGCACATGCGGCAGTGAAAAGTCGCGGCAGCCGAAAATGATTTTTTCGCCGTCCGCCGCCATCGCCTCGGCGCAGCGCCGCACATCCTCGGCGCGATGCTGTCCGTCGCCGTCCACCGTGACCACGCCTGCCGAATCCGGGCGATTGTCGAGTACATATTGAAACGCGGTTTTCAGCGCGGCGCCCTTGCCGCGGTTGACGGCGTGCCGCAGCACCGTGATGTGCTCGTCTTCTGCCGGGAAAAACTGCTCCGTATCCGCGCGGCTGCCGTCGTTGACCAGAACAAGGTCGGTAAAGCCGACTGCCAATAGGGATGCAACCGTTTTTTGCAGTTTTTCATCCGGATTGTAGGACGGCAGGACGACGGTTACGCGCCGAATGTCCATTGGCTCCATAATTTACTCCTTTGTTTGCTTGTTCAAGAGCTTCAGTGTATCGTACAGGGTTGAAACGCCGCATAGCGCTGCCGTAGTTTTTGCGGTCAGCTTTTTCTCATTCTTCTGCGGACAGATGATTTTGCCAAATCCGAGGCGCGCCGCCTCCTTGACGCGGTAATCAAAGTGGGAAACCGCGCGACACTCGCCCGCAAGCCCGATTTCACCGACGGCAATCAAATCGTCCGGCAGCACGCGGTCGGTAATGCCGGAAATCAGCGCCAGCGCAATGCCGAGGTCGGCAGACGGCTCGTCCAGCCGCAATCCGCCCGTGACATTGAGGTAAACGTCGTTCTGATAAAATTTCAGCCCGAGCCGCTTTTCCAGCACCGCAATAATCAGGCACATGCGGTTGTAGTCGATGCCATTGGCGGTGCGGCGCGGCACGGCAAACGCCGTTTGCGTGACGAGCGCCTGCACCTCTGCAATCAGCGGGCGCGTCCCCTCCATAACACAGACGGCACATGCGCCGGAAACGCCGCGCGGGCGATCCGACATCAGCGTCTCGGACGGATTGTCCACCTGCTCAAGACCCGCGTCGGTCATTTCAAAAACGCCGATTTCATTTGTCGAGCCGAAGCGGTTTTTGATGGCGCGGATGATGCGGTAGGACTGCCTGCGTTCACCCTCAAAGCAGAACACGGCATCCACCATATGTTCGAGCATCTTCGGCCCCGAGATGCCGCCTTCCTTGTTGACATGACCGACCAGAATCACGGACAGCCCCTCGTTTTTCGCCTTGGTGATGCAGGCAAGCGCGCATTCGCGCACCTGCGTGATGCTGCCGGGGGCGCTGGTGTAGCGGTCGGTGCTGACCGTCTGAATCGAGTCCACAATCAGTACATCCGGCTTCAGCTCGTCGCAGCGGGCGAGAATGGCGTCCATATTCGTCTCGGTCAGCAGATAGAGTTTGTCCGAGTGCACGCCGAGCCGCCCCGCGCGCAATTTAAGCTGCCCGCAGGATTCCTCGCCGGACACATACAGCACCTTTTTGTTTTGCCCCAGCACGCCGGAGATCTGCATCAGCAAAGTGGACTTGCCGATGCCGGGCTCGCCGCTGAGCAGCACGACCGAGCCGTACACAAGCCCGCCGCCGAGAACGCGGTCAAGCTCGCGGTACCCGGTCTCAAACCGCATATAATCCGGCATGTCGTAGTCATCGAGCAGTACGGGCTTGTTTGCCGCGCCGCCTGCCGCCGCCGTCACCTTGACCGTCGTCGGCGTCTCCGGCTCTATGAGTGTCTCCTCCAATGTATTCCACGCCCCGCAGGACGGGCAGCGCCCCATCCATTTGAGCGAACGGTATTCACATTCCGAGCATACAAACGCAGTCTTCGGCGTTTTCATCGGTTTGCCCCCTATATGTATCTATCGCTTTTTTCGGTTCCCTGTTTCAGATTTTCGTCAGCTTGGCGAAGGTCGCCATCAGCTTTTTTGTGCCCACCGTGTCAAACGCGACCTCGTAGAGCGTGTCTGCGCCCATTTTGTTTGCCGAGAGAATCAGTCCTTCGCCAAACATCGGATGGCGCACGCGGTCGCCCGCCGAAAGCAGCACGGTCGGCGCGGCGGTCTTCTTCGGGATGCCGCCGTATTTTGTCGCATAGCTGTCACCGCCGAAGGTCGGCTTATGCGCGGTGCGCGGCGCGGGCGCCGTACCCGGCCTCCGCTCCCCGACCGTCACACGGAGAGATTCGGGAATCTCCTTTAAGAACTGCGACTCCGGATTATACTGCGTTTTGCCGTAGGTGATGCGTTCCCGCGCGCGGAAAATATACAACTCTTCCTTGGCGCGCGTGATCGCCACATAGGCAAGGCGACGTTCCTCCTCCATCTCGGAGGCGTCCGAGATAGACTGCATGCCGGGGAAAATGCCGTCTTCCATGCCGGGTAAGAACACAACCGGAAACTCCAGTCCCTTTGCCGAATGGATGGTCATCATCACGACCGCATCCGCATCGGCATCATACTTGTCCACATCGGCGACCAGCGAGATTTCCTCGAGGAACCCGACCAGCGTCGCCTCCTCCGCGCGGGACTCGTAGTCCGCCGCGACGGAGACCAGCTGCTCGACATTGTTCAGGCGGTCCTCCGCCTCCGTGCCGGCATCGACCAGCATCTGCCGGTATCCCGTGGCAAGCAGAACGCGCTCGACAAATTTGGACAGCTCCATTGTCGCGGCAAGCGCCGTCAGCTCCTCAATCAAATCGCAGAAGGCGAGCAGCTTGCCCGCCGATTTTTCCAGCGCGGTATACTGCGCCGCATGCTGCATGACCGCATAGGCGGAGCATTCCTGCTCCTTGGCAATTTCGGCAACCGCCTCCAGCGTCGCCGCGCCGATTTTGCGGCGCGGCTCGTTGACAATGCGGAGCAGCCGCTGGTCGTCGTCATGATTGGAGATGAGAAACAGATAGGCAAGCACATCCCTCACTTCCTTGCGGTCGTAGAAGCGCATGCCGCCGAGCACGCGATACGGCAGACCGCTCTTGGCAAACGCCGTCTCGAGCGCCTGCGCCTGCGCATTCATGCGATAGAGGATGGCAAAGTCGCCGTAGTGCCGCCCCGCGCGGACAAGCTCCATCACCTTGTTGACAATCAGCCGCGCCTCATCGTTTGCATTGTTTGCCACCGTCACCGTAATCTTGCTGCCGGTGTCGCCCGCCGTCCACAGCGTCTTTCCCTTACGGCCGAAGTTGTGCCCGATGACCGCGTTTGCGGCATCGAGAATGTTTTTCGTCGAGCGGTAGTTCTGCTCGAGCTTAATGACCTTGGCATCCGGGTAGGTGCGGTCGAAGTTCAGGATATTCTCAATCGTCGCACCGCGGAACTTGTAGATACTCTGGTCATCATCGCCGACGACCATGATGTTGCGCCAATGCCCTGCCAGCAGCTCCGTGAGGCGGAATTGCGCAAAGTTGGTGTCCTGATACTCGTCCACGCAGACGTACTTGAACTTGTGCTGATAGTAGTCCAGAATGTCGGGGTTCTCCTCGAGGAGGCGCACCGTGAGCATGATGATGTCGTCAAAGTCCAGCGCGTTTGCCCGCGCCAGCTCCTCCTGATAGCGCGCGTAGACCTTTGCCGCTACCGACCAGAGATAGTCCGCCGTGTTTTCCGCCTGCATATCCGCGGGCGTCATGAGCTTGTCTTTGGCTCTGCCAATCAGATTCAGCATGCTCTTCGGCGGAAACTTCTTGTCGTCGAGGTTCAAATCCTTCATGCAGCGGACAATCAGCTTTTTCTGGTCGTCCGTGTCATAGATGGAGAAGCCGGACTTGTAGCCAAGCAGCCCGATATGGCTGCGCAGAATGCGTATGCAGACCGAGTGGAAGGTTCCTGCCCACACGGCGTCCGCCGCCGTCGCGTCGTCAAGCGCTTTGGCAAGGCGCTCCTTGATTTCGCGCGCCGCCTTGTTGGTGAAGGTGATCGCCAGCACCGCCCACGGCGGGCAGACGCCCTCGGCAAAGCGCATGAGAAAACCGCCGAGCGCCGCGCGGTCGCCCGCTGCCGCCGCATTGCAGGCATCGGCAAAGTCGTCCGGCACCTCGCGCGGCTCGGTGACAGGCTCGCAGGCAAGCCCATAGCGCAGGATATGGACGATGCGCTGCACCAGCACGGTCGTCTTGCCGCTCCCCGCGCCCGCGAGGACGAGCAGCGGTCCCTTCACGGTGCAGACCGCCTCGCGCTGCATGTCATTCAGTTTATTGTAATACGTATCGAAAAGCGCCTTTTTCTGCGCGTTGTATGCCGTTGGTTGCAGAATCAATTTCACAGACCCGGTCGTGCGACCGCCCTTTCAAAACTAAAGTATATCTATTATACTATAGTTCGACGGATTTAGCAATAAAAAAGTGGCAGAGAGTTGCCTCTCTGCCGGGAAAAATTTTTCCGCTTTTTTCAGAAATCCTCGTGGTTCTGTCTCTGCTGATTCTGATTCTGCTGGTTCTGCTGGCTGCGGTTCTGATTCTGCTGGTTCTGCTGATTCTGCTGATTGCAGTTCCGGTTCTGCTGGTTCTGCTGATTCCGGTTCTGGTTCTGCTGATTCTGATTGTTCATGACTTTTTCCTACCGAATGTTCGGCTGCCTTTCAAAAATTTTCGTAAAGTGCCGCTTTGCCGTCGGCAATGCGCCGAAAACGCGGCGCCTTAGTATTCTGCACAAAAGATGCGCGGGTATACATAGGAAATACCAGAGAATACTGTAGACGAGCGAAATCTGCCCGCAAAGGTTGAAGCGCATGCCGGAATAATCCCACACGCCGAGGCGAAACACGCGATTGATGAGCAGCCCCGAAAAAAATTCAACCGTTGTCACACACAGTGATGAGATCAGTGCGCGGCGGGCAAGCCGCATGCGGCGATGCGCCGCCTCCGTCACATACATAATAAGAAAACATACGCCGCCGAGGATGCCCATCGTCCAGTGCGTCCACCCGCGCCACAGCACCTCGATGAAGCGATAGCCAACCGAACCTATTGCGTATACCGTCAAAAGCTCCCGTTTGTTCATCGGAAACACCTGCCTTCTCTTGCAGTATGGCAAAAGACGCGCAGATTATTCCGCAATTGCCGTGATTTTATTGACTTTGTGCGAATATAATGCTATAATGCAATATCATTCTTACAATTATTCGCGATATTTTTCGCCGGAGGTATAGCCATGAATCAAGAGAAACTCAAGGTCGGCGTTATCGGCGCGACGGGCATGGTCGGTCAGCGTTTTCTGACCCTGCTGGAACATCACCCCTATTTCGAGGTTGCCGTGCTTGCGGCAAGCGCATCCTCGGCAGGCAAGACCTATGCCGACGCCGTGGAAGGCAGATGGAAAATGGCAGAGCCGCTGCCCGATGTCTATAAGACCATGCGCGTGTACGACGCAGACGCGGATTTTGACACGATTACAAAGTCGGTCGACTTTGTCTTTTGCGCGGTCAACATGAAAAAGGACGAAATCAAGGCGCTCGAAGAGCGCTATGCCAAGGCGGAGACGCCGGTCGTCTCCAACAACTCTGCCAACCGCTGGACCGACGATGTCCCCATGGTGATTCCGGAAATCAACGACGCGCACCTTGCTGTCATTGAGGCGCAGAGAAAGCGTCTCGGCACAAAGCACGGCTTCATCGCCGTCAAGCCGAACTGCTCGATCCAGAGCTATGTCGGCATGCTCACGCCGCTGTTGAAATACGGCATCACCGAGGTGATTGCCACGACTTATCAGGCGATTTCCGGCGCGGGCAAAACCTTCCGCGAATGGCCCGAGATGATTGACAATGTCATCCCCTACATCGGCGGCGAGGAAGAAAAGAGCGAACAGGAGCCGCTGAAAATCTGGGGCAAGGTGGAGAACGGCAAAATCGTCAAGGCATCCGCGCCCGTCTTCTCCGCACAGTGCATCCGCGTCCCCGTCACCGATGGGCACACGGCGGCTGTCTTTGTCAAGTTCAAGAACAAGCCGACCAAGGAGCAGATCATCGCCGACTGGCGCGCCTTCTCCGGCAAGCCGCAATCTCTCGGACTGCCGAGCGCGCCCGAGCACTTCATCACTTATTTTGAAGAAGACAACCGCCCGCAGGCGAAGCTCGACCGCGACCTCTACGGCGGCATGGGCATCTCCGCAGGCAGACTGCGTGAGGATGTCATCTTTGACTATAAGTTCGTCGGGCTGTCGCACAACACGCTGCGCGGCGCTGCAGGCGGCGCGGTGCTCATCGCCGAGCTGCTCTACCGCGAGGGCTATATCGTCAAAAAATAAATACAAACGACAAAAAGCCGCCTCTTTCGAGGCGGCTTTTTGTCCCAACACATTTATTATAGCACAGAGTTGTGCTCCGTGTCAATTCGCTTTTTCCATAGTTCCGACGCATGAAATTCATCTGCTTTGCCGATAGTATTTTCCCGTGTTTTCAGGTATACTGTAATCGGAAGGAGGAAAACAAAATAAAAAATCTTCAAAAGGGGTACACGGTATGAAACTTACGATAAGCGGTCGCGACATGACCGTCCGAAACGACCTCAGAAACATCACCGAAAAGCGGATCGCAAAGCTCGCGAAGTTCTTCGATGACAACGCGGAAGTCAATGTCATCTACTCGAAGAAGCGCAATTTGCAGATTGCGGAAATCACCGTCTATGCAAACGGCACCTATTTCCGCAGTGAGGTGGAGGGCGACACCTTCAACAATTCGCTGGACGAGGCGATTGAAGCCATCGTCCGTCAGATTCGCAAGAACAAAACGCGCCTCGCCAAGCTGCTCCGCGCCGATGCATTTGACTATACAGCGGATGAGCCGGAGCTGGACGAGGCACCCGAGTTTCTCATCCGCACGAAGTCCTTCCACATCAAACCCATGTCGGTGGAGGAAGCCATCCTGCAAATGAATCTGCTCGGTCACATGTTCTTCGTTTTCCGGGATGCACAAAGTATGGAAACCTGCGTGGTTTACAAGCGGAAAGACGGCGCCTATGGTCTCATAGCGCCGCA
>CAKSLU010000024.1 GCA_934474225.1 uncultured Eubacteriales bacterium | reverse complement strand
CGTCCGTGCCGACAAGAGCATCATCGACGAGAAGGAATTCCTCGAGAAGCTCCCCGAGGTCGCAAAGAACGCCATCGCAGACGCCTGCACCGGCTCCAACCCGCGCATTCCGACCCAGGAAGAGATGGAGAAGCTGCTCAAGGCCTGCTACTACGACACCGAAGTCGATTTCTGAGTCTTCTGCCGCAAACCGGACACCACCGGGAAGAACCGACGGGCGTCAACCGCCCGCGGGGCGTAAAAGGGTGCGGCACAGCCGCACCCTTTTTGCACCCTTTTATCAAAAAAAAGAACAGGCTTGAATCCGCTTACAAATTGTGTTATACTGGAGACAGACCGGCACAGCCGGAATTTTGACAGCGGAGGGAACCTATGAAATTCAAATTTTTCGCATGCATCCTGGTGCTTGCCCTGCTTTTCACAAGCTGCGGCGCACCCGTCACGAAGCAACCCGAGACAACGCCGGAAAGCACGAAATCGACCGAACCTGCGGCGGACGGAATGCTCGGACTGGATGACGACATCGTTATCCTGTACACCAACGATGTGCATTGCGGTCTTGAAGACCACCTCGGCTACGCCGGGCTGTCCGCCATCAAAACATCGCTTGAGGCGGCGGGAAAGCATGTCCTGCTTGTGGATAACGGAGACGCCGTGCAGGGCGATACCGTCGGTACCCTTTCCAAAGGCACCTATATCATCGACATCATGAACCGGGTCGGCTATGACGTTGCCACCCCCGGCAACCATGAGTTTGATTACGGCATGGAGCAGTTCATGGCATTGACCGAGCAGGCGAGCTTCCCCTATGTGTCCTGCAACTTTGTGGATGCCGAGGGCAAGACCGTGCTGGAGCCCTATGTGATCATCGAGACGGCGGGTGTCAAGCTCGCGTTTGTCGGCATTACCACGCCCCGCACCTTTACCTCCTCCACGCCGCGCTACTTCCAGAATGACGCGGGCGAGTTTATTTACGGCTTCTGCCAGGACGAAACCGGCGAAAAGCTGTACAGCACCGTGCAGAAAACCGTGGACGCCGCCCGTGCGGCAGGCGCACAGTTTGTCATCGCCATGACGCACCTCGGCATCGAGGCGGATTGCGCGCCCTGGATGTCCACCGATGTGATCACCCATACAAGCGGGATTGACGCCGTGCTGGACGGGCACTCCCACTCCAAGATCGAGGGTGAGCTCGTGAAGAACAAGGACGGCAAAAATGTGCTGCTGTCCTCCACCGAGACCAAGCTCGCCTATGTCGGCTGCCTCACCATCAAAAATGATGGCAGCATGACGTCCGTGCTTCTGGACGATGCGGGCGTCAAGGGCTTTGTCGGAGACATCGAAAAGCAATTTGAGGAGCTGGTCGGCAAGGTGGTCGCAAACACCAAGGTCGCCCTCGCGGTGACCGACCCGAAGACGGGTGAGCGCATGATCCGCCAGAACGAGACCAACCTCGGCGACCTCTGTGCAGACGCCTACCGTGCCATGAGCGGCGCGGATGTGGCGTTTGTCAACGGCGGCGGCATCCGCAAGGACATTGCGGCAGGCGACATCACCTACGGCGACATCATCGCGGTGCATCCCTTCGGCAATATGCTCTGCGTGGTGGAGGCAACCGGGCAGGAGATTCTGGACGCGCTGGAACTTGGCGCATCCAAACTGCCTGCAGAGTACGGCGGATTCCTGCATGTTTCGGGATTGCGCTATACGATCGATCTGCATGTGCCCTCGTCGGTCAAGCTGGATGAAAACGGACTGTTTGTATCCGTTGACGGTGACCGCCGCGTGAAGGATGTCACGGTCGGCGACGCACCGCTTGACCCCGCGAAGACCTACACGGTTTCCAGCCACAATTACCTGCTTCGCAACGGCGGCGACGGCTATACGATGTTTATGGACAACCCCCTGCTGCAGGACAGCGTGATGATTGACAACCAGGTGCTCATCAACTATATCGTCGATGTGCTCGGCGGTACGGTCGGCGATGCCTATGCAGACCCGTACGGCGACGACCGCGTCACCATCATCGAGGCAAAGTAGCCAGACCAAACCCGGACAAAGAGAGCCCGGAGCATCGCTTCGGGCTTTCTTTATGCCGCACGGAAGAAAATACATGCGGGAAGTTTGAAAAAAGTACTGACAAATGATTTGCGGATATGCTATAATCTTTCTGTTATCATGAAAAAAGTGAAGAAAGGATTTCAAAACCATGTACAAAATCGTGCGTAAAGAAATTCTCAACCCCACCGTCACGCTGATGGACATCGAGGCGCCGCTGATTGCCAAGAAGGCAGAGCCGGGTCAGTTCATCATCCTGCGCGTGGATGAGAACGGCGAGCGCATCCCGCTCACCGTCGCGGGCTATGACCGCGAAAAGGGAACTGTAACCATCATCTTTCAGATTGTCGGCGGTACGACCGAACTGCTGAATCATAAGAACGAGGGCGACTGCATCCATGACTTCGTCGGCCCGCTCGGCACGCCGACCGAGACCGAAGGTCTGAAGAAGGTCTGCATCATCGGCGGCGGCGTCGGCTGCGCTATCGCGCTGCCCATCGCCAAGAAACTGCATGCACACGGCTGCGAGGTGCATTCCATCATCGGTTTCCGCTCGAAGGATCTGGTCATTCTCGAGGATGAATTCAAGGCTTGCAGCGACACGCTGCATCTGATGACCGACGACGGCTCCTACGGCGAGGAGGGCAATGTTTGCGTCCCGCTGAACAAGGCGCTGGAGGCGGGCGAAAAGTACGATGTCGTCATTGCCATCGGCCCGCTGGTCATGATGAAGTTTGTCTGCCTGGCAACCAAGCCTTACGGGCAGAAAACCACCGTCAGCATGAACCCGATTATGGTTGACGGCACGGGCATGTGCGGCGGCTGCCGCCTGTCTGTCGGCGGCAAGATGAAGTTTGCCTGCGTGGACGGTCCCGATTTTGACGGTCACGAGGTCGATTTCGACGAGGCAATGAGCCGTGCGCGCACCTATCCCGCGTTTGAGAAGCACGCCTATGAAGCCGCCTGCAACCTGTTCAAGAAGGAGGTCAAGTAAGATGCCGAAGTTCAACATGAGCCCGAAGAAGAATCCGATGCCTTCGCAGGCACCCGATGTCCGCAACAAGAACTTTGAGGAGGTTGCGCTCGGCTATTCCGAGGAGACCGCCATTGACGAGGCAAAGCGCTGCCTGAATTGCAAGAACCGTCCCTGCGTGAACGATTGCCCGGTCCACATTCACATTCCCGAGTTCATCGCCAAGGTCGCCGAGGGCGATTTTGAAGGCGCATATGAAATCATTAGCCTCTCGTCCTCTCTGCCGGCAGTCTGCGGCCGTGTATGTCCGCAGGAGACCCAGTGCGAGGGCGTCTGCACCCGCGGCATCAAGGGCGAGCCTGTCGGTATCGGCAGACTTGAGCGCTTTGTTGCCGACTGGCACAATGCACATTCCACGGCAAAGCCGGTGCTCCCGCCGAAGAACGGGCACAAGGTTGCCGTCATTGGTTCCGGTCCGTCCGGTCTGACCTGCGCGGGCGACCTTGCAAAGCAGGGCTACGATGTCACGGTCTATGAGGCGCTGCATCTGGCAGGCGGCGTGCTGGTTTACGGCATTCCGGAGTTCCGTCTCCCCAAGGCTATCGTGCAGAAGGAGATTGACAACCTCATCGCGCTCGGCGTCAAGGTCGAGACCAACATGGTCATCGGCAGAGTGCTGACGATTGAAGAGCTGAAGAAGGAATACGGCTATGAGGCGATTTTCATCGGCTCGGGCGCAGGGCTTCCGATGTTTATGAACATCAAGGGCGAGGACCTCAAGGGCGTTTTCTCCGCCAACGAGTTCCTGACCCGCTCCAACCTGATGAAGGCTTATCTGCCCGATTCGCAGACGCCGATCTGGCACGGCAGAAATGTCGCTGTCGTCGGCGGCGGCAACGTCGCGATGGACGCGGCACGCACCGCAAAGCGTCTCGGCGCGGAGAACGTATACGTTGTATACCGCCGCGGTATGGAGGAACTGCCCGCACGCCATGAGGAGGTCGAGCATGCAATCGAAGAGGGCATCATCTTCAAGACCCTCTGCAATCCTGTGGAGCTGCTGCCCACCGATGTCACGGACAAGCGCGATGCAAATTACGGCGCTGTTGCCAAGATTCGCTGCATCAAGATGGAGCTTGGCGAGCCGGATGCATCCGGACGCCGCCGCCCCCTTGCCATCCCCGGCAGCGAGTTTGAGATGGATGCCGACTGCGTGATCATGTCGCTCGGCACTTCGCCCAACCCCCTGCTCAAGGCAACCACTCCCGGTCTCGAGACCAAGAAGTGGGGCGAAATCGTTGCAGACGAGGACGGCAAGACCTCGATTGAGGGCGTTTACGCCGGCGGTGACGCCGTCACCGGCGCGGCTACCGTCATTCTCGCCATGGGCGCAGGCAAGACTGCTGCCGCAGCGATTGACAAGTACATCCAGAGCAAATAAGTTCGCATAGAAAAAGCCGCACGGCATGCCGTGCGGCTTTTTTGCGGGAACACCGACCTTGACACCGCCGTTTTATCTTGCTATAATAGAGAAAAAATGCGAGGATATTTCCCATGGTCAAAACAGTCGGCATTGTCAGCCTGTCGAGCGGGGTGCTCGGCGAATCTTTTCTCGCGCACGAGCTGAAAATCGGCGGAGAACGCCTGCGCGCGCTCGGGCTTTCCATCAAATATATGCCGCATGCAAAGATGGGCATGGCATACCTGCGCGCACATCCCGAGGCGCGGGCGGCAGATTTGCTCGCCGCCTTCCGCGACCCCGAAATCGACATGATTCTCTGCGCCATCGGCGGCGACGATACCTACAGGCTTGCGCCGTATCTGTTTGCGAACGACGAACTGCAAAAAGCCGTGACAAACAAAATCTTTCTCGGCTTTTCCGACACCACGGTCAACCACTTCATGCTGCACAAGGTCGGTTTGCCCACCTTTTACGGGCAGGCGTTCCTGCCGGATGTCTGCGAGCTTGGTACGGACATGCTGCCCTATACGCGGCGGTATTTTGAAGAGCTGATTCGCACCGGGCGCATCGCCGCAGTCACACCGAGCGACACCTGGTACGAGACCCGCAAAGATTTCAGCGCGGGGCAGGTCGGCATTGACATGCCTGCGTACAAAAACGACGGGTTTGAACTGCTGCGCGGGCATGCGCGCTTTGAAGGCGAGATTCTCGGCGGCTGCATCGACACGCTTTTTGATATGTTCGACGGCACGCGCTATGCGGATATGCCGGATGTGATTCGCCGATACGGGCTGTTTCCCGACGCTGGGGCGTGGCGCGGCAAGATTCTGCTGCTTGAATCCTCGGAGGAAAAGCCGTCGCCCGAAAAATACCGCCGCGCGCTCGAATACCTGCGCGATGCGGGCGTGTTTGCGGCGGTCTCCGGCGTGCTCGTCGGTAAGCCGATGGATGACGCGCACCACGAGGCATACAGGCAGGCACTGCTCAATGTCATTCCCGATGAAGAACTGCCCATTGTCTGCAATCTGTCCATCGGGCACGCACAGCCGCGCTGCATCCTTCCGTTCGGCGTGCACGCGACGGTAGATGCCGACGCGCAGCGCATCACCTTTGCATACTGAGAAAGAGGGACAACATGGAACGAATCTGCACCCCGCGGCTCTTTGCAGAGCCGATGACGGAGGAAGAACTGACAGCACTCGCTGAAAGTGTGCGGCAGGCTGACCCTGAACTTGCCGCGGCATACGGCGAGATGCTGGACGGCTGCCGAAAATGCCCGGAGCAGTACCTGTTTTACACGGCATGGCGCATCACGGCGCGCGAGGGCGGCGGGATGGTGGGTGACTTCTGCTTCAAAGGACTGCCCGCGGACGGCTGCCCCGAAATCGGCTATGGTATTCTCGAACCTTTTTGGGGCAGGGGATACGCCACCGAGATCGTCCGCGCCGCCTGCCTGTGGGCGCTCACCAAAGGCGGCATCCGCGCCGTTTTGGCGGAGACAGACCCGGATAACAAGGCATCACAGCGCGTGCTTGCGAAAATCGGCTTTGTCCCCACCGGCGAGATGGGCGAAGAAGGCCCGCGCTATCGGCTGGAGAAGCCTTTTGCCGAATGACCGCTTTAGGGCAAGCGGCTTCGTGTACCCGAAAGTTAGCATAAACTAACTGCAAAACAAGGAGAATACAGATGAAAAAGACAGAGAAACCGGTCAAAAAGTATGCGGCGATGTATCAGTCGGCGCTGCAGCGCGCCGGTAGGACCGACGCCGCGCAGAAAGCGCAGCACTATGCCGCGCGGCTCACGGACATGTATGCATCGGATGCCTATCGGCAGCATGACCGCTATCCGTCGATGCTCGTGCCGCTGGTCTACGCCGTGATTGCCATGTGTCTCGAGCTGAAAGACGACGGACTGCAAAACGATGCGATTATCAGCCTTGTCAACGATGCTTTCCGCAAGCGGAAGCAGGCGTTTGTCTGCCTGGAAAAAATCGTCGACCGCTTGCCGTTTGCTTGGACAATCGTGCGCAAATGGAACCTTGCCGACCACGAAAGCCGCTTGAAGGACGGCAGCATCACGTTCGATTCGTTTCAGGCGGACGCGGATCGGGTGTCCTACCGCATCAGCCGCTGCATGTATGCGGAGATGTTCGACTTCTACGGCATTCGCGCGCTGTGCAAGATTTTCTGCATGTCCGACACACTGGCATATGCCAACCTCACGCGGCATGTCCGCTTTGTGCGGCATTCCGACCTTGCCGACGGCGACTGCTGCCATGACGATGTCTGCAAAGTGAAAAAATAAAAGCACTTGCATGTGCAAGTGCTTTTGGTGCCGGTCGTCGGGGTCGAACCGACACGGTATCGCTGCTACCGGAGAAAGTTATTCCCAACGGAAGAAACGAACGGCCAAAGCGGTGCAGAGCGCGCCAACGCCGACCATGACACCAATCGGTAACAGGATGATTCCTGTGCGGATGCCCAAAAATGTATTTTTCATCAGCGTAAGTCCCTGCGTCAGCGGGAAAATACGGACGAGTCGCTGCATTGCCATCGGCATGACCTCAATCGGCAGTGTTGTGCCGGAAAAAATCAGCATGGGAAAATAGAGAACCGAGGCGATGACGCTTGCCTGCTTTGTATCCTTCGCCACGCCGCCTGCCAGCATACCGACTGACAGGGTCGAGAGCATGGTAAGCGCCCAGCTCCCGAGAAAAGCGAGAAGCGAACCATGCAGCCGCACGCCCCACAAAAGCGCCGCAACCGACAGCGTGGCAAGGGAGACGGCACAGTAGACGATATACATGGCAAGCTCGACGCTGAGAATGAACACCGGGCTGACCGGCGTGACACGCAGCCGCTTGAGAATCTTCATCTCCCGCAGGCCCGATACCGCCAGCGGCAGACCCATGAGTCCGCTTGCGCAAATTGCAATTGCGCTGACCGCGCCGAAGGACTGCTCCATGCATGTATAGTCCGCACCGTCGTAGGCGGGCTTTGTACCGTAAATGATGCCGAGAATGATAAAGATGACAAGCGGCATGATGACAGCGAAGATGGGCATATTCATGTCCCGCAGGCTGAGCTTCAGCTCGGTTTTCAGAAAAGTAAAAAAGCGTTTCATGCGTCTGCCTCCTCATCCGAAAGCTGCAGATAGGCGTCCTCAAAGCGGGTGCAGCCGCACTGCTGCTTTGCCTCGGCTACAGTTCCGCGGAAAACGGGCGTCCCCTTTTTCAAAATGCAGATTTCATCGCACAATGCCTCGACCTCATCCATAAAGTGCGAGGTCAGAAAAATCGTAAGCCCCTGTTCTTTTAAGTGCTCCAGCGTTTTCCACACGCTGCGCCGCGCTTTTGCGTCAAGTCCGGTGGTCAGCTCGTCGAGAAACACCAGCTCCGGCTGCGGAATCAGCGAAAGCACGATAAAAAGCCGCTGCCGTTCGCCGCCTGAAAGACTTTTTACCGCCGTATTGGCCTTATCCCCGATACCGAACTGCTCGCACAGCACATGCCAATCGGCGGGGCTATGGTAAAGGCTTGCGGTTTCCTCACAAAGCTCGGCAACCTTGATTTCGTTCTGATAGTCGCCCTCCTGAAACTGCACGCCGATGCGCTGGAAAAGCGCGCGGCGCTGCCTCGATGGGTCTTGTCCGAGCAGGCGAACCGTTCCGCTGTCGGCCTGCTTTGTACCGAGTATGCACTCGATCGTGGTGCTTTTTCCCGCGCCATTTGCGCCGAGCAGCCCGAATACCGTACCGCTTTTTACCGAGAGATTCAGATGATCGACCACGATTTTGCCGTTGTAGGTTTTGGTCAGTCCTTCTGCAAAAACAGCTTCGCTCATTTCTGAACCTTCCTAACTGCCCGCAGCTCGATATAGCCGCGCCCACCGCGGGGTTCGAGCTGGATGCGCGGGTTTTCATCGTCCCAGCGATAGCCGATGACGGACGGATCATAGCTGTCCATCGCCGCCTGCACGGTGCGGATGGCTTTGCAATAGTCCTCCTCACGGAAAGGCGCCCCCTGAAACATCAGGTATTCTGCCTCCGGCAGATGAATGGTGTCGAAGCCCTCCGGGACTGCCCCCATATAGTCGGTTTCAACCTCCACACCCTGCACATAGGTGGAGGTGTTCGGCTTTTTGTACTTTTCGGGCAGCCACATGGAAACCGGCTCGCCGCAAAGCGATTTCATGCTTAAGAGGATGCCCCACACATCGCAGCTCACTTCCTCACAGTAGGGGAAATAGTCCTCCGCGCGCTTGCCGCGTTTGATGATGCACAGGCGCTCCGGCTTGCGGACGACCTGTATAAAAATCGGTTGCATGTCTGACATGTCGATGTTCTCCTTTCTCAGTTCACGATATTTTGCACCGTAAGGAATAAAGAAGGTTATCGGAACGGGATTTTTCACATAGTCGCTCGGATTCAACCCAAACTCCCGGCAAAACGCCCGCGTAAAGGTGTCCACATTGGCAAACCCGGCATCGTAGGCCGCGTCGATGACTTTGACTTCGCCCTCGCGCAGCCTCTTTGCCGCCAGCGTGAGACGGTATTTGCGGATATATTCGGTCGGCGTCAACCCGAGGCAGTTTCGGAACAGCCGGTAGGCATACCAGGGGGAAAACAGCGATGCCCGCGCAAGATCGGACAGGCTGATTTCCTCTGTTTTGTTCTTTTCTATGTAGTCCTGCATTCGCTGGACAGCCAAAATCTGTTCCGTCATCCATCTCAACTCCTTACAGGCACATTATACCGCGCCTGAGAAAAACCTTCTCGACTTTCTTTGCTATTCTGTTCTGATTTGTTTCGCTCTGCCTTACTTCGCGAGCCGCTTCAGGTTTTCCAAAACGAAAGGACTGTTTGCGGCGATGCGTCCGAGCGTCGGACATTCGTCCATGTGTGCACAGTCCGCGCAGGTATCAAATCCTTTTTCCCGCACGCAGTTATGTACAGGGCAGAGCTTGTCGCAGAACGGCGTTTTTGCGCCCGCTATGCGACAGCCGGTGCAGTTGATCATTTCCGGCGTAATCGTTACCCCATTGAGCTTTGTCCACAGGGCGGCGGTTTTCTCGCGCAGGACGTTTGCGTTTGTCATCGTTGCGATTCCGGCATCGCAGGTTTCGCAATCCAGCCCGCAGCAGCCAATCAGTTGATTTGTGTTTTGCATCGTTGCCTCCGCAAATCGGAATTTGTTTGTGTTATCGTACCGTGCATTTGTAGTTGATACCGAACCGCGCCACGCATCGGCATGGTTTACCCCTCCCGAAGCATATCTGCAAGTGCCAGGACTTCGCAGCCCTTGCCCGCATAATAAGCAAGCAGTTCCGGCAGCTTCTTTTTATCATAGCTCGTGATGCAGTCCGACAGCACATGAACGGTATAGCCGCTTTTCGCCATGTTGAAGCAGGTGGATTTGACGCAGGCGGCAGCGTCCGCGCCGACTATATAAAATTCGTCAATGCCGTTTTCTTTGATGAAAGCCGCAAACGCTTCGCTGGTCAGTGCATTGCTTTTTGACTTTGTGAAGATATGGTCGGACACGACTTTCAGCTCAGGCACAAACTCTGCGCCGTGCGTGCCGGGTTTGAAGGTTCTTGTCCCCGCAGACAGATTGTTGTGCCGGATGTAAACGACCCACAGCCCCGCTTGAACCGCCCGGTCGATTGCCGCATTGACGTTTTCAATGATTTCTCTGTAGTTCTTCGTAATGTCATTCTGAAGGTCTATGACGACCAGTGCACAATTTTTCATTTCATTTCCTCCTGTGCTGCCAGTATTGCGCCTCTGTACGCCTGCTCCAACTGAATTTGGATAAGCGCCTCGTCGTATTGCAGCGAATTGCTCACGATGATGCTTGCATACCCGTGGGCAAACAGGAAAACGGTCAGAAAAACCTTTTTCGTCTGCTCCATATCGACGCCTAATGCGCTCTGCATAGCCGAAAGAACCGGCATGAGTTCCTCGGCGTCAATCAGCTCGAGCAGGGTACTCCCGCTGAAATAATCCGACTGAAAAAGGAACCGGAACAAATGCGCCTCTTCGATTGCAAAGCGGATATAGTTCATCCCGATTCCGAGCGCGGCACCCTTTTGCGGCTTTTCTATCTGCATCAGATATTCCGAATGATAAAGGTCTGCCTTCGCATAGACCGCCCTCTTCAGTTCGTCAATCGTCGCATAGTGATACAGGACGGGCTGCGTGGAGCAATGCAGTCTTTCCGAAACAGTCCTTGCGCTGATGTTTTCCGCGCCCACCTCGCGGGCGATTGCAAAGGCTGCGTCAAGGATCATTTCTTTGGTGACTTTTGCTTTTGCGGGCATGCGCACCTCCTATTTATAACAAGCGTTATATATAGTTTGAATTATACATCATCCGATGCGGATTGTCAACCCGTCCGACGCAAATTCACAGACAAATCTCGCGACCGATTTTGCTGACCCGACGCAAAGAAAAAGACCGCAAACCCTCGATATAGTCGGGTTTGCGGTCTTTCAGGGATGGTGCCGGTAGTCGGGGTCGAACCGACACGGTATCGCTACCACCGGATTTTGAGTCCGGCACGTCTGCCAATTCCATCATACCGGCAAATATGACCTTGTTATTATAGCATGCCTTTTTTCAAAATGCAACACTTTTTAGCACGACGGGTGCGAAAAAGTGCAGAGAACAAGGAAAATGTGTGAAAATTTCGCCCGGCAACTTGCATTCTGCGGGGAAGTAGGCTATAATTTATTTTGAAGTTTTATGACTTCAAATATCTATCAAAGGAAGCTGATTTTTTATGTCAGTACAAGGGATAAACGAAAAGGGCGGCATCTCCGTCGAAACCAAAAATATTTTTCCGGTCATCAAGCGGTGGCTGTATTCGGACAAGGAGATTTTCCTGCGCGAAATTGTCTCCAACGCCTCCGATGCAATCGTCAAGCTGAACCGTCTGATTTCGCTCGGCGAGGTCAAGGACATCGAGACGACCGGGCGCATTGATGTTTCGGTCAGCAAGAAGGCGCGCACCATCACCGTGCGCGACAACGGCATCGGCATGGATGCCGATGAGGTGAAGAAGTACATCGGCTCCATCGCGCTGTCCGGCGCAATGGAGTTCATCGAGAAGTACGAGAGCGAGGGCGCAGCCGACGGCATCATCGGGCACTTCGGGCTTGGTTTCTATTCGGCGTTCATGGTGAGCGACAAGGTGGAGGTCATCAGCCGCTCCTATCGCGGCACACCCGCCGTCAAGTGGGTCTGCAACGAAGAGGGCGAATATGAGATGAGCGACGCCGAGCGCGAAGGTCACGGCACCGACATCATCATGCACATCAACGACGAGGGCGCGGAGTATCTCGAGCCGCACACCTTGCGCGCCGTGCTGGACAAGTACTGCGCGTTCATGCCGGTGGAAATCTATTTTGAGGATGAGGACGCCGAGCCTGTCGAACCCAAAGAGGGTGAGGAAAAGCCCGCCGAGACGCCTATTAACGACATTCACCCGCTGTGGCAGAAGAATCCCGCCGACTGCACCGATGAGGAGTACAAGGCGTTCTACCACAAGGTGTTCACCGATTTCAACGAGCCGCTGTTCTGGCTGCACATCAATGCGGATTACCCGCTCAACTTCAAGGGCATCCTGTATTTCCCGAAGTTGACGCACGAGTTTGCGGGGCTTGAGGGGCAGGTCAAACTCTATTACAACCAGGTTTTTGTTGCCGACAACATCAAGGAAGTCATCCCAGAGTACCTCCTCATGCTGCGCGGCGTGCTGGATTGTCCCGAACTGCCGCTGAATGTGTCGCGCAGCTATCTGCAGAACAACGGCTATGTCTCAAAGATTTCGGCGCACATCGTCAAGAAGGTCGCCGACAAGCTGACTTCGATGTTCAAGAGCGACCGCGAGAGCTACGAGAAGATGTGGGGCGACATCAAGACCTTCTGCGAATACGCCTCGCTCTGCGACCGCAAGTTCTACGACCGCGCCAAGGACGCGCTGCTCCTTGAAGTGGTGCACGGCGGGCACATGACGCTTGCCGAGTATCTGGAAGACGCCAAGGAGACGAACGAGAATAAGGTCTACTACGCCTCGGATGCCGAGCTGCAGGCGCAGTATATCGCCATGCTGGAGGCAAAGGGCATCAAGGTCGTCCGCTTTGACAAGATGATCGACACGCAGTTTGTGTCCATGCTGGAAAGCGTCAATGACAAGGTCAAATTCCTGCGCGTGGATGCCGACATTACCGATGCGCTGAAGGACGGCGAGGCGGCGCATTCCGAAAAGTTGGAGGCGCTCTTCCGCACGGCGGCGGGCGACGACAAACTCACGGTGCGCTGCGAGAATCTTGCCGATGCATCAATTCCCGCGATGCTGAATATCGACGAGGAGAGCCGCCGCATGGAGGATATGATGAAGCTCTATGCCGCAAACGGCATGCCGCTCGGCGGCGACTTCAAGCCGAAGAGCGCGCTCGTCCTCAATATGGCAAACCCGCTTATCAAAAAACTGGACGCCGAGGAACATGACAATGACGCGCTCCTCGCCAAGCAGATTTACGGCCTTGCCGTGCTCAGTCAGCGCCGCTTCACCGAGGCGGAACTGCGCGACTTCCTCGCATCGAGCTACGAGACGCTCGCAAAGCTCTGAGATGGCAAAGAGCGAGTCGCAATCCATTGTCAAAAAGAACATCCGGCATATCCTTGCCGATGACCTTGCCGCGTGCGAGCGCATGAGCGCCGTGCTCGACGAGGCGGCGCGCCTGTCCGCGCCGGCAATCGTCCGCATGCTGCGGGAGGATCGCTTCTCGGCGGAGGCGCTGCGGCGGGAGCCGCTTGCCTGCCTGCCGGAGCTGTCGCGCACTCTGTTTGCCGAGACGCCGGAAGAGAATCTGCCGCTTGCCGCGGCAAAACTCGCGGCAGACGCGGGCGCATACCTTGCCGCCTTTGCGGCGCGGGTGACGGCAGAACTGCAAGCGGCAAAACTGCATCCGTCGCCGTCGTTGTTCGTCGCGCACGCGGCGGAGGCAATGCCTCTGCGGGTCGCCGTGCCGGATACGGCAGCGTTCCGCCGCGCCGCGGCGGCGCTTGCGGCGCGCATCGGCGACTTTGAAGTTTACCCCGTGCGCAGCTTTGCCGATGCCGCCGATGCGGCGGTCGGCGGCGACTGTGCCTATTGCATCCTGCCGCTGGAAAACAGCCGCGACGGCTTTCTTTCCACCACGCTCCGCATAATGACCGAGAGCGATCTGTTTGTGACGCGGGTCTGCGCGTGCGCGGACGCGGACGGCGTGGTCACGCGCTTTGCACTGCTTTGCCGCGAGGGCGACGCGCTCCCGGACGGCGGCGGTGATGTGCAGACCGCACTGCGACTGCCGCTCGGCGGTGCCGATACGCTGTCGGGACTGTTTACCGCCATGGCGGCGCTCGGCGTGACCTTTGTGCGCACGGCGTCACAGCCGCTCGGTTACACCGACGGCTATGCGCAGCTCTGCACCTTCGGCGGCACAAAAGAGGCGCTGTTTGCCTGGCTGCTTTTGCTGACACTTGCCGGACAGAACTGCATGCTGCTCGGCGTGTACGAGACGGTCACGGCAGACTGAATAAAAACAAATAAAATTGCATATAAAGGAAATCTGTATGGAAAAGAAAATCACATTTACCCCGCACGGCGTTTGCAGCCGTCAGATTGAGATTACCCTGGACGGCGACATCGTCAAGCATGTGGAGTTTGTCGGCGGATGTCCGGGCAACACGCACGGCGTTGCCGCACTGGTCGAGGGGATGCCCGTGGATGAGGTCATCCGCCGCCTCGGCGGCATCGACTGCCGCGGCAGAGGGACATCCTGCCCCAATGAGCTTGCCAAAGCACTGCGGGAAAACAAATAAGCACAGATACCGGCACAATGGAGGAGAACGATATGAACTACATGGAAAGCTATGAGCGCTGGCTGCACGAGCCGAAACTGGATGCGGACAGCCGCCGCGAGCTGGAAGCGATTGCGGGTGACCGCGATGAAATCGAGATGCGCTTCCTCGGCAATCTGGAATTCGGCACGGGCGGACTGCGCGGCACGATGGGCGCAGGGCTCAACAAGATGAATGTCTATACCGTCGCACAGGCGACGCAGGGCATGGCGGAAATGATCGCGCTCGAGGGCGCGGACGCGATGCGCCGCGGCGTGGTCATTGCGTATGACAGCCGCAACAATTCGGCGCTGTTTTCCGAGACCGCTGCGGCAGTCCTCTCGGCAAACGGCATCGCCACCTATATTTTTGACGGCGTGCGCCCCACGCCGGAGCTTTCGTTTGCCATCCGTCACCTCGGCTGCATCGCGGGCATCAACATCACCGCGTCGCACAATCCGAAGCAGTACAACGGCTACAAGGCATACTGGGAGGATGGCGCACAGTTGCCGCCGAAGCATGCCGACATCATCTCGGACAAGATCAAGTCGATCGACATTTTCGACGGTGTAAAGCAGGATAACTATGCCGACGCCGTAAAGGCAGGCAAGATCCGCGTCATCGGCGAAGAGGTCGACCGCGTTTACCTCGAAAAGGTGCTGGCACAGCGCGTCAATCCCGATGCGGTGAAGCAGGTCGCGGACGACCTCACGGTCGTCTACACGCCGCTGCACGGCGCGGGCTATAAGCTCGTGCCCGAGGCGCTGCGCGCATCCGGGCTGAAAAAGCTCTATACCGTGCCCGAGCAGATGGTGCTCGACGGCAATTTCCCCACGGTGGTCAAACCGAACCCCGAGCTGCCCGCGGCGTTCACGCTCGGTATCAAGCTTGCCGACGAGGTCGGCAGTGACCTCATCATCGCCACCGACCCGGACAGCGACCGCATGGGCGCCATGACCCGCACGGCGGACGGCTCGTTCGTCACGATTACGGGCAACCAGATGGCGTCGCTGCTGCTGGATTATATCATCACCGCACTTAAGGAAAACGGCGGCGTTCCCGCCGATGCCTACGCAGTCAAGACCATCGTCTCCACCGAGCTTGCCACGGCGATTTGCCGTGCCAACGGCGTCAAGCTCTACAATGTGCTCACCGGCTTCAAGTTCATCGGCGAGGTCATCAAGGAGCACGAGGCGGCAGGGCACGGTACCTTCCTCTTTGGCTTTGAGGAGAGCTACGGCTACCTCAAGGGCACCTACGCCCGCGATAAGGACGCCGTCTGCGCCGCAATGCTTGCCACCGAGATGGCAGCCTACTACAAGGCAAAGAACATGACGCTCTACGACGCGCTGCAGAAACTCTATGAAAAGTACGGCTACTACGGCGAGAAGTCGCAGGATGTCTACATGGAGGGGCTGGACGGCATCGAGCGCCGCACCAATACCATGAAGAACCTGCGCGAGAACCCGCCGAAAGCCATCGGTGGCAGCCCGGTCGCCTTCGTCGGCGACTACCTCGCCGGGACGATTACCACGCTCGCCGACGGCTCGGTAAGGCCCACCGGCCTGCCGAAGTCGGATGTGCTCTATTACGGGCTTGCCGACGGCGATGTCGCCGTCATCCGCCCCTCGGGCACCGAGCCGAAGATTAAAATTTACTACCTCGCCTCCGCGAAGGACGCAGCCACGCTTGCCGCAAAGCTCGCAACCTACGCTGACGAGACCGATAAGCTCGTGAAATAACAAAAAAGCCGCCATCTGGCGGCTTTTTGCTATTCATTTTCTAAAATCCACGCGAGAATGTCTTCGTACTTCATTTCGCCTGCGGCGGTTGCAAGACCGACGCGGACGACTTCTTCATTGCTTGGGCGGATTTTGATGCCGTTGGTTTCGAGAAAGGTCAGGAGAACATACATGCCGATGCGCTTGTTGCCGTCCACAAAGGCGTGGTTGGAAATCAGCGCATAGCCGATGCGCGCGGCTTTCTCCTCCTTAGTCGGGTATAGCTCCTGCCCGTCAAAGGTCTGAAAGGCGGATTCCAGCGCGCTGTCGAGCAGGTTGATGTCCCGCAGCTCGGGGTCGCCGCCGGTCTCGGCAGAAATGATTTGATGCAAAAGCAAAACTTTGTCCCGGCTGAATTTGATCATTTTGCCAGCTCCTCAAACGCGCGACGGTATTCTTTCAGAACGCGCGCGGCGACAAAGTCAATCTTTTCGTCGTCGGTCATTTGAATTTCCGTGTCCTGCTCAATGTCCACGAGCTTGTACTTCGGCTTGTTGTTTTTGAAGATGACCACCGTGCCGAGCCGGTCGGCGGCGCGGGCAACGCGGGAAAAATTTTGATTGGCTTCCGAGATGGAAACAATCTGGCTTGTGTTGATGTTCATAGGGCACTCCTATCCGCAAGATTTTGCATGAATAGTATACACGAATTTTAGGATATTGTCAACCTAAAATATTATTTCCCATACTTTCCTGCGTCGCAGAGCGTATCAAAGCCGTGCTGGCGGAAGACTTCGTAGACGCCGACGGCGACCGAGTTGGAGAGGTTGAGGCTGCGCAGATTCTCCCGCATGGGGATGCGCACGGCGCGGTCGAGGTGCGCTTCGATGAGTTCCTCGGGCAGCCCGCGCGTCTCCTTGCCGAACATCAGAAAGACCGGGGAGGGGTAGGTGATTTCGGTATAGGCGCGGGGCGCTTTGGTGGAGAAATAGTAGATTTCGGCGTCCGGGTTCTTCGCGGTGAAGTCCGCGAGGTTTTCATAGTAGGTGATGTCCAGCTCGTGCCAGTAGTCCAGCCCCGCACGCTTCAGCTTGCGGTCGTCGATGGCAAAGCCGAGGGGCTTTATCAGATGGAGCGCCGCGCCGGTGGCGGCGCAGGTGCGCGCGATGTTGCCGGTATTCTGCGGAATTTCGGGTTCGAGCAGGACGATGTTGACGGGTTTCATAGATAATCCTCTTTCAAAAGGTGTTATCCTCAGTATACCGCGCTTTTTTCGCCTGTGCAAGATGAATTTTAGGTGAATTTACAAAAAATCTATGGAATACGGGGCAGTTTTGTAGTATAATAAATTATTAAATGATGTTAAATGCTGACTTCATCTTCACGGAAGGATAGAAACATGGGACTTTTTGCAAAAATATTCGGCACTTACAGCGACCACCAGGTCAAGAAACTGAAAGTCATTGCAGATAAGATTGACGCGCTTGCACCGAAGTATGAGGCAATGGACGACGCGACGCTGCGCGCGCAGACTGCCGCCCTCAAGGAGCGGCTTGCCGCAGGCGAAACGCTGGACGACATCCTGCCCGACGCCTTTGCGGTCGTGCGCGAGGCGGACTGGCGCGTTCTCGGCAAGCGCCCGTTCTATGTGCAGCTCATCGGTGGCATCATCCTGCATCAGGGGCGCATCGCCGAGATGAAGACCGGCGAAGGCAAGACGCTCGTCGCCACCATGCCCGCCTACCTCAATGCGCTCACCGGCAAGGGCGTGCACATCGTCACGGTCAACGACTACCTTGCCCGCCGCGACAGCGAGGAGATGGGCCGCGTCTATGAATACCTCGGGCTGAAAACCGGGCTTGTCGTCCATGGGCAGATGCCGGACGAAAAGCATGCCGCCTACGATGCCGACATCACCTATGGTACGAACAACGAGTTCGGCTTTGACTATCTGCGCGACAACATGGTTGTCTACAAGTCGCAGATGGTGCAGCGCGGGCACAATTTTGCCATCGTCGACGAGGTGGACTCCATCCTCATTGATGAGGCGCGCACGCCGCTGATTATTTCAGGTGAAGGCGAGAAATCGACCGAGCTGTACACGCTGGCGGACAACTTTGCCCGCACATTGAAGAAGAAGGTCATCAAGGAGACCGACGACAAGCAGGACACCGAGGAGGTCGCCGACGACGCCGATTACATCGTCGATGAAAAGGCAAAGACCGTCGTCCTCACCGCCGCAGGCATTGCCAAGGCGGAGAAGTTCTTCAACCTCGAGGACTATGCCGACGCCGAGAACTCGACCATCGCGCACCATGTCAACCAGGCGATTCGCGCGCACGGCATTATGAAGCGCGATGTGGACTATGTTGTCAAGGACGGCGAGGTCATTATTGTCGATGCGTTCACCGGCCGTCTCATGCCCGGCAGACGGTATAACAACGGTCTGCATCAGGCAATCGAGGCAAAGGAGCATGTCAATGTCGAGAAGGAGTCCAAGACGCTCGCGTCGATTACCTTCCAGAACTATTTCCGTCTGTACACCAAACTCTCGGGTATGACGGGTACGGCGCTCACCGAGGAGACTGAATTCCGCGAAATCTACAACCTTGATGTCGTCGCCGTGCCGACCAACCGCCCGATGATTCGCATCGACTACCCCGACGCGGTCTACAAGTCCCGCGCGGGCAAGTACCGCGCGATCGTTGCGAAGATTCTCGAGTGCCACGAGAAGGGGCAGCCTATCCTGATTGGTACGGTTTCAATCGAGAAGAGCGAGGAACTCTCTGCCGAGCTGAAGAAGAACGGCATCGCGCATGTCGTGCTGAACGCAAAGAACCACGAAAGAGAAGCCGAGATCGTCGCGCAGGCAGGTAAATTCGGCGCCGTCACCATCTCCACCAACATGGCAGGGCGCGGTACCGATATTATGCTCGGCGGCAACCCGGAGTATCTCGCCAAGAGCGAGATGCGCCGCATGGGCATCGAGGAGGATCTCATCGCACTGTCCACCGGCAGCTCGGTCACGGATGACGAAGCCATTCTCGAGGCGCGGAAGACCTTTGCCGCGCTGAACGAAAAGTATAAGGAAGCCATCAAGCCCGAGGCGGACAAGGTCCGCGCGGCAGGCGGCCTTTTCATCCTCGGTACGGAACGGCACGAGAGCCGCCGCATCGACAACCAGCTGCGCGGCCGTTCGGGTCGTCAGGGCGACCCCGGTATGTCCAAGTTCTATATCTCGCTGGAGGACGACCTCATGCGCCTGTTCGGCGGTGACCGCCTCTATAACATGGTTGACCGCCTCGGTCTTGACGAGGACACGCCGATCGACGCAAAGATTCTGTCCGACAACATCGAGTCCGCGCAGAAGCGCATCGAGGATCAGAACTTCAACCGCCGCAAATATGTCCTCACCTATGACGATGTGCTCAATCAGCAGCGCGAAGTCATCTACAAGCAGCGCCGCGATGTGCTGGAGGGCAAGGATCTCGGCGGCATGATCCGCGAGTGGATTGGCTCCGTGATGGAGGAGAAGGTGCTGTCCTACCTCGACCACGATACCGATACCTACAACTATGACGCGCTGCTCTCGTCGGTTGTCGGCGCGGTGCTGCACAACGAGTATACCGAAGAACAGATTCGCGCCATGGACGAGCAGGCGCTTGCCAAGGCTGCCGAGGACTGCGCGATGAAGCTGTATGCCTCCCGTGAGGCGCTGTGGCAGTCGGTGAACATCGACATGCGCGAGATTGAGCGCACGCTGCTGCTCCGCTCGGTGGACGAGAAGTGGATGGATCACCTCGACGCGATGGAGGAGTTGAAGAACAGCATCGGCCTGAACGCCTATGCGCAGCGTAACCCCGTCACCGAATACCGCCTCGTCGGCGCGGATATGTTTGACAACATGATTGCCGACATCAAGGAGACCACCGTTCTGCGCATCCTGTCCGCCGTGCCGCGCCGCGAAGCGCCCATCGAGCGCAAGCAGGTGGCAAAGCCGCTGGTCGAGGGCTTTGCCGGCGGCAAAATGCCGACGCGCGCGCCCGCCAAAAAGGCGGTCAAGGTCGGCCGCAACGACCCCTGCCCCTGCGGCAGCGGCAAGAAGTACAAAAAGTGCTGCGGGAGAAATGAAAACGACGGCGAGTGAGCCGCCGCACCCCCGGGAAAGGAGTGAATCCCTCTGCAAAAGCAAACAAATGTGATTCGGTTCGGGCTTTTAGCGGCAGGCTTCCTGTTTCTGTTCAACCCGAATGTCAACCTTGTGGATATTCTGCCGGACTGCATCGGCTATCTCTGCCTCTGCCTTGCCGTTTCGCGGGCGTCCGACCTTTGCGGCGAGCTTGCGGATGCGCATGCCGAGTTTCGGCGGCTGTTTTGGATTACGCTTTCCAAGCTGCCCGCGTGGCTGCTTGCCACGCTGATTACGGCACGCAGCGTCGGTGAGGAGTCGATTCTCCTCACGCTGACCTTTGTCTACGCCGTCGCGGAGACGGTGTTCGGCATCCGCGCGTTTTCCCGCCTGTTTTCGGGGCTTGCCTACCTCGGTACGCGCTATGACGGCGGCGAATTTCTGTATCAGCTTCCCGCCCGCCCGAAGAAACAGCGCGGCACGGACGGACCGACGGCTGTCCTGCGCTTCCGCGGGCTTGGCGGGCTGACCTCACTGACCTGCGCGTTTGTCATCTTCAAGTCGGCGTTTTGCGTCCTGCCCGAGCTTTCGCTCCTGTCTAATTATGATTCGCTCGGCTTTGTCAAGCCGGACAGCGCGATGCTGTATCGCTATCGCCCGCTGCTGATAGGCATATCCTGCCTGCTCGTGCTTGTGTTCGGGCTGGTTTGGCTTTTCCGTATGCTCGGCTATGTGCGGCATCTGCGGCGGCATACCGCCTTTTGGGACAGCCTTTCCTCAATTTATCGGGAGACTGTGCTGCCGAAGACCGGCATCTTCGTGATGCGCCGCGTGCGCGTGTTCATGGTGCTGGCTTCGCTTGCCGCGTTTACCTCGGTGGATATGTACCTGGATGAAATCAACTACATCCCGGATTTCCTGTCCGCACTGCTGTTCCTTGCGGCGGCGCTGGTCATTTTGCCGGACGCCGCAGCAGGGGCAAAAGCGCTGCTGTGGTCGGCGGGGCTTTACCTTGCCACTTCGGTTGCCACCTGTGTGACGATGTTCGGATTCACGGCGGAATATGCCTACAGTTCGGTGCACAAAATCGAACGGGCGCGCACGCTGTTCATGCGTTATGCCGGGGCAAACGCCGCCGAGCAGATTGCTTTTCTCGCCTGCGTGTGGGCGCTTGCCGCCATCTGCATGCAGATTGTGACTAAACATACCGGCATCAATTCGCTCACGGACGCCTCCGGTAGCAAACGGCCGCTGGTGCAGGTGTTCGCGCGCAAGACGGTCTGGATGCGCGTGTGGGCGGTGCTGATGAGCGTCATGAGCATTGCGTATTTCTACTTTGTCACCGATGTGCAGCGCATCACGCTGCCCGGCGGCTCCGGCCCCGGCGGACATACCTGGTTCCCGCGTTTTGAATTTGCGTGGATCCTTGATGTGCTGCTCGGTCTGATTTTCGCTGTTTATACCACAAACCTCATCAGCGATTTGGACGCCGAGGTGCGGTATAAGTATAAGTTTGAATAATAAAAAAGAACCGACCATCGGTCGGTTCTTTTTCATTCTATCAAAGCTCAATATAATACGGGCAGATGTCCGCATAGCTGCCGTCCTTCTTACGAAAGCCGCCGGGAATCGTGCCAAGTCCCGTGAAGCCGATGCGTTCATACAGCCGCCGCGCGGGCAGGTTGGTTGCGACGACTGCGTTGAATTGCAGCACGCGGAAACCGATTTTCTTACCCTCTGCCATGCAGTCGCGCACAAGCGCCTCGCCGATGTGCCGTCCGCGGCAGGCGGCGGACACCGCATAGCTTGCGTTGGCGATGTGCCCGCAGCGCCCGATGTTGTTCGGGTGCAGGATGTACAGCCCGACGACGCTGCCGCTCTCTGTGTCCACAGCAACGCCGCAGTGGCTCTGCGATGCGAAAAAGGCTTTGCCGCTCTCGATATCAAGCGGTTCTTCCTGCGGGAACGCCTCGCCCGCCTCGACAACCTCGTTCCAGATGGCGCACATGGCGGGGAGGTCGTCCGCCGTATAGCCTCTTACCAGAATGCCGTCCATGGAATTTCCTCAGCCGATGAGTGCCTTTGCCATGTCGGCGATGATCTTCGCCGTCCCCTCCACACCGAGCAGGGAAGAGTCGAGCGTCAAATCATAGTTTGTGATCTCGCCCCACTTCTTGCCGGTGTAAAAGTTGTAGTAGTTTGCACGGCGGCGGTCGGTCTTCGAGATGCGGTCGTAGGACTCGCTCTCCGAGATGTTGTTCCGCTTGGCAACGCGCTCGGCGCGCGCCTTGATATTCGTATGGATAAAGACATCGAGGCGCGGCGTGTGCTCACGCAGCACATAGTCGGCGCATCTGCCGACAATCACCGCAGACTCTTTTGCGGCAATCTCCTTGATGATCTCGGACTGCGCCAGAAACAGCCGGTCGTTGACGGGCAGATTGTAGCCCGGTGCATGCAGCATTGCGGAGGAGCCCATCGCCAGCGTGTAGAGCAGGCTGTTTGCGTTCTTCTCGTCGGCTTTCTCCGCCGCCTCACGGCAGAGGTCGCTCTTTTCCGCCGCCATTGTAATCAGTTCATGGTCATAGAAGGATATGCCCAGCTCCTTTGCCACCAGCGCGCCGATCTCGCGTCCGCCGCTGCCGTACTGCCGGGCAATTGTAATCATCAGATTTGCCATCCTCATCCCGCCTTTCTTTCAAAGCGCCCCTCGGGGCACTTTTATTTTAGCACATCGCGGGCGATTTGTAAATATTTTTTCAAAAGACGGTCTCGATGATTTTTGTGCACCCGGGCGGCGAATAGAGCCAGCGCTCCATGTGCGTCACCTTGCTCGTGTCCACAAAGTACTTCCGCGCAGGCGGGGGCAGCGTCGCGCCCGGATAGGCGTCGACCAGCACCAGTTTGATTTTCATGCGCGCGGGAATGATGCTCTTGATGTAGACGCTTGCGATGTCGCCGACGCGCACATGCGGCTTCACCTCGGCAAGCCCGGCGAGGTTTGGCGTAAGCTCCACAAAGATGCCGTAGTCCTCAATGCTGCGCACGATGCCCGAGACCGTCTCGGTGGGTGAGAACGCCGCAGCGTTCTCTTCCCAGGTGCCCAGCAACTCGCGGTGTGTGACAAAGATGCGGTCGTTTTCTCGGTCAAACGAGCGGATGACCACAGGGATGTATTCGCCAACGGTGAAGCGGTCGGCGGGGTGCGAAATGCGCGAGACCGAGATGCAGTCCACTGTCAGCAGCGACGCGATGCCGCAGCCGATGTCCACAAATGCGCCGAATGGCTCCAGGTGCGTGACCTTGGCTTTGATGATGTCGCCGGGGATGAGGTCGGCGAGAAACGCCGTGCGGCATTCCTGCTGTGCTAAGCGGCGGGAGAGAATGGCCGTCGGCATCCCGCGCTCCTCGCGCATGCCGATGACCTTGAAGCAGACCGGCTTGCCCACGCGGGTGATGACGGCAATCTGCTTGACCTCCTCGCCCGCGCGGCAGTAGGCGACCTCCTCGCGCGGCATGTAGCCGCGCACCCCGCCGAGGTCCACATAGAGGTTCATGTCGCTGTCGCACATCGCGGCGGGCGCTTCCAGAATCCGCCCTTGCGCCATCGCGCGTTCCAGCCCCGCCTGCGAGGCAATCGCCTCGCGGTTTTGTGCAGTGGCAAGCAGCAGTCCCTCGGGTAAATATTGATTTTGCATCGTCTTCGTTCCTTTCTCATATGGTCCGGGTCTTCACCCGAAATAAAGATATGAAACCTGGAAGCGGCATATGCAAAAAAGAACGCCCCGCAGGGCGTTCTTCGTCAATCTTATTTTTGTCTGCGCAGCAGCACTGCCCACACGAGCAGCCACACGAACAGAATCCCGCAGAGCGCGCCCGCGCTGTCGAGCAGCACATCGGTGACGGCGGGACCGCGGCCGGGCACGAAGGACTGGTGAATCTCGTCACTCGACGCATAGAGCGCGGCAGCAAGCAGCGCGCGCAGGATGTGCACGGGCGGCTTTGCCGCAAAGCAGAGCGAATCCAGCAACAGCAACGCGCCAAGCGCCGCATAAACGCAAAAATGCGTGCACTTGCGCAGGACATGGTCGGCGGACGCCAAAATCGCCGCCTGCTCCGCCTCCGGCAAATCCCCGAAACCGGGGTGGAACAGTTTCACAATGTCGGCGGCAAGCGAAGTGCTGCGCGCCCCGGATTCGGTTGCGGGTTCGCCCGACATATAGAAGATGGCACCCGCCAGCAGAACCGTCAGCGCAAGAAACAGCGCGAAAATGCCTCGCGCATGAAAAATTCTCACTTTTTGCATCGCAGCGCGTACTCGTCCTCGTAGAGTTTTTCAACCTTGCCGGTCATGATCTTGCCGGTCAGGCGGCAGATGTACTTGGAATAGGCGACCTTGGACATTTCGGCGAGACGCGCCGGGTCTTCAAACAGCCTTGTGATGGCGTCGGCAAGATTGGAGGCGCTCTTCTGCGGGATGATGTAGCCGTTCTTGCCGTTTTCCACAATGTAGGCGTTTCCGCCGTAGTCGGTCGCAATGGCGGGCTTGGCAAGGCTCATCGCCTCGATCAGCGCCATGCTGGTCGCCTCCGTGCCGAAGGAGCAGTTGATGATGGCGTCCATCACCTCAATATAGGGGGCAACATCGCTGACAAAACCCGCGAAAATCACGCAGTCCTCCAGCGCATATTCCTGCACCTTCGCTTTCAGCATCGCCTCGGTCGTGCCCGTGCCGATGATCAGCACGCGCAGATTCTTCATGCCGCGCTCCCGCAGGATGCGCGCCGCCTCGATGAGGTAGATGTGCCCCTTGACCTCTTCCAGGCGCGCGGACATGCCCACCACCACATCGCCCGGCGCAATGCCGAGTTTTTCTTTCAGCGCCGCGGTCTCCTCGGGGCTTACTGTGCGCAGCGGCTCTGCGCCGTTGATGATCACTTCGATTTTTTTCGGGTTTGCGCCGGTATCCACCAGATTGGCTTTTGTCGATTCCGACACGGCAATCATGCGGGTGGACAGCGTGTTGTTGATGAAACCGCAGACCTGTCTGAGCGGGAACCGCGTCAGCGCAGGCTTCGGCGCAAAGGTCGAGTGCCGCGTGTGGATGCGCACTTTCACGCCGCACAGCCATGCGGCGATGCGCGCCGCCATCGCCGCATGCGTATGCACGATGTCGGGCTTCTCCCGCTTGAAGATGCGCATGTATTCGCGCACGGCGGAGAAATCGAGCGATTTGTCTGCGCCGCCCGCGGTTGCCACCGTCTCAAAGCCCAGTGCGTCAATGCGCGGCGCGAGTGCGCTACCTGCGGGCAGGACGACCTTGACCTCAAAGCGGCTGCGGTCGATGTTGTAGAGCGTGGTCAGCAGCACGGTTCCCGCGCCGCCGATGTTGGTATCGCTGATGACATGGATGACTTTAATCATGAGGGCTCCTTTTCAGTATGCGTTCTTTCA
>CAKSLU010000023.1 GCA_934474225.1 uncultured Eubacteriales bacterium | reverse complement strand
ATATTCCGGATGAATACCCTGTTTCATTTTTCTCACCTCATTACACTCGTAATCACAGTACGTCCTATGATACCACATGTTTTTCAAAAAATCAAGTGTTTTTGAAAACTTTTTTCGCTAAATCTTGCCGACAACCTCACATTTCAGTCTGGAAATGATTTTTTTCTCAAGTCTGGAGATGTAAGACTGGGAAATCCCGAGCATGTCGGCGACCTCTTTCTGCGTTTTTTCGCCGCCGCCGCGCAGTCCGTAGCGCAGTTCCACAATCAGCCGCTCGCGCGGGCAAAGCCCCTCGACCGCCGTGCGCAGCACGCGCTTTTCCTCGCTGCTCTCAAGGTTGCGGTAGACCATGTCCTCGTCGCTGCCCAGCACATCCGAAAGCAGAAGCTCGTTGCCGTCCCAGTCCACGCTGAGCGGCTCCTCAATCGAGATTTCGCAGCGGCGCGCGCTGTTTTTGCGGATGTACATTAAGATTTCGTTCTCGATGCAGCGCGACGCATAGGTCGCGAGTTTGTTGTTTTTCTCCGCCTTGAAGGTGTTGATGGCTTTGATCAGCCCGATGGTGCCGATGGAGACCAAGTCCTCGATGCCGATGCCGGTGCTCTCAAACTTTTTGGCGATGTAGACGACCAGGCGCAGGTTATGCTCAATCAGCAGACTGCGGCTGCGGCTGTCATGCGGCGCGGTGCGCAGTGCCTCGCTCTCCTCCTCTGCCGCAAGCGGCGGCGGGAGTGTATCCGCGCCGTTGACATAGAAGGTCGAATCATAGGATTGGACGATCTTCAGCTTCAGACGGATGAAAAACAGTTTCAGCCGAATCCAGAAATTCTTCACGGTGGTGCCTCCTTATGCAATAGCCGAGGGGTGTGCGATGCCCTCAAAGCCGCAGAAGCCGGTTTCCTGCGGCGTGACGGCAAGGTATGCATCCAGTCTGACCTGCTTTTTGCCGTCGGTGTAAACGATGCTGTCCGGCATAAAGCCGTAGAGCGTGCGGGGCGTTCCGTCCACGCCGCGCGCGCAGACAAGGCGGAAGCGACGGCGCAGCAGCGTCTCCGCGTCCCCTGCGGAGATGGCGCGGCGCTCCTCGCTTGTGAGCAGCGGCGCTGCGGCGTCCATGCCGACGATCATCACATATTTGCCGCTGATGGGTTCGCGGACGAGGTTGCCGGAATCGAGGAGCAGGTGCAGTGTTTTGCACCCGCAGGCAGTCGTGACGGTGACGGCAGCTTCGCGCTTATCGGTGACATCGCGCCCGAGGCGCGAAAAAATCAGCGCGAGCAGGAAGCTGACGGCGGCAAGCACCGCAAACATCCAGAGCGGGATGTGCGTGTACGCATAGCCGCGCGGATTGCCGAACAAATCGCTGTGATAGCTGCCGAGCAGAAAATACACGCCGTACATCAGCCCGCCGATGAGCGCCGAGACGGCGAAAAAAGTCAGCGCCGTGCGCACGAAATGATAGCCGCCGAACGCAATATAGCACATCAGAAGTCCGACGGCAGCAGCGGTCAGCTCTGCAAGCAGATTGTCGGTATTCAGATACACCGCCGCCACATGATAGATACCGCCGACCAGTGCCGCGCCGACGAGGCACAGCGCCTTGATATGCCGCCGCAGGAAATACGCCGTTATGTAAAGCGCAAAACAATTCATCGAGAAGTCCACAAGCAGGAGGACATCCCCGTAGATTACGCGAACCATACCATCACCTCACAGCGCTATTGTACGCCGCGCGGGTGCAAAACGCTGTCGCCTCCTGCACGATTATTTTGTAAGAAAAGCATATGAAAAAGCGAACGGGAATATTCCCGTTCGCTTTTCGTCATTGCCTGTTTTACTTTGCTATTTCCCTGCATTCCATGTAATACCGTTTGTCCTCGGCGTGCCCCATGGAGAAGGTCTTGCGCGGCAGCGCGCCGGAGCGCTCGACCGCCGGGAACAGTTCTTCCTTGCGCATGCCGTCAAAGAGGAAGCCGACATGGCCGGGTGCGGCGGCAAGCCGCATGAGCGCGTCTCTGCCGTGTATGTAGTCCACCGACGAGCCGGGATGCGACGCAACATAGGCGTCGAGGTAGAGCTGCAATGTGCCGACAGTGAGCGCATGCGTGCCTGCGCCGAGCAGGATGCGGCGGCACTGGCGTGCGCCAACGCATTCGACAGACTGTGCACCGGGTTCGCAGCGTTCACCGAGTGCGCGGAGCCCGTCTAAAAGTTCATCCGGCGTGTCGGTCTTGACAAGGCGGTATATCGGCTCAAATTCCAGCGCCTCATCGTGCAGGTTGACGACCTCGCAGAGCGCATAACGCAGCGGATGCCGCAGCGCCGCTGCCTCGCCGATTTTCGCCTTGACTTCTTCATAGCGCGCCTTGGCACTGGCAAGTGAATGGTTGCCGTCTCCGACCGCAAGTTCGAGGTCTGCGCCGTTTTTCGCAAAGCGCTCCCGCATGCGGGCGAGTGCCGCGTCCGCCGCCGTGCCATCGAGCAGATAGCCCTCGAGGTGACCGCCGTGCTGCATCAGTTCAAAATCATAGAGCTTTTGCAGGCTCTCCCGCTCGGTCTCCAGCGTACCAATGACGGTATCCGCCGGGTCGTCAATCAGCAGCATGACATGCGGTGCCTCCAGCACGGCGGTGCGCCGTACCGCCACGCGCGGCGGCAGACGCTCAAACACAGTACCTTCCGTAGCGCGGATGGGCGAGGTCGAACCGGCGGCATAATCATAGCATTCGAGGTCCACCGCGCCGACGATGCCGCGGCGCACTCTGCCGTCCGACTGCGTGCGCCGCACGAAAATCAGCGCGTCCCGGTAGGTGCGCAGCAGCGTGTCGCGATAGTGCTGCATCGTCTCGGCAATTTTCGCAAGCTCTGCCGCATTGTCGCCGCCCAGATACGCCTCGGGCAGAATCATATGCAGCGTGCTCGGCGCATCGCCGACAAAGCGCTCCACCTCGTGCCAGTATTCCGGCTCACCGGTAAACTGGTCGCAGGCGATGACCGCCCACTTTCGGCACGCCTCCGCATCCCCGATAAAATCCGGCAAAAGGATGTTCGCCTTGCCGAAACACATCTGCTCTTCCATATCCGCACCTCGCAAAACCGATTGTAGATTTCTCATTCTTCTATTGTAGCCGAAACGGGGACAGAATGCAAGAGCTTCCGAAAAAACTTGTATTTGCGAGCGGGGTATGCTATAATAATAGGTAATCTTGAAATTCAGAGGTATGCTTGCATGGGTTATTCCGGTCGTCGCGCTTCCAATATCAATGAAGAACGCATCCGCACCGAGCCGCTCCCGAAAAAAATCAAATCTGCCGTCGGACATCTGCTGTTTATTGTAAAACTGGTTTGGGACGCCAATCCCGCCCTGCTCTGCGGCATGGTGACGCTCAGCGTGCTGGACGGCGTTTTTCCGCTGGTGCAGGCGTTCATCGCCGGCAACCTCATCAACATCCTGGTTGAGATTGCGGGGACGCACACGGTGGAGAACCTCGGACGCATTGTTTTTCTCCTCGTGCTGCAATTTGCCTACATGGTTCTGTCGCGCGTCACCACGCGCCTCAGCGGCACGATGACGCACCTTGCCGGGCTGCTGGTCACCGGGCATATCAAAACCGTGCTTGCCGAAAAGGCAAAGGAAGTTGACCTCGCCAATTTCGACCTTCCATCCTTCTACGAAAAACTGGAAAACGCGAGCGTTGAGGCGTCCTCCCGCCCGGTTTCGATTATCAACGCGACGCTGTCTTTCTTCAGCAAGCTCATCAGCACAGTGAGCTTCACGGTGCTGCTCGGCGCCGTCAGCCCGCTGATTCCGCTCGGCATCATTCTGCTCAGCCTACCCTCCGCCGTCATCAACTTCAAGTACAAGAAGATTTCCTTCAAGTATGTCAAGGCGCATACCAACGAGCGGCGGCAGATGAACTATTGCGCAAATATCCTGACCAACAAGGACCAGATCAAGGAGGTCAAGCTCCTGCGCCTGCACGATATTTTCATTGCGCGCTACAAGACCCTGTTCAAGTCCTATTACGCCGGGCTGAAAAAGATTTATCTGCGGGAAGACCTTTTGCACATTCTCGTGCACATCGCCTCCACGGTGGTCAACTGCGCATTCTTTCTGTTCATCGCGTACAAGGTCTGCTTTGACAACATGCCGGTCGGCGACTACACCATTTACACCGGCGCGCTGACCTCCATCCTCAGCGGTATTGCGTCGCTTGTTTCGAGTTCTTCCACTATTTACGAGGGCACGCTGTTCATCGACAATATGATCGACTATCTCAAAGTCGAGCCGACCGTCGTCCCCTCGGTGAACCCGCCGCGCAAACCGGAGGTCGGCACTCCGCACACGATTGAATTTCGTGATGTCAGCTTTGCCTACCCGGGCACCGAGGTCCGCGTGATTGACCATGTCAGTTTCAAACTGGAGGGCGGCAAATCCTATGTGCTCGTCGGGTTGAACGGCGCGGGCAAGACCACGCTCATCAAGCTGATGACAAGACTCTATGACCCGACCGAGGGCGAAATTCTGCTCGACGGTGTGAATATCAAGGAATACGATGTGGGCGAGCTGTACGATCTCTTTGGCATCGTCTTTCAGGACTTTGCCAAGTATGCTGTTTCCCTGCGGGAGAACATCACCTTCGGCGACGCATCGCGCCCCGTGGACGAAGCGCGGCTGGACTACGCGGCAAAACAGAGCTGCGCGGACGAGTTCATTTCCCGCCTGCCGCGCGGCTACGATACCCCGCTGATGCGCTTCTTTGAGGACGACGCCGTCGACCTCTCCATCGGGCAATGGCAGAAGGTTTCGATTGCCCGCGCCTTCTACAAGGATGCGGAAATTCTGATTCTCGACGAGCCGACCGCCTCGCTCGACCCGATGGCGGAGGCGGAGATTTTCCGCCAGTTTGACACGCTGCGCGCCGGCAAGACCACCGTCTTTGTCTCGCACCGCCTGTCCTCCGCGACCGACGCCGACGACATCATCGTCATGCAGCGCGGCAGAATCATCGAAGAGGGCGACCACAAGACTTTGATGGAAAAAGGCGGCGCCTATTATAAACTTTTCACACTGCAAGCCGAGAAGTACCTCGAAAACTGTTGAATTTGCGGCTTGACACCCGCTTTCTTCCTACATATAATATCAATGTAGACCTATTTTCCCAGCAAGGAGACCGAAATGCAAGTAAAAGTCATCAAATTCGGCGGTTCTTCGCTCGCCGACGCGGAGCACTTCCGCAAAGTTGCCGAGATCATTCACGAAGACCCCGCCAGACGATATGTTGTCCCCTCTGCCCCCGGCAAGCGCACGAAAGACGACACCAAAGTCACCGACATGCTCTACGCCTGCTTTGAAAAGGCGATGCACGGTGAAGAATTCGACGCGGATTTTGGCAAAATTATCGAGCGCTATGAGGCCATCATCGCCGACCTCGGTCTGTCACTCGACATGACCAAGGAATACGAGCGCATCAAGGGCGCGTTCATGCACCAGCCCGGGCGCGACTATGCGGCAAGCCGCGGCGAGTACCTAAACGGCATCATCCTCGCAAACTACCTCGGCTTCGACTTCATCGACGCCGCCACCGTCATCTACTTCCAGGACAACGGCACGTTCGATGCCGACCGCACAAATGTGACGCTCTCCGCCATCCTGCGCAACCACAAGCAGGCGGTCATCCCCGGCTTTTACGGCTCCATGCCGAACGGCACCATCAAGACCTTTTCGCGCGGCGGCTCGGATGTGACCGGCTCGATTGTCGCACGCGCCGTGCACGCCGATGTCTATGAGAACTGGACGGATGTCTCGGGCTTTCTGATGGCAGACCCCCGCATCGTGGACAATCCGAAGACGATTGAGACCATCACCTACCGCGAGCTGCGGGAGCTTTCCTACATGGGCGCGACCGTTCTGCACGAGGAAGCCATCTTCCCGGTTCGCTTTGCGGGGATTCCGATCAACATCAAGAACACCAACGCCCCCACCGACCGCGGCACGATGATTGTCGCCACGACGGCGGAGTATTCTTCCGAGGATGTCGTCACCGGCATCGCAGGCAAGAAAGGCTTTTCGGTCATCAACATTGAAAAGGATTTGATGAACGCCGAAATCGGCTTTGGCCGCAAGGTGCTGTCCGTGCTCGAAGACTTCAACATTCCGTTTGAGCATCTGCCCTCCGGCATCGACACGATGAGCGTGGTGGTCAACACCGCCTACATCGACAAGATTCGCGACCAGATTGTGCGCGGCATCTGCCTCAAGACCACGCCGGACGCCGTCGGCATTGAAGACGGGCTTGCCCTGATTGCCATCGTGGGCCGCGGCATGGCGCGCTCCAAAGGTACGGCGGCGCGCATCTTCAACGCAGTCAGCCGTGCGGGCATCAACATCCGCACCATCGACCAGGGGTCGAGCGAGCTGAACATCATCATCGGCGTGGAAGAGGCGGACTACGAGAAGACGGTCAAAGCCATCTACGACGAATTTATCCGATAAAAGAAAAGCCTTCCCGCATGGGAAGGCTTCTCGACTTTTTCCTGCTTTACGCCATCGAATCGGCAAGCTGCTTGCCGCCGAGGATATGAAAATGTATGTGCTGCACCGACTGGCAGGCATCCGCCCCGCAGTTGTTGACAATACGGTAGCCGTTTGTCAGCCCTGCCGCCTTGGCAATCTTCGGGACAGCCTCAAACAGTGCCGCAATCGTGCCGCTGTTTGCCGCCGTGATTTCATCTGCCGAGGACGCGATATGCTTTTTCGGAATCACAACGACATGCACGGGCGCCTGCGGGTTGATGTCGCGGAAGGCGTACACCGTCTCATCCTCATAGACCTTTGTGGACGGAATCTCGCCTGCGGCAATTTTACAAAAGAGACAATCCATATTCAAAACTTCCTTTCCTACTGCTTTGTCTAAAGTATAGCACAGGAAGCATCAAAAATCAAGGGAGGACACACGGGTGAACGATTTTCTTCCCACGCCCGACACCGTCACCGCCGACCTGTGGGAGCGGCTGGCGCAGGCGGACAAGCCTGTCGTGCTGTACGGCATGGGCAACGGCGCGGACAAGATTCTCGCCGTACTGGAACGCTGCGGCGTCGAAGCGGCAGATTTCTTCGCCAGCGACGGCTTTGTGCGCGGGCACGCCTTTCACGGCAAGGTGGTGCTGACCTATGCCGAGGTCGCGGCAAAATACGAGGATTTCATCGTGCTTTTGTCCTTTGGTTCCTCCCTGCCGGAGGTGCTGGCGCGGTTTGACGCGCTGGACGCCGAACGCGAGGTTTACGCGCCGGATGTGCCGGTGGCGGCAGGCAGCGCGCTGTTCACAAGGCAGTTTTACAAGGAAAACTACGACAAGTTTCGCGCGGCATATGATCTCCTCTGTGACGAGGAATCGAAACGCATTTTCGGCGAGCTTGTCCGCTACAAGCTCACCGGCAAACTTGCACACCTGCGCGCGGCAACAAGCGCGCCGGACTGCGAGCGCGCGATTCTCGACTTTGCGCACTACGAGACCATGGTGGATGCGGGCGCGTACACCGGAGACACGGCGCGAAAATTCATCGCCGATTGCCCGCACGCGAAAACCATCTACGCCATCGAGCCGGACCGGCGCAGCTACAAAAAGCTCGCCGCCTATGCCGAGGGCGAAACCGCAGCCCGGGTGCTGCCTTTCCGCTTTTGCGCATGGAGCGAAAAAGGTGACGCGGCGTTCTCCGCCGAGGGCAACCGCAATTCCGCCGCAAAGGCGGTCGGCGGCGACACCGTGGCGCTCGACACCGTGGACAGCCTCGGCGCGCCCGCTGACTACATCAAATACGATGTGGAGGGCGCGGAGCGCGCGGCGCTGCTCGGCTCTCGCGAGACCATTCTGCGCCGCCGACCCGATTTGCTCGTCTCCGCCTACCACAGAAGCGAAGATTTATTCGACCTGCCGCTGCTGCTGCACGAGCAGTTCCCCTTTTACGAGCTGCGGCTGCGCCGCTTTCCCTATGTCCCGGCGTGGGACATCAACCTGTATGCAACGGTACCCTCGATTGACAAGGGCAAATACGCTTTCCGGCGGTAAAAAGTTGACGCTGGACATCGTCATCGTCCTCGCCAACCAGAGTTTTCCTCGCCGGAAAGTCCTTGTGAGTTTTTCGGGAGCGGAAAATGTGCCGGACGAGGCTGACGAAGCAGGCGGGCATCAGCCCGCCAATGAAAAAAACGAAGTCAGGTGCGGTTTCAGCCCCGAAAAACCGTGTCTGCCCTTGTCAATCGAGGGTAAACAGAAAGAAGGAAATTTAAGATGGAATACCGTTTGTTTGTCGAAACCGCCCCTGCAAAGGATGCGACCGGCTGGTCGTTCCTGTTCTACAACCACCAGGATTTCAATGTCTACAAATTCTGCGGCAAAAGCGAATCCATGGACGAAAAAGCCGTCATTCTCGAAGTGACCGCGCGGGCGCTGACTTACTTTTCCAACTTCATGCGCCGCCGCTACTACGACGAGCATTTTGCCACCATCCTCGACGAAGACTATGTGACCGTCTACACCGCACTGCCCGACCTTGCCGCCGTCTGGGCGTCGAAGTCCTACGAGCGCGGCTTTACCGGTGACGACCGCGCGCTGTGGGAGGCGCTCGTACCCTTCCTGTCGCGCCCAACCATGCGCTTTGAAAATCCTGCGCCGACGGACGCAAAGTTTGTCGATGCGGCAAAGACGCTCGCGAAAGACGGACTTGCAAAATAACCAAAACTGCAGAAAAAAAGAGGAAGCTACGCTTCCTCTTTTTTTAACGATTACTTGTACTTGCGCTTGCGTGCTGCCTCAGACTTCTTCTTACGCTTTACGCTGGGCTTCTCGTAATGCTCTCTTTTACGGAGCTCGGTAAGCACACCGGATCTTGCGCACTGACGTTTAAAGCGGCGAAGAGCGCTGTCAAGAGTCTCGTTTTCCTTAACTCTGATTTCTGCCATCGTTTTTTCCCTCCCCTCGCCGTTGAGCAAAGCTCAACAAACAATGCTTACACTATATTATATCGAGTGCAAAGGCAAATGTCAAGAGTAAAACAAAATATTTCGGATTATTTTACGACAAGATTGACAATCTTGTTCGGCACGACGATTTCCTTGACGAGCGTTTTGCCCGCGAGTGCCGCGCCGACTGCCTCATCCGCCTTGGCAATGCCCAGCACGGTCTCGGCATCGGCATCGGTGGGCACGCGGATTCTGCCGCGCAGCTTGCCGTTCACCTGCACTGCCATCTCCACCGTCTTCTCCACGCAGAGCGCGTCGTCGTAGGCGGGCCAGGACTGCTCGCTCAAGATTTTGCCGAACACATTCTGATAGATTTCCTCGGTCATGTGCGGCGCAAACGGATTGAGGATGCGCAAGAGCGCGCCGTACTCGGCACGGTTGATGGAGCCGTTCTCATAGATGGTATTCAGCAGGGTCATCATGGAGGCAATCGCGGTGTTGAACTTCATCGCCTCAATGTCCTCGGAGACCTTCTTGATGGTTCTGTGCATCACGGCGGTCATCTCCGGGCGGAATGCGTCGCCGTCCGCGAGGATATCCTGCAGCCCCCAGACGCGGTCTAAGAAGCGCTTGCAGCCCTTCATGCTGTCCTCGTTCCAGGGTGCAGCCTGCTCATAGTCGCCCATGAACAGCACATACACGCGCAGCACATCTGCGCCGTACACATCCACCACATCATTAGGGTCCACGACATTGCCCTTGGACTTGCTCATCTTTTCGCCGTCCGGGCCGAGAATCAGCCCCTGCGCCGTGCGCTTGGCATACGGCTCGTCCACCGGCACCTCGCCGATGTCATAGAGGAACTTGTGCCAGAAGCGCGAATAAATCATGTGGCGGGTGACATGCTCCATGCCGCCGTTGTACCAGTCAACCGGCATCCAGTATTTCAGCTTGTCCTTGTCGGCAAACGCATGATGGTTGTGCGGGTCGCAGTAGCGCAGGAAATACCAGGACGAGCCTGCCCACTGGGGCATGGTGTCGGTCTCGCGGCGCGCCGCGCCGCCGCACTTCGGGCACTTGCAGTGCACAAAGGCATCAATCTTGGCAAGCGGGCTTTCACCGTCCGCGCCCGGCTCGAAGTTCTCAACCGGGGGCAGCTTCAGCGGCAGCTCGTCATACGGAACGGGCACAATGCCGCACTTCGGGCAGTGCACAATCGGAATCGGCTCGCCCCAATAACGCTGGCGGTTGAACGCCCAGTCCTTCATCTTATACTGCACGCCGCGCTCGCCGCAGCCCTTCTCGGCGATGACCTTCAGCATCGCCTCAATCGCGTCCTTCTTATTGGTAATGCCATTGAGGCTGCCGGAGTTGATCATCTCACCGTCACCGGTGTAGGCTTCCTTTTCGATGTCGCCGCCCTTGATGACCGGGATGATGTCGATGCCGAACTTTTTGGCAAAGTCATAGTCGCGGCTGTCATGTGCGGGCACCGCCATAATTGCGCCGGTGCCGTAGCCCATCATGACATAGTCGGAGATGTAAATCGGGACTTCCTTTTCGGTGATCGGGTTGATGCCGGTCAGCCCCTCGATCTTCACGCCGGTCTTATCCTTGACCAGCTGCGTGCGCTCGAATTCACTCTTCTTTGCGCATTCCGCCTTATAGGCGTCGAGCGCGTCGATGTTCCGAATCGAGTCGCGGTACTTTTCAATCATCGGATGTTCGGGCGCAATGACCATGAAGGTCACGCCGTAGAGCGTATCCGGGCGCGTGGTGTACACGCTCAGTTTCTCGCCGTTTTCCTTGACCTTGAAATCGACAAACGCGCCTGTCGACTTGCCGATCCAGTTCTGCTGCTGCAGCTTGATGTTGGGCAGGTAGTTGACCTCGTCAAGCCCTGCCAGCAGCTTGTCTGCATATTCGGTGATGCGGAGATACCAGACCTCCTTGGTCTTCTGCACAATCTCGCTGTGGCAGATGTCGCAATGACCGCCCTGCGAATCCTCGTTGGACAGAACGACCTTGCAGCTCGGGCAATAGTTGACGAGCGTCTTATCGCGGAAGACAAGCCCGTGCTCATACATCTTGAGGAAAATCCACTGCGTCCAGTGATAGTAGTCCTCGTCGGTCGTGTCAATCACACGCGACCAGTCAAAGGAAAAGCCGACGCGCTTCAGCTGATTGGTGAATTTCTTGATGTTGTTGTCCGTCACCTTGCGGGGGTGCACGCCGGTCTTGATGGCGGTGTTCTCCGTCGGCAGACCGTAGGCATCAAAGCCGATGGGAAACAGGACATTGTAGCCCTCCAGGCGGCGTTTGCGGCTGACGACCTCAAGCCCGGAATACGCCTTGATGTGTCCGACATGCATGCCTGCGCCCGAGGGGTACGGGAACTCGACGAGCGCATAGAATTTCGGCTTATCGCTGAAATCCACCGCCTTGAAGCTGTCGTGCTCCTCCCAATACTTTTGCCACTTTGGTTCGATTGATTTGAAATCATACTTCGCTTGCTTCATCTTCTTTATCCTCGCTGTCCGACGGCGCTTTTGCGTCTGTCAGAAGATTTTTGATGTCGATTTCGTTTTCTGCGCTGTAGAGCTTCTCCAGCTTGTAAAACTCGCGTGTGTCCTTGGTGAAAATGTGCACCAGAACCGAGTCATAGTCCATCAGCACCCAGGTGCCGCCCGCTCTGCCCTCGGCGCGCGTCAGAGGCTTGCCATGCAGCCCTGCCTGATATTCCAGCTCGTCGGACAGCGCGCTCACATGCGTGGTGGAGCGGCCGCAGCAAATGACAAAGTAGTCCGCGACAATGGTCTGCTCCTCCACATAGAAGAGGCGGATGTCGCTTGCATTTTTGGAATCCAGTACGCGCACGCAGAATTCGGCAAGTGCGCGCGGGTCGTTCGGGTCAAATTTTGTTTCGGTCATATGCGTTATCCTTTTCAGTTATTCTCGACGGGTTCGGTCGGCGCATCGGGCACTTCAATCACCGTGGTCGATGCCGCGCCCTCGCTCACTTCCGCCTCTGCCTGCGTGGTCTGTGCAGTTTCCGCCGTATCCGCAGGCTCTGTGCTTGTTTCATACGGCGCGGTGTCCTCCGGCTCGTCGGTCACGGGCGGCTCGTCGGTATCGTCGGTATGTACATCCCCGTCACTCCCGGCGGTGAGGTCGGTTACAACCGTGCTGTCGCCCGCCTCGGTCACGCGCGTTTCATCCGGCGCAGTCGGCTCGGTCGCCTCGGTCGTCGCCTTGGTGGAAGACGGCTTTGTGCCGGTGGAATTGTAGCGGTAGATATAGATGTCGTCGGTCTTGTCCGCCGTGTAGGATTCCTCCTCTGCATTCTTCGTCAGATAGATGGAATGCATATAGGTGCCGCCGTCGTCGTAGAGCACATCGCTCTTATCGAAAATCTCCGGCGTGATGTCGAAATTGTAGGTGTTGAAGTACTTGTTGAGCGCGGCGACTGTACCGTCGCGGTAGGCAACATAATACCAGGTGCCGCTGTCGTTATACTGGCGGCACTGGATGCCCGGCAGCGTCAGCATCGTAATCTTGGAGAGATCGACCGAGAGCGCACTCTTGGCATAGTACACCATGTCCTGCAGCGGAATATCGGTGACGACATTCTTCATGACCTGGTCCATCACCGTCGAAATGGTGGAGACATTGAAGTTCTTCTTCACCTGTGCGATGCAGGCACTGATGAACAGTTTCTGCGCATCCACACGACCGATGTCACCCTCGACATAGCCTTTGCGGAAGCGGACAAACTGCTCTGCCTGGTCGCCGGTCAGCGTCTGCAAGCCCGGCTGCAGATCAATCGTCAGGTGCTGCACGGGGTCCTTATAATACATTCTCGTCGGGACATCCATCTCCACGCCGCCGAGGGCGTCAATGATGTGGACAAAGCCGTTCAGATCCATAATGGCATAGTAGTCGATTGTGATGCGGAAGACATCCTCGATCGCCTTTTCCATATCCGACATGGCTGCCTTGTAGGCATCATCGTGCGACAGTCCGCTGCGCACATGCCGGTTGTAGAACATCGCAAGTGCGGCATTGATCTTGCAGTTGCCCTGCCCGACGTCAAAATAGGTGTCACGCGGGAACTGCATCAGGTTGATTGCCCCGTTCTTCACATCATAGGACAGAAGCATGATGACATCCGTGTTGAATGCCCAGCGGTCCTTACCCATGACGAGAAAATTGACTCTTTCCTCATCGCGCACCACATCCGGCACGACATTGCCGCTGGCATCGGTCAGAATAACGCCCGACATATCATCGGAATTCAGCGGGTGGTCATCCGGTCTGAAGGTCGGCTTGTAGAACAGCAGCCCCATCACGGCGGCGGCAAGGATAACGAATAACGCGATGACCGCAACCGTGATGATGGCACCGCTGTTGCCGCGGCGACGGCGGACGCGGGCTGTGCCGCCACGGGGCGCGCCGTGCTGCATCTGCGCATGCTGCGCCGATGCATGCTGCGCCGGCGTCCGATTTGCCTGCGGCTGCACGCTGCGATGCTGTCCGTCTCTGTTTTGCATATTGTGATTGTTCTGTTCCATTTCTATTCTTTCTCCTCCGCGCCGCAGGCGGCAAGCTTCACAAGAAAAGCGTTGCGCGCGGCGACCGTGTCGGGCGCGATCACGCACCCCTCGTCGAGCAGGTCTTTGATGGTGAGGTCAAAGGACAGCACCATCGTTTTGTACAAATGCGCCAGGTTCTCCGCCGCGGTGTTTTCCGCACGGATGCCGTCCCAGAAATACGCACGCAGCCGCTTGCACATCTCAAATTTCCGTGTCGGCTCAATGTAGTCGGCAAGGTAAATGATGCAGTCCATGAGCGACATGTCCGCGCTGCCGGTGGTGTGCTTATCCACGGCGGACAGCACCGCGGGGTCTGCAAACTCCGGGTACTCCCGCGGAATGAGCAGCGCCGCCGTGTGTGCATGGAACACCTTGGGCGACAAGCGCGCGACCGCATCGACCTCCACGCCGAACGACGCAAAGACCGCAAGCTGCTGTTCCTTTGTATATTCCTTTGTTATGTCGTGCAAAAGCGCCGAAATCCTCACTTTTTCTTCGTCTTCCGGCAGATATACGGCGGCGATGCGTGCCGCCTCCCCCTCGGTGGAAAGCACATGGTTTGCGCGGAATTCCCCAAGGCGGGATGTGACAGAGGCGCGGAGCGCCTCGATTTTTTTCTCGGTTTCAGGTGTCAGCATGTCTGTACAGTCCGTGTGCCGCGATGTAGTCGGCGACGCCTTGCGGCACGAAAGGTTCAATGGTTTCGCCGCGCGCCGCACGCGCGCGGATCTCGCTGGAGGAGACTTCAAACGGCACATCCGGTATCAGCGTGATGCGCGCGCCGTATGCCTCCCGCAGGGCTTCGATTTTTGCCGTGAGGGCGTCGTGCAATCTTGCGTCGCCCTCCCGCTGCATGCAGACAAATTCCGCCGCATGCATCAGGCGCGCCGCGTCGTGCCATTCGTCCAGCGTGAGCAGCATGTCCGTGCCGCAGTACACAAGGATGCGGTCGGCAAGCGGAGAGAGCGCCGCCACGGTATCCACCGTATAGCTTGCGCCGCCGCGCAAAAGCTCGATATCCGAGACGACGATGGGGCACGCAGTGTGTAGCGTTTTGGCGGCAAGATGCAGCATGTCCATGCGCTCCTTGTCGGTCGCGCCGTCATGCCTCGTCTTGTGCGGCGGCGTGGCGGTGGGAATCACATAGAGCACATCGGGCGCGGTCGCCGCGCAGCACGCCTGCATGGCGCGCAGGTGCCCGTTGTGCACCGGCGAAAAGGTTCCGCCGAAAATCAACAGCTTCTTATATTTTTTCAATTTCAATTCTCTTTTTATGCACGGATTCGCGGTAAAGCAGGAATCGCGTTCCACAGACGGCGACCACGTCCGCACCGGTTGCCCCGGCGAGGGCATCCGCCGCTTCGCGCGCGGTATAGCCGCTGTTTTCCAGCACGCGCACTTTGATCAGTTCGCGCGCTTCCAGCGCGTTTGCAATCTGCTTTACGGTTTCGTCCGTGATGCCGCCCTTGCCGATCTGAAAGATGGTCTCAAGCGGGTTGCCCATGGCACGCAGGGCGGCTCTCTGTTTACTGGTCAGCATGTTTTTCCTCAGAATTTCAGTTTTGCAAATGCCTTGGCGAACGCCTGCATGGCGACGCCGCGATGGCTGATAGAATTTTTCTCGTCGGCGCTCATCTCGGCAAAAGTCTTGTGAAAGGGCGCGTAGTAGAACAGCGGGTCGTAGCCGAAGCCGGTCTTCCCGCGCGGGGATGTCAAAATCTCGCCGGGGCATTCGCCGCGCACGACGATGTCTTCCCTGCCGTCCGGGAACACGCAGGCAACCACCGAGACAAAATGCGCCGTGCGCTTATCTTTGGGTACGCCTTGCAGCTCGGCTAACAGCTTTGCGTTGTTCTTCTCGGTATTGCCGTCCTCGCCCGCATAGCGCGCGGAATAGACGCCGGGCGCACCACCGAGCGCATCCACCATCAGCCCCGAATCGTCGGCGACCGTAATATAGCCGAGGCGCGCGCCGGTGCGCGCTTTGATGAGCGCGTTTTCTTCAAACGTCGTGCCGTCCTCGACGATCTCGCCGGTGAAGCCGACGTCCGAGAGCGAAACGACCTCTGCATCGGCGCAGACGGTTTTGAGGAGCGCTTCCAACTCCGCAATCTTGTTTTTATTATGAGAAGCAAGCAGTATCTTCATGGCGCTCACGCAAACATGGCGCGGACAAAGTCCTGCGCGTTGAAGGGCTGCATATCGTCGATTTTTTCACCGACGCCGATGTATTTGACCGGCACATCCAGTTCCCCTTTGATGGAGAAGACGCAGCCGCCCTTGGCGGTACCGTCCAGCTTCGTCAGAATCAGCCCGGTGATGTTTGCCGCATGCTTAAACTCTTTTGCCTGCATGATGGCGTTCTGCCCGGTCGTGGCGTCCAGCACCAGCAGCGTTTCGCGGTCGGCGCCCGGCAGCTCACGGGAGAGCACGCGGTCGATTTTCGCAAGCTCGTCCATCAGATTCTTCTTGTTGTGCAGTCTGCCCGCCGTGTCCACAATCAGCACATCGGCGTCCCGCCCCTTGGCGGCACTGACCGCATCATAGACAACGGCGGCGGGGTCGGAACCCTCGCTCTGCTTGATGAGATCGACGCCCGCGCGGTCGCACCACACGGCAAGTTGGTCGATTGCCGCCGCGCGGAAGGTATCCGCCGCCGCGACGACCACTTTTTTGCCGTCGGCTTTCAGCTGCGCTGCAATTTTGCCGATGGAGGTGGTCTTGCCGACGCCGTTGACGCCGATAATCAGCAGCACGGCCGGCTTTGTGCCGAGCCTCAGCGGCTCGCCCTCGCCAATCATGTCCGCCATGATCTCGCGCAGCGCCGTCTTCACCTGTTCGCCGTCGGTCATGCGCTCACTCTTGACGCGGTCGCGCAGCTTCTCGAGAATCTCCTCGGTCGTGCCAACGCCGACGTCCGCGCAAATCAGCAGCTCCTCCAGTTCGTCAAACAGTTCTTCATCCACCTTGACAAAGCTCTTGAACAGGTTGTCCACCTGCGAGACGAAGGCGTTCTTCGTCTTGGAGAGCCCTTCTTTCAGTTTATCAAAAAATCCCATGTTTCCCTCTTGCTTTATACATTCAAATCCATATCTTTGACATTCAGCGCAAGCACCTTGGAGATGCCGCGCTCCGGCATGGTGACGCCGTAGATGCGGTCTGCCGCCTCCATCGTGCCGCGGCGGTGCGTAATCAGCACAAACTGCGTGTCCGCCGACATGCGCTTGACATAGTCGGCAAAGCGCGAGACATTCACCTCGTCGAGCGCCGCCTCGATTTCATCGAGGATGCAGAACGGCGACGGATTGACCTTGAGAATCGCGAAGAACAATGCAATCGCAACAAACGCCTGTTCGCCGCCCGAAAGCAGCGTGAGGCTCTTGATGATCTTGCCGGGCGGCGCCGCCTTGATTTCGATGCCGCTGTTCAGCACATCCTCCGGCTCTGTCAGCACAAGCTCGGCGGTGCCGCCGCCGAACAGCTCGACAAAGACCTTGGCAAAGTTGTCGTTGATTTGGTTGAACGCTGCGACAAACTGCCCGCGCATCTCGTTTTCCAGGCGGTTGATGACCGTGGTCAGCTCCGCCTTGGACTTGGTCAGGTCGGCAATCTGTGTCGACATCTCGTCATAGCGTTCGCGCACCTGCTTGTACTCTTCAATCGAGCCGAGGTTGACCGAGCCGATGGACTTCATCTGCCTGCGATAGTCCGCCGCAGCCGACCGGACCGCCGCGCACTCGCTCTCCGCAAGCGGCGGATAGCCGAGTTCCAGTGCCGCCGCAAAGGTCAGCTCATATTCCTCCGCCATGCGCTCGGATTGCTTGTCCGCCTCGGCGCAGAGCGCACGCAGGCGAATCTCGTTTTTGTTGTGCGCGTCGAGGATAAGCTCCTTCTGGCTGTTCCGCTCCCGCGTTTTCAGCCGCACTTCCTGCAGCTTCTGCTCGTATTCCGCCGTGCCGACCTCGGCGTCCCCGCGCTTGCTCGTGACGATTTCCAGCCGCGCCATCATCTGTGCGGTCTCCTCGCGGTTCGCTTCACCGGCGCGGCGCAGCGCGTCGACCTCGGCGGTCAGGCGACCTACGGTTGCCTGCGCCGCCGCCACCGTCTCGGCAATCTCGCGCATCCGCGCGCCGAGTTCGGCGCGGCGGGCGTCGAGCGCCTCTGTATCCTTGCGGATTTCGGCAATGCGCACGTCGGTCTGTGCGATGCGGCGCTCCATTTCACGCGCCTCGTCCAGCGCGTCGTTCCGTTCCTCGTCCTTCGCGGCGCGCTCGGCGCGCAGCGCCTCGATTTTCTGCGCATTCGCCTCTGCCTGCTGCTTCAGTGCCGCAATCTCGCTCTCGCCGCCGCTCTGCTGGTCGCGCAGGCGCTCGATGTCCGCATTCAGCTTTTCGCGCAGCCCCGTGTTGGTCTCGAGTTTGGCGCGCAGTGCCTCGAGATGCGCGGTCTCGGACGCCGTCAGCGTCGTGACGATTTCCTTCTGCTGCAAAGCGCCCGCATGGCGCGTCTGCGCATCCTGCTCCGCCTTCTGCGCGTCGGCAATCTGCCCTTCCAGCGCGGCAAGCGCCTTTTTCGACGATGCCGCCGACTTGTCCAGCGACTGAATCTCCGCCGTGCGGGTCAAAATGCCGCTGTCGCGGCGCACCGAGCCGCCCGTATACGAGCCGCCCGCATTGATAATTTGCCCGTCCAGTGTGACCACCTTGACGTGGTACTTCTGCTCACGCGCCATCTTCGACGCATTGTCCAGCGTGTCGAAAATCAGCGTTCTGCCGAGAATGCTGCGCATGACCTCGGCAAACTTTTTGTCATAGTCAAACAGCAAATCCGCCCTGCCGATGTAGCCCGCGTATTTCCGCGCGCGAATCATCTCCTCGGTCTCATCCTGCGCCGTGGCGGAGGTGAGCGGATAGAAGGTGGCGCGCCCGGCATGCGCATCCTTCAGGACGCGAATCGCCGACTTTGCCACATCTTCATTTTCGACCGCAATATTCTGAATATTCGCGCCGAGCGCGGTTTCAATGGCGGTCACATATTTTTCGGGCACGCGAATCAGCTTGGAAATCGGTCCGTAGACCTCGCCGCCGCGGATTTTGCCCTCACCGTATGCCTGCATCACAAAGCGGACGCTGCCGGAATAACCCTCAAACAGCTCCTCCATGCGCCGCAGTGCGTCCGCGCGGTGCGTGTAGCCGTCCAGCCGCAGCTTTTCGTCCGCCGCCTGCGCCTGCAAATCCTCCCGCTTCTCGCGCGCCGCATCACATGCCGCCGCGCACGCGGCAAGCATCTCGTCGGTCTTCGCCGCGTTTGCCTTGTAGGCGTCGATACCGGCGGTGGTTTGCGCAATCTCGTCGGAGAAGCGCTTTGCCTCCTCCTCGTATGCCGCGATTTCGGCGCGTGCCGCATCCCCGGCAAGGCTGTCTGTGCTGAGCGTGTTTTCCAGCACGCTGACGCGCACCTTGATGTCCACCGAGGCGTCGTGCAGCTTCTGAATCTCGACCTGCTTTGCGTCCAGCTCGCGCTCAAACGCCTCGGCGCGCATGCCGCACGCCGCCTGCCGCTCGGCAAGCGCGTTTTTCTCCGCCTCGGTAGCGGCAAGCGTCTCCCTCGTCGCCGCCATCTGCGTCTCCACCTCGGCAAAGGCGTGCTGCACGGCATCCGTGGATGCCGCCGCGCTCTCTATCGTTTCGTTTGCCTGCTTGGCAAGCTCGGTCTTATGCGCGATTTCGTTTTCGGAGACCTTATAGGCGCTGTCCGCCTCGTGAATCTTTTCCTTCAGCGTGCTCATCTCGGTGAGCAGTTTCTCGGACGCCATCTTCGTGCGCTGGCTCTCCTCAAACAGCTTGTCGCTCTGCGTTTCGAGTGCGCGCAGGCTGTCCTCGGCGACCTCCAACTCGTGCGCAGAAAGGCTGACCGCCTTTTCCGCCTCGGCGATTTTGCCCTGTAAAACGCCGCTGTCGTGAATCCACAGGCTGACATCCGCGCGTTTTTTACCCTCGTAAATTTCGAGGTACTTCTTCGCCTTCTGCGATTCCTTTTCCAGCGGACCGACCCGACTGCCGAGTTCGCCCGCAATATCGGTGAGGCGCACCAGGTTTTCATCCGTGGCAGCGAGTTTTTTCTCCGCCTCGTGCTTCTTGTAGCGGTACTTGGCGATGCCCGCCGCTTCCTCAAAGACATTGCGGCGATCCTCGCTCTTGCGCGAAAGAATCTCGGCAATCTTGCCCTGCCCGATGACCGAATACCCCTCGCGTCCGATGCCGGTGTTCATGAACAGCTCATGAATATCCTTCAGCCGCACCGCGCGGCGATTGATGAAATACTCGCTCTCGCCCGAGCGGAAATAACGGCGCGTGACCGTGATTTCGTCATAGGGGACATCCATGCGGTGTTCGCCCGTGCTGTTGTCAAAGGTGACCGACACCTCGGCAAAGCTCATCGGCTTGCGCGTGTCTGCGCCGCCGAAAATGACATCCTCCATCTTGGCGCCGCGGATATTCTTGCTGGAAATCTCGCCGAGCACCCAGCGCATCGCGTCCGAAATATTGGATTTGCCGCTGCCGTTCGGCCCGATGACCACGGTGGCGCCCGGCTCAAAATTCAGCACCGTCTTGTTCGGAAAAGACTTGAAACCGTGCAGTTCAAGCGATTTCAGGTACACGCGCAGCCCTCCGTTTCCGTCAAATTTGCAATGTCGCAAGTTACAATAATAGCTAAGTATATATTATATAACAACCGGGCGCTTTTTTCAACATTTTTCCCGAATTATTTGAAAAGAAAAAACGGGACTTTTCGGACAGGGAGAAAGTCTGTCGGCTCTCTTTCTGCCTGAAAAATCCCGTTTTGTTCATTCTTCGCCGAACAACTCGAGCGCCTGCTTTGCTGCCATCTGCTCGGCGGCGCGCTTGCTCTTGCCCTCGCCGCGGCCGATGACATTGCTGTTGAGCCTTGCTTCTACCGTGAAGCGCTTGTCATGGTCGGGTCCGCGCTCGTCCACAACGAAATATTCGAGAATCTCGCCGCCCGCCTGCTGCACGACCTGCTGCAGGATGGTCTTGAAGTCCTTCGCCGCGCCGCTGATCTCCAGCTTGGCAAGCTCCTCCATCAGAAGCGGCTGCAGGAACGCCGCCACGCGGTCCTTGTCCCTGCCGCTGTCGAGAAACATCGCGGCCAGCAGCGCTTCAAACGCATCGGCAAGCAGAGACGGGCGCTCGCGCCCGCCGCCCAGTTCCTCGCCGTGCCCGAGGCACAGAAATTCACCCAGCCCGATTTTCTTTGCCAGCACGCACAGCGCCTTTTCGCAGACGATTTCGGCGCGCATCCGCGTCAGCTCCCCCTCAGGGCAGTCCGAGAATGCGGAAAACAGGTATTCGCTTGCCACCAGCGAGAGCACCGAGTCGCCGAGAAATTCCAACCGCTCGTTGCACTCGACGACAGCGCCGCGCCCCTTTGCCTCATTGGAATAGGACGAATGCGTCAGCGCTGTTTCGAGGAGTGTTCTGTCCGCAAAGGTGTAGCCGATGGTCTTTTCCAGCTCGGCTCTGTCCTTTCGAAAATTCTGCATGGTATCTCCCTTCTCAGTCTGCGGCGCCGTCGGTCTGCGGTGCGTCTGCCGCCTTATCCGACGGTTTTTCCGCACTTTCGGGCGCCTTTTGCAGCAGGCTGCCCGCGTGCGCGGCGATGTCGTAGGTCACGCCGGTCTCGGTGTAGGCGACTGCCTGGCGCACCGCGTTCATAATCGCGCGGGCGTCGGACGAGCCGTGCGCCTTGATGACCGGCTTGGAAATGCCGAGCAGCGGCGCACCGCCGTGCTCGGAGGTGTCAAATTGCGACTTCATATTCTTCAGCTGACGGCGCATGACGAGCGCACCGATTTTGGTGACGGCATTCTCGGTGAGGATGCCCTTCAGCGTCTGCATCATGAACTTGCCCATGCCCTCCACGGTCTTGAGCAGAATATTGCCGGTGAAGCCGTCGCAGACCAGAACATCGCAGGTGTCAAACGGAACGGCCTTTGCCTCGACATTGCCGACAAAGTCGATAAGCTCAGACTCGGCAAGCACGGCATGCGCGCTCTTATAGAGCGGCGTTCCCTTGGTCGGCTCGGTGCCGTTGTTGAGCAGACCGACGCGGGCGCGCGGCAGCGCATACAGCTTTTCCATATAGGCAGAACCCATGACGGCAAATTGCAGGAGCGTCTTCTCATCCACCTCGGTATTCGCGCCCGAATCCAGGAGCAGCACCGGCACAGGGAACGGAATGACCGTGCCGATGGCGGCGCGGTGAACGCCCTTGATGCGGCGGACAATCAGCGTTGCGCCCGCAAGGAGCGCGCCGGTATTGCCCGCGCTGACGAAGGCATCGCCCTCGCCGTTTGCCAGCATATGCAGACCGATTGCCATCGAGGAGCGGTTCTTATCCCGCACAACGCTGAGGGCGGGGTCCTCCATGTCGATGACCACATCGGTATCGACGATCTCTATATCCGCAAGGTCAAGTCCATCGGCGGCAGCAATCTGCTCTATCGTCTCGCGGTGCCCGACCATCACGACGGACACGCCGAGTTCATCGCGCGACATAACCGCGCCGCGCACCAGTTCGCCCGGGGCGTTGTCGCCGCTCATCACATCAATGATAATTTTCATGTGCACACTCCTCACTTCTCATTCAAAGACAGGCAAAAAGCGTCTATCGCCGCAAGCGAACGCGCGGCGAGCGCCTCGTTTCTCACCTTTTTGCCGCCCTTCACGCGCATATCCAGCGGCGGCACAATGCCGAAATTCGCATTCATCGGCACAAATGCGCCCGTGCCGCCCGTGCTGACATAGGCAGCCATCGAGCCGATGACGCATTCGCGCGGAAAAAGTACGCGCGGCTTATCTTGTGCGGCGCACGCCGCATTTATACCTGCGACAAGACCGGACGCAGCCGACTCCACATAGCCCTCGACGCCGGTCATCTGCCCCGCGAAGAACAGATTCGGCGCATCGAGCATGGAATAGTCCGCCGCAAGCAGCCCGGGAGATTGCAGATAGGTATTGCGGTGCATCACGCCGTAGCGCATGAACTCCGCGTTCTCCAGTCCCGGAATCAGCGAGAAGACCCGCTTCTGCTCCGGGAAGGTCAGGTGCGTCTGGAAGCCGACAATGTTGTACATCGTGCCCGCCGCGTTGTCCTGCCGCAGCTGCACCACGGCATAGGCGTCCTTGCCCGTGGTGGGCAGCGGCAGTCCGACCGGCTTGAGCGGACCGAACAGCAGCGTTTCATAGCCGCGGCGCGCCATGACTTCGACCGGCATGCAGCCCTCGAAGACCTTGAGGTCGCGCTGGCTCTCCTTGTCAAACTCCTTCAGCTCCGCCTCTTTGGCGTGAATCAGCGCGTCGTAAAACACGTCGTACTGCTCCTTGGTCATCGGGCAGTTGATGTAGGACGCCTCGCCCTTGCCATAGCGCGAGGCAAAAAAGGCGATGTCCATATTGATGCTGGCAAAGTCCACGATGGGAGCCGCCGCATCGAAGAAATGCAGCTTTTTGCCGCCGACGCGGCGGTCAATCGCAGCCGAAAGCGCGTCCGAGGTGAGCGGGCCGGACGCGACGACGGTCACACCGTCCGCCGGCAATTCGCAAACCTCGGTTTCGACAACCGTGATGTTCGGATGCTTTCTGATTTTGTCGGTGATATACGCCGAAAAGCCGGTTCTGTCCACGGCAAGCGCGCTGCCCGCCGGGACGGCGGTGGCATCCGCCGCTTCGATAATCAGGGAGCCGAGGCGGCGCATCTCCTCTTTCAGGAGTCCGACCGCGTTGGAAAGCTCGCCCGAGCGAAGCGAATTGGAGCAGACCAGCTCGGCAAAGTTTTCGCTGTGGTGCGCGGGGGTAAACTTCTTCGGCTTCATCTCGCAGAGCGTAACTTCCACGCCGCGCTCCGCCGCCTGCCATGCTGCCTCGCAGCCGGCAAGCCCCGCGCCGATAATTCTGATTTTTGCCAATTACTTTTCCTCGCTCTCGGGCATCTCGGGGGCGTCTGCCTTATAGCCGCAGTCCTTGTTGTGGCAGACATACTGGTTCTTCCCCTTCTTGCGGAAGAGCATCTCGCCGCAGTCGGGGCATTTTTCGTTCGTCGGCATATCCCAGGAGGAGAAATCGCACTCGGGATAGCGCGAGCAGCTGTAGAACACCGTGCGCTTCTTGCCGGTCTTGGAGACAAGCGGCGCGCCGCACTTGGGGCACGCCACGCCGATTTCACGCGCGGGCTGCTTGGTGAACTTGCACTTCGGATAGTTGACGCAGGCATAGAAACTGCCATAGCGACCGTTCCGCAGCACCATATCGCCGCCGCAAAGTTCGCACTTGAAGTCGGCGACGACCTGCGGCTTCTCCTCGCGGACGATTTCCTTGCCATCCGGGCCGATGGGCTTTGTGTTCTTGCACTCGGGATAGTTCGGGCAGGCGGCAAAGCGGCCGAAGCGGCCGTTCTTCACGATCATGCGGCTGCCGCACTTGTCGCAGATGATGTCGGTCTCCTCGGCGGGCAGGTCGATGGTGTTCTCCTTGAGTTTTTCCTCCGCCGCTTCGAGCGACTTTTCAAAGCCGCCGTAGAAGGACGCAAGCACCGCCTCTGCCGTGGTTTCGCCGCGGGCAATGTCGTCAAAGCGGGTCTCCATCTGTGCGGTGAACGCATAGTCCACCACCTCGGGGAAATTCTCCATCAGCAGTTTTGTCGTGACCTCGCCGAGCGAAGTCGGCACAAGCGCTCTGCCCTCGCGGGAAACATAGCGGCGGTCTACAATGGTGGTGATGATCGAGGTGTAGGTACTCGGGCGTCCGATGCCCTTCTCCTCGAGAAATTTGATCAGCGATGCTTCGGTGAAGCGCGGGGGCGCTTCGGTGAAGTGCTTGACGCTGTCAAAGTCGCGGAGCGGAAGTCTGTCCTCCTCATGGAGCGGCGGAATCTTCTCGTTCTTGCCGACCTCGCCGTTCTCGCTCTTCGGCGCCTCGTCGGTGGATTCCTCATAGACCGCCATGTAGCCCTGGAAGCGGACGGTGTAGCCGCTGGTGCGGAAGGTGTAGCCGTTTGCGTCAAAGTCCACCGTCTCGGTATCGAGTACGGCAGACGCCATCTGGCTGGAAACAAAGCGATCCCAGATCAGTTTATACAGCTTGTACTGGTCATTCGACAGATATTTGCGGATATGCGCAGGCTCGAGCTTGACATTCGAGGGGCGGATGGCTTCATGCGCATCCTGCGCATTCGCCTTGGTCTTGTAAACGCGCGGGCGGGTGGGGCAATACCCCTCGCCGTACTTTTCGCCGATCAGCTCAAGCGCTGCCGCCTGCGCCTCGGTCGAAATGCGGAGCGAGTCGGTACGCATATAGGTGATAATACCTTGCACGCCGCCGTTTTCCGCGCCGAGGTTGATGCCTTCGTACAGTTCCTGCGCCACGCGCATGATGCGCTGCGACTGGAAGCCGAGCTTGCGGGACGCCTCCTGCTGCATGGTCGAGGTGGTGAACGGCGGCGCAGGCTGTTTGGTCTTCGCCGTCTTTTTGACCGTCTTGCAGACAAACGCATCCCTGCCGATTTCGGCAAGCACCTGCTTGACATCGTCTTCGGAGGCGAGTTTCACTTTGCTCTTGCCTTTGCCGACCAGGCGCGCCTTCAGCGGCTTGCCGTCCGGCGCGGTGAGCAGCGCGTCAATCGTCCAGTATTCCTGCGGAACGAATGCGCGGATCTCCGCCTCGCGCTCTACAATAATGCGCGCGGCGACGGTCTGCACACGGCCTGCGGAAAGTCCGCTCTTGACGCTCTTCCACAGGAACGGGCTGAGTTTGTAGCCGACGATGCGGTCGAGAATGCGCCGCGCCTGCTGCGAATTGACAAGGTCGATGTCAATCTCGCGCGGATGCTTGATGGCATCCTTAATCGCCGTCTTTGTAATCTCGTTGAACGCCACGCGGCTGCACTTTTCGGGTGCAAGGTCCAGCGCGGTGGCAAGATGCCAGGAAATCGCCTCACCCTCGCGGTCAGGGTCCGTTGCGAGGAAGACTTTGTTTGCCGCCTTGGCGTCCTTCTTCAGCGCCTTGATGAGGTCGCCCTTGCCGCGGATGTTGATATAATGCGCCTTGAAGTTGTCCTCAATATCCACGCCGAGCGTGCTCTTCGGCAGGTCGCGCACATGCCCGTAGGAGGCGACGACCTTGTAGTTGCTGCCGAGATATCCTTTAATCGTGCTCGCCTTTGCGGGAGACTCCACAATCACCAGATTTGCCATATTCATACACTGCGATGCCGCAGTTCCTTTCGTTTATTTCAATCGGTCAGCCGCGGGTGCGGCATGCCGTCAGACTCTTGTGTAAAAATTGCCGGGCAGCTGTCTGACCACGCCCTTGCAGGTCAGGGCAAGCAGAGCGGTCAGCACATCCGGCACGGGCGCGCCGCTGCCCGCCGCAATTAAATCCACGCTGACCTGCCCCTCCTCGGGAATGCAGGCGTAGATCTTCTTCTCGGTCTCGGACATCGGCACAAACGCCTCGGTGACCTTCGGCGCGCTGCTCTCCCGGATGGTGTCCGGGCTGTCATCGGGTGCGGATTCAGGCTTTTTGCGGCGCACCTTTGACCAGGACAGCTTGCTTGTTTTGGTGGCGACGCTGTATGTACTCTCCGCCTTGGCGGCATTGTAGTTCATCAAGCCGACCGCGCTTGCGTCCAGCTCCGGGAAATGCGCCGCCTCAAACAGGTCGAGGATGTCGGCAGGCGTCGTCACCATCCGCGCGCTGCCGCTCTTAATCAGTTCGTTTGTGCCCGCACTGCCCTTCATGGTCACGGCACCCGGCACGGCGAAGAGCGGTTTCCCCTCTGCCAGTGCCTCGCGCGCCGTAATCAGCGCGCCGCTCATCTCGGGGCACTCGGTCACCAGCACGCAGCGGGCAAGCCCGCTGATAATGCGGTTGCGCTGCGGGAAGTTGCGCGCGTCCGGCTCTGCGCCGGGCGGGTATTCGCTGACGGCAAAGCCGTCGCGCAGAATGCATTTGTACAGTTTGGTGTGCATCTTCGGATACACCACATCGAGACCGCTGCCGAGCACGACCGCCGTCGGCATCTGCGCATCCAGTGCGCCTGCCGCCGCCATACCGTCCACACCGAGCGCCATGCCGCTGATAATGACAGCGCCTGCCGAGGCAAGGTCATAGCTGAACCGATAGGTCACATCGCGCCCGTATTCGGTCATTGTCCGCGTGCCGACCACCGCGACGCCGAGCTTGCGGTCAAAGTCGATCGGCTTGCCGATAAA
>CAKSLU010000022.1 GCA_934474225.1 uncultured Eubacteriales bacterium | reverse complement strand
CCCAACAAGATTGCACGGGTGTATAAACACGAGCATTGCTTGCCAAGTGCGTTTCGCAGTTGGCAGGTAATGAGAAGTGGGTACCGCCGTGCATTGCTTGCCAGAATGGCAAGCTCCGGTGTGGGTACTCACCGGATTTGCTTGCTATTCTGCAAGGAAATCCCGGTCGTACCACGCCGGTTTTCGCAAGTGTAGCTACACTTGCTGTGCTTGCTATTCTCCGTTTCCCATGTTAGCAAGCGCCATTTCCCAAATGGAAATCGGCGGCAACCGCCGCCTTGTCTGCCAAAAAGCGAAACGGACGGGCGCTGTCAATGGCGGCGCAGCCGTTCATCTCGATCATTGACGGCGTCCGTCTGTTTTGCTACACAAACCATGATTTTGAATGAAGCGAAGGAGGCTTGACGAAGTGAATCCGAAAGAAAAAGGCCATGAAATCATCGAACTGCGTGACGAGGAACTGAATGAGATTTTTGCCGATGATGATTTTGATAACGGCGAGGAGGATGGTGAAATCCGCTCGTTTTATTTCTCCAATCCTGACCCGTATGCCAAGGTCGAGCCTCGTCCCGATGATGCCCCCAAGAGGGCGTTTTCTTTCGATGACAAGGGCAACATTGTGGTGAAAAATCCGTCCGCCTTTTGGCTGCCCGATGTCAAAATCGTGGAGGAACACGGCGGCACGGAATACACCGTAACCGGCAGCTACGAGGGTACGGAAACCCTCGACAAGAAGCTCAGACGCATTATGGAGCAGAACGCTGCCGATGATAAAAGTAGTATCACGGAGGACGCCGATGAGTAACGACGTTTCTCTTGATATAAACCAAAAATCCAATCCTGTTCAAGCAGTTGCCCCACCGAAGGAGGACAACAATATGTTAAGGGCAACCGACAAAATCACAGCGCTTTATTGCAGACTGTCCGTGGAGGACACCAAAGAAAAAGGCGGCAAGGATGACCCGTCGAACTCCATACAGCATCAGCAGATCATGTTAATGGAGTATGCAAAATCTCAGCACTTTCCGAACCCGACGTTCTTTATTGATGATGGGTACAGCGGCGTGGATTTTTCCAACCGCCCCGGCTTTCAGAAGATGCTTGCGGAAATTGAAGCCGGTCATGTGGAAGTGGTGATTACGAAAGACCTTTCAAGACTCGGTCGTAATTCCTCGCTGACAGGGCTTTATATCAACTACACGTTTCCTCAGTACGGCGTGCGGTATATTGCCATCAACGACCACTTCGACACCATTGACCCCAACAGCACCGACAGCGACATGGCAGGTATCAAGAACTGGTTCAATGAGTGGTATTCCAAGGATACCAGCCGCAAAATCCGTGCCGTCAACAAAGCGAAGGGTGAGCGTGGAGAGCGCTTGACCACCAACGTTCCCTACGGCTACAAGCATGACTCTATCGACCCCAAGAAATGGGTGATTGACGAGGAAGCTGCACAGATCGTGAAGCGGATCTTCACACTTTGCATGGAAGGCAAAGGCCCGAGTCAGATTGCCGCTTTGCTTGAAAAGGAAATGGTGCTGAACCCTACCGCCTACAAGCAGCGGGAGGGCAGAAAAACACCGCATCAGACCCCGGAGAACGAGTATCGCTGGCACGAAAGCACCGTTGCTTATATTCTCGAATACATGGAGTACACAGGCTGCACGGTCAATTTCAAGACCTACACCAACTCCATCTGGGATAAGAAGCAGCGGGAGAACCCAATGGAGAATCGCAAGATTTTCTATAACACCCATCCGGCAATCATCTCTCTGGAAGTCTTTGATAAGGTGCAGGAGATCAGGCAGCAGCGGCACCGCAGAACGGCAACGGGCAAGAGCAATATGTTCTCCGGCTTGGTATTCTGCAACGACTGCAAGCAGAAGCTCTACTACTCCACCACCAGCTATTTTGAAAAGCGGCAGGACTTCTTCATCTGCTCCACCCATCGTGTCAATAAGGACAAGTGCAGCGGACATTATATCCGTGCCGTTGTGCTGGAACAGATCGTCTGGAAGCACATTCAGGAGGTCGTATCGGTAGTCACTCGCTATGAGGCGTATTTCCGTTCCGAGATGGAGCAAAAGCTCCGTGTGCAGAGCGAGGAAACCATGCGGTTGTGCAAGAAACGGCTGGCGCAGGCTGAGAAACGAATTGGAGAGCTTGATCGGCTGTTCGTCCGCATTTATGAGGACAATGTCGCCGGACGGCTGGATGATGAACGCTTTGCGATGATGAGCAAGAACTATACCGAGGAACAGAAAGACCTCAAAGCCGAGGTCAAGGGTCTGCAACAGCAAATACATGAACAGGAACAACAGGCAGAGAATATAGAGCAGTTTGTTCAGCGGGTAAAGAGGAACAGCACCCTCACGGAGCTGACCCCCTATGCCCTCAGAGAGCTTGTCAAGGCGGTCTATGTAGATGCACCTGACAAGTCCAGCGGCAAGCGCAGGCAGAAGGTACATATCGAGTACGACCTTGTGGGCTACATTCCCGTGGATGAGCTGCTAAAAGCGGAACAGGCATGACCGAAATCATGCCTGTTCTAAGAAATTTGAATTTTACTGTCTTACCAGCAGAGAGCCTTCGGCATTCCGTTTTTTGTTTTGATTTTGTTCAGTCCTCGACCAGCGTGACCTTTTTCATGCGCATATCGGTGCGGGGACGATCCATGTACCCGGTGGGGACATTGGCGATCTCATCCACGATGTCCATGCCGTCCACGACATGGCCGAACGCGGCATATTGCTCGTCGAGATAGGGCGCGTCCTCATGCACGATGAAGAACTGCGACGATGCGGAGTTGAAATCCTGCGCGCGCGCCATGGAAATCACGCCGCGCTTATGGCTGATCGGGTTGGGATGCCCGTTGAGCGCAAATTCGCCGACGATGTTCTCGTCCGCGCCGCCCATACCGGTGCCGGTGGGGTCGCCGCCCTGAATCATAAAGCCGCGAATCACGCGGTGGAAGATCAGCCCGTCGTAGAACCCTTCCCGCACGAGCTTCTCAAAATTTTCAACCGTTTTCGGTGCGGCATCGTGATCGAGCTCGAGCGTAATCACGCCGCCGTCTTCCATTTCAATGCGTACCATCCAAAACACCTCTCATTCCATAAAATCCGAGACAAACCAGACTGCCCCCTCGGGCAGCCGGTATTCCCTGCCGCAAAGATAGCCGAGCGCGCCTGCCGCATCCGCAAAGTCAAAGCGGAGACGGTAGGCATAGAGCGCCTGAAACTTGTATCCGCGCCGCTTGTCGTCGCGGTTGACGCCGTATTTGCCGTCGCCGAGCAGGGGATGCCCGATCTCGGCAAACTGGGCGCGAATCTGATGCGTCCTGCCGGTGAGCAGCTCGACCTCGATGAGCGAATCGCCGTTTTTCTCCGCGAGGACGCGGTAGCGCGTGGCGATGCGCTTGGCATCGCGGGGCTTGTCCGCCGCGGTGTAAATCCGCACGGTATTGGTCGCCGCATTCTTCTTCAGCCAGGCAAGGAGCGTATCGCTCTTCTTCCGCAGGATGCCGTGCACCGCCGCCAGATAGAATTTCTTGACCTCGCCGTTCCGAATCTTCTCGTTCATCACGCGCAGCGCCTCGGCGTTCTTCGCCAATATCACCACGCCGCCCGTGTTGCGGTCGATGCGGTTGCAGAGCGCGGGCGCAAAGGACTGCTCCGCCGCCGGGTCGTACTCGCCCTTCTGATAGAGATACGCCTTGGCGTGGAGCAGGAGCGTGTCGCTCTGCCCCTCGGCGTCGTCGTGCACCAGCACGCCGGGCCGCTTGTTGAGTAGCAGAATGTTTGCGTCCTCATAGACGATGTCGAGATTCGGGCGCACGCGGGAAAGCTCGTTTTCGCTTCCTTTGCGTTCGCCGCCCGCGAAGAAATCCTCGGCGACAAACAGCTGCACCGTATCGCCCTCGGCAAGCATCTGCCCGCCCTCGGCTCGCTTGCGGTTGACCTTGATTTTCTTCTGCCGAATCAGCCGGTACATCAGCGACGGCGGCATGCCGTAAAGCGTCTTTGCGAGAAACTTGTCCAGCCGCTGCCCCGCGTCGTTTTTCCCGACGGTCAGAATGCGCATGGCTTACTTCGTGCCGAAAATGCGGTCGCCGGCGTCGCCGAGACCGGGGAGAATATACTTGTGCTCATTGAGCTGACGGTCGAGCGCCGCCGTGAAAATATCCACATCGGGATGCGCCGCCTGGAGCGCGGCAACGCCCTCGGGCGCGGCAACGAGACACATGAAGCGGATGTTGGAGACGCCGCGCTTCTTGAGCATATTGATTGCGTCGATTGCGCTGCCGCCGGTTGCCAGCATGGGGTCAACCAGGATAACAATGCGGTTTTCAATATCCTCGGGCAGCTTGCAGTAGTATTCGACCGGGGTGTGCGTCTCGGGGTCGCGGTAAAGACCGATGTGCCCAACCTTGGCGACCGGCACGAGGGTGAGCAGACCGTCCACCATGCCGAGGCCCGCGCGCAGAATCGGCACGATAGCCAGCTTCTTGCCGGAGATGCGCTTGCCCGCCATCTTCTCAAGGGGCGTCTCAATCTCGTAGTCCTCAACCGGCAGGTCGCGCGTGATCTCGTAGCCCATCAGCATCGCAATCTCGTTGAGCAGCTCACGGAAGTCCTTGGAACCCGTTCTCGTCTGACGCATAATCGAGAGCTTATGCGCAATCAGGGGATGATCGAATACATGTAATTTACTCATTGTGTCTCCAGTCCGCCTTTCGGCTATTTAGTTTTCAAGATATTATACCACCGTACCCACCCGTTTTGCAAGCCGTTTCATGCATTTTTACCGGCAGGAACGCACATTTTTCTATTTACGCGGCGAAAAAAATGTGCTATGATAAAGTGGTTGGATTTTTCTTTGTGAAGGAGGCGGGTCTATGCATCGGACATTTGCAGTCTACACGCTTGGCTGCAAGGTCAGCCAATACGAGAGCGAGGCGATTCTCGAAGAGGCGGTGCGCGCCGGTTTTACCCCCGTGGAGGAGGGCGCGGATGTCGCCGTCATCAACACCTGCACCGTGACCGCCGAGGGCGACCGCAAGTGCCGCCAGCTCATCCGTCGTCTCCGCCGGCAGTCGCCCGAGACGAAAATCATGGTCTGCGGCTGCTATTCACAGGTGTCGCCCGAGGCGGTTGCCGCCATCGACGGCGTCGCCTATGTCTGCGGCAGCGAGGGCAAGCTGCGCACGGTCACACGCGCGCTTGAGCTGCTCGACGGCAAGGACATTCCGAAGATTGAAATCACGCCGCTCGAAGGCGCAGGCTTTGAGTCCATGCGCATCACGCATGCGCCGCGCACGCGCGCGTATATCAAAATCGAAGACGGCTGCGACAACCGCTGCGCCTACTGCAAAATTCCGGACGCGCGCGGGCATGTCCGCTCCAAAAAAATCGCCGATGTCGTCGCCGAGGCGCGCACACTCGCCGACGCGGGCGTGCGCGAGGTGGTGCTGACCGGCATCGAGACCGCGTCCTTCGGTGCGGACACGGGCGAGAGCCTCTGCGACCTGCTCGATGCGGTGGATGGCATCGACGGCATCGCGCGCATTCGCCTCGGTTCGCTTGAGCCGACGCTGATGCGCCCCGCCTTCCTCGAACGCATCGCGACGGTCAAAAAACTCACGCCGCATTTTCACCTTTCCGTGCAGAGCGGCGCGTCGCGCACGCTTGCCGCCATGCGGCGCAAGTACAACGCCGAGACGGTACTCCGCAATATCGAAGCCACCCGCGCAGCGCTCCCCGGCGTACAGTTCACCACCGATTTCATCGTCGGCTTCCCCGGCGAAAGCGATGCGGACTTTGCCGAGACGATGGAATTTGCCCGCCGCGTCGGCTTTCTCGCGACGCATGTGTTCAAATATTCCAAGCGTGCGGGCACGCCTGCCGCAACAATGCAAAACCAGGTGCCCGAGGAAGTCAAGCACGCGCGCTCGCAGGCGCTGATCGCCCTTTCCGCCGAGAGCACGGCGCGCTGCCTTGCTGAAATCCTCGAAAAGAGCCCGACCGAGACCGTGCTCTTTGAGCAAAAGGTCGACGGGCTGTGGAGCGGGCACACCGCCGCCTTTGCCGAGGTGCGCGTTGCGTCCGACGCAGATCTGCGCGGCGATGCACGCAGGGTAAGATGCCGTTCGGTCTGCGACGGCTACATCCGCGCAGACCTCATATAGAATAAAAATTTTCAGAAAAGTCAGGGAGAACGATTATGACAGATTTACAGAAAAACGATGTCCCCGCCGTGGGGCAGGTCAAACAAAGTGTGTTTATCCATGAAAACAGCGGGCTGCGCATTCTTTTCGCGGGCAACTCCATCACCAAGCATTCGCCCCGCCCCGCCATGGGCTGGCTGAACGACTGCGGCATGGCAGCGTCCGACGAGGCGCACGACTATGTGCATCTGCTGCTCGAGCGCATCCGCCGCTACGATCCGAACCCCGCATGGGCGATCGCGCAGGTCGGCAGTTATGAGGCAAACCTCTGGAACGGCGCAAAACCGTCCGATGCGCACGCAGATGCCGCCGCCTTCGGCGCCGACATCATCGTGATGTTCTTCGGCGCGAATGTGCCGAAGGACTATGAGACGACAGAGGAACCGCCGCGCCGCTTTGCCGACGCCTACGCCGATATGCGCCGCTACCTTGACCCCGCAGGAAGTGCCGCCGTGTTCCACGGTGAGGGCTTCTATGTCCGCCCGATGCTCGATGCGGAGAAGTTTGCCGTGGCGGAGCAGTTCGGCGACACCTGGGTGCCGCTCGGTGACATCGGCACGCGCGCCGACACGCACGGCAGGTTCAACCACCCGAGCGACCTCGGCATGCGCTTGATTGCCGACGCCTTTTGGGCGAAGATGGAGTCGTCGGTCGCCAAAATCGCCGAAAAGCGCGTCCAATAAACTTTTTTGAAAAATTGCAAATTTCTCTTGCTTTTTCAAATTCGGTATGCTATAATATCGGTTGTCGCGTTAGGCGTACTATGTCTATATAATAAAATTTGATAGATGAGTTTAGTATGGAGGTGTAATTCACATGGCAAAGTGCAGCGTATGCAACAAGGGCGTAACCTTCGGTCATAACGTTTCCCACTCGAATCGCAAGACGAACAGAATGTGGAAGCCGAATATCCGCAAGGTCAAGGCTGTTGTTAACGGAACACCCAAGACGGTTTACGTTTGTTCCCGTTGTCTCCGTTCGGGCAAGGTAGAGCGCGCCATCTGACGCCTCCCCGCCGGAGAACATATCGATTGACAGAAGAAGCAGACAGCATGCGTTGTCTGCTTTTTTCATCCGTTTTTCATCCATAGGAGGGACATCATGCAAAATCGCACCAAGGCGCAAAAGACAAAAACGGCAGTCTGGCTCGTCCTCGGGCTTGCCCTGTTGCTCTACTACATCATCAGCGGCATCTTTGCGGGATTCCGCATCTCGATGCTCGGCATCTGGGCGCTCGGCGGCGTCTTTTGCCTGGTCTGTGCGGCGCTGACCGCGCGGTATGGGCGGCTGCCCCTGCCCGGCTGGCTCTTCCGCGCGGGCTGCGTGCTGCTCGCCTTTGTCGCGGCGCTGTCGCTTGTGATTGAGGTCGGCGTGGTCTCCATGATGGGCGCAAAGGGCGAGGCCGGGCTTGACTACATCGTGGTGCTCGGCGCGCATCTGCGCGGCGACCGCCCGAGCAACGCGCTCCTCTGGCGCATCGACGCCGCTGAGGACTACCTGCGTCAAAATCCGGACACCCGCGCCATCCTCTCGGGCGGGCAGGGTTCGGATGAAGCCATCAGTGAGGCGCAGTGCATGTACAATGTGCTGACCGAGCGCGGCATCGACGGTGCGCGGCTGATTCTTGAGGACAAGTCGCGCGACACCAACGAGAATATCCGCAACAGCCTTGCGCTGATGGAGGAAGACGCGGCCTTCGGCATCGTCACCAACAATTTTCATGTGTTCCGCGCCGTGAAGCTGGCAGAGACACAGAGCGGCAAAAAAGTCTTTGGCATCGCGTCGCCCTACAAAAACACATTGGTGATTCACTATATGCTCCGCGAGATTCCGGGGATGATTTCGGAAGTGTACGAGGGGAATATCAAGTAAGGAAATAGGAAAAGAGGCTGTTCAACCGCATGGTTGAACAGCCTCTTTTTGCGTGGATGCGGCGGGAGACAGACGGCGCCCTACGGTTTGTGCGGATTCTTTGCAAACCGGTAGGGGGCGGCGCCTCGACGACCCGTTTTGCCTCGGTACGGCGGGCGACCGATGGTCGCCCCTACGGTGTGTGCGCCGTTTGCGCCAATCTGTAGGGACCGGCGCCTCTTCGGCTCCCCTGTGCAAGGGGAGCTGTCACCGTTAGGTGACTGAGGGGTTGTTCCGTGGCTCTGTAACAATCCCTCCGTCGGCTTCGCCGACACCTCCCTTTACACAAGGGAGGCTTGGAATGATACTCCCTCATTCCTCGCCGTGCAGCCACTCGAGCAGTTTGAAGCGGACACGGAAAACCGGCTTCTCGCCGCGCATCAACTCGTATTCCTCGTGCGTCAGCCCCGACGACAAAAACAGGTCTTCCCCGCTCTCCGCATCGTCGGCCGTCGCCGCGCCGAGGCAGAGCGGCGGATACAGCACGCACCAGAAGTTCTCGCCCGACGCCTTGCCGAGGCGGATGCAGAGCGCGGTGTACACGCCGCGCGGCAGGCGGTATTCGCCGTAACTTTTGGTCGGGAAATATTCCTCCGCAACCGTCACAGTCGCGGTATACGGCGCGCGCCCGGCGAGAAACGCATTCACTGTCGCCTCAATTTCGGGCAGCAGCGTCTCTGCCGCCGCCTCGGCATCCTCCTTGCAGGCAAAGCCGGAGAGTTTCGTGCCGTAGGCTTCAAGCACGCGGTCGCGCACCTCCAGCTTCAGCTCCTGATCCGCTTTATCGTCCGAATTGGCAACCACATGCAGGCGCAGCACATCGTGGTATACGCTGCCGTCGTCGATAGCCCCCACCATGTAAAACAGCGACACGGCAAGCACCAACACCGAAAATATTTTCAGAAACCGCAGCGCAAACGCATTTTTCCGCACAGTCAAATCCTCCTCTTTGAAGCATCGGCTTATTGTTTGCGCGGCGCCGCGCTTTTATACAAAGTATGCAAAATTCACGCGATTTTTTTGCATTGACGCGATGCGCGGACAAAAGTATAATGAAGACAAAGTCATTCCGAAAGGACACATGAATTATGAAAAAACATTTTCTCCCGGCTCTGCTGCTGCTCTGCGCTGTCCTCACGCTCAGCGCCGCAGCGGCAGACACGGTCTATGTCGCGGACGGCGGCAGCGGCGACGGCAAGACGGCTTCGGCGCCGCTCGGCGACCTCGCAGCAGCCTATACCGCGCTCGGCGAAGACGGCGGCACCATTGTCGTCGTCGGCAAATACACGCTGCGCGCCGCCTTTGTCGAGCCCGACCACAGCGGCGAGGTGACGGTGACGCAGGAAACGGACGGCACTTCCTACCGCGCGGCGGCAGACAGCGGCGTCTATTTCAACAGCATGCGCTACATCCTGAACGGTCCCACCACCTTTGCAAGCATCACCTTCCGCGGCAAGGGCGCGGAGACAAAGAAGAACAACGGTGCGCTGCTCGTCGCTCAGTTTCATCCTGTGAAGATGGGCGCGGGCGTCGAATGCCGGGACTTCGGCGCATACACCGACATCGCCAGCAGCTTTTCCATCATCGGCGGCGCACAGGCGGGCGCGGACAAGTGGAACACGCTCACCGACGACCTGGATGCGCACATCACCGTGGAGAGCGGCGAATTTGCCATCGTCGCGTTTTCGCGCCAGATTGACAAGCTTTACACCGGCATGGCGCACATCGAGCTTTCCGGCGGCACCTTCCACCACATCTACCTCGGCGCGGTGAACAAAGGGCGCGGCGGCGACACCGACCTCACCGTCACGGGCGGCAATTTCGTCGGCGACTTCACCGCGGGCACATCGAGCAAGGTGGCAGGCAGCATCACCATCACCCTAAAAGGCGGCGACTTTGCGGGGCTGAAGAGCACCGACGGCGGCTGCGGCACAAAGTCGCGCATCGACCTTACCGCGCTCCCCGCCGAGGCGGTCTCCGCCCTGCGGAGCAAACTCGCCGGCTTTACCGAGATCGTCACCGAGGCGGGCACGACCACAAGCAAAAATGCGGACGATGTCTTCCTCGCGGGCAGATTCACGGCATCGGACGGGACGACCATCCCCTACCGCTATTACCTCCCCGAGGGCTATGCCACAAGCGGCAAGACCTACCCGGTCTTCCTCTATCTGCACGGCAACGGCTCGCGCGGCAGCGACAACCGGACACAGCTGACCACCAACGGTGCGGCGCTCAACACCGCCGTGCTCAATTCCGGCTACGAATGCATCATGCTGGCGCCGCAGTGCCCCGCGCACCCGGCGGAATGGATCGACCGCAACGCCTACCCCGGCAGTGACGCCTTTGCCGCCGACATCGCGGACGGCAAGCTGGAGACCCGCATCTACCTGAACGCGGCGACCGAACTTTTGAACAGCTTCATCACCAACGCGGACTACCACGCCGACACCTCCCGCATCTATGTCACCGGCTCGTCCAACGGCGGCGGCGCAACCTGGGCGCTGGCGGCGCTCTACCCGGATGTCTTCGCAGCGGCGATTCCGATGTGCGGCACGGGCAACAGCTTGAGCCCCGTCACCGCCGCGGGCGCGAATGTGCTGGCGAAACGCTATCTTGACCTCCCCATCTGGACCTTCCACGGTGACGCGGACACCACCCTCTCCATCGAGGGCACGCGCGGCATCGTGGACGCCGTCAAAGCGGCTGGCGGCACGAAAATCAACTTCACCATCATTCCGAACGGCTCCCACAACATCGTCGGCGAAGCGGCAGGCACTGCGGGGCTTGTCGATTGGATTTTCGCGCAGAAGAACGACCGCTTCAAAAACACCTTGCCCGGCGCCAAACCGGACGCCGACGACCTCGACGGCAGCGGCAGGCTGACCGTGCTCGACGCGCTGTTGATGGCAAAGCGCATCGCAGACGGCGACAAGACCTATACCACGGAAAACCTCACCGCCCTGCTTGCACGCATCGCATTTCAAAAATGAAACCCGGAGAGTGGAAAGCGCGTCTGCGCTTTCCACTCTCTTTTTGCGTTCTGCACAATTTCAAATTCGTGAATTTGTGTAAAATATGCAATAAGTACAAATCTTTTTTGCAACTCGCGTGCTTTCTTTGCCTTGACCGCTTTTTTCAAATTCGATACAATGGTAGAAGGAAAATCATGCAGAAAGGATACCCGAATACCATGAAAAAGAAATTTCTTCTGTGCTGTCTTCTGCTTTGCGGCTGCCTCGTCCTCGGCGCGGCGGCCGCCGAAGCCACCGTCTATGTGGCGGACGGCGGAACCGGTGACGGTCTGACGGCATCGTCGCCGCTCGGCGACCTCACGGCAGCCTACAACGCGCTCGGCGCGGACGGCGGCGAAATCGTCATCGTCGGCAAATACACCCTTAGCGCATACTTTACCGAGCCTGTGCACGCCGGCGTTGTCACGCTGACGCAGGAGGTGGGCGGCACCTCTTACCGCACGGCGGACGGCAGCGGTCTTATCGGCGGCGGCAAGCGCTTCATTCTGAGCGGTCCGACCACCTTCCGCGATATGACCCTGCGCAGCACGAGCGCCGAATACATGCTGTTCGTCGCGCGTTTTCACCCCATCGTCTTTGACACCGGCATCGAATGCCGCGGCTTTGGCGACTTCTCGTATGTGCACAAGGGCGTTGCCATCCTCGGCGGCGCACAGAAAGATGCGGACGGCGTTGCCACCGACGACCTGGATACACACATCACAATTAAGAGCGGTGAGGTCGTGCTCGTCGGCTTCTCGCGCCAGGTTGACAAAGCCTACACTGGCATGGCGCACATCGACATCTCCGGCGGCAAGGTGCACAACATCTACCTCGGGGCGGTCAACGGCGGCTCGGGCGGCGACGCAAGCCTGAACATCACCGGCGGCACCTTCGTCGGCAACTGGCTTGCCACCTCGATGGCAAGCGTGGTCAACGGCAACTGCACCGTGAAAATTACCGGCGGCGACTTCTCGGGCTTCGGCACGGCGGACTTTACTGTCACGGGCAGCAGCCACACCTCGACGGTGGATATTTCGGCGCTCCCCGCCGATGTGATTGCGTCGCTGAAACAGAAGTTCTCGAACTACACCGCACTTATCACCGACAGCAGTTCGCTGACCACCAAGGTCGCAAATGAGGTCTTCCTCTCCGGCAGTTTTACGGATTCCAAGGGCACGACCATTCCCTATCGCTATTACCTCCCCGAGGGCTATGCGACGAGCGGCGAGACCTACCCGGTCTTCCTCTATATGCACGGCAACGGCTCGCGCGGCAGCGATAATACTTCGCAGCTGACCACAAACGGCGCGGCACTCAACACCGCCGTGCTCAACTCGGGGTATCCCTGCATCATGATCGCGCCGCAGTGCCCCGCAAAGCCGAACGAATGGGTCGACCACACGAAGTACCCCGGCAGCGACGCCTTTGCGGCAGATTTTGCAGACGGCGCGCTTGAAAACATGCCGTACCTCTATGCGGCGATGGAACTGCTGAACGACTTCATCGAAAACCGCAACCTCCCCGTTGACACCTCCCGCATCTTGTCACCGGCTCGTCCAACGGCGGCGGCGCAACCTGGGCGATGACCGCCCTGCATCCCCGCGTCTTCGCGGCGGCGGTTCCGCTGGCGGGCACGGGCAACTCGACCTGCCCCGTCACGACAGACGGCGCAAACGCGCTGGTAAACAGCTATCTCAACCTGCCCATCTGGACCTTCCACGGCGACGCGGACACCACCCTCTCCATCAGCGGCACGAACGGACTGGTCAACGCCATCCGCGCGGCGGGCGGCACCAAGGTCAAGTACACCGTCATCGAGGGCGGCACGCACAACATTTGGCCGACGGCAGCTGCCACCGACGGACTTGTCGACTGGATCTTCGCACAGAAGAACGACAACTACTTCAACACGCTCATGGGCGCTGTCGCACCCGAATATGACCCGCTCGATGTCAACAAGGACGGCAAGGTGGACATCCTCGATGTTCTTTCCATGCTGGAAAAGATGATGGCGGGCAGCAGCGACTATACGCTCGCCACCGTCGTGAAGACCTTAAAGCAGATTACCGAAGCATAAGCATACCGAAAAATCGGGGGACGTTGCCGCTTGGCACGCCCCCGATTTTTTGCGTAAAAAGTTGCCCCGTTTCAGATGGACAAGCGTGGATTTTTCCTATATAATAAAAGCAACGTATATTCAGGAGGGATTTCATCCATGAAAAAGCATTGGTTCTGTTTTCTGCTGGCGGCTCTGCTCACCGGCACGACCGTCGGCATCGGCGCCGCCTCCGAGACGGCAAATCTCGTGCCGAAGGAGGTCTTTGCAAAGGGCAGCTACAAGGCATCCAACGGGCTGACCATTCCCTACCGCTATTACCTGCCCGAAAGCTACAAGACCGCGGGCAAGACCTATCCCGTCTTCATCCACATGCACGGCAACGGCTCACGCGGCACGGATAATGCCAAGCAGATTTCCGCAACCGGCACGGAGCTGAACACCGCCGTCTTCCGCTCGGACTACGACTGCATCATGATTGCGCCGCAATGCCCCGCCACCGATATGTGGATTGCCCGCGATGCCTACCCCGGCAGCGACAAGTTTGCCGCCGACATCGCCGACGGCACGCTGGAACGCGCCTATCTCAATGCGGCGATGGAACTGCTCGGCTGCTTTATCGAGGACAACCGCGATGTGATTGACACCTCGCGCATCTACCTCAGCGGCGCGTCCAACGGCGCGGGCGCGGCCTGGGCGATGGCTGCCCTGCACCCGCACACCTTTGCGGCGGTCGTGCCGATGGCAGGCACCGGGCAGCCGCAGGGACCTGTGACCGAGGCGGGCGCCGACGCCATCGCCGCGCGCTATCTCGGCACGCCGATTTGGACCTTTCACGGCGATGCCGACCCCACGCTGCTGATTGCAGGCACCGATGCGCTGGTCGCCGCCATCCGAAAAGCCGGCGGCACCGACATCAAGTATACCGTCATCGAGGGCGGCAAGCACAACATCTGGCCGACGGTTGCAAAAATGCCTGAGGTCATCGACTGGGTCTTCGCGCAAAAGAACACGCAGTTTGAAAACACGATGCTGCCCGGTCCGTCCGTGCGCTTTGATGCCAACGGCGACGGCACGGTAGACCTTCTCGACGCACTTACCATGCTGCAGAGCGTGGTCGGCGGCGAGAACAAGTACACGCTGAATACCATTCTCGACGCGCTGCAATAAATCGCGGCGAAATAAGCAAACGTAAAAAGAAGGTGCCGCCGCACCTTCTTTTTTTACTCCTTCGGGCAGGGACGCATCGCGTCGCTCAGACCGATCATGTAGTCGGCGGAAACATCGTAGAAACGGCAGAGAATCTTCAGGTCGTCGATCTTCAGCTCGGCTCTGCCGGTCTCAATATGGGCGTAGCCCTGTTGTGATTTGTGAAGCAGCCTTCCGATCTCCGCCTGTGTGTAGTCGTGATCCTCCCGAACTGCGCGCATTCTGACGCGGTAATCCATGTTGCACCCTCCCTTTTTCAGATACAACGATAGTAGCATACTCAAAAATTGAGTATTGACAAATACTCATAAATTGAGTATAATGGCTGCAGAATATGCAATCTTTTGCAATATTGACAGGAACAAGGGAGGACGAAACATGAAGAAAATTCTATCACTGCTGCTGTGTCTGGCGCTGCTATGCAGCATGTTTGCACTGCCGACGGCGGCATACACAGCGACCGTGCGGCGCACGGACAAGACGGCGATGGCAACCGCGCTGAAGGAGCTCGGGCTGTTTCGCGGCGTGTCGGACACCGACTTTGCGCTCGAGCGCGAAATGACGCGCGTCGAGGCGATGGTCATGCTGCTGCGCGTCATGGGCTGCGAGGCGGACGCGCTGGCGGACAATCTCAAAAACCCGTTTGAGGACACGCCGAAGTGGGCGGACGCCTACCTCGGCTATGCCTATGGGCACAAGCTGACCTACGGCATCTCGGAGACACAGTTCGGCACAGGCAATGCAGGCGCGGCGGCGTTTTTGACGCTGATGCTCCGCGCGCTCGGCTATTCGGATGCGAATGAGGCGGATTTTGCCTGGGACGACCCGTTCCCGCTGGCAAGACAAATCGGCATTCTGGACGGCACGGTCAATACCGCGGATTTCAGGCGCGGCGACGCCGTTGCGGTCGCCTACTATGCCCTGTTTGCCTACATCAAGGGGGCAAAGACGACGCTCGCGGACAAGCTGATTGCGCAAGGGCTGTTCACCGACGCTGCCTTTGATGCAGCGGTTGAAAAGGCGAGCGCCGCCGCCGGCTCGTCGGGCGATATCGTCGGGCTTTCCGCCTACGACATCGCAGTGAAAAACGGCTTTGTCGGCACGGAGAAGGAATGGCTTGCATCGCTGGTCGGCGCGCGCGGCAGCAGAGGTTCTTCCGGCGCAGACGGCAAGGACGGTAAAGACGGCAAAGACGGCGTAGACGGCAAGGATGGTGTAAACGGTCTCACGCCCTTTATCGGCGCAAACGGCAACTGGTGGATCGGCGAGACCGATACCGGCATTTCCGCGCAGGGCTTGAAGGGCGACCAAGGCGAGAAAGGTGACGCCGGCGCGCAAGGCATCCAGGGCGAAAAGGGTGACAAAGGCGACAAGGGTGACACCGGTGCGCAGGGTATCCAAGGCGAAAAGGGCGACCAAGGCGAGAAAGGTGACACCGGCGCGCAGGGCATCCAGGGTGAAAAGGGTGACAAGGGTGACACCGGCGCACAGGGCATCCAAGGCGAAAAGGGTGACAAGGGCGATAAAGGCGACACCGGCGCACAGGGCATCCAAGGCGAAAAGGGTGACAAGGGCGATAAAGGCGACACCGGTGCGCAGGGCATCCAAGGCGAAAAGGGTGACAAAGGCGAAAAAGGTGACACCGGCGCGCAAGGCATCCAGGGCGAAAAGGGTGACAAAGGCGACAAAGGTGACACCGGCGCGCAAGGCATCCAGGGCGAAAAGGGTGACAAAGGCGACAAAGGTGACACCGGTGCGCAGGGCATCCAGGGTGAAAAGGGTGACAAGGGTGACACCGGTGCAGACGGCATAAACGGTCTCACCCCCTACATTGGCGCAAACTTCAACTGGTGGATTGGCGAGACCGATACCGGCATCTCCGCCCTCGGCGTAAAAGGTGACAAGGGCGATAAAGGCGACAAAGGTGACACCGGTGCGCAGGGTATCCAAGGCGAAAAGGGTGACAAAGGCGACAAGGGTGACACCGGTGCGCAGGGCATCCAAGGCGACAAGGGTGACACCGGCGCGCAAGGCATCCAGGGCGAAAAGGGTGACAAGGGCGATAAAGGTGACACCGGTGCGCAGGGTATCCAAGGCGAAAAGGGTGACAAAGGCGACAAAGGTGACACCGGCGCGCAGGGCATCCAAGGCGAAAAGGGTGACAAGGGCGATAAAGGTGACACCGGCGCGCAGGGCATCCAAGGCGACAAGGGTGACAAGGGCGACAAGGGTGACAAGGGTGACACCGGTGCGCAGGGCATCCAAGGCGATAAGGGTGACAAAGGCGATAAAGGTGACACCGGCGCGCAGGGCATCCAAGGCGAAAAGGGTGACAAGGGTGACACCGGCGCACAGGGCATCCAAGGCGAAAAGGGTGACAAAGGCGAAAAAGGTGACACCGGCGCGCAAGGCATCCAAGGCGAAAAGGGTGAAAAGGGCGATAAAGGCGATCCCGGCGCACAGGGCATCCAGGGTGAAAAGGGTGACAAGGGCGACAAAGGTGACACCGGCGCGCAAGGCATCCAAGGCGAAAAGGGTGATGCTGGTGTAGATGGCAGAGACGGCATAAACGGTCTCACCCCCTACATCGGCGCAAACTTCAACTGGTGGATCGGCGACACCGATACCGGCATTTCCGCCCTCGGCATAAAAGGTGACAAGGGCGACAAAGGTGACACCGGCGCGCAAGGCATCCAAGGTGAAAAAGGTGACAAAGGCGATAAAGGCGACACCGGCGCGGACGGCAGAGACGGCACGGACGGTGCGGACGGCACAGATGGTCGCGGTATTGCCAACATCAAATACGAAAACGGTGTTTTTACCATTACATATACGGACGGATCTAACGATACATTCCATGTAGATTCTGCATCTTCCGGCACAGATGGATTGACATATTATCCGCTTCCCGACGGAACATATGGCGTCAAAGCAGGAACAACGCAATACATGGATGTAGTCGTCATCCCCGAATTTTATAAAGGCAAAAAAGTCACACAAATTTTAGCCAGCGCATTTGAAGATGCAAAAAATCTAAAATCCGTTCAGTTGCCAGATTCTATAGTTAAAATCGATAGTCGCGCATTTTATGGCTGTAGCAGTCTTCAGAACATAAATCTGCCAGAAGGTATTACTTCCATTGGCGAGTACTGCTTTTATGAGTGTTATGATTTAGCCGATATCGTATTGCCATCTACTATTACAACACTTGAAAGCTATTGTTTTTATTACTGCAATTCTAATGCCATTCCGTTAGTTATACCCGCTTCAGTAACAAAGATAATGCCACATGCTCTACAGTATATCAGTCGAATGGTTTATTTTGAAGAAGCCGGAGACTGGGAACTTACCTGCAACACCGCCTATGCAGACATTCATGGTGAACGAGCTGAAACAAATTATTACACAGCACTCGGAGGAAGCAAAACTTTCACTATTTCTGCCGTACCCGAAAAAGATTATTCTCAATACTTCAAAGAAATACATTTAGATTTTTCGATTCCCAATAATTCGATTCGAAGATACTTAAAAGCTGATGAATGCACCTGGACAAAACAATAACATTACAAATTGGAGGAACTTCTTGTATGAGGAACACTCACGACATCGCCATCGAACTGGAACATATGCTTTGCAAGGAATTCGGCTTTAATGCTCGCCCAAGAGGTACAATATTTGATGCAGACGCAATCGAAACATACATGTTCTATGATTTGATGTGTTTGCTATTATACAAAAAATCAAAGAGCGATTGGTCCGAATTTGCTGATACAATTTTCCCCTATAAGGGAACGAACATGAATCGGATTCCAAACTATGAGCAAATCTTCGATCAATTCAAATCCATGTTGTCATAATTTTTAAAATAACTACTACATCAACATCCTATTACAGAAAAACCACCGATAGAAATGCATTTGTGCCTTCTATCGGTGGTTTTTCATTCTGTTTTATTATTTCACAAAATCAAACTCAAAGTCGTAGATGTTGACGGTGTCGCCGTCCTTGGCGCCCTTCTCTTCCAGCATGGCGATGACGCCCGCCTTTTGCAGGACGCGGGAGAAGAACGACAGCGACTCGTAGTCGTCGGGGTTGATCTGCCCCATGAGGTTGATGAGCCACTCGCCCTCGACATAGAAGGTGTTGTTCTCGCGGCGCACCGTGGTGCGGCGTTCGCCGCGCGGCAGCGCCTCGTCCTCCGGGGTCAGCTCCGGCGCGTAGACCGTGAGCGGCGGCAGCGTTTCCAGCTTCTCCGCCGTCTTGCGCTTGAGTGCGTCGAGGTTCTCGCCCGTCAGCGCGCTGACATAGATGAGGTCATAACCCTGCGCCCTGACATAAGCCTCAAACTTTGCAATGTCGGTCTCGCCCGACGCCACAAGGTCGTGCTTGTTGGCAACGATGATCTGCGGGCGGCTTGCCAGCCCCGCGTCGTAGCGCGCAAGCTCGGTGTTGATTTTCTCGATGTCCTCCACCGGGTCGCGCCCCTCCGTGCCCGACACATCCACGACGTGTAGAATCAGACGGCAACGGTCAACATGGCGCAAAAACTCATGTCCCAGCCCCGCGCCCTCGGACGCGCCCTCGATCAGCCCGGGAATGTCGGCGACGACAAAGCCCTTGCCCTCGCCGGACTGCACCACGCCGAGGTTGGGCGACAGCGTGGTGAAATGGTAGTCGGCGATCTTCGGCTTTGCCGCGCTGATGCGCGAGAGGATGGAGGATTTGCCGACATTGGGAAAGCCGACAAGCCCGACATCCGCCAGCATCTTGAGTTCCAGTGTGACCTCGCGCTCCTCGCCCTTGGTTCCGCTCTTGGCAAAGCGGGGGATTTGTCTCGTCGGCGTGGCGAAATGCCGGTTGCCCCAGCCGCCGCGCCCGCCTTTGCAGAGGACGAAGTCCTCGTCGGCGGACATATCCTTGATAATTTTGCCGCTCTCGGCGTCGCGCACCAGCGTTCCGGGCGGCACGGGAATCACCGTGTCCTTGCCCGACGCGCCGTGCATCTTGCACGCCTTGCCGTCGCCGCCGTTTTCGGCGACGAATTTGCGTTTGTAGCGGAAAGCGAGCAGCGTGTTGGTGCCCTCGTCGATGCGCAGGACGATATTGCCGCCCCTGCCGCCGTCGCCGCCGTCGGGTCCGCCTGCGGCGACATATTTTTCGCGGCGGAAGGACACGGCGCCATTGCCGCCGTCTCCCGCCTTGACATAGATTTTTACATGATCGACAAACATATTGTATCCTTTCCGATAGGGAAATGAGAAGAAATGCCTTGCGCTGCGGTGTCTCTCCCTCCGTCAGGTGGAGGCACGGCTTGCGCGGTTTGATGCGTTTCAGGCTTCCCTTGGGGGAAGCTGTCGCGTTAGCGACTGATGAGGGATTGTACAAAGCAAAACAGCGCACTATGCTGTGCCGGCTGCCTGCAAGCCCTCATCCGTCACGCGGAGCGTGATGTTTCCCGCAAGGGAAACTCATTAGGAACGCATCGCGTTCCGGGCCACACTTCCCCAAAGGGGAAGGCTTAGGGAACGCACGCAGTTCGGCCCCTCTTTACGCCTTATCCCCGCGCTCACGAATGATGATGCGCACAGGCGTGCCGCGGAAGCCGAAGGTCTCGCGCAGGCAATTCTCGATATACCGCTGATAGGAGAAATGGAACAGCTCGATGCTGTTGGCGAAGATAACAAAGGTCGGCGGCGCGACGCTCGCCTGCGTCATATAGTAGATTTTCAACCGTTTGCCCTTGTCGGACGGCGGCTGCACCTTGGCGGTCGCGTCGCCGAGCATATCGTTGAGCATGCCGGTGGAAATGCGCAGCTTTGCCTGCCCGTTGACATAATTGATGTGCTCAAACAACTTTTGCAGGCGCTGCCCGGTCAGTGCGCTGACAAACAGGATTGGCGCGTAGGTCATGTAGGACAGCGCGTTGTAAATCTTCTTCGTGAATTCGTTGACGCTGTCGTTGTCCTTCTCCACCGCGTCCCACTTGTTGACGACGATGATGCACGCCTTGCCCGCCTCATGTGCAATACCCGCGATGTGCTCGTCCTGCTCGGTGATGCCCGCCGTGGCGTCGATGACAAGCAGGCAGACATCCGCGCGTTCCACCGCCATGTGCGCGCGCAGGACGCTGTACTTCTCGATCACATCCTCGACGCGTGCCTTGCGGCGCAGTCCCGCCGTGTCGATGAAGGTGTACTTGCCGAAAGCGCATTCGACCTGCGTGTCGATGGCGTCGCGCGTTGTGCCCGCGATGTCCGAGACGATCAGCCGCTCCTCGCCGAGCAGCTTGTTGATGAGCGAGGATTTGCCCGCATTCGGCTTGCCGATGACGGCGACCTTGATGCTGTCGTCCTCCTCGGGCGCACCCGCGTCGGCGGGCAGTTCAGCCAGCACAGCATCCAACAGGTCGCCCGTGCCGCTGCCGTGCGTGGAGGAAATGGCGATGGGGTCCTTGTCAAAGCCAAGCTCGTAGAACTCGTAGAATTCAAACGGCACGGCGCCGACCGAATCCGCCTTGTTGACGGCGACGACGACCGGCTTGCCGCTCTTTTTGAGCATGACCGCAATCTCGCGGTCGTCGGCGACAAGGCCGGTGCGCACGTCGCACATGAAGATGATGACGTCCGCCGTGTCGATGGCAATCTCGGCCTGGAGGCGCATCTGCTTCAAGATAATATCATTGGTTTTCGGCTCGATGCCGCCGGTGTCGATGACGACAAACGACTTGCCGCACCATTCGCCCTCGCCGTAGATGCGGTCGCGCGTGACGCCGGGCGTATCTTCGATGATGGCGCGGCGCTCGCCGATGAGTTTGTTGAACAGCGTGCTCTTGCCGACATTCGGTCTGCCGACAATCGCGATAATCGGTTTTGCCATGGTGTTGTCCTTTCTTATCTGTAGGCTTCCGCAAGGAAGTCCGCGGCGTCCGCGCGGGAGATGGAGTACTCGGTGTTGGTCTCGGTCACGCCGGGGAAATTGATGCCGACATAGAAGTTGTCTTTGTCAAAGCGGAAATAGGGGTACATATCGTATTCGGGGCGGTACTGCGCGAGGTCGTCGGCGCTCGGCGCGCCGGGCGTAAATTTGCCGCCGGTGAGCGCCGCTGCCAGCGCGTCAAAGTCGGTCACGATGTCGCCGCCCGAAAGCAGGCGGCCGCTTGCTCTATCCACATTGACCGTGTAGTAGACCTCGCCGCGCGTCTCGCGTCCGTCCTCGTTTGTGATCGTATACATGCCGACAAAGGAGGCGGAGATCAGGGTCTCGTCCGCATAACTCTCGGCAAGCTGCGCCGCATAGGTCGCGCTGCCGCCCTCGTCCGCAAGCGAGGATGCGTTTGGCACATAGCTTGCAAACATCGCGTCGGCATAAGCTTCGAGCGCGGCGTCGGTCTTCGCATTGCCGAGCGCGAGAATGCCGTAGGCTGCGTCGAGCGCCGCCGACTTCTCGGTGCGCTCCACAATGTCGAAGGCGGGCGGCTCCGCCGTGTCCGTCGTCGTCGCCGAAGTCTCGCTGGTGGCGGGCGCGGTCGGCTCGGTCACAACCGTGTCGGGCGGCGTCGAATCGCTCGTCTCGGCAGGCTTCTTTTTGCAGGCGCAAAATGCGGCCGCAAGCGCAAGTGCAAGCAGAAAAGCAATCGTCTTTTTCATAGTGCCCTCCTTTTTATACAAACGGTTCCGCGCCGAAAACCTTGGCGACAAAGTCCGCGCCCTCGCCCTCGGCGAAGGCGACCGGCACGCCGAGCTTTTCGGCAAGCTCGTCCCGCGACATTCCGCAGAGGAACAAATCCCCCTCCGAGCGCAGCGTGCAGGCGGGCAGGATAAGTTCGTCGCCGAGGTCGCGGTCTTTCAGTTGTTCGTACAAATCATGCCCGGTGAGCAGCCCCGCAACCGTGATTTGCTCGCCGAAAAAGTGGTTGATGATTTTGACGGTCTCAATTTCGAGCGCGGGGCAGACCGCCATGAGCCGGTCGGCAAGCGACTTGATGAAGTCGTAGGCGGCGACGCCGGTCGCCACGGTGACGCGGCGGGTGCGGTCGCCGAGCGCATCGGTGTAGTCCGCGATGAAATCCAGCTCCGTGCCGAATTCGCGCTCCATCGACGCGATCATGCCGACACCGTTCTCAATCTGGGTAAAGTCTTCGTAAAAATCCGCATCGGGCAGCTTGACGCCGCCCTTGATGTACATTTCGTCCGCGACGAAGAAGAGCCGCGTGCCGTGCCGTGCTTTGCAGCCGTCGCCAAACGCCGTCACCATGTCGATGACCGCGCGGCACTCCTCTTTGGTGAACGGTTCAAGCGGGAACAGCCCGTCGCGGAACTTGGTCAGCCCTGCGGGGACGATTGAGACCGAGTCGAGCGCGGGATAGAAGGTCTCAAGGTCGCGCATGGTGCGCAGCAGCTCGTCGCCGTCGTTGATGCCGCGACAGAGCACAATCTGCGCGCGGATGTGCGTGCCGCCCGCCTTGAATCGGGCGAGATAGTCCATAATCTTGTCCGCGTGCGGGTTCTTCATCATGCGCACGCGCAGATCGGGGTTGGTGGTGTGCACCGAGACATTGATGGGCGTGATGTGCATGGAGATGATGCGGTCAATCTCCGCCTCGTCGATGTTGGTCAGCGTGACATAGTTGCCGTGCAGGAAGGAGAGGCGGGAGTCGTCGTCCTTGAAGTAGAGCGTCTTGCGCAGACCGCGCGGCAGCTGGTCGATGAAGCAGAAGATGCACTTGTTTTCGCAGTGGTGCTTCTTGTCCATCAGCGGGGTGGCAAATTCCAGCCCGATGTCGTCGTACTCGCCCTTGGTTATCTCCACCGTGAGCGGTGCGCCGTCGCGGCGGAGGGCAACCGTGAGGTGCTTGTCGGCAAGGTAAAAGCGGTAGTCCAGCACATCGGTGACGGCGTGGCCGTTGAGGCTCATCAGGATGTCGCCCTCGCGGATGCCCGCCTTCTCCCCGCGGCTGTGCGGATGCACCGCCGTGATCTCCACCATTTTGCTCTCCCTCCTTCGCGCATAATTTTTCATATTAGTATAACACATTTTCAGCCGTGCGTCAATCGTTTCGACAGCAAAACAAGCCTTTCCCGTGGGAAAGGCTTGTGGGGTTTGGGTATGGGCTTCCCTTGGGGGAAGGCACAATTCGGCTCCCCTGTGCAAGGGGAGCTGTCAACGGAGTTGACTGAGGGGTTGTTTCGTGGCTCTGTAACAATCCCTCCGTCGGCTACGCCGACACCTCCCTTTGCCGGGGGGAGGCGAAGATAGATTGCGCACAAACGCGGCGGGAGCGAGCCACCGCCCTACGGTCATAATCTTTGCTTTCCGGTAGGGGTCGGCGCCTCGACGACCCGCAACCGTGCGCAGGCGGGCGATTCGGCAGTCGCCCCTGCGGTGTGTGCGAATTTTATACAATCCTGTAGGGGTCATGGCGACCGGAACGCAAGCGTTCCTCATGAGTTTTTCTTCGTCGGCTGAACACCGACGATTTCGCGTTGCGAAACCAAAAAACATCACCCGACGACCCGCGTACCGACGCTTTTATTCCTCCGCCGCGGGCTTCGGTCCCTGCTTGCGGTAGAGCCGTCCCGCCTCTACTGTGCGCGCGTCGGCGGTGAGCAGTTCGGTCACGGTGACAAGTCTGTAGCCGCGCGCGGTAAGCTCCGGAATCACGCGCTCCATCGCGTCCACCGTCTCGCCGTAAAGGTCGTGGCAGAGGATGATCGCACCGTCCTCCGCGCCCTGCATGACCGCGCGGTAGGTCGCGTCCGCGTTCCGCGTTTTCCAGTCCAGCGTGTCGACCGACCAGTTGACCACAATCATGTCAAGATCCTTCGCCACGCGCATCAGCGTGTCGTTGACCGCGCCGTAGGTCGGGCGAATCACCGTGCATGCCCCGCCGGTCAGCTCAAAAATCTTCTGCCGCGTGGTCTCGATCTCCTCGGTCACCTTGTCCGCTCCAAGCCGTGTCAGCTGGCAATGATCCCAGCTATGTACGGCCAGTTCATTGCCTTCACGCACGGCGCGCGCCACGGTGTCGGGCAAGAGGTCGATGCGGTTGCCGATAACGCAGAAGGTGCCGTGCCCGCCGTACTCGGCAAACAGGTCAAGCAGCCGCTCGGTGTGAACGCTCGGCCCATCATCAAACGTGAGCGCAATCATCGGGCGCGCCGCGTCCGGCGTGTCCGTCTCCCCTGCTTCTTCCGCCTCTGCCGACACCGGGCGCGCGCCGCCGCAGCCTGCAAGCGCAGCGAAAAATGCCGCCGCCAGCAGCAGTGCAAGCCCGCGCAGCCATTTCTTTTGCATTCGTCATCCCCGCCTTTCGTTTCCGCAATCAGTATGCGCCGCGCGCGGGAAAATATGCGCTGCCGCGCAAAGCAAAAAAATTCCGCAGGAAACCTGCGGAATTTTGAAAACCGTAGAATCCGCCTCACGCGCCGAGCCATTCGGTGAGGGCGTAGAGCAGCGGGATGGTGACGACCGAAAACACAGTGGACACCAGTACGCCGAGCGAGCAGAGCCGCGCCTCCTCGCGCAGTCCCGCCGCCTCGGCAAGCACCGGCGTGGTGGACGCGCAGGGCATGCCCGCGAGGAAAATGACGACCGGCAGCAGAATCCCGATGCCGCAGCCGCCGAGCAGCAGGCGGAAGAGCGGATAGAGCGCAAGCGGCATGACGATCAGCCGCAGAAAGGACATCACATAGGTCTTGCCGTTGCCAAACACCTGCCGCAGCGGCATGGCGGCAAGGTTGACGCCCGAAATCATCATGGAGAGCGGCGTGGTCATCGCGCCGAGATAGGAAAAGGTGCCGCCGAGCGTACCGGGCACGGGAATGCGGCAGATATAGATGATGAGCGCGGCGTAGCTTGCCAGCATGGAGGGCGAAATCAGCGCCCGCCAGGGAAAGCGCCGTGCGCCGACGATGCCGTCCACCTTCTTTTTGTCGGCGGCGCGCCCGAAATGGATGGCAGCAACGCCGAACAGGAGAAAGCTGAACACCAGGTTCATGATGGCGACGATCAGAACGGCGGTGTTGCCCCAGATCGCGCCCGCGACCGGGATGCCCATGAACGCAATATTGGGCAGATAGAGCATCGTCTCCCACGCGCTCTCCTCATCCCCGCCGATGCGCGTCACCTTGACGAGCACAAAGGCGAGAATCGGCAGCGCCGTGAACAGCACAATGCCCGCGACGAGCGACCAGACCAGCAGCATATCGTCCCGTTCACCCGGCGCGGACACGCTGGAAAGCACCATGCAGGGGAAAGCGATGCTGAGCAGGATCGCCGAGAGCGTGCGGTTGCCCTCCTGCGTCACAATGTGCAGCTTGGCCGCGCCGTACCCGACGGCGAGCATGGCCAGCATCATCAGCATCTGCGAGACTACATTCCAAATGTTCATGTTAAGTTACAAACCGTCCGTGAAAAAAGTTGCTCTTACATTTTACTATTTTCACGACAGGGTGTCAAGCAAATTAAATCGTCAAAAATCTGACGATTTTTGTGCAATTTGCGCGTCAGCGCCGCTCCGCGCGCCGTGCATCCGCCGCGATGAAGCCTTTCAGCGCATCGAGCGCGTCGGAAAGCCCGCCAACCGCGTCAATCAGCCCGCAGCCGACCGCCTCGCGCCCGTCGATGATGGTGCCGACATCGTTGGCAAGCTCGCTCGTGTTGTTCATCATCTCGCGCAGCTTCCCCTCGGCGACCTGCGAATGCGCACAGATGAAATGCACGATCCTATCCTGCATCTTGTCAAAATAGTAGAAGGTCTGCGGCACGCCGATGATCGTCCCGCTGGTGCGCACGGGGTGCAGCGTCATGGTGGCGCTCGGCACGATGAAGGACTTTCTGCCGCAGACCGCCAGCGGCACGCCGATGGAATGCCCGCCGCCGAGCACCAGTGTCACGGCAGGTTTTTTCATGGACGCTACCATCTCGGCGATCGCCAGCCCCGCCTCCACGTCGCCGCCCATCGTGTTGAGGATGAGCAGCAGGCCGTCGATCTCCCGGCTCTCCTCCACGGCGCAGAGCAGCGGGATAAGATGCTCGTATTTGGTGGTCTTCTGCGTCTGGTCGAGGACGTAGTGCCCCTCGATCTGCCCGATGATGGACAGGCAGTGGATGGTCTCGCCGTCGCTCCTTGCCGTCACGCCGCCGCTCTTCGCGATTTCCTCAAGATGCGCGCCGATCGGACTCTCGCTTCCCTCTTTTTCTTCTTTTTCCGGTTTTTCGTTCATAGTCCCTCTCCTTTTATCGTTTTTTACACAAGTCCGGTATTAATATGCGCTAAATTTTTTTCTTTTACGCATTTACAAAGTCGATTCCCTGTGATATAATTAACGATGAAATCGTATGTAGAAAAAGCACAAAATACAAAATTTGTTTTTTACATAAGAAGGAGAACATCATGGCAGAAAAATTTCTCGTTGAAACCTCGGCGCGTCATGTTCACCTGACCGACGCGGATATTGAGACCCTCTTCGGCAAGGGCGCAAAGCTCACGCACAAGAAGGATCTGAGCCAGCCCGGCCAGTTTGCCTGCGAGGAGCGTGTCACGCTCGTCGGCCCCAAGAAGTCGATTCCGAATGTCATCATCCTCGGGCCCGCAAGAAAGGCAACGCAAGTGGAGGTTTCCTTCACCGACGCACGCACGCTGGGCGTGACCGCACCCGTCCGTGAGAGCGGCGACATCGCAGGCTCCGGCGCATGTAAGATTGTCGGCCCCGCAGGCGAGGTTGACCTCACTGAGGGCGTTATCGTGGCAAAGCGCCACATTCACATGACCCCCGACGACGCAGCACGCTTCGGCGTCAAGGACAAGGACATTGTCAAGGTCGCGCTTGAGAGCGAGGGCAGAAGCACCGTTTACGGCGACGTGGTCGTCCGCGTCAACCCGAACTTCGCACTCGCGATGCACATCGACACCGATGAGGCAAATGCGGCATGCGCGTTCGGCACCTTCTACGGCGAAATCGTAAAGTAATAAACCATTCACATAAGGAGACAGAACAATGAGCAAAGAATTTTCCTGTGAAT
>CAKSLU010000021.1 GCA_934474225.1 uncultured Eubacteriales bacterium | reverse complement strand
TGCAGGACGAATTTCAGCCCCTTGTTGACGACCGACTGGCGCTGCAGCGTGCCCTCAAAGAAGTCGCGCGGGATGGCAATGTCTGTGAAGACATCGAGGTCGGGGCGCCAGCGGATGATGGTACCGCGCTTTTTGCCCCGCTTTTCCAGCGGATGCGTCTCCAGCTCGCTCACAGGTTCGCCCTTGGCAAACTTGATGGAGTGCATCTCGCTGCCGTCATAGGAATAGACCTCCATAAATTCGGAGGAATACTGCGTGGCACATGCGCCGAGACCGTTGAGCCCGAGCGAATAGCCGTATGCCGCGCCCGCGTCGTTGTTGTTGTATTTGCCGCCCGCGTAGAGTTCGCAGTAAACCAGCTCCCAGTTGTAGCGCCCCTCGCGCTCGTTGTACCCGAGCGGAACGCCGCGGCCGAAGTCCTCCACCTGCAGGGTGTGGTCGCGCCAGACCGTGACGATAATCTCATTGCCGTGCCCCTCGCGCGCCTCGTCCACGGAATTGGACAAAATCTCAAAAAAAGAATGCTCGCATCCCTCAAGCCCGTCCGAGCCGAAGATGACCGCCGGGCGCTTGCGCACGCGGTCCGCGCCCTTCAGCATGGAGATACTTTGGTTGTTGTATGCGGCAGTATTTTTATCGTTTTGTGCCATATTGCCTCCAAAAGTCCCGTATATGGGACATTTCTTGTTCTATACTCATATTAGGATACCACAATTATGATTTTTTGTCAATCGGCAAACGATATGCGGGATGCCGTTGCGAAAGTTGAGATTTTCTGCTATACTAAGGATGTAATCCGAATTCCGCTGACCTTCCCCGAAAGGAGTCGCCGTGAAAAAAGCCAACGAACTGAAAAAGCTGCGGCGGGAGAACCGCGCGCTGCGCCGCCGCATCCGCACCCTGGAACAGCAGGGCGCGGTCCCCGCGCCCGCCGAGCACACAAACGACGCGGCGGCGTTTGACGCAGGCAACTACTTCTCCTACCTGCTGGCGCGGCTGCGGCAGAAAAGCCTGTTTGCCCGCGCCGAGAAAATCACGCGCTATTTCCGCAGCTCGATGTGGGTCACGCGCCTCTTCCGCTACGGCATGCTCATCTATCAGTATTTGCAGGCGGGCGCGTTTGTCATTCTGTACACCGCGCTGTTCATCTTGATTATCCCCATTCTGCTGTCGCTCTCGCTGGCGACCCTCGTTGTGACGCTGATTCTGCGCAAGAAAAACGCGGATAAGCTCATCGCCGCCTGCACCGAGCGCGGCAGCGAGGTCCGCTTTGTCCTCATCCCCGCAAAAGAGGATTTCGATGCGGCTGCCCTGCGCGCCGAGGCGGCGAAGACGCCCGCGGCAAGCGTGCTTGTCGTCTCCCCGTTCTTCTTCCGCCGCCGCGGCATCGGCAAGAGCGAGGACATGTATGTCTGCTATCGGGACGAGGGAGAGAACGCCGTGATCTTACGCAAATACTTCTTCTTTTACCTGCGCCGCCGCATGCGGCACGCTGAGTATTTTTCCATCACCGAGACCGTATTTGAAACGCCGAAGGAGGACACCGAAACGCCATGCTGACCCTGCTCTACGGCACGCGCCGCGCGCGCGAAGAAATCTACCGCCGCATCCGCCGCGACACCGACGGCGCGCGCTGCGCCTACCTTATCGTTCCCGACCAGAAGGCGCTGCTTGCCGAGGGCGAGCTTGCCGCCGTGCTGCCGCCCCGCGCCGCGCTCTATGTGGACGCGGTCGGCTTTTCGCGCCTTGCCAACCTGGTCTGCCGCCGCTACGGCGGGCTGACCTACAACTATGCAAACGACGGCGCAAAAGCGCTGTCCATGTACCGCGCCGTGGAGAAGCTGCGCCCGATGCTGAAGGTCTTCACAGGCGAGGTCAAGCCCGCGACGCTCACCGCCCTCTGCGCGCTCTGCACCGAGTTTCGTGCGGCGGCGGTCACGCCGGACGCGCTTGCCGCAGCGGCGGACAAGCTGCCGCCTTCGCCGCTTGCCGACAAGCTGCGCGACCTCTCGCTGCTGTTCACCGCCTATGAGGCGCTGCTGCACGAGCATTTTGCCGAGCAGACCGACGACATCGACACGCTCTGCGGCCTGCTCGCGGCACACGACTTCTTTGCCGGCGCTGCCGTCTACATTGATTCCTTTGTCAGCTTTACCAAGCAGGAGATGACCGTGCTGGAACGCATGCTGTCGCGCGGCGTGGATGTCACCGTCGCCCTGCCCTACGCGCGCGGCGGCGGCGTGCATCTGCTCGAGTGCGACGACACGCGCAAGCGGCTTGTTAAACTCGCCGCGCGCCTCGGCTGCAAATTTGACGAGCAGTACACGGCGGACGCCGAGCCGGACGCGGAGAACCCGCTGGACTTTGCCAAGGCGCACATCTGGAACTTTGCCTCGGGTGAGACCTTTGCGGGCGAAGTGGGCGACGCGCTCACGCTGGTGCGCTGCGCCGACCGACGCGAGGAAGCGCGGCTGTGCGCCTGCGAGATCTTCCGTGCTGTTGCGGACGGCGCCGCCTACAGCGACATTGCCGTCGTCATGCGGAACGCCGAGGACTATGCGGGCATTCTCGACCGCTACCTTGCGCGCTGCGGTATCCCGTTTTTCTTCTCCAAGAAGACCGACGCCGCGACCCTGCCCCTGACGCGGCTGATTCTCTCCGCCCTCTCCCTGATTGTCTGGGACTTCCGCACGACGGATGTGGCGGCGTACATCAAAACCGGGCTTTGCGGGCTTTCCGACGACGAATGCGACCGTTTTGAAGAGTATATCACCCGCTGGAACATCAACGGCGCTGCACGCTACCTCGACGGTGAGGACTTCACCATGTCGCGGGACGGCTACACGACGGAAGTGCCTGACGCCGCGTCGCTTGCCGACATCAACGAAGTCAAGCGCAAGTTTGCCGCGCCGCTTGCCCGCCTTGCCGACTCGCTCGCGCATGCTGGGACGGTGCGCGACTTTGCCGCCGCCGTCTACGACTACCTCGCCGACTGCGACATGCAAAACGCCTGCACACGTCCCGAGGTCGTGCGCTACTTCGGCGTGGACCGCACGGCGGACGCCATCCGCCTCTGGAATGTCACGATGGACGCGCTGGACACGCTGGTGGACGCCGCGGGCGACGAGACCGTCACGACGGCGCAGTTCTGCACGCTGGTCGAGCTGCTGTTCTCGGGCATTGACATCGCCGTGATTCCGTCCTCCATGGACCAGGTGATGCTCGGCAGCGCCGACAACATCCGCATCGACCGCCGCAAATATGTCATTGTCCTCGGCGTCAACGAGGGTGTTTTCCCCGCGCCGGTCGCCGAAAGCCCGACGCTCTGCGAATCCGAGCGGCGCGCGCTTGCCGCCGTCGGCGTGGAGCTGTCGCAGTCGCTGGAGCTGCGCTCGGCGCGCGAACTCTACAGCTTTGTGCGCGTCCTCGACTTCGCCGAGACGCGCGTTGTCGTCACCTACCACACAGCGGCGGCGGACGGCTCTGCGGCGTCGCCCTCCTTTGCCGTGGAGCGGCTGCAGCGCATCTTCGGCGACAGCCTGCACACCTATGATTTTGCATCGCTTGCCCCCATCGAGCGGCTCTGCTACACGGCGGCTGCTGCCGACGCTGCCGCCGCTGCGGGCGGCGCATACGGCGACGCGCTCCGCGGCGTGCTGCAAAAGCAGGGCGTCTCGGTGCCGCCGGTGAACGCGGGGCGCATCACGGGCGGCGACGCCGCGCTCATGCCCGAGACGACGGCGGCGCTCTTCGGCGAGGTGCTCCGCCTGTCGCAGTCGCGCCTCGACACCTACGGCGACTGCCGCCTGAAGTATTTCCTGCAATACATGCTGTCCCTCAAGGACGACGACCCGTTCAGTTTCAACCCCGCCGACACGGGCACCTATGTGCACAGCATCCTCGAGCGTTTTGTGCGGGACACGCAGGCGGCAAGGCGTCGCATCGCCGACTATACGCCGGAAGAGATACACGACATTTCGGTGCGCCTATCCACCGAGGAGAGCGAGCGCATCATGCGCGCGTCGGGCGGCGGCAGTGCACGATTTGTCAGCTTCTTCAGCCGCATGCAGAAGAATGTGGAGCTGATTCTCACCGACCTCGTCGCCGAATTTGCCGAGAGCGACTACGAGCCCCTGCTCTGCGAATACAAAATCGGCATGGGCGGCGGGCACGCGCCGCTGGTCCTTGACTTGCCCGCAGGCGGACACGCCATGCTGCGCGGCATTGCCGACCGCGTTGACATCTGCCGCGCAGGAGGCAAGACCTACCTGCGCGTGGTGGACTACAAGACCGGCAAGAAGGTCTTCCGCGAGAGCGACCTCGAAAAGGGGAAGAATTTGCAGCTTCTGATTTACCTGTTCACGCTCTGCCGCGTGGCGGATGCGGATTTTCTCGCCCGCGCAGGCGCCGAGGACACCGACGCGCTTGTGCCCGCGGGTGCAACCTATTATGTGGTCAAGCCCCCCACGGTCAAGCGCGACGCGCCGCCCGAGGCGGAGGCGGACATATCCGCCGAGGCGGCGGGGATGCTGGACCGCTCCGGCTTTACGCTCGACAGCGAGACGCTCGGCGGCATGCTCGACCGCACCGAAAAGAAGATTTTCTCGTCAAAGCTCACCCGCAAGGACGAGGACGGCATGAACGCGCTGTTCGAGACGGTGCAAAACGCCGTTTCCACGCTGGCGGGCGACATGCGCGCGGGCAAAATCGACTGCACCGACACGGCACGGGGCGAAAACGGCCCCTGCCGCTATTGCGACTATGCGGCGGTCTGCCGTATGAGCCGCGCGAAAGGAGAGGAAGACGATGCCTGAATTCACAAGGGCGCAGTCCCGCGCCATCGAAGAAGACGGCAGAACGCTGCTCGTCAGTGCAGCGGCAGGCAGCGGCAAAACGACCACGCTGATTGAGCGCATCATCCGCTCGGTCTGCCGCGCCGAGCATCCGATTCCGCTCGACCGTCTGCTGGTGGTCACTTTCACCAAGGCGGCTGCAAGCGAGCTGCGCCTGCGCATCTCGCGGGCGCTGACCGAGGCGCTGGCGAAGAACGGGAACGACCCCTTTCTCGCAAGGCAGGCGGCGCTGTTGCCGAGCGCCAAAATCGGCACCATCGACAGCTTTTATCTCGAGTTGGTGCGGCAGAATTATGCGGCGCTCGGGCTTTCGCCGAATTTTCGCATCGCGGATGCGGGCGAGGCTTCGTTGATTGCCCGCGCGCAGATGGAGGCGCTGATCGACGACTGCTACGACGACCGTGCGGGCGACATCGCAGGCGGCGCGGAGGATTTTGCCGCGCTGGCAAATCTGCTCTGCGGCACGAAGGACGATAGTCTTGCGGACATCCTGCTCTCGCTTGCCGAAAAGCTCGACGCCTACCCGCGCGGCGCGGCGGCGCTCTTTGACCGGGAACGGGAAATGCGCGCCTATGCCGCAGGCGACTTCTTTGCCTGCCCGCTCGGTGCGCGCATCGAGCGTGAGGTGCGCGATGTCTTCCTCTGCATAAAGGAGCGCTATGCCTATGTGCTTGAGGTCATCCGCGCGGACGAGAAGCTCTCCGTCGCCTACGACCCCGTCTTCAGCGAGGACTATGCGGGCATTCTGCGCATGCTTGACGCACTGGAGAGCGGCTACGCGGCGGCGTTTGACGAGATAAGGAAGATTGCATTCTCCCGCCTCGGCAGCTATCGCCCGAAGGGCGACCCGCACCCCGAGCTCGCCTTTATCAAATCGGTGCGTGAGGACTACAAGGCGCACATCAAGGCATTTCTCGGCGGCTGGTTTGCCACCGACGCCGGGGCAATGTCCGCCTGTCTTCTCGACACGGCGGATGCCGCGCACAAAATCGGCAGCCTGCTGTGCGAATACGAGCGCCGCGCACGCCTTGAAAAGCAGCGCCGCGGCGTCTGCGACTTCTCGGACATCACGCGCTATGCGCTTGCCCTTGTCACGGACAAGGACGGCGGCGATTCGCCGCTTGCCGACGCGATGAAGAACGCCTACGACGCCATCTACATCGACGAATATCAGGATGTCAACGCAGTGCAGGACCGCATTTTCCGCGCGATTGCAAAGCCGGACAACCGCTTTATGGTCGGCGACATCAAGCAGAGCATCTACGGCTTCCGCGGTGCGGAAGCTGCCATCTTCGCCGGGCTGCGGAACGCATACGCGCCAATCGACAAAGCGGCGGCGGGCGAGGCGGCGACCATCTTCATGAGCGAGAATTTCCGCTGCTCCCGCGAGGTGGTGGACTTCACCAACCTGCTGTTTGCGCGCCTGATGCCCGCCATCTCGCCCGAAACCGGCTACACCGAGGGCGATGCGCTGATTTACGCAAAGCGGGGCGACCGCTTTGCCGCCCCGGTGAAGCTGCTCCTCTGCGAAAAGCCGCCGAAGGACGCCCCGGATGCAAAGCGCCCCGTGGAGGCGGAATGCATCGCGGACGAAATCGAGCAGCTTGTCCGCTACGGGGAGAAACAGGACGGCTCCCGCATCCGCTACGGCGATGTGGCGCTGCTCTTCCGCTCTCTGAAGGGCACCGCCGGTGACTGCGCCGCCGTGCTCCGCGCGCGCGGCATCCCGGTGGAGACCGACGCGGGCACAAATCTCCTGGACGCGCCCGAGATTCAGATTCTGCGCTGCCTGCTCGAAACCATAGACAATCCGCGCCGCGACATCAGCCTTGCAGGCGTGCTGCTCTCGCCGCTCTGCGGCGTGCGCCACGACTGCCTCGCGCTGCTGCGCCGCCGCACGGACGGCGCGCGTCTGTACGAGACGATTCGCGCCTATCTTGCGGAGGGGGACGCCGCAGACGCAAGCGCCGCTGCCGATGCAAGCGCCGGATCCGACGAAAACCCCGAAACGGCTGTCGACGCAAATCCCGACGCCGATGCGGCGTGTGATGACCGCGCGCGGCTTGCCGCTTTCTTTGAAAATCTTGCGCAGTTCCGCGCCATGGCGCGCTGCATGCGCGCCGACGAACTCATGGAGGAAGTCTGCGCGCGCGTCGCCTTTACGGCGCGCGTCTGCGGCGCGGACAAGCTGCGCCGCGCCAATGTCGAGCGCTTCATCGAAGTCGCACGCGGCGCGGCGTCCGGCGGGCGCGGCAGCCTTGCCGACTTCCTGCGCTACATCCGCGAGGTGGAAACCGACGCCAAAGCGCCGCTTGCCGCCGCAAAGCCGGAGGGCGGCGGCAGCGACGCCGTGCACATCATGACCATCCACCAGTCCAAGGGGCTGGAATACCCGGTGGTGTTTCTGGCAAGCGCCGAAAAGGCGTACAACACGCGGGACGCCGACGCCTCCCCCATCTACAGCGCCGTCGGCGGCTTCGGTCTGCGGCTGCGCGACGCAAGCGGTTTCTGCCTCTATGACAACCTCGTGCGCAAATCCGTCTCCCTCGCCGTGCGCGACCGAGGCAGGGAGGAAGAACTGCGCCTCCTCTATGTGGCGCTGACCCGCGCCCGTGAGCGGCTGTACATGACTGCCACGCTCGCCGCGCCCGACAAGGCGATTGCCGCAGCCGAAATCGAGAGCCGCTTCACCTCCCCCTATGTGCTGCGTGAAAAGGAGAACTTTCTCTCGCTTGCCCTGCTGGCATCGCGTGGGGAACACCCCTTTGTCGAAACGGTCGTGGTGCACCCCGGTGCACGGCGCGGCGCTGCCGCCGCAGCCGCACCGGTGCAGGCAGCAGAAACCCCGACGCCGGACGCTACCGCGCTGCGTGCGCTGAGCGCGCGGCTCTCCTTCCGCTATCCGCACGCGGCAAGGACAAAAATTCCCGCCAAGATCGCCGTCTCCCTGCTCTACCCGGACATCTTGGACGATGTGCTCGCCGCGCTACCCATCGACGAGGAGAAACTCCCGCCGATGAAGGCGACGCCGCGTTTTCTCGCCGACCGACAGAGCGACGCGGCGCGGCGCGGCACGGCAACGCACCTCTTCATGCAGTTCTTCGACTTTGACTACGCCGCGCAAAACGGCGCCGAGGCGGAACTGCGCCGCCTTCTCGCCGCGCGGTTCCTGACCCCGGAGGATGCGGCGCTCGTCAACCTTCCCGAGGTGGAGACTTTTTTAGGCTCCCCGCTCTTTGCCGCGATGCGCGCGGCGCCTCGTATTTATCGGGAGCAGCGCTTCAATCTGCGGCTGTGCGCCGCCGATTTTGCCGCCGACCCCGACCTGCGCGCGGCACTTCACGACGAACATATTTTAGTCCAAGGCGTCATGGACTGTTTCTTCTACGATGCAAATGGGAATATTACGCTTGTGGACTACAAGACCGACCGTCTGCACGGCAGTCGGGCGGAGATGGAGCAGGCACTCCGCGAAAAGCACGCACGGCAGCTTTCCTATTATGTCAAGGCGGTCGAGGCGCTCTGCGGCAAGCCGCCCGCGCGCGTGCTGCTCTATTCGCTTGCCCTCGGCGACACCGTTTCGCTCTGAAACCGCGCCGAAACCGGTACTTTTCGGTGCATTTTTCGGAAATGCACCGTTTGAGCGATGCAATCCCGCGCGGATTTTGTCAAAATGACGGTTGCTTTTATCCGCGCCGCGGCGTATAATAGATATGTTAGACAAGCGATTCTGATTTTGAGGTATACTGATGAACAACGAGAAGCGCGCAATGCTCACGGAAAAGGCAAGGCTGGTTCGCCGCGGTATCATCGAAAGCACGCACAGCGCGGGATGCGGACATCCCGGCGGTTCGCTTTCGGTTGCCGACATTGTGACCTACCTGTACTTTGCCGAAATGAAGATTGACCCGAAGAATCCGACCATGCCGAACCGCGACCGCTTTGTCCTCTCCAAGGGGCATGCCGCGCCCGCGCTCTATGCGGCGCTGGCCAACCGCGGCTACTTCCCCGTCGAGGATTTGAAGACGCTCCGCAAAACCGGCAGCTATCTGCAGGGTCACCCCGACATGAAGGGCGTCCCCGGCGTGGATATGTCCACCGGCTCGCTCGGTCTCGGCTTCTCCGCCGCCTGCGGCATCGCGCTGGCAGGCAAGTGCACCGATGCGTCCTACCGCGTCTACTGCGCGGTCGGCGACGGCGAGAGCGAGGAGGGGCAGGTCTGGGAGGCGGCGATGTTCGCCGCGCACTACGGTCTCGACAATCTGACCATGTTCCTCGACTTCAACGGTCTGCAGATTGACGGCAAAGTCACCGATGTCATCGACCCGACGCCGCTTGACGAAAAGTTCCGCGCGTTCGGCTGGAATGTCATCGTAATCGACGGGCACAACTTTGACGAAATTGAGGCTGCCGTCGAGGCGGCAAAGGCGCACAAGGGCAAGCCCACCGCCATTGTCGCGCACACCGTCAAGGGCAAGGGCGTGTCCTTTATGGAAAATCAGGTCGGCTGGCACGGCAAAGCGCCGAATGATGAACAATATGCCGCCGCCATGGCAGAGCTTTGAGGAGGTGCCGACCATGACTGAAAAGAAAGCAACCCGTGAGGCATACGGCGACGCGCTGGTCGAGCTCGGCGCACAGTATCCGAACCTCGTCGTCCTCGACGCAGACCTTGCCGAGGCGACCAAGACCTGCAAGTTCAAGGCGGCGTATCCCGACCGCTTCTTCGACTGCGGCATTGCCGAGGGTAATATGATGGGCGTTGCGGCAGGGCTTGCCGCGGCGGGCATGATTCCGTTTGCCTCCAGCTTTGCGATGTTTGCCGCGGGCAGAGCCTTTGAGCAGATCCGCAACTGCATCGGCTACCCGCACCTCAATGTGAAGATCGGCGCAACGCACGCCGGCATCACGGTCGGCGAGGACGGCGCGACCCACCAGTGCAATGAGGACATCGCGCTGATGCGCACCATCCCCGGCATGACGATCATCAACCCGGCGGACGCCGTCGAGGCGCGTGCCGCCGTCAAGGCAGCCATCGACATGAAGGGCCCGGTCTACCTGCGTTTCGGCAGATACGCCGTGCCGGTGATTCATGACGACAGCTATCACTTTGAAATCGGGCGCGGCGAAGAGCTGTGCGACGGCAAGGATGTCTCCATCGTCGCGACGGGTCTCTGCGTCTCGATGGCGCTTGAGGCAGCCGCACTGCTGCGCGCCGAGGGCATCAGCGCCCGCGTCATCAACATCCACACGGTAAAGCCGATTGACGAGAATCTGCTTGTCAAGGCAGCCAAAGAGACCGGCGCCGTGGTCACCGCAGAGGAGCACAGCATCATCGGCGGGCTTGGCAGCGCGGTTGCCGAGGTCCTCTCGGAGAAGATGCCCGTGCCGATGCGCCGCGTCGGCGTGCAGGACAAGTTCGGCAAGAGCGGGCAGGTGCCCGACCTGCTGGAAGCCTACGGCCTGACGGCGCAGCATATCGCCGAGGTCGCCCGCGACCTTGTCGCCGCCAAGAAGTAAGCACAGCACGAACTGCATACAAAAAAGCCGACCTCGCGGTCGGCTTTTTTCATATGTGCGCCTTTGATTTGTCATTCTGCCGCAAAAGCATAGCCGTGCTCGCGTGCAAATGTCTCAACATTTGACCCACTTGCACCATGCAGTGTTATAATTTCCATATCATACTGCTGCATATAAGTTATATCGCCCAGCAGATTCAACATGGAATCGACACTCATATTTGAATTTTTGAAAACGATATCCCTGGGATATGGTTCACCAAAAGACGGACTGCCGAACAGGTCAATCGCCCGGTCCACTTCCTGCAAGCCGGCAGGAAGAATCAACGTTTTCAGTTGCTCGCAGCCACAAAATGCTCTATATGCAAACCTTTCAACTCCTTCCGGCACCGTATACTCGCTGCCGACGGCAGCCGGAACCGCACATATAAAGCTCTTTCGGTCTTTGCTGAGCACAGCGCCGTTTTCAAAGATAATATGCGGATTGTCGGGCGCAATCTGCAGCGCAGTTAAGCTGTCGCAGCCTGCAAACGCGCCGTCTTCAATTGTCTGCATACTCGCCGGGATTTCAATGCTCCGCAGGTTCGTACATCCGTAAAAGGGGCTTTGCATGTGGCCAATAGGCCAACTGCCGCTAATCACTGAAACGCCCTCCGGAATCCGAATCGACTGCAGCGCCGTACATCCGTCAAACATTCCGTTTACAAGTTCTGTGCAGTTTGGCGACAATTCAACATCTACCAAGTTCTTGCATTCTCTAAATGTATAGCCAAAGGAGTTCCTACCGTAAGAAATCACACTTGCCGGGATTTTGATGGAGACCAGATTCTCACACCGCCGAAATGCAAGGTCCGTAATCCCGGTCGTCCCCGCCCGAATCTCGATTTTCGTTCCGGCAGGCATTTGTTCGCTTCCTTTATATGCATAGAGCACACTGCCGATATAGACAAGGCCGTCCGGTTGATTCTCATACCATGCAGTATCGTAAAACGCACCAGAACCGATTGTCTTAAGCGAAGCAGGCACCGAAATAGAGGTTAAATTTTCACACCAGCCAAACGCATATGCGCCGATTCTGGTCACGCCCTCCTCAATGATCACCTGCCGAATGCGTGCACTTTCTTCATTCTCCTTCCATGGACTGTTGTCTGCCGCATACATATCCCCATATTCGCGCATTTCTCCTTCGCCGCGAATGACCAATACGCCGGTTTCCGGATTCAGTTCCCATGTGAGATTGTCACTCGTGCCGTCGTAGTCATCTGCATTCTTCCCGCAGATACCAAAATAGCAGCCGCAACGGCTGCACAGTGCGCGAATATCCTTGCCGGAGCCAACATGCTTGCCCGTGGCGGGAATCTCGGTTTCCGCAATGCGCGCATCGCAAAGCTTGCAATGGCGGGACTTCACGCCGGGCGTCATGCAGGACGCGGGGACATCCACCGTGAAATCATCGGCATACTGATGCGTCTTGCACATCACCTTGACCGTAAAACCGGCCGTTGTTGCAGCGGACGCCATTGCAGCGCCTTCCTGCACATAGAGCACCGCATTTGCAGGGAACACATCTGCCGCATTCACAGCGCAATTTGCACCCTCGATTACGACCCGTTCAAGCCCGACGCAGCCTTCAAATGCGCCGCTGCCAATCTCTCTGACGGTCTCTGGAATCGTCACTGCCGCAATAGCTGTACAATCGGAAAATGCACCGGCAGCAATCGCTTCGGTATCCGCTTTCAGCTGCAATTCGCCGTTGGAAGGCGCTTCGCCCTTATAACCGCAGGCAATTTTGCCCACATACCAAACGCCATCCGGCTGCTCCGCCACCCACGCTGTATGATCCAGCGCATGCCGCTCGATGTGCAGCAGACTTGCCGGTGCCGTAACAGACGTTAAATTCTCGCAGCCCGCGAAGGCGGCAACGCCGATGCCGGTTACGCCGTCTTCCAAAACAAGCGTGCGAATCAGCGGCTTCTGCGCTTCCCACGGCGCGTCTCCCTCCGTAAAGGCAAACATATCCCCGCTGCCTGTGACGGTCAGGATGCCGGTCTCCGCATCCAGCGTCCAAGTCAGCCGATTGCCGCAGTTGCCGAAATACAGGCCGCAGTCGCACCGCCCGTCCCCATCCGGGTCGGTATGTATGTGCGCCTCGGTGACAGCTGTACTCGCTTCACTGTCCACGGGTGCAGGCTCTCCCGTACCGTCGACGGGCGCTGCCGGTTTGCCGCAGGCGACAAGGGGGAACAGCATCAGCACTGCAAATAAAAGCAAAAATAGTTTCTCCATTGTAATCCTCCTAAAAATGTACGAATATTGCATGGAGTGCTTCTATTATACAAGACTTTCCTTGCTTTGTAAAGGAAAACTTCGCATAAAAAAGCCGACCTTGCGGTCGGCTTTTTTGCGCTTCTATGCTGCCGTCTCACTCGTCGGTCTCGGAGAAGTTCTCCTTGCCGACGCCGCAGAGCGGGCATTCAAAATCCTCGGGGACATCTTCCCACGCCGTGCCCGGCGCAATGCCTCCTTCGGGATAACCTTCTTCTTCATCGTAAATCCAGCCGCAGGCATCACATACATACTTCATCTTCTTCTTCCCTCCTGTCCGTGTGTGATTTTCTGCATATCCCGCAGATGCGGGTCCACCGACAAAATTGCCGGATGCATACAATAGAAAATTCCTCTTGCATTTTCGCCGCGTTTCATATAGAATGATTGCGTACATTCCTATCGGAGGCGCTTATGCAAATTTCGATTCTGATCCTCGAACTGATCGGCACAGTCGCCTTTGCCGTATCGGGCGCGATGGTCGCACTGAAAAAGAACATGGACATCTTCGGCGTGGCGATTTTGGGGCTGACCACGGCAGTCGGCGGCGGCGCGCTGCGCGACATTCTGCTGGGCAACACCCCGCCGGTCATGTTTCGCGAGCCGGTCTATGCCCTGCTTGCCATTTTCGTGTCCGTCGTGGTCTTCATCCCGCAGGTGCGGCATCTGCTGACGCACAATCATGCGCTCTATGACCGCATGATGCTGGTGATGGACTCGCTCGGGCTTGGTATTTTCACCGTCGTAGGCATCAACACCGCCTACGAGCTGTCGCACGACTATACATTCTTTCTCTTGGTCTTCGTCGGCACCATCACCGGCGTGGGCGGCGGTGTGCTCCGCGATGTGATGGCGGGCAACACGCCCTACATCTTCGTCAAGCATGTCTATGCCTGCGCATCGGCAGTCGGCGCCATTCTCTGCGCCGGACTCTATGTACCGCTCGGCAAAGCGCCCGCCATGTTCATCGGCGCCATGACCGTCATTATTATACGCCTGCTTGCCGCACATTACAAGTGGAGTTTACCACATAGCAGCGAAAAATAATGCGCGATTTCTTTCGCAAATTGAACAAAAAACGCACCGATGTCGACATCGGTGCGTTTTTGTATGCGCCATTTACTTTGTATTGTCGCCGAAGCGCTTGATCTTCTGCGTGGTGGTCTTTTCAAGCGGTTCTTCGAGGATTTCGACGACCTTGATGTGCTTGTAGCCGGGCATCTGCGCGTTGACCGCCTGCACGACGGCGCGCACCTCGCTCTGCACCTCGTCGGCGCTCGGCACATGCCCGAGCTTTTCGCGCAGGGCGGCAGCGTTCGGGTAGATTTTCGCCTTGACACAAGGCTCGTCGCCGCGCCGTGCTTCCAGCACCAGCGCCTCGCAGATAGTGTCAAACTGCGCGAGGCGGGTCTCCAGCTCCTCGGGGTAAATATTCTTGCCGTTTGCCGTGACGATCACATTCTTGCTGCGCCCGCAGATGAAGAGCGCGCCGCGCGCGTCGATGCGCCCGAGGTCGCCGGTGTGGAACCAGCCGTCCCGCAGCACCGCGTCGGTCGCCGCTGCGTCGTTGTAGTAGCCGAGCATCACATTGTCGCCGCGGGCGACAATCTCGCCGACGCCCTCCTCGTTCGGCTCGTCAATGCGCAGCGTCACGCCGGGCAGCGCGATGCCGACCGACTCGGGGTCGTAGAAGAAATCGTTGTTGCACGCCAAGAGCGGCGCGGTCTCAGTAAGGCCGTAGCCCTGATAGAGCGTGAAGCCGAGCGCGTTGAAGTCGAGCGCCAGCTCGGCGTCCAGCTTGGCCGCGCCGAGGATAAAGGTGTGCAGCTTGCCGCCGAACGACTTTTTCACCTTGGTGCAGATCGCATGGCGGACGAAAAACGGCACCTTGGCAAGCGCCGCCGCCAGCGGCTCGGTCTCGAATATGGTCTTGTACTTCTCGGGGCAGCCCGCAATCACCGAGGCGCGGATGCGCTTGTGCAGGGCGACCAGCAGCGCGGGGACGACGGTGAGCACGGTGGGCTGATACTCCGCCGCGTTCTTGGCAATCTTCGTGAGCCCGTCGCAATACGCAATGCAAACGCCGCTTGCAAGCGCATAAAGGCAGTTCATCGTGCTCTCATAGGTGTGATGCAGCGGCAGGATGGACAGCGTTTTGTCACCGGGTGCGAAATGGATGACCCGCATGGAATAGCAAATGACCGAGCAGATGTTGAACTGCGACAGGCAGACACCCTTGGAACTCCCGGTTGTGCCCGAGGTGAACAGCAGAATCTGTGCTGCGTCGCGCGGAATCTCCAATGCATTCACGGCGGCGAAATCGGTGCGGCTGCTCGGCTGCGACAGGGCGTCAATCTCCGAGAAGAAGTAGGGCTGCACACCTGCATCCAGCGTGGGGTACAGTTTCTTTGCCGCCTCCTCGTCAAAGCAGATGGCAGCGCAGTCTGCCGCGCGCATGAAGTCCTTCACATCCGCCGCCGACAACTCCTTGTCCAGCGGAACGGCGACGCCGACTGTTGCCGCCGCGACATAGGCAAGCACCCACTCAAAGCGGTTTTTGCCGATGACGGCGATATGCTTGCCGCCGAGCCCGGCGCGTAGAAAAGCGCTGCACAGCGCATAGAAGCGGTCGCGCAGTTCAATGAACGATATATAAGTATATTTTCCCTCGGCGACGCGCAGCTGGAACGCGGGACGGCGACCGTAAGCGGTTGCCATGCCGCAGAACAGCTCGCGAAAATCCGCATAGCGGGGCGCTTTGTAAATCTGCATTTGCATTTTTTCGTTGCCTCCTTGACAAATCGGGGTTTTGCGTGTATGATTATTATATCAACACAATGTCGGAAAATCAACAGCCAATCGTTTTGAAAATGCTGTGTTTCCGACAGCTGTATTTAATCTGTACGGAATTTCACAAAAGATACACGGAGGCATCCCCGATGGCAGAAAACAGGCGCGTGCGCATGACAAAAAAAATTATCAAAGACGCTCTTTTGGAGTTGCTCGACAAAAAGCCGCTCGACAAGATCACCGTCACCGACATCTGCAACACCGCAGATTTGAACCGTTCCACCTTTTATGCGCACTACGAGGACGCGGCGCAGGTGCTGCGCGAAATCGAATCCGATGTGATGCAGCAGCTGCCGGTGGACTCGGACTTTCTCACCGAGGGCAACGGCGAGCGGTTCTTCAATATGCTGACCGATTTCTTCCGCTATGTGAAGGAAAATGAAAAGCTGTTCCGCATCCTGCTCCTCAAGACCGGGCGCGTCAACTTCAACCAGCGCCTCGCCTCCACCATCATGGGCAAGTATCACAAGCAGAACCTCATCCGCGATTCGCTGATCGAGCGCTATCAGTACATCTATTGCGTAAGCGGCGCGCTTGAACTGCTCAAAGAGTGGGTCAGCAGCGGCTTCCCCATCGACGAGCGCAAATTTGCCGAGATCATCATGCGCATGTCCATGCAGGCAAGCAGCCTCGATAATGTGGAGTTGTAAAAAGGATATTCAAGGGAACCGGACGGCTGTCGAACCGCCCGGTTTTTGCTTTGGTGGGTGCGGACCGTCGAGGACGCCGGTCCCTACAATAGTTACATCGGTATGGATGCGGCGGGAGACAGACGGCGCCACATCCAAGCCTTCCCCCTTGGGGAAGGTGTCGCCGAACGGCGACGGATGAGGGCATGCAGGCAGCCGGCACAGCATAGTGCGATGTTTTGCTTTGCGCAATCCCTCATCAGGCGCTACGCGCCAGCTTCCCCGCCGGGGAAGCCTATATAGAAGTCTCCGGACTTGCCGGATTCGGATGCAGAAGCCACGCTTGCCGATGCAGCCTTATTTCCATAAGGCAAATCGGCAAACGCGGCTAAAAAAAGAACGCTTGCCTGCAGCAAGCGTTCTTTTTTGGTCTGCGCCGAAGGCGGCAGTCCTGTTTTTAGAACATGGGGACGACGGCGCCCTCATAATGCTCCTCAATAAACTTCTTAATCGTCTCGCTCTTGAGAACCTCGGCAAGGGCAAGCACGCCTTCGTTCTTCTCGTTGCCTTCCTTGACAACAAGGACATTTGCAAAGGTCTCGGCTGCCTCGGAGTCCGCTGCCTCAACGGCAATGGCGTCCTTCACCTTCAGGCCGGCTGCCAGTGCATAGTTGCCGTTGATGACGGCGACTGCAACATCATCGAGCACGGTGGGGAGCAGCGCTGCTTCCATCTCGACGATCTCAAAGTTCTTCGGGTTCGAGGTGATGTCCACCTTGGTTGCGTTCAGACCGACGCCGTCCTTCAGAGTGATCAGACCCTGTGCGGCGAGCAGCTGGAGTGCGCGCGCCTCGTTGGTTGCATCGTTCGGAACGGCAATCTTTGCGCCGTCCGGCAGGTCTGCCAGCGACTTCACCGTGCCGGCATAGATGCCGAAAGGCTCATAGTGGATTGCAGCGACAGAAACGAGGTGCGTGCCGCGGCTCTGGTTGAACTCGTTCAGATACGGGGTGTGCTGGAAGTAGTTTGCATCAACTTCGCCGTCCTCGGTAGCCGTGTTCGGGATGACATAGTCATCGACAACGGTGATCTGGAGGTCGTAGCCCTTTTCAGCCATCAGCGGCTTGCACTGCTCGAGAATCTCGGCGTGCGGTGCGGAGGTCGCAGCGACCTTGAGGACTTTGGTCTCGGTCTCGGTCTTGCCGCAGGATGCGAAGCCTACGCAGAGCAGTGCGGCAACAAGGATGAGGGAAAGCAGCTTTTTCATGGTTTTGGTCTCCTTAAAAATAAATTTTGTTTTATGTAAATGGGTTTGTGCGCTTATTTGCGGATGCGCTTGTCGCTCTTCTTGGCGACGGCGCTGAGCACCTCCTGCATGATCTGCACCAAGAGGATGATGAGCAGGGATGCGGCATACATCATGGTTGCGTTGGAGCGGTAGATGCCGTACTGAATGGCAAGTTGACCGAGTCCGCCGCCACCGACGAGGTAGGTCATCGGGGTGTAGCCGAGGATGGTGGTGATGGCGATCGCCGAGCCGACGAGCAGCGACGGCTTTGCCTCGGGAATAAGCACCTTGTAAATAATCTGAAAGTTGCTCGAACCCATGGACTGCGCCGCCTCAATGACGCCGCCGTCCACCTCGCGGAGCGAGGATTCGATCATGCGCGCCACAAACGGTGCTGCCGCAATCACGAGGTACACAATGAACGCCTGATTGCCGAGCTTGCTGCCGACCATCGCCTTGGCGACCGGCTGCGTCAGAATCAGAAGGATGATGAACGGAATCGAGCGCAGGATGTTGACCACAACGCCGATGACCGTGTTGACCGCCTTGTTCGGAAAGAGGCTGCCCTGCGCCGTACCGTACAGCAGGACGCCGAGCGGAATGCCGATGACATAGGCAAGCAGCGTGGACACGACCGTGACATAGAGCGTATCCCACGTGCCCTGTAAGAGCATCTGCGTGAGCTGTTCAGTTGCCATCCGTATACACCTCCTCGGAGAATGCAAGCCCGGTGTGCTGCATATAATCCAGCACGCGCGCCTGTGCGCTTTCGTCAGCGGGAAGCTGGAGCACCATCTGCCCGTACACCTTGCCGCCGAGCGACTTTGTGTTGGCGAAGACGATGTTGACCGCCGCGCGGCACTCCATCGTCATCTTGGAGATAATCGGCTCTGCGGTATCGCTGCCGTCGAAGGTGACGCGGATGCAGCGTGAGCCGAGCACGCTCTCGATGCCCTCGCCGCCCTGCGGCATAATCAGCCGACGGGCGATAGCGGACTTCGGGCGGAGGAAGACTTCGCTGACAAGCCCCTCCTCGGCAATTTCGGAAGCGTCGATGACCGCCACGCGGTTGCAGATTTTCTCAATCACGCGCATCTCATGCGTAATCACCACAATGGTGACGCCGAGGCGATGGTTGATTTCCCGGAGCAAATCGAGAATTTGCACAGTGGTCGTCGGGTCAAGGGCGCTGGTCGCCTCGTCGCAGAGCAGCACATGCGGCTCGGTGGCGAGGGCGCGGGCAATGGCGACACGCTGCTTCTGCCCGCCGGAAAGCTGAGACGGATAAGATTTTTCTTTGTCGGCAAGGCCGACCATATCCAGCAGCTCCCGTGCCCGCTTGACTGCCTGCGCACGCTTGACGCCGGCAATCTCGAGCGGATAGGTGATATTGTCCAGCGCTGTGCGCTGAGAGAGCAGATTGAAGCCCTGGAAGATCATCCCGATTTTCTGCCGCGCCGCCAGCAGTTCACGCCGCGAGAGCGACAGCATGGACTTGCCGTCCACCAGCACATCCCCCTCGGTGGGGATTTCCAGCAGATTGATACATCGCACCAGGGTGGACTTCCCTGCGCCGGAAAGCCCGATAATGCCGAAGATGTCCCCATCGTTTATCGTCAGGTTGATGTTCTTCACTGCCGTGAAGTCACCCTCGGCGCCGTGATAGGTCTTCGCCAAATTTCGGATTTCGATCATAGCCGTTCCTTTCACTGATTGCACATTTCACAAAAAGAAGCGGAAAACCTCTCGGCTTTCCGCTTGACATACACAGAAAAAGAATAACCGCGAGATTTATTTTGCACGACAAAGGCTGCGCATAGACATCATGCCCATGCACATGCACATCATAGCCATTGCAAAATAACCAAGCATTGTTTTTCTCCGTTTCTTTGTTGATGTGTCGATTATACGCCCGCCGCCGCAAAATGTCAATAGGAAATTTGCAGATTGACGAAATTACGGTGTTTTGCGGCAAAATGCACCATGTTCTGCGCAGTTTTTTGTGCGGATTAACCTACATTTACAGTAGGATAATGCCCGCATCGGCGCATTTCTGCTCCATATCTTCGGGCCAGACCGAGGACTGCACCTCGCCGATGTGCGCCTTCTCCAGCATCAGCATGCAGAGACGGGACTGCCCGATACCGCCGCCGATAGTCAGCGGCAGCGTGCCGTTTGCAATCATCTGGTGGTAGGTATACTTCATTCTGTCCTCGCATCCGGCTGCCGCCAGCTGCGCCGCCAGCGACTTTTCATCCACGCGGATGCCCATGGAGCTAAGCTCAATGGCGCAGTTCAGCACATCGCTCCACATGAGCAGGTCGCCGTTGAGCGCCCAGTCGTCATAGTCGGGTGCTCTGCCGTCGTGGCGCGAGCCGTCGCGCAGTTTGCCGCCGATCTGCATGATGAAGACGGTCTTGTGCTCCTTCACGATGCGGTTTTCGCGCGCATGCGGGTCAAGGTCGGGATAGAGGTCCGCCAGTTCCTGCGAAGTGATGAAATAGGGGGTCTCGCAGGTCATGTGCGTCAGCTGCGGATAGCTTGCCTTGACGGTCAGGTGCGTGGCGCAGATGGCGCGGACGATGCTGGTCACCGTGGCGCGGAGATAATCCTCGGTGCGCTGGTCGCGCGTGATGATCTTCTCCCAGTCCCACTGGTCGACATAGATGGAATGCAGGTTGTCCGCATCATCGTCGCGGCGGATTGCGCTCATATCGGTGTACAGTCCCTTGCCGACGCGGAAGTTGTAGCGCATCAGCGCCATGCGCTTCCACTTCGCCAGCGACTGCACGACCTCAGCCTCGCCGCCGATTTCTTTCATGGTAAAATGCACCTTGCGCTCCACGCCGTTCAGGTCGTCGTTGATACCGCTGTCGGCGCGGACAATGACCGGTGCGGTGACGCGCTCAAGGTTGAGCGCCGCTGCCAGCACGCGCTCAAAGGTGTCCTTGACAATCTTGATGGCGCGCTGCGTCTCGAAAATGTCGAGTACCGGGCGATAGCCCGCGGGAAAAATCATGTTCTGCATCTTTCTTCACTCCAATGCCGGAAAAACTGGGATTATCATAGCACATCCGCGCGCAATTTGCAAGAGGCAGCGCGCGGAAAGCATCAGCGAAAAGCGCAAATCCGCGCATTTTGCACATTTACGTGGGCAGGAGTGCCGACTATAATAAAAGAATAAAGTCTGTTTTCGGAGGTTGAACCATGGAAATCAAGAAAATCGGCATCGCGGGCGCAGGACTGATGGGCGCCAGCATGTCCCAGATTTTTGCGCGCTACGGCTACGATGTGGTCGTGTACGACGCATTTGACGCGGCACTGGAAAAGGGCAAGCGCCTGGTCGAGCTGAACCAGGCGGCGCAGGTGGAGGCAGGCGAGGTCACGGAGACCGAAGCGGCACGGACGCTTGCGGCGCTCCGCTTTACAAGTGCGCTTGACGCGCTCGCCGACCGCGACATCATCATTGAAAGCATCATCGAAAAGTTGGATGTCAAGCAGGACTTTTGGGCAAGGCTCTCCCGCATCGTCCGCCCCGAGGCGATCCTCACCACCAACACATCCGGGCTGTCCATCGACAGCATCGCCGTGGACATCGTCGGCAAGCACCGTTTTCTCGGCATGCACTGGATGAATCCGGCGCACCTGATCCCCTGCATCGAGATCATCCGCGGCAGCGAGACCGACGACGCCTCCACCGAGGCGGTGATCGCACTGGCGCACGCCGTCGGCAAAAAGACCACCGTCTGCAAAAAGGATGTGCCCGGCTTTATCCTCAACCGCATCCAGCTTGCCATTCTCCGCGAGTGCATTTCGCTGGTCGAGGACGGCATCGCGGACGTCGCGGATGTGGACGCCTGCATGAAGTACGGACTCGGCTTCCGCTATGCGGCGTTCGGCCCGTTTGAGGTCGTGGACTTCGGCGGCATCGACACCTTCCACCACATCGCCTCCTATCTGAATGCCGAGCTGTGCAACGCGACCGATGTGCAAAAGCTGCTGGACGACCATTACAAGCGCGGCGAGTTCGGCGTCAAGAGCGGCAAGGGCTTCTACGACTACGCAGACGGCAAGGACGCCGAGGCGCTCCGCTGCCGCGACGAGAAGTTCCTCAAAATCTACAACGCGCTGTACAGAGACTGAGAAAAATGCGGAAATGCGGCACGGACCGTCGGGGACGCCGGTCCCTACAAGTAGGGCGGGGGCTTGCTCCCGCCGCACCTTTCCCGCCATATCTTATGATTCTGACAAAAGCTAAAACAAAAGCGGACTGCCTATGGCAGTCCGCTTTTTATGCAAACAGCTTTGCAGCGGTATAGGTCAGCCATGCGGCGGCGTAGGCGAAGGCGAGGTCAAAGCCGACGACGGCGGCGGCGCGCCGCGCGCCGCATTCGCGGCGAAGCACCGCCACGGTGGCGAGGCAGGGCGTGTACAGGAGCGAAAAGACAAGGAAAGCCGCCGCCGAGGCGGGCGTAAACAGGGCGCGCACCGCGTCGGCAAGGGGCAGATTCCCCGCCAGCACGCCGAAGGTGGACAGAATCGTTTCCTTGGCAAAAAAGCCGAGCAGCAGCGCCGATGCAGCCGTCGCATTGCCGAAGCCGAGCGGCGCAAGCGGCGCCGACGCCGCGCTGCCGATGCGAAAAAGAAAGCTGTCCTCCGGCGACGCCGCAAAGCCGCGCGGTCCGAGATTTTGAAGCAGCCAGACCGCCGCCGAGGCAAGGAAAATCAGCGTCCCCGCGCGGAAGAGGAAGTCGCGGCATTTGGCAAGCACCGCGGCGACAAGCGTCCGCAGATGCGGCAGGCGATAGGGTGGCAGCTCCATGACAAAGGCGCTCCGCCCGCCGCTGCGGCGCGCAAGCAGCGCTGCCGCAAAGAGCGCCGCGCAAAGCCCGAGCGCATACAGAAGCAGCAGCGGCAAAAGCCCCATCGCCGGGAAGAGCGCGGCGGCGATGAGCGCAAAAACCGGTGCGCGCGCCGGGCAGCAGATGAACGGGAGGCAGAAAACCAGCACCCCCCGCTCACGCGGTGGGGCGACGCGCGCCGCCATCACGGCGGGCACCGTGCAGCCGAAGCCGACGCAGAGTGGGAAGAACGCCCGCCCGGAAAGCCCGAAGCGCGCAAGGAGCGGGTCGCAGAGAAACGCCATGCGCGCGGCAAGCCCGCTGTCCTCGAATATTGATAGGCAGAGAAACAAGAGCGCGACCTGCGGCAGAAAGCCGAGCACGCCGAGCACGCCCGCGCACACGCCGTCAAGCAGAAAAGACGCGAGGTGCGGCTCCACCGCAAAACGGGCGCTAAGCGCCGCGACAGGCGCGCGGATGCAGGCGGCAAGCAGCGCGTCGAACCCGCCTTTCAGCCATGCGCCGACGCTGCCGAACGACAAAAGCAGCGCGGCGGCGACCAGCAGAGCGGCAAGCGGCAGCCCCACATACGGGCGCAGCACCACACGGTCGATGCGGTCGTCGCGGCTCTCGTCCCGCCGCGCCGTCACGACGGCGGCAGCAACCGCATGCGCATCGAACCCGCCCTGCGGAATCGGCGCATGCCGCGCGGCGGCAAGCAGCGCGTCGATGCCCTCTCCGCGCCGCGCCGAGACGAAAACGGCGGGGATGCCGGTGCGGCGCGTGAGTTCCTCTGCATCCACCGTCACCCCGCGCGCTTCCAGCTCATCCGCCATGTTCAGCGCCAGCACCATCGGGCGGTGCAGCGCCGCCAGCGACGCGGTGAGCAGCAGTCCGCGCTCTATGGCGGCGGCATCCATGACATTCACGAGCACGCCGTCTGTGCTGCGCAGTGCGTCGGCAGAGACCTGCTCCTCCGTGCCGTGCGCCGCCAGCGCATACATGCCCGGCAGGTCCACCACCGTGACCGGCTCACCGTCGTATACAAGGCTGCCCGCCCCGGCGTCCACCGTCACCCCCGCGAAGTTGCCGGTCTGCCTGTGCGCGCCGCACAGCCGATTAAACAGCGTGCTCTTGCCCGAATTGGGATTGCCGCACAGCAAAAGCCGCATCATGCTCGCTCACCTCCACCTCAAGCGCGGCGTCCCGGCTCAGCGCAAGCCGCACGCCCGCCACGCGCACCGCAAGCCCGTACCGCGCCGCAAAAATCACCTCTACCGTCGCGTCGGGGGAAAGCCCGAGGCTCTCATAATACCGACGGCGACCGACGTCCGCAGGCAGCCCGACAACGCGCCGTCGGTCGCCGCGAGAAAGCTCGAAAATGCGCATATTCCGTCACTCTTTTCCGAAAAAGTCTTGTATTGCCGGATAAAGATATGTATAATAATATGATGATATGTTGATTTTGCGGTAAAAGGGAGGGCGACTTTTTTGGAAAATGAAATTCTGCGCGCCGCCCTGCGCTGCCCCCTGTGCGGCGAGCCGCTTGCCACCGTCGGCACATCGCTTGTCTGCGGCGGCGCACGGCGGCACACCTACGACATGGCGCGCGCCGGCTATGTCAACCTGAATACCCACCTGCCGCAGAGCGGCGACACCGCCGAGATGGCGGCGGCGCGGCAGACCTTTCTCCGAAGCGGCTATTACGCGCCGCTTGCCGACGCGCTCACGCGCCTGGCGCTTGCCCATGCGCCGGGCTTTTCCCTGCTCTGCGACGCAGGCTGCGGCGAGGGGTACTACACCGAGGCGGTGGGCGAGAAGTTTGCCGCCGTGCTCGGCGCCGACCTCTCCAAATATGCGCTCGCCCTCGCGGGCAAGCGTGCAAAGCGCGCGGGACTTGCGGGGGAGCTGCTCTACACGACGGCGAGCGTCTATGCCCTGCCGCTCATGGACGGTGCGTGCGACTGCGTGATGAGCGTGTTTGCCCCGATTGCCGCGGACGAAGCCTTCCGCGTGCTGAAGCCGGGCGGCATCCTCCTCACGGCGGCTGCCGGACGCGACCACCTCACCGAGCTGAAGGCAGCGCTCTACGATACGGTGATTCCCAACGACACGCGCCGCGACTACCCCGAAAACCTTGCGCTTTTGCATGGGGAAAGCCTGCGCTATACCGCCGACATCGCAGAGGGCGACATCTACCCGCTCTTTACGATGACGCCCTATTTCTACCGCACAAAGAAGGAGCGCGCCGCGCGGCTGCACGCGCTGCATACGCTCCGTGCCACGCTTGACTTTGAACTCCGTGTATATAAAAAGGAAGAGTAAATGTTCAGTCTGATTATCCCGATGTACAACGAGGAGGCCATCCTCCCCGCCACGCTCAAGGCGCTGCACGCCTACATGGAAGCGAATTTCGACGACTACGAGATTCTCTTTTCCGACGACGGCTCCACCGACCGCTCCCGCGAGATTGTGGAGACCTGCGGCATGCCGCATGTGCGCGTCATTTCCTATGCGCAAAACCGCGGCAAGGGCTGCGCCGTGCGGCAGGGCATGCTTGCGGCGAAGGGCGACGTGCGCCTCTTCACCGACTGCGACCTTGCCTACGGCACCGATGTGATTCGCCGCCTGTACGACATGTTTCTTGCGTCGGACTACGATGTCATCATCGGCTCGCGCAACATCGGCAAGGACGGCTACGAGGGTTACACCCCGCTGCGCCGCCTGGCGTCCAAAACCTACATCCGCGTGCTCTGCGCCGTCGGCGGCTTCAAACTCAGCGACTCGCAGTGCGGGTTCAAGGCGTTCTCCGCCAAGGCTGCCGAGGCGGTCTTCTCCGTGTGCGAGACGGACGGCTTCGCCTTTGACTTTGAGGCGATCATGACCGCCGTCGCCCTCGGTTACACCATCGGCGAGATTCCCGTGAAAATCGTCAACCACCGCGCATCCAAGGTGCATGTCTTCTCGGACAGCCTCAAGATGCTCCGCGACCTTGCCGACATCCGCCGCCGCGTGCGCGCGCGGCACCGTGCAAAATAATTCCGCTTTTTTCACATGCCTGCTTGCAGTCGGCGCCGTGAAATGGTATAATAGCTATATGTATGCAAACTTTCAATTATATATAATGTCATTTTGAGAAAGGACACCACCATGGACATCAAACAGGAATCGCTTCAGGCGCACTACAACTGGAAGGGCAAAATCGAGGTCATTTCGCGCTGCCGCGTCAACGACCGCCACGACCTCTCCATCGCCTACACCCCCGGCGTTGCCCAGCCCTGCCTGGAAATCCAGAAGGACTACAACAAGTCCTTTGAGCTGACCCGCCGCTCCAACCTCGTCGCGGTCATCACCGACGGCACCGCCGTGCTCGGTCTCGGCGACATCGGTCCCGAGGCGGGCATGCCCGTCATGGAGGGCAAATGCGCGCTCTTCAAGGAGTTTGCCGATGTGGACGCCTTCCCGCTCTGCATCCGCTCGAAGGACACCGAGGAGCTCATCCGCACCATCTACCTCATCTCCGGCTCGTTCGGCGGCATCAACCTCGAGGACATCAGCGCGCCCCGCTGCTTTGAGATTGAGAGACGCCTGAAGGAGATCTGCGACATCCCGGTCTTCCACGACGACCAGCACGGCACGGCCATCGTCTGTGCGGCGGCGCTCATCAACGCGCTCAAGGTTGTCGGCAAGAAGATCTGCGACATCAAGCTGGTCATCAACGGCGCGGGCAGCGCAGGCATCTCCATCGGTCGTCACCTCTTGAACCTCGGTCTTAAGAACCTCGTCATGGTTGACCGCTTCGGCGTGATTTACGAGGGCAAGCCCGAGAACAACCCCGCGCAGGAGGAGATGGCGAAGATCACCAACCGCGCGATGGAAAAGGGCAACCTTGCCGACGCGATGAAGGGTGCCGATGTGTTCATCGGTGTCAGCGCCCCCGGCATTGTTTCGCGTGAGATGGTCGCCTCGATGGCGAAGGACGCCATTGTCTTCCCGATGGCAAACCCCACGCCCGAGATCATGCCCGACGAAGCGCTTGCCGCAGGCGCGCGCGTGGTCGGCACGGGCCGCAGCGACTTCCCCAACCAGATCAACAATGTCCTTGCCTTCCCGGGCATCTTCCGCGGCGCGCTGGACTGCCGCGCATCGCAGATCAACGAGGAGATGAAGGTTGCAACCTCGTATGCGATCGCCTCCCTGATTCCCGAAAGCGAACTGCGCGCGGACAACATCATCCCCTCCGCGCTCAACAAGGATGTGGCAAAGGTCGTTGCCGAAGCGGTCGTCAAGGCGGCAAGGGAGACCGGCGTCGCCAGAATCTGACGGATTGCAAAAGCCGCAGGCTGCGTATTTTCCTGCGGGTCGTCGAAGGCGCCGCCCCCTACAGTAGGGCGTGGGCTTGCTCTCGCCGCATTTGCGCCGTTCTATCCGTGCCTCCCTTGTGCAAAGGGAGGTGTCGGCGTAGCCGACGGAGGGATTGTTACAAAGACAAGGTACAACCCCTCAGGCGGCGTCAGGATGTTTTTCGGTTTCGCTCGCGAAATCGTCGGTGTTCAGCCGACGAAGAAAAACTCCGCGAGACGCTGCGCGTCTCGTACAGCTATCCCCTTGCACAGGGGAGCCTTACCGTTGGTCATCTGACAAACGCCGTTTTATAACAGGACTTTGTTAGCACCTGCAAAGCACCCGCCGCATGGCGGGTGCTTTTTTGACAAAGGCGTGCAAATTCTTGCATTTTCCGATGGATTATGCTATAATTATATTTGTATGTCTTTACGACGCAAAACATTCGAGCGAAAACGGGAGGTGCCGCCTTGCTCTCCAAAATTTATACCGCCGCGCTCTGCGGCATTGACGGCTTTGAGGTCACGGTGGAGTGCAGCGCACGCAAAAAGCTGCCCGGGCTTGAAATCATCGGGCTTGCCGACACCGCCGTCAAGGAAGCAAAGGAGCGCATCCGCGCCGCCGCCGAAAACAGCGGCATCCGCTTCCCCGGGCTTGAAATCATTCTGAACCTCGCGCCCGCCAACCGCCGCAAAGAGGGCTCCGCCTTTGACCTTGCAATGCTCTGCGGCGTGCTGGTCTGTGGCGGCACGATTCCCGCCGAGCTTGACTTTGCAAAGATGGCGTTCATCGGCGAACTGTCGCTCTCGGGCGAGGTGCGCGGCATCGACGG
>CAKSLU010000020.1 GCA_934474225.1 uncultured Eubacteriales bacterium | reverse complement strand
CATCACACTACATAGTATAACATACTTTTCTGAAAATTGCACTACTTTTTTTGTCTTTCGAAAAAATATTTTCCGCGGTGGGCGTTGATGCTCTGCACGATGCCGATGAGGCAATAGCTTGCGACCATGGAAGAGCCGCCGTAACTCATGAACGGCAGGGTGATGCCGACGACCGGCAGGCGCGCAAGGCACATGCCGATATTCTCCGCCGACTGCGCGATGAGGACGGCGGCGACGCCGACGCACATGGACGACGCATAGCTGCCGCGCATCTTCTGCGCCAGCACGAGCGCGCGGATGACCAGCACGCACAGCATGAGAATGACGAGCAGCGCGCCGAAAAAGCCGAACTTCTCACTGGTGATGGCAAAAATGAAGTCGGTGTGGACATAGGGCACCTTCTGATACTCGGTGCCGCCGGAAAAGCCCGTGCCGAAGAAGCCGCCCGCCGCAATGGCATTGCGGCTCATGAGCGCCTGAAAACCCTTGTCGGTGGGGTCAATCTCCGGGCGGAAGCCCGCGATGATGCGGCGCTGCTGATACTCGGCGAGGTGCTCCCACAAAAACGGCGCAGCCGCGACGACAGCGCCCGCCGCCGCGAGGAAATACCAGAAACTGAGCCCCGCGCAATAGAGCATGGCGGCGGTCATAAACATGAAGACCAGCGCCGAACCGAGGTCGCCCTGGAGCATGATCAGCCCGATGATGATGCCGGCATGCGCGCCGAGCTTCAGGAGCGAAAGCGGATGATTGATTTTGTCCCGCACGAGGCTGATGTGCTTGGAAAACGAGACGATGTACAGCACCTTGACAAACTCGGACGGTTGAATGCCGATGGGCAGCCAGCTAAAGCGAATCCAGCTCTTGTTGCCGTCGCCCGTGCCGATGGCAAGCGTGACGCCGAGCATCAGCACGCCGATGGCAAAGAGCACCACCGAGAACTTGTCCGCCACCTCTTCATAGTCGATCGTGGAGATGACCGCCATGGCGACGAAGCCGAGCACTGCCGCGCCGAGCTGCACATAGAAATACTTCGTGCCGATGTCGTTGGCTGCGCCCGCGAGCGTGAGCAGGCTCATGAGCGTCAGTCCCAGCACCGCCGCCAGCACGATATAGTCCAGCTTGCGCAGCTTTTCATACCAAGTGATGGAAAACGCCTTCATGCCCGCACCTCCCTGCCGTTTCGTCAAAATCCAACACAAATAGTATACTTTATCCCGCGGATTTTGTCAACGCTTTGCCGCCTGTAACGCGCTTTTTCTCTTGACACGGACATGGAAATGTGGTAACATAGTTTTGAAAACGAGATAAAGCAAAGGAGCATATCAAGTGGCAGAAAAAAATGAAATCACACGCCGCTACACCATCGGCGAGGAAATTTTCAACGCGGTGTCGCACGGCATCGGCGCGGGGCTGTCGGTTGCCGCGCTGGTGACGCTGGTGGTGCACGCGGCGCATGTCAGCGACGCCTACGGCGTGGTCTCGGTCGCGCTCTACGGCGCGTCGCTCATCATCCTCTACACCATGTCCACGCTCTATCATGCGCTCACCCCGGCGGGCGCCAAGCGCGTGTTCCGCATCTTCGATCACACGACCATCTTCCTCCTGATTGCAGGCACCTACACGCCCTATCTGCTGGTGACCCTGCGCGGCGCGCTCGGCTGGACGCTGTTCGGCATTCTCTGGGGGCTGGCGGTCGTCGGCATCGTCTTTGACGCGGTGATGCTGAACCGCTTCCGCAAAATCGAGATGATCCTCTATGTCGCGATGGGCTGGTGCATCGTGCTGACCGTCAAACCGCTGCTCGCCGCGATGGAGCCGGGCGGGCTGATTCTGCTTCTCGTGGGCGGCGTCTGCTATACGGTTGGCATCATCTTCTACAAGATGAAGAAGGTGCGCTATATGCACTCCATCTGGCACCTGTTTGTCCTCGCCGGTTCGATTCTGCATTATTTCTCGGTGTATTTCTATGTGCTGTAAGGCATCCTTGCTGCGATATAGCCTTTCCGGCGTATCATGGCGCTCTAACTAAGCCTCCCTTGTGTAAAGGGAGGTGGTGCGGAGCACCGGAGGGATTGTTACAGAGCAAAAAAACAACCCCTCAGTCAACTCCGTTGACAGCTCCCCTTACACAGGGGAGCCTTGCGCCACGCTAACTGCTGAACGCTGCTTTACAGACGAACTCTTCCACACAAAAAGGACGCGTTGCGCGCGTCCTTTTTCTTTTCTTTTTTATCCGAGTTTGACATCCCAGCCTGCGAGGTACTTCTGCAAACGGAGAAGGTCTGCCTTGGTTACATCGCCGTCGCCGTTGACATCGGCTGCCGCCGCGTCAATCTCCACATTCCAACCGGCAAGATGCTTTTGCAGGCGGAGGAGGTCAAGTTTCGTCACAACGCCGTCGCCGTTGACATCACCGGGAACAACCGACGCAAGGCGAACCGTCACCGTGCAGGCTGCATCTGCATAGTTGCGGGACTGCACCGTCACCGTAAATTCTGCGGTGTCGCCGTCCGCGCCGCCCGACAGCGCAAAGGTCAACACGCCGTCTGCCACAGCATAGCTGTCCGCCCGCACCGCGCCGGAGAGCGTCGGTGCGCCGACCGTATACACGAGGTCGTGGGCGTCGTTTGGCAGCACGGGGAGCGCGACGGTCTGCGTGCCGGTCTCCGTCGGCTTCTGTCGATGCACGGCTGCCGGAAGCGTGGGGGCTTCCGCCTTGTCGATCCGCGCGGTGAGCCCGGCGGCGGACGGCTGCACCAGGCTGTACCTGTACGCCTGCTGCCCGGCAACATCAAAGCTGCCCGTGACCGTCACCGGTTTATCCGCGCCGACATCCGGCGTGTCAAACTGCGCCTTGGCGTCGGCGGTGCCGAGGAAGAGCCTATCGCCCGCGTCCGCACCTGCGAAAATACCGGTCAACGTGCAGTCCGTGCTGCCGTCGTAGCGCTTATCCAGCGCCATGAGCGTCACTGTGACCGCCCGCTGCTCGACATCGCTGAATACGACCGGCGAATCCGAATATTTCTGCGTCAGATATACCGCGCCGGCGGACGGCAGGGTCTCCCGGCTGCCGGTGAGGTGCATGCCGTCGCCGCGCATGCGGATGACGCCGTCCGTATAGATACCGCCGTCCTTGCTGTACCGATAGACCATGGACAAGACTGCGGTGTTGCCGACACCGGCATCAAAGAGCGCTGTGCCGCCTGTGAAATCGGCGCTTTGCTGCGCCTGCACCAGCGCAAGCCGCACGGGGAGTTCGCTGCGTTCCTCCGTCACTGCATAGCGTGCGGAAAGCGTGCCGCCGCTGACTGCCAGCGTTGCGCAAGTGAGCGCAAAGCCGCGCGGGAAACTGCCGGAAGCCGTCCACGCCTCGGCGACGATCTCCAGGCTGCCGCCCGTTATTGAAACGGCGGTTGCGCCGACCGAGCCGGGCACTGCATCGCTGCCGACCGCGAGACTTCCGCCCTCAAGCAGCAGCTGCTGTGCGCCGTACAGCTTGTCAATCGTGCCGGTGCCGCCCGTCATGCGGAAGACCGCTTTGTTCGTGCCGTCGGGCGCATACATATGTACGCCCCTGACCGCGGACAGCGCGCCGCCCGAAACCGTGAAATTGCCGCTCCACTTTTTCGCATAACCTGCGCCGGTACCCTCCAGATCGATGCCGTACCCGCCGTATCCGCCGCCGATGCCGCCGACGCCGCGCAAATCGCCGCCATCGAGCAGAATCTCGCCCGTCACATCGACGCCGGTCGTGCCTTTGCCGACGACCTCTGCCGTATTGTAGGCCGACAGCTTGCCGCCGGAGACATAAACGCCGACCTGCAGCGAGTTGACGCACGCCTCTTCCATGACTTCACCGTACAGCTTGCCGTCGCCGCTGACCGTGACATCGGCGTTCAGCGTACAGACGCCGCGCGAGAAGCTGCTCATGTCGCCGTATGCGTCAGCCGCAACAGCCTTTGCGGCGATGCCGTGCAGGCAGCCGCCCGCAATCAGCACATCGCCGCCCGTGACTTCGACGCCGACCGAGAATGCCCCGCCGTCCGTGTTTGCCTCGACAAAGCGCGCCGCGCCGCCCATCGCCGTGAGATTGCCGCTCCACATGGTCAGGTCACCGCCGACATACAGCCCGACGCTTTCCGGCGTTTTACCGGTGTTTTGAAAGTTCCCGGCGCGCACCGTGAGGCTGCCGCCCCCGCGCACAGTCAAATCGCCCGCGGCATAAATGCCGTAGACATAGGTGTATTCGTAGTCCTTCTCCCCGCGCTCCTCGGTGACAAAATCACCGCTCGCGAAGAAATTTTCCGTGCCGTCGGCAAGCACCAGCGTGGAGCCTGCCGGGAGCACGACGGCACAGCGCGCCGCGGTGGTGAAGTCCACGCCGCGCAGGGTCAGCGTCTTCGCCCCCGCATCCCAGGTGGAATCCGCCGACCCCTCGGTCTTCGCCGCGCGCAGCAGCGCGGTCGCCGCCGCAGGGTCGGCATCGAAGTCCGCCGTCACCGTCGCGCGCTCGGCAGCCGCCGAGAACGTAAACACGAGCAGTGCGGCAAGGCAAAGCAGGAAGACAATCGGTTTTCTGTTCATAGCATCCTCCGAAAAAAAGGTTGTCAAACCCACAAAAGCACCGCGCGGGTGCTTTTGCGGACCTTATTGATTTATGCGCCGATGTGCGCGCGGATGCGGTTTTCCAACATTTCGAGAGCGACAAGATTGTGCCCGCCCTCGGGAATGATGATGTCCGCGTATTTTTTGCTCGGCTCGACATACGCCTCATGCATCGGCTTGACCGTCGCCATATACTGCTCCATGACCGATTCGAGCGTGCGCTGCCGCTTGTTGACATCGCGGCGGATGCGCCGCAGGATGCGGATGTCCGCATCGGTATCCACAAAGATGCGGATGTCCATGAGGTCGCGCAGGCGTGCATCGGCCAGCACCAGAATGCCGTCGATGAGCAGCACGGGGCGCGGCTCGATGCGCCGTGTCTCGGCAGAGCGGTCGTGGATCATGTAGTCATAAACCGGGCAGTCGATTGCCTTTCCCTCACGCAGCGCGCGGATGTGCTCCGCCATCAGCGCCGTGTCAAACGCCTCCGGGCAGTCATAATTCTGCTTTGCGCGCTCCTCGAGCGGCAGGTCATGCTGCGCCTTGTAATAGTCGTCGTGGCGGAGCACCGTCACATCGCCGCCGAATTTCTCGGCAATCAGCCGCGCGATGGTGCTTTTTCCGCTGCCGGAACCGCCCGCTATACCGATGATGAGCATATCAGCCATACTGTCCCTCCGTTATCTTGCGCCCTTATCGTAAGGGATGCCCTCCGCCTTCGGTACGCGCGAGCGCTTGGAGGTAAAGGCAAGCACGATAAGCGTGATGAGGTACGGGAGCAGGCGATAGATGTGCGAGGGAATGCCGATCTCGGCAAGCCAGTACACGCCGTCACCGTTTAAGTCTATGCTGGTATACGCCGCCGCGATGCACTTGAACAGACCGAACAGCAGTGCGCTCACCGCGATGTCGCCCGGCGTCCAGTTGCCGAAAATCATGACCGCGAGGGCGAGGAAGCCGAAGCCCGCGACCTCACCGGTCGCCGCGCCGTCTGCCGCCGCGAGTGCATAGACAAAGCCGCCGATGCCGGACAGCGCGCCCGAGATGGTCGTGCCGGCATAGCGCATCTTGTAGACATTGATGCCAAGCGAAGCCGCCGCCTGGGGATTTTCGCCGCAGGCACGCAGACGCAGACCGAATTTGGTGGTGTACAGCAGCACGGACAGCACGATGAAGAGCAGAATGCAGACATAGGTCGAGAGATAGACCTTGTGGATCAGCAATTCGCCGAGGAAACCGATGTCCTGGTTCTTCGGGATGCCGAAGGTGCTCTTTTTGATCATGAACCAGGTGGTTGCGCCGCCGTCGATGACCAGCTTGTTCTGCTGAGCAATGACATTGATGAGGAAGAGGACCAGCGCGGGCGCAAGCAGGTTGAGCGCCGTGCCGCCGATGGTCTGGTCCGCCTTTAAGTTAATGGCGGAGAAGGAGAGCAGGAGTGAGAAGACAGCGCCCATAATGGCGCAGACCAGCATGGTCAGCAGCAGCAGCCACTGCCCCTGGCTCTTCTCAAGCAGCCCGCTCGACTGCATGATGCGGATGAACAGCGCGCCGACAAACGCGCCGAACACCATGATACCTTCCAGCGCCAGGTTGATGACGCCGCTGCGCTCCGCAAACACGCCTGCCAGCGCGACGATCAGCAGCGGTATCGCATAATTTATGGTTTGTTGAATCAGAAATACCATCAGTCTGCCTCCTTTTCAGCCGCGCCCTTCGGCGGCATGCCCGCCGCCTTGTCGTCTGCCGGGACCGCCGCGCTCTGCGCCGCGACCGCCGCCTTCTTGTTCCTGCCGGAGAGCCAGAGTTTGATCACCAGCGAGAACGAGCTGAGGTAGACGATGATGGCGATGATGATGTCGGTGAGATACTCGTTGTACGCGGTGAGGTTTTTGATCTGCAGACCCGCGATGTTCAGCATCGACATGAAGCAGCCGGTGAAAATGACCGCCACGGGGTTATTTGCCGCAAGCAGGGCGACCGGGATACCGTTGAAGCCCTCGGTGGGCAGCGACTGGTAGGTGGACCAGAAGAACTCGGTGTTGCCGGACAGCCAGTAGAGCGCGGCAGCCGCGCCGGAAAGGCCGCCCGCGATCGCCATCGAGAGGATGATGCAGCGCTTGTCGTTGATGCCCGCGTATTTCGCGGCGTAACGGTTGGCACCGCAGGATTTGAGCGCGTAGCCGAAGGTGGTGCGGCTCATCATCACCCAGATCAGCACGGCGATGACCGCCGCGATGAGAATGCCGCCGTTGACCTGCGAGCCGGGAAACAGCTTGTCAAGGAACATCTTCGGCGTGGCGACGCCGTTTGCCGTCGTCTTGCAGATGTAGCTGACCTTGCCCGCCTCGGAGGCGTTTTTGAGCTGGCTGTTCACATCGAAGAACCAGGTGACGAGGCTTGCCGCAATCCAGTTGGACATGATGCAGGCAATGACCTCATTGATGTTGAGAAACGCCTTGAGCATACCGGGCACCGCGCCCCAGAGCGCGCCCGCCAGAATACCGGCAAGGAACGCAAGACACCAGACCACCCCAGCGGGCACAACATCCGTCGGCACCGACAGCGCCACATACAGCGTGCCCGCCGTGCCCATCAGGTACTGCCCGGGTGCGCCGATGTTGAAAAGTCCGGTTTTGAACGCGACCGCGACCGAAAGACCGGTGAGGATAATCGGCGTGGCGCGGAACAGCATATCGCCGATGCTGACCGGGTTGAAGCCGAAGGTCAGCGCGCCGGAGGCGTCCCGCCCGGTGCTGAGAATGCCGAGGAAGACCAGGCGGAGTCCCTCGGTTGCGCCCTTGAAGGAGATGGTCGGCGTGGTCAGCCCGACAATCAGGATGATGATACTGCCGACGATAAGCCCGATGAGGATGGAAAAGACCGACGCGGTGACGGTCTTCGTCCCCTCGCGGGCGAGAAAGCCCTCTTTGTCCCGTGCAGGGGCGGCTGCACCTGTCTGTTTACGCATGTTGTTTAACCTCCCCCACATTTCGCTTGGCGCCCGCCATGTAAAGCCCCAACTCCTCGGGCGTCGTCTTCTTCGGGTCAAGTTCGCCGACGATCTCACCCTCGTAAATGACGAGAATGCGGTCGGACAGGCTCATGACCTCGTCCAGTTCCAGCGAGACGAGCAGCACGCCGCGTCCCGCGTCGCGCTCGCGCACGAGCGCCGCATGGATGGACTCGATTGCGCCGACATCCAGCCCGCGTGTGGGCTGCACGGCGACGAGCAGCGGCTTCTTTCTATCCAGTTCGCGGGCGACGATCGCCTTCTGCTGGTTGCCGCCCGACATGGAGCGCACCGTGGTGACCGCGCCCTGTCCGCTGCGGACATCGAAGCGCTCAATCAGCTCGTTTGCATATTTGCGCACGGCGTCAAAGCGGATGAAGCCGTGGTTCTGGAATTCCTTCTCGCGGAAGCGCTGGAGCACGATGTTTTCTTCCAGCGTGTTGCCGAGCACCAGCCCGTGCTTGTGCCGGTCGGCGGGGATGTGCGCCATGCCCGCGTCCGCGCGGCGGCGGACGCTCTGGTGCGCAATCTCCTTGCCGCAGAGCGTGATGTCGCCCCCGGTGATGCGCGTGAGCCCCGTCAGCCCCTCGACAAGTTCCCCTTGCCCGTTGCCGTCGATGCCCGCGATGCAGAGGATTTCGCCCGCGCGGACATCAAAGCTGACATCCTTCACCGCAGGCTTCTTATGTAAGTGCGAGGGCACGGTCAGATGCCGCACCTCGAGAATCGGTTCGCCGGGGTGGCATTCGTCCTTGACGACCTCAAGCTGCACCGGTCTGCCGACCATCATGGTGGACAGCTCCTCTTTGGTGACCTCCGCCGTGTTGACCGTGCCGATGCATTTGCCCTTGCGCAGCACCGTGACGCGGTCTGCCACCGCCATGATCTCGTTGAGCTTGTGCGTGATGAACAGGATTGACTTGCCGTCGGCGGCAAAGCCCTTCATGATCTTCATCAGCTCGTCGATTTCCTGCGGCGTGAGCACCGCCGTCGGCTCGTCGAAAATCAGAATCTCGTTGTCGCGATAGAGCATCTTGAGAATCTCCACGCGCTGCTGCATGCCGACGGTGATGTCCTCGATCTTTGCGTCGAGGTCGACATGGAGTCCGTACTTCTCGGACAGCGCCGTGACGGCGCGGCGCGCCGCCTTCTTCTGCAAAAAGCCGAGCTTGGTCGTCTCCGCGCCGAGGATGATGTTGTCCAGCACCGTGAACACATCGATCAGCTTGAAGTGCTGGTGCACCATGCCGATGCCGAGCGCGGTGGCATCGTTGGGGTCGTGAATCTTCACGACCTCGCCGTTTTTGAGGATTTCGCCGCTCTCCGGCTGGTACAAGCCGAACAGCACCGACATCAGCGTGGACTTGCCCGCGCCGTTTTCGCCGAGCAGGGCGTGGATCTCGCCGCGCCGCAGCGTCAGCGTCACATCATCGTTGGCAACGATGCCGGGGAACACCTTGGTGATGTGCCGCATCTCGATGATGTAGTCGTTTGGATTTGTATTCTGTGCCATAATGCAAACCGTGGCTTCTGCCGTGCAGAAGCTTCCTTTACTCCGGAATGTGAAAACGCATGCAAAAAACTTATGAAGTGCATTTAGCAAAAACAGGGGGAGGCGGAGCCTCCCCCTGCCCTACAGGATTGCTCCTGCTCTACAGGATGACTTACTCAACGATGCTGAGTTTGACATTTGCAAACAGGTCAGCTGCGAGCTTCGTGTAGTCGTTGTCGACCTTGACCGTGCCGTCCTTCATGGAAGCCAGCAGGGCGTTGTAGTCTTCAACGGAGAAGTTCTCAAAGCTCCAGGTTGCGGTGGGCAGACCCACTGCATCGTTTGCAGCGCCGAGGACGGTGGAAACATCGCCGAGCGCCTCAAACTCGCCTGCATAGAACTTGTCAAGCGCATAGATAACCGACTCGGACAGCCCCTTCATTGCCGAAGTGACGACCGTCTCGGACTGGCTGGACTGGTCGACATCGACGCCGATGACCACGCCGTCGTTTGCAGCTGCTGCCGCAAATGCGGACTGGCACATCGAGCCGCCGCAGCAGAAGACGACCTCGGTACCGTTGGTGTACCAGCCGTTGAGCATGGTCTGCAGCTCAGAGGATGCGGAGAAGGTGTTGCCGAACAGCCAGCTGTAGTTCATCTCGACGGTCTTGCCGTCAGCTGCAGCCGCGTCGTTTGCGCCCTGGACAAAGCCATAGCCGAATCTGCAGCATGCAGGGTTCTCACCGCCGCCGCCGCCCGAGAAGCCGAGCTTCGTGTAGCCTTCCTTGACAGCCGCATAACCTGCGAGGTAACCGGACTGCTCTTCCTGGAAGGAAATCGGCGCAACATTCTTGAAGCCGATCTGATAGCCGTCGATGAAGACGAACTTCACTTCGGGGAAGGTCTCGGCAGCCTTGCGGAGTGCGGTCTCCTGCAGGAAGCCTGCGCAGACGATGATCTTCGCGCCTGCGTCCGCTGCTGCCTTCATGGCATTGAAGCGGTCGTCGTCGGTCGCCTTATCGCCGTTTGCGGGCTGATAGTACTTGTAGGACTTGTCGTTGTCGTAAGCGTACTTCTTAACGCCTTCCCAGGTGCCCTGGTTGAAGGACTGGTCCTTCAGCGAGCCGACGTCGGTGACGAACGCGATCTCATACTTGCCGTCGGCCGAGGTCATGTTGTCGGCGATGTCGCCGGCAGCCAGATCGGCCTTGCCCGTGGGATCGGTCTGTTCGGTCTTTTCGGTCTTTTCGGTCTTCTGCGTGTCTTCGGTGTTCTGCGAGTCGCCGGTGTTGACGGGGTCCTTCTGCCCGCAGCCGACGAGACAAGCACTCAGCAGCATAACTGCCACAAGTGCAAGTGCCAGGAATTTCTTCATAAGTCTTTTCCTCCTACTATTGGGCGCAATGCGCCCACTTGATACATCCATTATAGCACATTTGCCCAAAAATGCAAGAATTTTTAAGATATTTTATAGACTTCTTTCCCATTTCGGCATTTTTCACAGGAAAAGTGTTATTTTTTCGTCAATGCTTTACGACCTTGCCGAGAATCGTACAGATGAGCAGTGCGGCGAGGTTGCAGAGCACAATCGTCGCCCCGGCGGGCAGCGTCATGGCAAAGAGCAGCCCGAGGAGGAAGGAGACCACCGAGATGAGCGCCGAGAGCAGCACCACGCCGCGGAAGCTGCCCGCCAGCTGCATCGCGCCGAGCGCCGGGAAGATGATGAGGCTGGAGATGAGCATCGTGCCGACGATGCGCATGCCGACCACGACGGTCACGGCGATGAGCAGCGCGAGCAGCCCGTTGTACAGCCCGACGCGCACGCCCGCGCTCTTGGCAAACGGCTCGTCAAAGGTGACGGCGAAGATGCGGTTCTTAAACAGGACAAAGAGGAGAATCACCACGGCGGAGAGCGAAACCGAGAGCACCACATCCGCGCGGGTCAGCGTGAGAATGCTGCCGAACAGATAGCCGGAAAGGTCGGTTGCACTGCCGCCGGCAAGCGAATTGGCGACGATGCCGAACGCCAGCGCGGAGGAGGACAGCACGGCAATGGCGCTGTCGCCGCGCAGCTTGCGGCTGCCGGACAGGCCGAGCAGGAGAAACGCGGCGAGGATAACGACCGGCACGGCGACCGCCATCGGCGCAAGGTTCAGCGCATAGGCAACCGAGAGCGCGCCGAAGCCGACATGCGACAATCCGTCGCCGATCATGGCATAGCGGCGCAGGACGAGCAGCACGCCGAGCAGTGCCGCGCAGAGCGCGACCGGCACGCCGACGATCAGCGCGTAGCGCATGACCGTGAGCGAAAATACCGAAGAAAGCAAATCAGCCATTCTGCATGTCCCCCTCTCCCGAAAATGCGGCGCCATACGGCGTCTTCAGATAGTCCTGCGGCGTGCCGATGAACCGCAGCGAAGTCGCCAGGTGCAGGATGCGGTCGGAATAGCGGAGCGCCGCGTCCACATCGTGCGAGACCATGACGACGGTCATGCCGTGCTCGACCGACAGGTGTTTTATTGTGGTGTACAGCTCCTTGGTCACCAGCGGGTCAAGCCCGGTGGTCGGCTCGTCGAGCAGCAGCACCTCGCCTGCGGCGCAGAGCGCGCGGCAGAGCAGCACGCGCTGCTGCTGCCCGCCCGAGAGCGCGCGGTAATTCTTCTTGGCAAAGGGCGTCACGCCGAGCATATCCATGTTGGCGCGCGCCGCCGCCTTCTGCGCGCGGCTGTAGAAGGGCAGAAACCCGGTTCCGCCGACGCAGCCCGAGAGCACGACCTCGCGGACGCTTGCGGGAAAGTCGCGCTGCGCGCTCGACTGCTGCGGCATATAGCCGATGCGGCCTGCCGTGCCCGCGTCGATCTCCACGCTGCCCGCGTCGGGCGCGGTCATGCCGAGGATGGTCTTCATCAGCGTGGATTTGCCCGCGCCGTTTTCGCCGACGATGGTGAGAAACTCACCCTTGTGCACCGAGAAACTCACATCGTCAAGCGCCAGGGTCCGCTCGTTGCGGACGGTCAGATTTTTGCAGACGATCACATCCATCAGTCCAGCACTTCCTTCAAAACTTCGATATTGTCCGCCATCAGCGAGAGGTAGTCCGCGCCCGCGTCATACTCGCCCTTTGTGATATTGTGGATGGCGTGCAGGTGCAGCACCTTTGTCCCGGTCTCGGCGGCGATGGCGGCGGCAGTCTTCTCCTCGGCGGGGCTGTCGTAGAGCACGGCAGGCGCGCCGGTCTCACGCACGGCGTTCACCAGCGAAAGCATCGCCGCCGGGGACGCCTCGGTGTGCGAGGCGCAGCCCGAGAAGACCGAGCGGTGCGCGAGGTCGTATTCGTCAAAGAGATAGACAAAGGCAAACGAACCGCCGAAGCAGACCGTGTCCCGCACGGCGGCGTCGCGCACCGCCTGCATCTGCGCATCGAGCGCGTCCAGCTTTGCCGTGTAGGCGGCAAGGTTTGCGGCGTAGACCGCCGCGCCGTCCGCGTCCCGCGCCGTGAGCGCGTCCGAGATGGCGGCGCACATCGCTTTCGCATTGGCAAGCGAGGTCCAGATGTGCGGGTCGGCCTCGTCGTGGTCATGGTCGTCGTGCTCGTGCGCTTCTTCCGCGCCGGTGTGGTCGGCGGGGAGCAGCGGCACCGATTCGGACAGGTCGAGTACGCGCAGGCTGCCGCGCGCAATGGCATCGGCGATGTCCGCGCTCGCGAGCAGCTTCTTTGCCCACAGTTCCATGCCGTCGCCGGTGTAGATGAACAAATCGGCGCGCGCAATCTGCAGAATGTCGGCGGGCGTGGGGTCATAGGTGTGCGCATCCGCGCCGAAATCAAGCAGCAGCGTGACATCCGCGCGGTCGCCCGCGATATTCTTTGCAAAATCATACTGCGGGAACAGCGTTGCCACCACCTGCACCCTGCCGTCGTCCGCCTGCGGCGCGCCGCAGGATGCAAGCAGGCAGCAAAGCAGTAAAAATGCCGCAGCAGCCGTTAAAAACCGTTTCATACTTCCCTCTCCTCTTTTTGTCTGCATTTCTGGCAGACGCCGTACAGCACGGTCTTCTTCGCGTCCACCGAGAAGCCGTGCGCCGCCGCCATGTGCAGAAACAGCGCCTCAAGCTCGTGGCAGTGTGTGTGGCTGACCGCGCCGCATTCGGTGCAGATCAGGTGAAAATGGCAGTCGTCGCCGCATTCGCTGCCGATGACGCGGTAGGTCGCACTCTTGCCGCGCTCGGCGGCAAAGCGGCTGATTGCCCCCTCGCGGCAGAGCTCCTCGAGGTGGCGGTAGACCGTGCTGCGCCCGGCGCAGACGCCGTCCGCCGCCAGCGCGGCGCAGACGTCGTCCACCGTCAGGCTTTCGCTTTTGTGCCGCGCCAGGCAGTCGAGCACGGCGCTCTTCTGTTTTGTATTGTATCCCATTTTGTTGCCTCGAAATCGAAATTGAAATTCAAATTCAAATTGCAAGGGAAAGTATACGCCATCCGCGCGCCTTTGTCAAGATTTTTTGCGCAAATTCTTGCTATCCGCAGCGAAGTATTGTATGATAATAAGGAAGAAGGCATATACAAGGCTCCCCTGTGCAAGGGGAGCTGTCAACGAAGTTGACTGAGGGGTTGTACCTTTACCATGTAACAATCCCTCCGTCGGCTATCGCCGACACCTCCCTTTACACAAGGGAGGCATTATGCGGCGGGAGCAAGCCCCCGCCCTACAGTGTGTAGAAATCCTTACAAACCGGTAGGGGTGTGTTTCTCAGGCTTCCCCCGCCGGGGAAGGCGAACCCTGTCCCCACCCAACCGTAGGGGCGACCATCGGTCGCCCGCCAAACCGAGGCGGATGCGCTCTGCACATGAGAACACCAAACAACCCGAAAACGGAGACCGTTATGTTTGACTTTCGTAAAAATAAATTCAAGCTCATTGCCGCGGGACTGGCGCTTGTGCTGCTTGCCGTCGGCATTTTCGCCATTGTGCGCGCCGTCCGCGCAAAGCGCGAGGCGGCGTACCTCGAAAGCTATGGGCAGACCGCGCTGTACGCCGGCAGCTATACCGTGACCTACGACCTCTACCGCTATTTCTACTTAAACTACAAGAGCGAGCTTGCCGCCGCCTACAAAAACGACGCGGGCGAAGTCGAGACCGACGCGCTCGACCGCGCGGTGCGCGCGCGGGTTGCCGAGGCGGTGCGCGGGCTGTACGGCACGGTGGCGCTTGCCGCCGACTACGGCATCACGCCCGAGGACGGCGATGTCAAGGTTTCGGCAACGGAGTACATCGACGCCGTGCGCGACTACTACGGCGCGTCCGGCTATGCCGCAGAGCTTGCAAAGAACTTCATGACCGACAAGGTCTTTGACTTTCTCGTGCGCGTGGACGGCACGGAGGACAAGCTGTTTGCCGCCATGACCGCCGCAGGCGGCGCAATCGAGAGCGGGGACGAAGCGCTGCTTGCCATCTTTCGCGGCGACGCATTTGTCCGCGTCAAGCAGATTTTCATCGAAAACGATGCGGGCGAGTCCGTTGAAGACAACCGCGCGCTTGCCGAAGAGGTGCTCGCCGAATACCGCGGCGGCGTGGATTTTGCCACGCTCATCGGTCGCTATTCCGAGGATTTTTCCATGCCGGCGGACGGCTATTACTTCACGCGCGGCGAGATGACCGCAGAATTTGAGGCGGCGGCGTTCGCCCTTGGTGAGGGCGAGATCAGCGAGGCGGTGGAGAGCGACGACGGCTTTCACATCCTGCTCCGCCTGCCGAAGGACGAGAGTTACATCACCGCGCACTTCGACGAGCTGAAGTCCCAGTATCAGAACGCGCAGTTCTACGCGCAAATCGACGCGCGCGCCGCCAAACTCACCGTGACCGAGGCGGACTATGTCCGCGCGCTTGACGCAAAGGAGATTCATTAAGTGGCAGTTTACAAGCGATATGACCAGCGCCGCCGCCGCGCCATCCGCAATTTCTGCATCTGGCTGTGCGCTGTCCTTACGGTTTTTGCGCTGACCGCGCTGCTCGGCGCCTACCTCGGGCGGCGTGCCGACACGACGTCGCCGGTGCATTCGTTTTCTATGACGGAAGACCTTGGCGGCGAGACCATCTCGCCCATCGCCGAGCACATCGTGCACGGCGAATTTGTCGAGCCGACGGCGCTCGCCGCCTTCACGGGCGGAGACGACCCCTATGCGCACGCCTCGGTCTGGCTCTACAAGGACGGCGCGCCCACCTTTGCCACCGAGACCGATGCAAAGCTCGGGCGCGACACGGCGGCGCTGCCGCCTGTCTCGGCGCTTGCCGCAGGCAACATCACGGGGCTCTTTGAGGTGCGCTCTGTCTATGCCGACGCGCAGATCCGCGATGTGCTCTATGCCTACGAATGCGCCCTGCTTGCCGAATACGCGGGCGCGGGTATCGGCGAGATCATGCTGGTGTTTGACCGTCTGGACGCCGATTGTCTGGAGGATGTCATCCGTCTGGCGGACGCATGCCCGGGCGCGGTCGCGCTCTGCGTGCCGTTTGACACGCTGCACAGCGACGCCTGCACCGATTTCTTCACCGCCGCAGGACGGAGCGGTCGAGCAGTCGCCCTGCGCACAGGCGGCATCAGCGGCGAACAGCTTGCCGCCGCCATTGAAGACTACGCCTTCTACTTCACCAAATACAGCCTGCGCCTTGTGCTGGAGGGCAGCGAGGAAAACCTCCTCGATGTGTTGCGCGCAAAGTCGCTGCAAAGCTATCAGTTCTGCTCCGCGCGCCCGACGCCTGTCACCGCAGAGCCCGACACCGAAGAAACCCCCAAGGAGGAAACCCGATGACCCTGTCCCCGCTGCTCATCGCCGCCGAAAACGGCGATGTTCTCTTTTACAGCGGCGTGCGCCGCCGCGACGCACGCTTCACCGCCATCCGCACCGCCTGCGCGGCGCATCCGCGCGGGATTCTGCAAATCGGCGAGACCCGCGCCTATGTCAAGCCCGTCATGCTTGACGGCAGGACCTACTATTTCTTCATGGATTTTGAGCGGCTGTGCGCCTGTTACGGCGTGGACGCCGCGCCCCGCGCGGCGGAAGGGCTCTTCGATGTCGCCGCCTTTTCCAAGGCAAACGCCGTGCCGCGTTCGCTCGGCGCGCTGACGCAGCTGTTTGAGAGCGCCTATGCCGCGGTGTTTGCCGATGACACCGTGCACTTCCGCATTGAACTGCTGCCGCGCGATGTCGTGGTTTGTGTCCCGCCGAATGCCTATGCGCTCTGCCTCGCGCTGCTGATTCGGCTCTCCGCCTGCGGCGGCAGGGATGTCACGGTCAGCTTTGTCCCCTCGCCCGGCAATGTGCGCGTCTTTGCCGACGCCACCGGCGGCGAACCCTGCCCCGCCGGGGAAGCCGCGCTCCTGCGCGTGCTGCTGGCGGAGGTCAGCGCAGCGGCAGGCTTTAAGGCGGAAGAAACGCAGTCCGGCATGGCGCTCTCGCTCTGCCCGGTGGATGTGGCGCTGTTCGGGCTCAAGACAGCCGCCGACGAGCGCTATCGCAAAAACTTCCGCGCCTTTGTCGAATTCTTCCGATAACTTTTTGGAAATTTTTTCACGCTCGACGCAATGCGTGCAAATTCGCGCCCCGCGCGCGGTATGCTGTAAGCGGGGTGAAAAGAAGTAGTTCCGGCGGCGTGCGCGCCGCTTCGGCGGCAGCGGCATGGGCGAAAGCCCGCACGGGAAATGCCGCGCCGCCGACCCTGTCCACCGTTCTCCTTTACCATGGAAAAAAGGCGCATCTGCGCCTTTTTTTCAATTTGGCGGTCGGAAGTTGACAAGCTCCCCTGTGTAAGGGGAGCTGGCGCGTGAGCGCCTGAGGGGTTGTTCCGTACAAAACAATCCCTCCGTCACGGCAAGCCGTGACACCTCCCTTTGCACAAGGGAGGCTTGGCGCCGCTTTTTCTTCCGTATTGACAAACCGACAGGGTTCGACTATAATAAAGGAAGAAAAATGCGGCCACGCCGCGGACGGAGGAACATATGGGTAAGTTTTCTGCTGATTTCAAGGAATTCATTGCAAAGGGCAATGTCGTTGACATGGCGGTCGGCGTGGTCATCGGCGGCGCGTTCAACAAGATTGTCTCCTCGCTGGTCAATGATGTGATTATGCCGCTGGTCAGCCTGCTTGTCGGCGGTCTCAATGTGACCGACTGGAAGTGGGTCATCCGCGAGGCGGTCTACGCGGCGGACGGCAGCGTCGCCACGGCGGAAACCGCGCTGTGCTACGGCAGCTTCATCCAGAGCGTCATCGACTTTCTGATCATCGCGCTCACCATCTTTACGGTGCTGCGCGTTTTCGCCAAGCTCCAAAGAAAGCGCAAGGAAGAACCCGAGGCAAAATAAAGAAACACGCAAAAAGCCCTGCAAAACCGTGGTTTTGCAGGGCTTTTTCCATGCGCGCTCAGTCTCTTCGGTAGAGGTCGCGCGTGTAAACCTTGTCCTTGACATCGTCGAGGCAGGCGTCATAGCGGTTGGCGATGATGGCTTTGCTCAGCGCCTTGAACTTCGCAAGGTCGTTGACCACCACGCTGCCAAAGAAGGTCTCGCCGTCCTTCAGCGTCGGCTCATAGATAATCACCGTCGCGCCCTTCGCCTTGATGCGCTTCATCACGCCCTGAATCGAGCTTTGGCGGAAGTTGTCGCTATTTGACTTCATGGTCAGACGGTAGACGCCGATGGTCACCTCACGCTCGCGGCGCTCGTCAAAGCTGTCGTTTGCCGCATAAGCGCCCGCCATCTCGAGCACGCGGTCGGCAATGAAGTCCTTGCGCGTGCGGTTGGACTCGACGATAGCCTCAATCAGGTTCTCGGGCACATCCGCATAGTTGGCAAGCAGCTGCTTTGTGTCCTTCGGCAGACAGTAGCCGCCGTAGCCGAAACTGGGGTTGTTGTAATGCCCGCCGATGCGCGGGTCGAGGCAGACGCCGTCGATGATTTCCTTCGTGTTCAGCCCCTTCATCTCGGCATAGGTATCCAGCTCGTTGAAATAGCTGACGCGCAGGGCAAGATAGGTGTTGGCAAACAGCTTGACGGCCTCCGCCTCGGTAAAGCCCATGAACAGCGTGTCGATATTCTCCTTGATTGCCCCCTCCTGCAAAAGGGCGGCAAAGGTGTGCGCCGCCTCGACGAGCCGCGGATTTGCCATGTCCGTGCCGACGATGATGCGGGACGGATAGAGGTTGTCGTAGAGCGCACGGCTCTCACGCAGAAATTCGGGGCTGAACAGGATGTTCTCGGTGTGGTACTTTGCCCGCACCGACGCCGTGTAGCCGACCGGAATGGTGGACTTGATGACCATAATGGCGTGCGGATTGCAGGCGAGCACCAGCTCGATTACCGCCTCGACCGCCGAGGTGTCAAAAAAGTTCTTCTTGCTGTCATAGTTGGTCGGCGCGGCAATGATGACAAAATCCGCATCGCTGTACGCCGCCTTTGCATCCAGCGTCGCCGTAAGGTCCAGCTGCTTTGTCGCCAGGTACTCTTCGATATAGTCGTCCTGAATCGGCGACTTTCTCCCGTTGATCAGCTCCACTTTCTCCGGGATGATGTCCACCGCCGTGACCGCATGATGTCCCGCCAGCAGCACCGCCAGCGACAGCCCGACATAACCCGTTCCCGCAACTGCAATTTTCATATCGAATCTCCTCTGTCTTATCTCTTTGAGAATGTATCCTTGTTCACTTGCAAGCCGACTGCCGCAAGCTCGGCAAAACGGTCGTTGTCCGTATCCCGGTCAATCTCCCTTGCAGCGTCGGTGACGCTGCCGATGGTCTCCGGGCGGCGGAAAAGCACGACAAACCCGTGTAAAATCCAGGTAAACGGCAGAAGAAACGGCGCTTTCTTTAGGATGGGATAGCGCTTCTTCTGCTGTGCGAGCGGCGGGCACGCCGTGTGCAGCCAATTGGCCGCCCCGGCAAACCGATACTGCTCACGATAGCGCGCATGCTGCGTGCGCGCTGCGGTTTTTTCATCCCCGTAGATGCCGCCCGCAAACAAAAGCGAGGCGATCCGCGCGGTCACCGCAGTCTCTGTCCCCTGCCCGAACCAGCAGTCCGCAAGCGCGCAGATGTTCCGATAGAAATCCATGCAGCCGAGCGCCGTAAAGCAGTCGCAGAGAGCCGCCTCGTCAAGCGCCGGACCGCGCGCCTTCAGCAAATACAAATCAATCACATGGCGCAGTCCCGCGCCGCTTGTGCGGAAGTGCTTGACAAAATGCAGAAAGTCGAAGATGTACTCGTCCTCCGGCGTCATGCGGTACTCGCTGCCCGCAGCCGGTTTGGCGTGCGCCCAGATGTCATACGCCGCGTAATAAGCGTGCAGGTCGGCATGCTTTGCGGCAATGAGGTCGTGCGGCAGCTCCACGGTGAGCGCCCCCGGCTTCTGCCAGAGCACCTCGTGCGCCTCGCCCGTGTACCCGAGCGCGCGCATCACCTCGGCTGCCGCCTCCTCCTGCGCCTCCCGAATCAGAAAGTCCGCATCGCCCATCTGCCGCATCTCGGGCGAGGGATACAGCGTGCGCAGCAGCGTACCCTTGAGCGGCATGAAGTCGATGCCCCGGGCGGAGAAGGCCGCGCGGAACTGCTCAATCTCCTGCTGCTGGCGGACGCCTGCCGCCATCGCGCCGCACGCCGCCTGCAAAAAGCGCATGCCCGCCGCGCTCTCCTCAAAGCCGTCGACAAGGCAGAGCCCGGTGTAGAGCAGATAGATAATCTGCTGCCGCATGCCGAACGCGTAGATGCGCGCATAGTCAGCCTCCGGGGAAAGCGTCGGCTTGTCGCCCGTGAGCGCACCGCGCACCAGAGCGACAATATCTTTTTCAAATGCTGTCATTCGCGTCTGTCCTTACACCCTGTAAAAATCCTTGTACCACGCGGCAAAGCGGCGCAGCCCCTCACGCAGCGGCGTGGAGGGTTTGAAGCCGGTGTCGCGCTCCAGCGCGGAGGTGTCCGCATAGGTCACGGGCACATCGCCCGGCTGCATCGGCACAAGTTCGCGGTGCGCGGCAAAGTCATAGTCGGCAGGCAGCACGCCCGCGCGCACCAGCTCCTCCTGCAGAATCTGCACGAAGTCGAGCAGATTCTCGGGATTCTGATTGCCGATGTTGTAGATGCGGTAGGGTGGGACGGGCAAGCCGTCCTCGCCGGTCTGTTTCTCCGGCGCGCGCTGCATCACGCGCAGAATGCCCTCGACGATGTCGTCCACATAGGTAAAGTCGCGCTTGCAGTTGCCGTAGTTGAAAATCTTGATGGTCTCGCCGTGCAGCAGCTTGTTGGTAAACCCGAAGTACGCCATATCCGGACGACCCGCGGGGCCGTACACCGTGAAGAAGCGCAGCCCCGTTGCGGGGATGTTGTAGAGCTTGCTGTACGCATGCGCCAGCAGCTCGTTTGACTTCTTGGTGGCGGCATAGAGGCTGACCGGGTTGTCCACCTTGTCCTCCACGGCATAGGGCACCTTCTTGTTGGAGCCGTAGACCGAGGACGAGGACGCATACACCAGGTGCTCCACCGGGTGGCGGCGGCACGCCTCGAGAATGTTGTAAAACCCAATCAGATTCGACTCGATATACACATCCGGGTTGGTGATGGAATAGCGCACGCCCGCCTGCGCCGCCAGGTTGACGACGACGGCGGGGGCATATTCGGCAAAGATGCGCTCCACCGTCTCGCGGTCGGCGATGCTGCCGCGCACGAAGTGCCATGCCGTCTCGGGATGCGCCGCCGCCAGCCGCTTGATCTCGGCGAGGCGGTATTCCTTGATGGACACATCATAGTAGTCGTTCATATTGTCCAGCCCGACAATGGCCGCAGCGCCCGCGCGGCGGAGCAGCTCCATCACCAGGTTTGCGCCGATAAAACCGGCAGCGCCGGTGACAAAGACGGTCTGATTTTGCAGTCTGACGTTCGGAGATAGCATAAAAGGCTCCTTTACTTGACGAATTTACTTGACGATATGCAGCCGTTTCAGCGCGCGGTACGCCGTGCTCTTCACAAAGAAGACGGCGCGGCGCTTGCGCGTTTCCCGCAGCTTTTGCCGCATGTCCGGCGTGCGGCAGGCGGCGTGCAGCCCCTTCTTATCAAGCGCGGCGGCAAATGCCGCGCGATCGACCGTCGCGGGCACCGAGCTGTGCACCGCGCGCTGGCTGACGGAGCGGCTAAGGTCAACCTCGCGCAGCACAAAACTGTCGCCGAGGCGGCGCAGCAGCGCCTCGCCCGCGGCGGTCAGCGGCAGAACAGAGGACACGCCCTGCTCGTTGTAGGCATCGGTGCCCTTCTCCGCGCTGTGAAAGTCGCCAATCAGCAAATCGGCGGCAAACTTGTCCTTGCGGAAGCGGCATGCCGAACAGGACGGCCGCTTAAATTGCTGAAATGCCGCATCGTAGTCGGTCGCCTGAAACTTTTGCAGGGTCTCTGCCCCGTTTGCAAAGCGGGTGCGGATATAGTACGGCTTCCAGTGCCCGTCCCTCTTATAGCGCACGTTGATGTCCACGGCGGTGCTGTGCTGTTTTTGCTCCAGCGCGTCGAGGTATGCGGCATGCACCCGCTCGGAGGTCGGTCCATGGCAAATCAGCGAGACGGTGAGCAGCCCTGCGCTGTCGCCGACGTATTTTTTCACGGCGAAGGTGTCGCACGGCAGCCCGATAAACAGCACCTGCCGCCCGGCGGCAAGGTCGTCCTTCACCTCGGCGAAAATCTTGTTTTTCCGCGCCTGTATGTACTTGGATGTGCGCGTTGCGGCAAGCGCCGCCTCGGTTTCGACGCGCGTATACACGGCAGCGCGGCAGTCGTCGGTATACCGCACGCCGAAAACAACGCCGCCGTCCGCGAGCACCGCCCGCGAAAAGGCGAAAGCCGCGCCGCCCGACGCGGAATTTACCCCGCTGCCGTCGGCGCACCAGCCTGCATAGGCCCTCGTAAACTGCGAATGAATCTCGTCCGCATGCCGCACCGGGCACACGGCGTCACATCTGCCGCAGCCGACGCAGCGCGCGGCATCCGTCACGCGCGGGTACAGAAAGCCTTCGTCGTCCGCCTCCATCTGCACGATGCCGCGCGGACAGGCGACGGCACATGCGCCGCAGCCGCAGCAATCGGCTTTGTCGCTGTACAGTGCGGTTTTCTTCGTCTGCGTCTCCATCGTCAGCACCCCTCAACCGCGCTGTCGAGGAACGCCGCCGACTCCGCGCGGAAAGCATCGACCACGGCGGTGACCCGCGCGTAGTCAATCGGCTTGTCGTCAAACACATAGTGCTCCGGGTCCTTCACGAGGCGGTTTTCCACCCCGAACTTCCGCACGATGTTGTCAATGCGCTGGTTGCGCGGGCGCACGCCCTTTTTGACACGGTAGGAAACATAAACTTCCTTCTCGTTGATAATCGAGAAGGTAAACGCATGGAACGAATCCGTAAAGACGCATTCGGCATGGCGAATGAGGTTGATGAATTCCTCCGGCGTCTTGCCGGTGAGAATCTCGTCGGCATAGAAGCTGTCGTCCTCGACGACCTCGTTGCTCAGGATACACACAACGCGCAGCCCGTGCGCGTCGGCATACTGCCGCGCCAGCCGCTTCATCTTCTCGTTGCAGCCGAGGAAAAAGCTGAAGACATAGCCGCTCTTGACGACTTCCTTTTTCTCAATCAGCTCCTCCCACTCCGCCTTCGGAATGAGATAGGTCGGGTCGCACACGACTTTTGCGTCCCTGCCGGTAATCTTCTTGATAATCTCATAGCCCGCCTGCTCGCGCACGCTCAGAAAGTCGATCTTGTTTAAGAAGACGCGCGCCTGCCGATAGACAAACCACGGGTATTTTGCAACGCCGGTGCTGGTCGCATAGGAAATGCGCCGCACGCCCGCGGGCGCAAACATCAGCGAAAGATAGTTGGAGAAGGACACATCCGGCGGCCAGAGCTGGTCGCTGCCGACCATGACCGCTTTGTAGGTTGCGGCGTGCGCCGTCAACTCGTCATAGCCGTTTAACTTGACGATGTTGTGCAGTCTGCGGCGGCAGAAATCCTTTGCGATCTCGGCGCGCTCCGCCTTGTTGCGGCGGTGCAGCTCGTCAAGCACCGGCTGCTTTGCAAACTTCGCGTCAAAAAACATCCACAGTTTTTTGACGGACAGGAAAAGAAACGCCTCGGGCGAGAAAATATACTTGTTGGTCTTGCCGCGCGTGTAATCCAGCACCTCGGAATAGATGCCGCGCTTGTCCAGTTGATACTGCGTGGCAAAGGATTGCAGCAGCGCGCCGTAATTGGCACCCTTGAAGGCAAGGCACAGCCCGATGCCTCTTTGTTCTTTGTTTTCCATGTGATTCAAAGCCTTTCTGCGCATTGGATTTGCCGATGTCACCGCCGGAAGAGGCGGCGGAAGAGCGAAATGCAGTTTTTCAAATCGTCGCGATAGAAAAGGAGAGACGCCGCGACAAGCACTGCGGCATGGATGCCGAAAGTGACAGCCGCCGCCAACAGCCAGGACATCCAGCCGGTGACCGCTATCCCCGACAGAGCGAGGGCGGACGCGCCGACCGCAATGCCAAACACAAGCGCCATCCACAAGAAGCGCCTGCCGATCTCCGCAAAACTGCGTTCGATCATATGCTTTGAGACATACCGACCGTACATGACCGTGCGGAACACATTGGCAATGATGGTGCCGACAATGGCGCCGACGATGCCGAACCGCAACACCAGCACGGCGGTGAGCACAATGTTGATGCCCGCCTCGACATACCCGGCGACCTTCACCTGCCTGTAATGCCCCGCCGCCTGTACCAGCAGCACATACGGCGTGCGGATGCTCATGAAAATCTGCGCCACGGCGATGCTGACGCCGAGCGGCACGCGCAGATAGTTTACATCCGTGATGCCGCGCATGTACACCGACATGAACGGCACGATAAGGACGGTCATGCACCCGAACAGCAGGGCGGCAAGCGCATAGATGATGTACTCATACTGGCGCAGACTGCGGCGGAGCGTGTCGGTCTCGCCGCGCGCCCACATGTTGCCGAATCCTGCTTCCAGCCCGTTGGTGATAACCTGAAAGACCTTGGTCAGCCCGTCGGCAACCACATAATACATGGCGTACACCGACAGCTCGGTGGACGCGCAGAACACCGTGATGAAGAAGACATCGACGTTTTCATGCACGATATTGGACAGCGAGTTGGCAAGGACATCCCAGCGCCCCTTCAGCGCGCGGTTGTCCGGCGGCACCGTCTTGTCGATGCGGAACATCTTGTGCGAAATGATGTAGAGCAGGATGGGGATAATCACCAGAATCGCACTGCTGCCGGTCTTGGCGGCGAAGATGGAGCCGCCCGTCTTCACAATCAGCACGAGGAGCAGCGCGTTTACCACCGTCGCCGCCGCCTGAATGCTGTTGGTCACATAGTTGGTCTGGCTGGCTGCCAGCAGGATTTTGCTGTTGATGCCGAAGCAGTTCTCCGCAAACTTGCTGATACCGATGATAATCACCATCGCGAAGATGGCAAAATAGGGGATCTCGGAATTGACCAGCAGCGGCACCACGGCGGCAAGCACCAGCACATAGCCCGCAAGGATAAAGGAAATCTGCCGGTAATACCGGTCGTTGGCGTTGATGATGGCGCTGGTCTCGCGCGCATCCCCGGCAGCCAGCGACTTGTAGAGCGCCACGCGCGTGGCGCCGTTGACGCCGACCTCCACGATGGAGAACAGCCCGAGGAATTTGGTGATCGACGCGACCACCCCGTTCCAGGAGGAGCCGTAAGCGCCGACAATCAGGCGGGAGGTGACAAAGCCGCAGACGATAACGGCAAGCTGGTAGACCGCCGAGGTCACCGAGCTGTAAAACGCTTTTTTCAGTCTGTTTTCATTCGCCGACATACTGTGCCCCCGCCGCTGCTGCATTTTTGTGAATTTCTTTTTCCTGCGGGCGCAGGTCGCTTACCATGCAGAGGTACACGACCGCGATCAGCACGCACACAAGGCTGGAGGATGCCATCTGTGTCACCTGCACATTGAGCAGCATGACTAAAAACGGCACATAGTTGATGAAACGGATATGGGGGTTCAGCCGTTTTGCGCGGCGAACCATCAGCCAGAGGAAGAGGACAAAGGCGATAAGACCGGGGATGCCCCACATCACGAGCAACTCCTGGAAGCCGTTGTGCGGGATGCTCGACATATAGCGGGTGAGCAGTTTGTCCCGGTAGTCCTGCAGACCGACGCCGAAGAGCAGGAGCCCCGTGTCCTGCGAAAGTTGCTCATGGAAGTATGCGAAAATGTCGGCGCGTCCGGTTGTGAGGTCGCCGTATTCAAAGCGCGCCATCAGCGCCTCATACGCCGACGGGAAGCCCTGCTTGAAAATGAGCCAGACCACGACGAGCAGCACCGCGACGCCGAGCAGCGTCCGGATCTTCTTCTTGCGGCAGAATGCAAACAGGAAGAGGAACGCCGCCGCACACAGGATGAACTTCTTGGACATGGTGAGCAGACCGAAGACGCCAAGCGCGGTAATGCAAGCGAGGTCGATGGTTCTTTGCTGATTCTTATACACGATGCAGGCAAGCCCCTCGATGCAGCAAAGGCACATGTAGGAGAGGTAGTTCGGATTGAAGCCGACCGACATCTTGGTCTCATCCACGCCGAAGCCGAGGCGGAACGTGCCGGAGAACAGCGTGCTGACCTGATAATGATACTGCTTCAGCTGGCTGAGCAGAATAATGGCGCAGACGCAGACCGCCACCGCAGACATGGTGCGGATGATGCGGTTGAAGTCCAGATCCTCGGTTGCCAGCGCCATGACAAAGCAGCAGAAGCTGAGCTCGGTGAACAGGCGGAGCACCTGGACGAGCGAGGTCGTCCCCGCAAAGCCGTGCACAACCTCCCAAATCATCAGAAACAGGATGGGCGCCATCGGCGCGATGGCAAACTTCTTCGGCTTGAAGCGGAGCGCATAGATAAGGATGCAGAGCCACAGCGCATATTTGGTCTGGAAGGCGTTCAGCATCGGAATGCAGCAAAAGCAGAAGGCAATGACATCGGTCTTCTCCGCAAGTACGGCGACAATGACCGTCAGCCCCAGAAAGAGGACGGACGGAACCGGCATCCCGACAAGGTCCCGCAAAAACAGCAGGGCGATGAGGATACAGAGGCTCGGTATGAACGGCGAAGTCGAGATTGTCTTCTTTAAGGCAGCGGTTTTCATGAAATTCTCCTTTTCCGCTCTGCGTAAGAGCTACTTGGTTTGCGCGATGTGCAGAATGTAGTCGAGGTATTTCTGTGAAATCCGCTCCATGCTCTGCTCGGCAAGGATAGACTTTGCCGCATCACCGAGACGCGCGGCAAAGGCAGGGTCTTCGATCACGCGGCAAACGGCGTCTGCCAGCGCCGCGTCGTCCCCGACGGGGACGAGCAGCCCGTTTTCGCCGTCGCGAATCAGCTCGGCGGGGCCGAACGGGCAGTCGGTCGATACCGACGGCGTGCCGACCGCCAGTGCCTCCATCAGCGCGTTGGGCATTCCCTCATAGGTGGAGCTCATCACATAGCAGGACGAGGACGCCACCTGCAAAACGGCGTCCGGCACGGCGCCCTTAAACTGCACCGCGTCCGCAAGCGAAAGCTCGGCAGCAAGGCGCACAAGCGCGTCTCTGTCCTCGCCGCCGCCGTAAATCTCCAGCACAAAATCGGGGTGGCGCGCATGCACGCGCGCAAAGGCGCGCAGCATCGTGGGATAGTCCTTCTGCGCGCACAGGCGGCCTGCCGCCGTAATCGCTTTGCGGCGCACCGCGGGCGGCTCTGCCTTGAACACATATTCGTTGCCGACGGCGTTTGGAATGACGACGCCCTTTGCCGCGATGTCGGGCGGGAAGCAGTTCTTCGCCCGCTCGGTCTGAAAGACGATGCCGTCGCTCTTGCGGTAGGACGCAAACTTCGCCGCGCGCTGCCGCTCGGAATTCATCAGCGGGTTGGTGCGCTCGGAGGTAATCAACTTGAAATGCCCGAAGCGGTATTGCAGGCGGATGAAGCGCAGCATCTCCGCGTCGAGGCAGACGACGCAGTCCGGCTTTGTCGCCTTGACGGCTTTATGTATCTTCGCAAAGCGCTCGACGATCTTCTTATAGCGGTCGAGACGGCCGCCCGCCGCGCTTGCGATATTCAGCTTGATTAAGTTGACCTTTTTGTCAATGTCGTAGAATTGCTCGTCCGAGATGCAGATGATGGAGGTGTTGTGCCCCGCCTCGGCAAAGTACTTGCTGAGATAGGACACCGTGCGCTCCACGCCGCCGCACGAAAGAGTGGCAACCAGAAAAACAATGTTCATCGGAAAAAGCTCCTTACAGTGTCAGTTTCCGCACCTGCGCGCGGTACAAAAGCTCCCGCGCGCCGAGGTCGAGCGATGCCTGCACAAAGCCGGCATAGTCCGCCGCGCGGGCGTCCAGCTTGGCAAACAGACCGTCGATGTCGGCAAGCACCGTGTCGGTGTCGACATAGTGGTCGGGCAGTGATGATATCACGCGCATCGGCTCGGGCAGCGCCCGATTCAGCGCGAGGATAAGCCCGCTGCTCAGATAATCCGAAAACTTATTGGGGAAGGCGACGCGGTTGGTCTCGTTGTAGTCGCGCAGGATATAGCCCACATCGCAGCCGCACAGGCTCTTGAAATACGCCTCGGGGCGTAGCAGCTCCACGCAGTAGTTGCCGCGCGGGAACTTCTCTTTTAACAGCGCCTCAAACGCCGCGTCGGTGTTGCAGAAAAACGCAAAATAGCAGTCGGGGTACGCCGCGTCAAAGCGGCGGAAATGCTCGATGATGTC
>CAKSLU010000019.1 GCA_934474225.1 uncultured Eubacteriales bacterium | reverse complement strand
GCCGAAAAGATGATCACGCTCGGCAAGAAGAATACGCTTGCAAGCCGCCGTCAGGCACTTGCATTCATTACGAAGGAAAGCGTTGTGAAGAAGCTCTTCGACACGATTGCTCCCGAGTATGCAGAGCGCAACGGCGGTTACACGCAGATTTTCAAGATTGGGCCTCGCAGAGGTGACGCAGCGGAGATGGCGATCATTCGCCTTGTCCCCACGGCTGCTCCCGCGGAGAAGTCTGCAAAGTAAGTCGCGTACAGCGAAATTTACACAAAAAAGCACGGTCTTCGGACCGTGCTTTTTCTACTTTTTCCGATTTTGCGGCACGGGAATTGACAAAGCCGCGCGAAACGGATAGAATAAGTGTATCTTTTGCGAAAGGCGCCTGTGCGGCGGTCATATCGGTATGAAGAAAAGTCAGCTCAAATATATCCTTGTCCTGTTTCTGACGGCAATCATCTGGGGCTTTGCATTCCCCTTTCAGCTGCAAGGGGGCAATGCGCTCGGCGCGTTCTGGTTCAATGCCATCCGTTACGCCATCGGCGCGCTGTCGCTCGTGCCGGTCATTCTGATTTTCGAGCGCGAACCGCACAATGCGGAGAAGCTGCGCCGCACGCTCGGCGGCGGTGCTGTCTGCGGCGTGATTCTCTTTGCGGCGACGACCTTGCAGCAACTGGGCATGCAGGCAACGCAGAGTTCGGCAAAGACCGGGTTCATCACCGGGCTCTACATGATTTTTGTGCCGTTCTGCGGCATCTTCATGCACCGCCGCGTGCGCCCTGAGGCGTGGATGGGCGCTGCCGTTGCGGTGCTCGGTCTGTATTTTGTCAGTTTCCAGGGCGGGGATACCGCATTTCAGCCCGGCGACCTCATCACGCTGGCGGGCGCGCTGTTCTGGACGGCGCATATCGTGGCGATCGACAAGCTGTCGCCGAACACCAGCGCCATCAAGTTTTCCCTTTCGCAGTTTGTGGTCTGCGGCGCACTGTGTTTGATTTTTGCGCTTGCCTTCCGCGAGACGGTCAGCGTGGAGCTGATTCGCACGGCGGCAGTGCCGCTGCTGTACTGCGGCGTGATGTCCTCCGGCGTGGCGTATACCTGCCAGGTTATCGGGCAGCGCGGCACCGAACCGGCGCTCGCATCTATCATTCTCTGCACCGAGTCGGTCTTCTCGGCGGTCGGTGCGTTCTTCATTCTCCATGAGAACCTCGGCACGCGCGGCTACATCGGCTGTGCGCTGATGTTTGTCGGCATCCTTCTCTCGCAGCTCAACATTTTTAAATCCAAAAAGGCGGCATAAGCGCTTGCACAGAGGGCGGCTTATGCCGCCTTTGGCTTATAATTTCACCGTCTTCCGCATACAATGAGAACGCGAAGGGCGGTGGTGGAATGAAACTCCGAATCGGGCGCGAGGGCATGGCGCTCTGCGTTCTGACGGTCGCGCTGTTTTTTGTGTTTGCGCTGTCCGTGCAGATGTACGACAGGTTGGAGACCGAGGCGGCGGACGGCGTGCTGGCTGCGGCGGCAAATGCCGCGCGCGGCTTTCTGAACGAAAACGATGCCGTCGCGGCTTTCTTCGGCATGACGGAGGATGCAGATGCCGCGCCGGATGCAGCGACGACGGGCGCGGCGGCAGATGCAGCGGCGGATGCGGTAGATGCGGCGCAAATCCGCGCCGAGGCGGCTGCTTATATCCTGCGCTACAATCAAATTTATGCGGATTTGCGGTAGAGCGTTCGGCATTTTCTGCTGCATTTTGCCGTCGGTGCTCGCCTGCGCGGCGTCCGGCGCGCTGATGCTGCCGCTTGCCGCCGCCGTGTTCATCCACGAGACGGCGCATATTCTCGTGCTGCGTCTGGTCGGCGGCAGGTTGCGCGACTTTCGCGCCGCGCCGTTCGGCCTGCGGCTGGAGATTGACGAGAGCACGCTCTCTGTGGGCGGGGAAGCGCTTGTCGCGGCGGCGGGCAGCGGCGCAAACCTGCTCTGCGCCGGTGTCGCTGCGCTGCTGTATGCGGCGGGCATCGACCTTATTGCCTTCGGCGCGCTGAGTCTCCTTTACGCGCTCGTCAATCTGCTGCCCGCTTTGCCGCTGGACGGCGGCAGGTTGCTCTGCCTGGCGCTTGCCGCGCGGGGCGACCCTTTGCGCGCAGTGCGGGTGACGGCGGGCGTCTCGCTCTTTCTCTCCCTTGCTGTTTTTCTCGCGGCGTCCTATCGGCTGCTGACAACGGGGCAGGGGCTGTATGCGCTTTTGTTTTCGCTGTATCTGCTCACGGTGGCTGCCAAAAGCGGCGGCATGGCAGCTTCGGCAAAAAACGGAGGATAATCGAGGATTTCGGCGCATTTTTGAGCAATTTCAACATTTTTTCAAAAATTCAGCGCCTCGTTTTGAAAAATTGCAGAAATTCACGGTTTTTCGTAAAAATTTTGCAAATATTTTTGAAGAAACCTATTGCATTTTACAGATGTTTTTTATATAATGATTACCGACGCAAACACGCGGGGTACGGGACGTGCCGCCGCGTGTTTAATCGGTTAAAAAGGATGTGTATAAACTCTAAGAAAATGAGCAGGCTTATCGAACTGAAAAATGTGTCGAAATCCTTCGAGGATACAGCGGTGCTGAAAAACATCAACCTCTATATCCGCGACAAGGAATTCGTTACGCTCCTGGGACCCTCCGGCTGCGGCAAGACGACCACGCTGCGGATCATCGGCGGCTTTGAGACGCCGGACGAGGGCGATGTTTATTTCGACGGCAAGCGCATCAACGACTTGCCCCCCTATAAGCGTACCGTCAATACGGTATTCCAGAAGTACGCGCTGTTCCCGCACCTCAATGTGTACGAGAATGTCGCGTTTGCGCTCCGGCTTGCCAAACGCAGTGAGCGGGAGATTTCAGTCAAGGTCAAGGAGATGCTGCGCATCGTCAACCTCGAGGGGTTTGAGCGGCGCAGTGTTGAGAAGCTGTCGGGCGGACAGCAGCAGCGCGTCGCCATTGCACGCGCGCTGGCCAACGACCCGAAGGTACTGCTGCTTGACGAGCCGCTCGGCGCGCTGGACCTCAAACTCCGCAAGGAGATGCAGACCGAGCTGAAAAAGATTCAGCAGCGCATGGGTATCACATTCGTCTATGTGACGCACGACCAGGAAGAGGCGCTCTCGATGAGCGATACCGTCGTTGTCATGGACAACGGCGTGATCCAGCAGATCGGAACGCCCGAAGATATATACAACGAACCTGCCAACGCCTTTGTCGCCGACTTCATCGGCGAGAGCAACATTCTCGACGGCATCATGCACGCGGACAAGCTGGTTGAGTTCTCCGGTCACACGCTGGAATGCGTGGACGGCGGCTTTGCCAAGGACGAGCCGGTGGATGTGGTCATCCGCCCCGAGGATGTGGATATGGTGGATGTCGACAGCGTGCCGATCCGCGGCAGAGTGGACACCGTCACCTTCAAGGGCGTGCACTATGAGATTATCGTGGATGTCGCAGGCTTCAAATGGATGATTCAGACCACCGACTATGCCGCGCCCGGCACCGAGGTGGGGCTGCGCATCCTGCCGAACGAAATTCACGTCATGAAGAAGTCGAAGTATTCCAACCTTTACGGCGACTATTCCACTTACTTTGACGAGATGGACAGCGCCGACGGCAAGAAGGACGGTGCGGGGGATGCACAATAAGTCTTTCATGGCGCGCCTCATGGCGGCGCCGCATGTCGTCTGGTCCGTGCTGTTCATTCTGGCGCCGCTTGCCTTTGTCTTTTACTATGCGTTCACGGACAAGGACGGCGCGTTTACGCTGAACAATGTAAAAGAGCTTGGCAGCGCGAATTACCTCGATATTTTCACGCGCAGCCTCTGCTTTGCCCTCGCGGCGACGGCAATCTGCCTGCTCGTCGCATACCCGCTGGCTTACGCCATTTCGCGCGCCAAGCCGCGGTCGCAGAAAATCTGCATCATGCTCACCATGCTGCCGATGTGGATGAACTTCCTCATCCGCACCTATTCCATCATGGCGATTCTCGAGGACACCGGGTTTCTCAACTCGCTGCTCGGCAGAATCGGGCTGCCCCCGCTGCACATCATCAACACGGGCGGCGCGGTCATCTTCGGTATGGTGTACAACTACCTGCCGTATATGGTTTTGCCGATCTACACCGTGCTTTCCAAACTGGACAACCGCCTGCTGGAGGCGTCTGCCGACCTCGGCTGCACGCCGGTGCAGACCTTCTTCAAGGTGGTCATGCCGCTCAGCCGCTCGGGCGTTGTCTCGGGCGTGACGATGGTGTTTGTGCCGTCGGTCAGCACCTTCTATATTTCGCAGAAGCTCGGCGGCGGCAAATTTCAGCTCATCGGCGATGTCATCGAGCGCCAGTTCCAGAGCGCGTATAACTACAACCTCGGCGCGGCGATGTCGCTTGTGCTGATGGTGCTGATTCTGCTCTCGCTGGCGGTGATGAACCGCTATTCCGATGAAGGGGAAGGGGGGCTCGTCGCATGAGACCGCTTTCCAAGGTATACACGGCGCTGATTTTTGTGATTCTTTATGCGCCGATTGCCGTGATGGTGCTGTTTTCGTTCAACTCCATCAACTCTACCGGCGTGTTTGCGGGCTTCTCGACCTACTGGTACCGGGAGCTGTTCCGCGACGGCGCGACGCTTGCCGCGCTGAAAAACACGCTCGTGCTGGCGGTGTCGTCCTCGCTGATTGCCACCGTTATCGGCACGGTCGCCGCCGTCGGTATCTTCAAACTGAAGAGCCGCGCGGCCAAGAGCGCCATCATGACCGTGACCAACATCCCGATGATGAACCCCGATATTGTCACGGGTATCTCGATGATGCTGCTGTTTGTCTTCGTCTGCGTCAAACTCGCGGGCGCGGCAAGCCTCAGCTTTGCCACTGTACTGGTGGCGCACATCACCTTCAACCTGCCGTATGTCATTCTGTCCGTCATGCCGAAGCTCAGACAGATGGACAAACATCTGACCGAAGCGGCGCTTGACCTCGGCTGCACGCCGATGCAGGCATTCTGGAAGGTAGAGTTGCCCTCGATTATGCCCGGCGTTGTTTCGGGGCTGATTATGGCGTTCACGCTGTCGCTCGACGACTTCGTCATCAGCTATTTCACCACGGGCAGCGGCTTTGAGACGCTCCCCATCCGCATTTATTCCATGACCAAAAAGCGCGTGACGCCGGATATGTACGCGCTTTCCACGCTCATCTTTATCGCGGTGCTTGCGCTGCTCATCCTCTCCAATCTTGCCGGCAGCAGAGGCGAGAAAAAGAGCCGTGCCAAGGCACCCGTGCCTATGGAGGTAACCAAGTGAAAAGATTTTTTGCGGCGCTTACCGCTGCTTTCGCGCTCTGCGCACTGCTTTCGCTGTCGGCTTTCGCCGCCGACCGCGTGCTGAACGTCTACAACTGGGGCGAATACATTTCGGACGGCAGCGAGGGTTCGCTCGATGTCAATGCCGAATTTGAGAAGTGGTACGCCGAGACCTACGGTGAGACGGTCAAGGTCGTCTACACGACCTACGCCTCCAACGAGGATTTGTACGCCAAGCTGAAGAGCGGCGCGGCGGGCTATGATGTGATTCTGCCCTCCGACTACATGATCGCGCGCATGATTGACGAAGGCATGCTGGAAAAGCTCAACTTCGACAACATTCCGAATTATGCAGGCATCAGTGAAAACTTCCGCGGGCTGTACTACGATGCAAACAATGAATACAGCGTGCCGTTCTCCTACGGCATGGTCGGCATCATCTACGACACCACGGTCGTGGACGAGGCGGACACCGGCACCTGGGATCTGATGTGGAATGAGAAGTACAAGGGAAAGATTCTCCAGTTCAACAATTCCCGCGACGCCTTCGGCACGGCGATGTACCGCGCCGGCATCGATGTCAACACCACCGATGCTGCAGAGTGGCAGACGGCGCTCGATGCGCTGAAGACGCAGAAGCCGATTCTCCAGGGCTATGTCATGGACGAGGTCTTCAACAAGATGGAGGGCGGGGAAGCCGCCGTCGCCGCCTACTATGCGGGCGACTACCTCTCGATGGTCGAGAACAACGAAAACCTCGGGTTCTACTACCCCACGGATAAGGACGGAGGCTTCGCCACCAACCTCTTCGTCGATGCCTACTGCATCCCGAAGGGCGCGGCAAACAAGGACATCGCCGAGGCGTATATCAACTTCTCGCTGTCCGAGGAGATTGCCGTTGCCAACGCCGAGGTCGTCTGCTACGCCTCCCCGAACGCCGCTGTCTACGAGAGCGAGACCTATCGCGAGGATATGGGCGACGAGGCGATGGAGATTCTCTATCCCGCCGACTTCGATTTCGGTGCCAACTACAACAAGATGAGCTATCACAACCTCGACGCCGAGACGCTGGCAACCATCAACACCCTGTGGGAAGAACTGATGCTGGACGGCGGCATGGGCGCTGCGGTTTACATCATCGCCGCCGTTATCGTTGTCGCCATCGTTGCTTTTGTGGTTTACCGCAAGGCGGTGCAGAAAAAGCGCGAAAAAATGTACGAATAATACAGATTTGGAAAAATGCCGGAAAGCAACCGCTTTCCGGCATTTTTCACTTGCTTTTTGCCAAATTGCATCGTGCTTGCTGTGCTTCCTGCATTTTCACTTGACAAAGTCGCATATCATTTGTATAATAGAATAACCGTTTATATACGGTAAAAAGCGTCGCACGCTCTTTCACGGCTGACTTTACAGGGGCTTGCGCAGGGCATTTGCCGGGCAAGACCGCCGAAATTCTGCATTTTATCTTGTATTTCGCGTCGCTTTGTGGTATATTTAACATATGTGTTTTTATACCGAAGAATTTAATTGTGAGGGTTTGAAATGAGCGCGAAAACTTTAGGTTACATTTTGAAGCGCCTCGGACTTGCAATTCTGACGGTCTGGGTCGTGATTACCGCGACATTTTTCATCATGCATGCCGTCCCGGGCGGACCGTTCATGTCCGAGAAGGCGACGACGGCTGCCGTCACCGCACAGCTCGAAGCGAAGTACGGTCTTGACAAGCCGCTGATGGAACAGTATTTTACCTATCTCAAAGATATTATCACCAAGTTTGACTTCGGCCCGTCCACCAAGCAGCGCGGCAGACAGGTCACCGACATCATCGCGGACGGCCTCAAGGTCTCGGCAAAGCTCGGCGTCATCGCCGCGGCGTTGGCGCTGGTCGTGGGCATCGTCCTCGGCGCGGTCGCCGCACTCCGCCGCAACAAGCTGATTGATAAGGTTATTATGGTGATTACCACGGCGCTGGTCTCGATGCCGTCCTTTATCATGGGCTCACTTCTGCTGATCCTGTTTGCGGTGAAGTGGAAACTGCTGCCCGCCAACGGCGCGACCACGCAGGGACTGATTCTGCCTGTCATCACGCTGTCGCTGTCGCCGATGGCATACATCACGCGTCTGACCCGCTCGTCCATGCTGGATGTGCTCGGGCAGGACTATATCCGCACCGCGCGCGCCAAGGGCGTGCCCGGCGTGCGCATCATCTTCGGCCATGCGCTGAAGAACTCGCTGATTCCGGTCATCACCTATGTCGGACCGATGCTGGCTTACATCGTCACCGGTTCGCTCGTTGTGGAGAAGATTTTCTCGGTCTCCGGCATCGGCCGCGCCTTTGTCAACAGCATCACAAACCGCGATTACCCGCTGATTATGGGTACCACCATCGTACTGGCGTCGCTGATCGTTGTCATGAACCTCATCAGCGATATTCTGTACAAGGTCGTTGACCCGCGCATCACACTTGAGTAGGAGGAATGAAAGCATAATGGCAAAGAAACCGTTCAGTATGCATGTCGATGTGGATGCTTTTATTCCCGCTACCGACGCAGAAAAAGAATATCTCGTGCAGATGCGTCCGTCGTCCACCTTCTTCAAGGACGGCGTGAAGCGTCTTCTCAAAAATAAAATCGCAACTGTCAGTCTGATTGTGGTCATTCTCATCACGCTTGCGTCCATTCTCATTCCGATGTTCTGGCCCTATTCCTATGACAATATGCTCGGCGTCCGTCCCGGTAAACCGGTGGACTCCTCGTATAACAACCTTGCGCCCTTCCAGTACGGCAAGACCGAACTGAAAGCCATTGAGGCAGGGGAAAAAGTCTTCCCGCACATCTTCGGCACGGATGCTTCCGGCCGTGACTACTTTATCCGCGTGGTCTACGGCACGCGCATTTCGCTTGCCGTCGGCTTCTTCGCCAGCATCATCGTGCTGATTATTGGCATGCTGGTCGGCTCGATAGCCGGCTATTGCGGCGGCAAGGTCGATATGATTATCATGCGCATTGTCGATGTCATCTATTCGCTGCCCGACATGCTGATGGTCATTCTGCTCGCCTCGGTGCTCGGCCGTGTGCTGGATCCCCTCATTGAGGGCACCGCGCTCGGCAAGCTCGGCAGCAACATGATCAGCCTGTTCATCGTCTTCGCCGTGCTGTACTGGGTCTCGATGGCGCGCCTGATCCGCGGTCAGATTCTCTCCCTGCGTGAGCAGGAGTATGTCCTCGCCGCACGCGCCACCGGCGCAAAGGGCGGCTGGGTCATCCGCAAGCATCTGTTGCCCAACTGCATCAGCGTGGTCATCATTTCCACGGCACTGCAGATTCCCAGCGCGATTTTCACCGAAAGTTACCTGTCGTTCCTCGGTCTCGGCGTCAACGCGCCGATGCCTTCGCTCGGTTCGCTTGCGTCCGACGCGCTCAACGGCATCAATTCGTATTCGTATCGCCTGGTCATTCCCGCGGTCGTCATTTCGCTGATTGTTCTGTCGCTCAACCTGTTCGGCGACGGTCTGCGCGATGCGTTCGACCCGAAACTGAATAATTAAAGGAGGAAAACAAGATGTCTGAATTGCTCCAAGTCAAAGACCTTCACACCTCCTTCTTCACCGATGCGGGCGAAGTCCGCGCCGTCAACGGCGTGTCCTTCACCCTCGACCGCGGCAAGGTGCTCGGCATCGTCGGTGAGTCCGGCTCCGGCAAGTCGGTCACGGCGTATTCCATTATGCAGATTCTTGCCGGCACCGGCAAAATTGTCTCCGGCTCGATTAAGCTGGACGGCAAAGAACTTGTCGGCGCGGGCGAGAGGGTCATGAAGACCGTCCGCGGCAACAAGATTTCGATTATCTTCCAGGACCCCATGACCTCGCTCAACCCGACCTACACCATCGGGCGCCAGCTCATGGAGGCGATTCTGCTGCACACCAACCGCAACAAGCGGGAGGCGCGCGCACGCGCTGTTGAGATGCTGAAGCTGGTTAACGTCAACGAACCCGAAAAGCGCATGAAGCAGTATCCGTACGAGTTTTCGGGCGGTATGCGGCAGCGCGTGATGATTGCAATGGCGCTCGCCTGCGAGCCGGATATTCTGATTGCGGATGAGCCGACCACGGCGCTGGACGTCACCATTCAGGCGCAGATTCTGTCGCTGATGAAGGATTTGCAGAAAGAACTCGGCATGGCAATCATCATGATTACGCATGACCTCGGCGTTGTCGCGCAGATGTGCGACGAAGTCATTGTCATGTACGCCGGTTCGATTTGCGAACAGGGCACGGCGGATGAAATTTTCTACAATCCGCATCATGAGTACACCAAAGGTCTGCTCCGCTCGATTCCGACGGCGCATACTGCGGGCACAAAGCTCCAGCCGATCACCGGCACGCCGATTGACCTGCTCAATATGCCGAAGGGATGTCCTTTCGCGCCCCGCTGCGGCAATGCGATGAAAATTTGCCTGCGTGAGCGCGCAGAGCGGATGCAGCTCAATGACGATCATGCGGCGGCATGCTGGATGAATGTCAAGGAAGCCTTTGAAAAAGGCGAAATCACAGCCGAGGGAGGGGAAGCAAATGCCTGAAATCAATGCGCGCCCCTTGCTCGAAGTCAAGGACTTAAAGCAATACTTCAATATTCCGATGGGCATGTTCCAGTCAAAGCCGCTCAAGGCGGTGGACGGCGTGTCTTTCACCATCGGCAAGCGCGAGACGCTCGGCCTCGTCGGCGAGTCCGGCTGCGGCAAGACCACGGTCGGCAGAACCATTCTGCACCTGTACAAGCCGACGGCGGGCGAGATTATCTTCGACGGCAAGAAAATCGAGTCCAAGGCGGATATTCAGGAGTTCCGCAAGAAGGCGACGATGGTCTTCCAGGACCCCTATTCTTCGCTGAACCCGCGCATGACGGTCGCCGACATCATCGGCGAACCGCTCGATGTGCACAAGCTCTACAGCTCAAAGGAAGAGCGCAATCAGAAGATTCTCGAGCTGATGGACCATGTCGGTCTGAACAGCGAGCATGCGTCGCGCTATGCGCACGAGTTCTCGGGCGGTCAGCGGCAGCGCATCGGCATTGCCCGCGCGCTGGCGGTCAACCCCGAGTTCATCGTCTGCGACGAGCCGGTCTCCGCGCTGGATGTGTCGATTCAGGCGCAGGTCATCAACATGTTTGACGATTTGCAGGACAGACTGGGGCTGACCTACCTGTTCATCGCGCATGACCTCCTGGTCGTCCGCCATATCAGTGACCGCATCGCGGTCATGTACCTCGGCAAAATGGTCGAGCTTGCGGATGCGGCGGAGATTTACGACCATCCGCTCCACCCCTATTCGCAGTCGCTCCTGTCTGCGGTGCCGGTGCCCGACCCGAAGGTCGCGCGCGCCAACAAGCGCATCGTGCTCACCGGCGACATCCCCAGCCCGCTGAACGCGCCCTCCGGCTGCCCGTTCCGCACGCGCTGCCGCTATGCGACAGAGCAGTGCGCCGCCGAGATGCCGGCATTCAAGGAAGTGTCCAAGGGGCATTTCGTCGCCTGCCACCGCACCGCCGACATCAATTCGTAAGGGCGGTATAAAGTTTTGTTCATATACCGCCCGCATGCGGGCGGATATTTGAAAAAAATTCTGAAAGGAAGAATTATCATGAAGAAAATTCTCGCACTTGTGCTTACTGCCACGATGCTGCTGCTTTCTTTTGCGGCTTGCGGCAATAAGCCTGCCGAATCGACCGATAACGGTACGACGGCAAACGGCGGAGAAGTCGTAGAACCTGCTGCGGCTACCTCCATCGCGGTCTGCCTGGCTTCCGAGCCGGACACCATTGACCCCGCCCTCAACTCCTCTGTTGACGGCGCAACCCTCGTTGCACACCTGTTCTCGGGTCTTGCAAAGTGGGCACAGAAGGATGACGGCACGCTTGAGATCGTTGCAGACGCAGCGAAGGAGCTGACCGAAGGCGTTACCAACGCTGACGGCACCGTTACCTACACCTACACGCTCCGCGACGGTCTGAAGTGGAGCGACGGCAAGGATGTCACCGCAGGCGACTTCGTGTTCTCCTGGAACCGTGCTGCATCCACCGCACTCGCAGCAGACTATGCATACATGTATGAGGTCGTTGACGGCTATGCAGACATCTGGGACACCGATGCTGACGGCAACTTCGTCAACCCCGATGCAAAGCTGAATGTCACCGCTCCCGATGACAAGACGCTCGTCGTTACGCTGGCAAATGCGGTTGCATACTGGAACGAGCTGCTCGCATTCCCGGTATACTACCCCGTCCGCGAGGATGTCGTTGCCAACGAGAACTGGGCAACCGACCCCTCCACCTATGTTTCCAACGGTATGTATAAGCTGACCGGCTGGGAGCACAACAGCGTCATCACGCTGGAGAAGAACGCAGATCATCCCGACGCGGCTGAAGTCACGATGGACAAGATCGAGTTCTATCTCTCCGATGATAACAACAACATGCTCTCCAACTTCGAGAACGGCAGCTGGCAGCTCATCGACGATGTGCCGACCAACGAGATCGCCGCACTCAAGGAGAAGTATCCGACCGAGTTCGTTGTTGCAGGTCAGATTGGTACTTACTATGTCTGCTGGAACATCAACGAGAACATTCTGCCCTCCGACAGCACCCTGACCGGCGAGGCTAAGGAAGCTGCTGAGGAAGAAATCCGCAACGCAATCGGTCTGCTCTTCGACCGTAACTACATTGTCACCGAGATCGGCCAGGCAGGTCAGGTTCCTGCATCGTCCTTCGTTGCAATGGGTATGACCGATGCAGACGGCAGCCAGTTCTATCAGAACGCAGGCTCGAGCGCAGAGTACGACGGCTACTATGATGTATCCGAGGATGCGCTTGAAGGCAACTTTGCGAAGGCTATCGAAGTCCTCAAGAAGTACTACAACTACGACGAAGCAACCGGCAAGTTCACCAACTTCCCGACGCTGACCTACCTCTACAACACGAGCGAAGGCCACAAGGCAATCGGTGAGTACCTCCAGAGCGCGGTTGCAGGCGTCGGCATCACGATGAACCTTGTCAACCAGGAGTGGAACACGTTCCTCAACACCCGTAAGAACGGCGATTACTCCATCGCGCGTAACGGCTGGCTGGCTGACTACAACGACCCGATCTGCTTCCTCGATATGTGGGTTACCGCATCGGGCAACAACGATGTCCAGTTCGGCAAGGGCGCACACGAGACTCTGAAGATGTACAACCTCGACCTCACCGACCTCGGCTACGATGTCAAGGTTGAGAACGGCACCTGGGCAGAGACCTACGATGTGCTGATTTCGCTCATCAAGTCCTGCACCGACAACACCGTTCGTTATCAGCTGATGCACAGAGCAGAAGACCTGCTGATGCAGACGGGCTGCATCGTTCCGCTGTACTTCTACACGGACATCTACATGCTCGACGACTCCGTCAAGGGCTTCTTCTCGAACCCGCTGGGTTACAAGTACTTCATGTACTGCACCATCGAGAAGTAAGGGACAGCCGTATACGGCGCCGACCGACCGGCGAAAACCTTATGTTTTTGTGGCACAAAGTGCCTCTGACAGCTAAAGTGGAAAACCACCCCTCGGGGTGGTTTTCTTCATATACATCTGTTTTTCGCCGGTCTACCCACGAGAATCCGCATCGCTGTATGTCAATACAGCTTGATGCGAATTCTCGTGGCTTCTGCATCCGTCTACGGCTGCCCGGCAGCTGCGGTGCGGCTGCTCGCCCGAGCGCGGATTCTGCATCCAAATCCGCAGGTCTGGCGACTGTAGTGCGTGATTACGGCACGGGCAACCGTACCGATTTTTCGGTCTGCGCCAAATCCGCAGGTCTGGCGGCTGCGGCGTCGCCCCCTACCGAATGGCAGAAGATGCGTGCACACATCGTAGGGCGGGGGCTCGCTCCCGCCGTAACATTACCCTCCAACACAAAAACAACCGTCGGTTGCCCGACGGTCGTTTTTGCGTTTGATTGGATTCAGATGGTGCCGGTGACGCGGAGCGTTGCCGTGCCGGGGGTAACGGTCCAGGCGCCGGTTTCGGTATCCTGCGTATAGGTGGCGGCGGGCACGGTGATGCGCCCGGGTACGGTGGTGAAGACAGCGCCTGCATAGGTGTAGTAGGCGGGCGAGGTCCAGGTGACCCCGTCAAAGGTGACGGCAAGCCCCGACAGCGCAGGGTCAAAGGTGTCGGTGATGGTGGCGGCGTCGGCTGCTGTCACAGCGGTGTTGCCGTAGTTGCGAATCACAAAGGTGTAGGTGACTCTGCCGCTTGCGCTGACCGGCACAGGCTCAATGCTCTTGGTGATGGTCAGGCTTGCGCCGCTCGCCGCAGCGATGGTTGCGCTGACGGTGATGGGCGTCAGCAGACCTGCGCCCGTGACGGTTGCCGTATTGACAATAGTGTCCTCGGTGCCGAGCGGGGCAAAGTCGTTGACCACTGCCTCGTAAATCAGCAGCAGACTGCCGTCCGCGGGCACGGTCAGTTCCGAGACGGTGAGCGGAGGACCTGCCGTCACGGTGGGCGACGGCTGCAGAACGCCGTTTGCGAAAACGCGGAGTGAGCCGTCCACATAGGTCAGCGGGTACAGCGTCAGCGCACCGAAGGTGTAGGCGCCGAGGTTGTCGGCAACCGTCACGCCGGTCTGCGCGCCACTTCCCGCATTGATGATACTGATGACATAGGTGACGCGGTCACCTGCACGGTAGGTGGCGCCGACGGCGGTTTTGGAAGCCGTCAGAACCTCGCGAATCTCGCCGACGGCGATATTGGAGTCGACCACTGTATCGTTATAAGACAGCCGCGCCTGATTGGTAAATTGCGCCATATTGCTCTCCTGTTGTTCAAAGTAGCGGGAATGCAGAGACCCCCGCACTGTTTTATATGAAAAAAAGAGCATTTTGGTGCATCAGAACAGGAGCGGGAAGGCGAAGAGCGCTTTGCGGATCTCGCCGTAGAGAATCGGCGCGTCGCCGTGCGGCAGCGGGTTTTTGCCCTTGCCGCATTCCAGCGTAAAGGCGGGAATGCCGAGCGTCTCAATGCAGTAATCGGTCAGCCCGCCGTATGCGGCGGCGCCGGACGGCGCGGCGATGCGGTAGCCGGTCAGCGCGGCAAGCCGCTTTGCCGCGGCGCCCGCGCCGGGCGGGCATTTGCCGCGCGTGGTGTGGTAGATTTCGCGCCCCTGCGTGTGCAGGGTCATGAGCGCCGTGGGGTGATTGAACCGCAGAAAATTGCAGAGCGCGCCGACCTCCGGCTCGCTCTCGGGAGAGGGACCTGCAAACCGCGTCGGCGCACCGCCCGTGATGCCGAGCGACGGTTCGAGCTGCTTGTAGGCGTCAAAACCGGCGTCGTAATTGTGGTTGAGGTCCACGCCGCGCACGTTCGCCTGCCAGTGCGTGAAGTCTTCGCTGCCGCCGTTCATGGCGACGAGCCGCGGGTAAAACAGGGATGCCTTGTCGGCTTTGCCCGCCGCAATCTGCGCGCCGTCCGGGTTGAGCATCGGCAGGATGTACAGTGTGCGGCTGCGGAGCAGGTAGGCGAGGTTCACGCCGAAGAGCACGGCGTCCCGCGCGATACCGGCGCACAACTCCATGAGAAACTGCATGAGCACCGCGCCCGTGATGCGTTCCGCGCCGTGGTGCACGCCGACAAAGTAAACCTCTTTTTTGCCCTCGCCGAGCGAAAAGAGCGGGATTCCGCGCCCGACGGCGCTCTCCCCGAGGTAATTGAACCCGAGAAACGGGTATTCCGCCGAAAGCAGCCATGCGCACTGCATCAGCGCGTCGTAGTCGAAGTCGCTGCGCAGGATGCGGCGCAGTTCCGCGTGTTCTGTCTGTTTCATGTGTCCCCTCCGCCTTGTTCTCGTAAAAAGGTATGTGCGAGGGGGAAGAGGTATGCAAAAAAACGGAGAGAGGGGGAAGCACTTTGCAAAACTGTAGGGGCGATTCACGAATCGCCCGCCGAGCCAAGGCAAAATGGGCGATTCGTGAATCGCCCCTACAATATTTGCTTTGCGAGAGCATTTTCGGTTACACCCCCGCGCTTTGCCGTTTCTTCATCTTCTGCCAGCTGTAGAAACCGTAGAGGTCGTTGGCAAAGAACATCACAAAGCAGCAGACCATCGAGAGATAGCGGACATCGGTGGTCGCCGCCAGTACCCACAGCACAATCAGCACAAGGTCGTTTGCCGCATAGGCAAGCGCATAGTACGGGCTGCGGCGGAAGGTCAGGTAAGAGGCGAGAAAGCTGGTTGTGACCGACAGTGTGCTGAAGCCGAGGTTGGCGGTGTCAAGCGCCTTCAAAATAAAGTAGAACACACCGGTGACGGCTGCGGCGGCGACAAACATCAGCACCGCCTCCTTTGCGCCGACATGACCGACCGCAACTTCGCCGACTTTGGCTTGCGCTTCCGATTCGTCCGGCTTGTACGGATGGCGCAGCCAGGCAATCACGGCAAGCAGCGCCATCGGCGTGGACATGAAAACATAGGTGATCATTTCGCCGTAGTAGGCAAAGGTCAGTGAGATTGCGCCGTAGCCGAGGGCAAAGACAATGGTCAGCACCTGCCCGAGTACATCGCCCTTGGCGACGAAAATCAGCGCGGTCACGCCAACGGCGCTGCACAGCGCAGACGGCAGATTCTCCCGCCCGCCAAGCAGCGCGGAAACCAGAATGACGACCAGCGAGGTGAGCCACAGGCACAGCTCAAACCTTGAGAGATTCTTGAATGACTTAAACATGTTCTCCTCCAAAAACAAAAATAAACGCCTGGACATACCTGCAAAGACCTAACGGTATGTCCGGCGTTACCCGGCGGCAATTTATATCGATGCCTCATTGTAGCATAACCGCCGCCGGTTGTCAAGTTTTTTTGAAAAATGCGCCGCGCGGCTTGCAATGCGGCGAAAATCTTGCTATACTTATATATTATAGGTTTTTTATATTATAGGTTTTTGCAACAGGCAGGAGGGTTTTATGGAAGAGTTTGCATTCAGTCTGCTGTATCCGTCCCGCGCGGCGCGCGAGGCGCATGCGGCGGGCAAAGCGCGCCCGCATGTGTCTGCCGAGACGGCGGACAGCCTCGGGCTTTCCGCGCTTATCAAACTGAAAAACAGCGCGCTGACCGATTATTTTACATCCGACCCCGCCGTGATTGCGTACCGTGCGGCAAACTTCCGCGATATGCTGCAGATTCCGGAGATTGCCGACACCTTTGTCCGCGTGCTGCCCATCCTCTCGGACATCGGGGAGCTGCGCCGCATGTCCGCGTCCAATGAGCGGACGACCGACGAATATCTGCTCTCCCTCTCCGAAATCGAGCTGTACATATCCGCGATGGAGACGATGCAGGCGGGCTTTTCGCCGATTGCGGAGCGGCTGACGAGCGAGGCGTTCCGCGCGCTTGCCGCCTATATCCGCAAGGTGACCGAGAGCGACTACTATCGCGAGCTGAACGAAAAGCTCCGCGCGCTGACCGTGCGCGTGCGCGACATCAAGAGCATCACCATCGGCGTCAACCTGGATTCCACGCTGCGCGCCGACAAATGCGGCGTGCTGTCCATCAATCCGCGCCCCTTCAAGTCGGGCGATACCATTGACAAGATTCTGCGCATGAATTTTGCCAGCGACGAATACACGCTTGCCGCGCCGCTCTCGCCCTTTGCCAAGGGGCAGAATGACAACCAGAAGACCGCGATGAGCATCGCCATCAGCGGCGCCATCAACGATATTTTCAAGGGTTCTGTGCGCGCATGGAAGAAAATCGTGCAGACCTATGTGCTGGACAACGCCAATTTCCTGCTCGAGGTCATGCCCGAAATCGAGTTTATGATCTGCGCCGTGCGGCTGATGGAGAGCCTGCGCGCGCGCGGACTGCCGCTCTCGACGCCGACGCTCACGGATGTGCCGCGCACCTTCCGTGCGAAGGGGCTGTACAATCCCGCCGTCGCCCTTGCGATTGAGGGCGCGAGCGTGGAGAACGACTTCGCCTTTGATGCGGACGGCATGATCTATGTGCTGACCGGGCCGAATCGCGGCGGCAAGAGCGTCATCACCTGCGCGGTCGGGCTTTGCGCGGCGTTTTGCCAGCTCGGCTTGCTCGTGCCCGCGCGCGAATTCGTTTATGCGCCCGCCGACGGCATCTACACGCATTTTCCCACCGAGAGCGGCGACACCGTGGACAAAGGACGCCTCGGCGAGGAGTGCGCCCGCCTCGGCGACATCTTTGCACACTGCACGGGGGATTCGCTCGTTCTGCTCGACGAGTCGCTGTCCTCGACCGGCGCATTTGAAGCGTCCTACATCGCGGCGGAGGTGCTGCTCGGCTTCTCCAAGGTCGGCTGCCGCACCATCTTCTCCACGCACCTGCACACGCTTGCCGCGCGTGTCGATGAGCTGAACCGTGATGCCGCCGCCTTCGGCGGCGCAAAGATAGATACCCTCGTGGCAAAAATCGAGGCGGGCGGCATCCGCTCGTTCAAAATCATACGCATGAAGCCGGACGGCAAGTCCTATGCCAAGGACATCGCCGACAAATACGGGCTTTCGTTTGAAAAAATCACCGAAACGATAGAAAGGAAAAAGGGGGACGCATAAGTCTCCCCGGAATGCAGAATGGACAGAAAGATTCTTGAGATGCTGGAAGCGGACGGCAGACTGACCGCCAAGCAGATCGCCCTGATGCTGGATAAGGAAGAGGGCGAAATCCGCGATATGATTGATAATTTTGAAAAAGAGGGCGTCATCCTCGGCTACAAGGCCATTGTAGACTGGGATAAGACCGACCGCGAATATGCCACCGCGCTCATCGAGCTGAAGGTCACGCCGCAGTACAACCGCGGCTTTGACGCGATTGCCGAGCGCATCTACAACTACCCCGAGGTGCAGAGCGTGTATCTGATGTCGGGCGCATACGATTTGTGCGTCATCCTCGAGGGCAAGACCATTCGCGAGGTCGCGCTCTTCGTCGCGCAGCGGCTTGCGCCGCTGGAGGCGGTGCTCTCCACCGCAACGCACTTTGTGCTGCGCAAGTACAAGGACAAGGGCGTCATCTACGGCCCCGCAAATTTTGACGAGCGAGGCAACTGCAACTGATGGACTACTCAAAACTGCTTTCAAACAAGGTGCAGACCATAAGGCCTTCCGGCATCCGCAAGTTTTTCGATATGCTCAGCGGGCGGAAGGACGTGATTTCGCTCACCGTCGGGCAGCCGGATTTTCCGACGCCCTATCACATCTCCAATGCAGGCGTGGAGTCGATTGTCAAAAACAAGACCTACTATACATCCAACAGCGGTCTGCCGGAGCTGCGCGCAGGCATCGCCGCCTATCTCGACCGCCGCTTCGGCCTGCATTACGAGCCGGAGACCGAGATTTTCGTCACCGTCGGCGGCAGCGAGGCGATCGACATGGCGTTCCGCGCCGTCATTGACCCCGGCGACGAGGTGATCGTGCCCGAGCCTTGCTTTGTCTGCTATGCGCCGCTGATTGAGATGATGGGCGGCATTGCCGTGCCGCTGTACACAAAGGCGGAGGACAAGTTCAAAGTAACGCCCGAGCTGCTCGCGCCGCTGCTCACGCCCCGCACCAAAATGCTGGTGCTCTCCTATCCGAACAACCCGACCGGCGCCATCATGACGCGCGAAGACCTCAAAAAGATTCTGCCGCTTTTGCAGGCGCATGACCTGCTCGTGCTCTCGGACGAGATTTACGCCGAGCTGACCTATGGGCAGACGCATTGCTCGATTGCCACGCTGCCCGGCATGTGGGAGCGTACTGTTGTGGTCAACGGGTTCTCCAAGGCGTATGCCATGACCGGCTGGCGTCTCGGCTACACCTGCGCGCCCGCGCCGATCATCAAGCAGATGCTGAAGCTGCACCAGTACGGCATCATGTGCGCCTCCACCGCGTCCCAGTTTGCGGGCGTGGAGGCGGTCAACCACGGCGACGCGGACATCGAATACATGAAGGAGCAGTACAATTTCCGCCGCACCTATGTGACAGGCCGCCTGCGCAAAATGAACATCCCCTGCTTTGAGCCGGAGGGCGCGTTCTATGTGTTCCCCTGCATCAAGGGCTACGGCATGACGAGCGAGCAGTTCTGTGAGCGGCTGATGAACGAGCGCGGCGTCGCCATTGTGCCGGGCAGCGCGTTTGGAGAGGGCAGCGAGGGCTTTGCACGCATCTCCTATGCCTACTCCATCGAGCACCTGGAAGAGGCGCTGAACCGCATGGAGGCATTCCTCCGTGACATTGCGGGGTGACGGCATGGAAAAGGAAAAACTCGAGCGCCTCAATTTTCTTGCCCGTCGTGCGAAGACCGAGAAGCTCACGCACGAGGAGCTGGACGAACAGGCGGCGCTGCGCGCCGAATACATCGCCGAGATTCGCGCGTCCTTCGGCGCACAGCTCGACAACACCGTCATCGTCCGTCCGGACGGCACGCGGGAACACCTGCCGAAGAAAGAAAACAAAAAGCAATAACATGAAATTGTCAACCTAATTTAATTTTAGGTTGACAATTCTTTTGTTTTCTGCTACAATGGAGAAAATTTCACGGAGGCGGTCTCTATGCATACGAAAGTCAAAAATCTCTGTTACATCGCGCTGTTTGCGGCGCTCATCGTTGTCTGCACCTGGATCACCGTGCCGGGCGCTGTGCCGTTCACCATGCAGACCTTTGCGGTCATGGCGGCGGTCGGTCTGCTCGGCATGCAGCGCGGACTTGCGTCGGTTGCGCTCTATCTCGCGCTCGGCTGCGTGGGGCTGCCGGTCTTCTCGGGCTTCCGCGGCGGCATCGGCGTGCTGGCGGGCACCACCGGCGGCTATCTCGTTGGCTTTCTCTTTGCGGCGCTGGTCACGGGGCTGCTCCTGCGCGCGTTCGGCGACGGCGTGGTCTCGCTGTTTCTCTCCATGTGCGCGGGCGTCGCGGTCTGCTATCTGTTCGGCACGGTTTGGTTCTATGTGCTTGCGGTCAGCGGCGGCGGCGACGCGGCGTTCCTTGCCATTCTGGCAAAGTGCGTGTTCCCGTTTATCCCGTTTGACCTGCTCAAGATGGCGCTTGCCACGCTGCTGGTGCGTCGCCTGAAAAAAGTTCTGATTCTGTGAGGTATACGGTATGACGACGAAAGAAACGGTCCTGCAATGCTTGACGCAGGCAGGCGGCGCGGCGGTCTCCGGCGCGCAGATGGCGGCGCAGGCAGGCGTCAGCCGCGCCGCTGTGTGGAAGGCGATCTGCGTCCTGCGGGACGAGGGCTATGCCATCGACGCCGTGACGCGCGGCGGCTACACGCTGCGCGCCGACGGCGGCAGGCTGACGGCGGCAGCCGTCACGGCGCGCCTGCGCACGTCGGGGCTTTCCGTCACGGCGCTGGAGAGCACCGATTCCACCAACACCTGCGTTCGCCGCCTCGCCGAGGCGGGCGCACCCGAGGGCAGCGTGGTCGTCGCCGCCGCGCAGACGGCGGGGCGCGGGCGGAGCGGAAAGTCCTTCCTGTCTCCCGCGGGCACGGGGCTGTATATGAGCATCCTGCTGCGCCCGCAGCTTGCCATGGGCGATGCACTGCTCATCACCACGGCAGCCGCCGTTGCCGTTGCGCACGCCGTCGAGCGCGTGGCGGCGGTCACGGCGCAGATCAAGTGGGTCAACGATGTGTATGTGGACGGCAAAAAGGTCTGCGGCATCCTCACCGAGGGTGCGCTCGACCTTGAAAACGGCGGTCTGCGCTATGCCATCCTCGGCATCGGCATCAACATCTGCCCGCCTGCGGGCGGCTTCCCGCCCGAGCTTGCATCCATCGCGGGCGCGCTCACCGGGGCGGGCGGGGAAGCGCTTCGCGCGCCGCTTGCCGCCGCTGTGCTGGACGAATTTTTCGCGCTCTATCCGCACCTCACCGAGAAGCCGTTTTACGACGACTATGTGTCCCGCAGCCTGCTCATCGGGCGGCAGATCGAGGTGCTGCGCGGCGGTACGCGCCTGCCCGCCACGGCGCTCGGCATCGACCGCGACCTGCATCTGCGCGTGCGCTATGCCGACGGCAGCGAGGAAAATCTCGCCGCGGGCGAGGTCTCCACAAGACCGTTGTAATGTGGAACAAAAAAGCAAAATATGCAAAAACTGTATCGCATTTGACATTGCATTATCTTTCCAAGCCGATATAATGAAAATAGGCTGTCCGACTTCGACATGCATTTCGACGCTGCCGCATGCGGCACTTTGGCGTACGAAATGCATGAAAAAGCAGGGAGTGGATGCCGCTGCGAGCGGAGTCGGAATCGGTCATATTTAAGATATCGGAGGAAACAAACCATGCAAAAGAAACTGTTTGCCTCGCTGCTTGTCGCCCTTGCGCTGATTTGCGCATGCGCGGTTGCAGCGAGCGCAGTCGGCACGCTCGCAGACGACGGCGTCTACGAGATTTCGACTGCGGAAGAAATGCACGAGCTGGCAACGCTCATTGCCGGAAAGGGCGAGGGCTACGGCGACGCGCGTGCCGCCCAGTATCGCCTGACTAGGGACATCGATATGTCCGCGATTACCGGCATGCTGCCGATCGGCGGCAATTCGAGCAACGCATTCACCGGGTCCTTTGACGGACAGGGGCACACGATTTCCGGCATTCACCTGGAGCCTGCTGCGGACGCGACCGGGGACTACTACGGTCTGTTCGGCAGAGTTGCGAATGCGACCATCTCCAATCTGACGATTGAAGGAACGGTCACATCCGGCGGTATGTATGTCGGCGGCCTGGTCGGACTTGTCGCATCGGGTGCCACGATTGAAAACTGTGTCAATCGCTGCGATGTGACCTGCACGAAGACCAACAATGTATACGGCACCGGCTACGGTGTCGGCGGCATCGTCGGTCATGCGGGCGGCGGTACCGGCGGTACGCTGAAGGGCACGCTGATCATCACGGATTGCGTCAATGAGGGCGACATTCTCTCCGGCAAGAGCGTCGGCGGCATCGTCGGCCGCTCGGATATCACGGAGGGCACGGTGACGATTACCGGCTGTAAAAATACCGGCAATGTGACCGCTGATCTCAGCGATGGCAGCGGCTATGCGGATGTCGGCGGCATCATCGGCTTTGATATGAGCGTGGACGACGCGACCAATCATGTGATTTCAAATTGCGTCAACACCGGCGCGGTCGCATTTGCGAGACGCGCGGGGCATGACTTCTCCAAGTTTACAAAGGGTATCGGCTTTAAGGGCGTCGGCGGCATCATCGGCCGCACGATCAAGACCGGCATCACCGTTTCGGCATGCTACAACGCAGGCACAGTAACGAGCGACGGCGAAGCATCCGGCACGGAGGAGCTGGGCGCTTATATGCAGGCAATCGCCGGCAGAGGCGGCGCTGTACCGGTGACGGAAAACAATTACTATAAGCCGGGGTGCGGCGTGAACTTTACAAAGTTCCATGCCGCCGCAGTTGACCTCGCGCTTGTCAGCACCTCCGCCGCCATCTACAAGGACGGCAGCGCGACGGTGCGCTACATCGCCAAGCTGACGACAGACGACAGCACGGCAGTCGAACGCTACGGCATGCTGCTGGCGCAGACCGCAGCGCAGGCGAATGTCAAGGCAGCCGCGATTAGCGATGCGTTTGAGGGCGGCGAGACGACCTATGCAGTCGACCTCACGGAGATTCCGGAGACCGAACGCGCCACGCGCATCTACGCCTGGGCGTATGTCAACCTCGCGGGCGGCGTGCAGATTACTTTGCCGGTGGATGCAGTGACGGTAAGCGGCATCATCGGCGGCTGAAAGGGAGGCAAACGAGATGAAACATACAAATTATGAACAGCCGACGCTTGCGCGCGTTACGCTTGCGGCGACCGATATTCTGCTGGCAAGCAGCGGCGGTGTCGAAGACCCCAATGTCGTGGAAGGCGCACTGCAAAACACCTTCACCGGCGGAAAAACCGAGGTGAAGTGGGGCAGCATCTGGAGCTGACCCCGAAAAGATTCCATAAAAAGAGCGGAAAGCTGCGGCTTTCCGCTTTTTTCTTTGCGTGCGCTTGCAATTTCGGCGCGGGTGGGGTACAATGAGAGCAGGATAAAAGGGGGCGGGAACATGACCGATGCGCAGAAGGAGATTTTGCTGTCCACGCCGCTTTTCCGCGGCATAGCGCCGACGGACGCCGACGCGCTGCTCGCCTGCCTCGCGCCGACGCTGCGGACGGTGCCCCGCGAGGGGACGGTGCTTGCCGCGGGAGATGCGCCGCGCTATGTCGGCGTGCTGCTTTCGGGGGAAGTGCATATCGTGCACGACGACTATTGGGGCAACCGCTCCATTCTGTCCGCCGTGCTCCCCGGGGACGTGTTCGGCGAGGCGTTTGCGCTCGGCGCGGCGGCGGTGCTGCCGGTGTCGGTGCTCGCCCGACGGGACAGCTGCGTGCTGCTGATGGACAGCCGCCGCATGCTGACGGCGTGCCCGTCGCCCTGCGCGGCGCACACGGCGCTGCTCCGCAATCTGATTGCGGTTTTGGCAAGGAAGAATATCGCGCTGACCGACAAAATCCGGCACATCACCAAGCGGACGACGCGGGCGCGCGTGATGTCGTATCTGTCTGAGGCGGCTGCGGCGGCGGGGAAGAACACCTTCCTCATTCCGTTTGACCGCCAGGAGATGGCGGACTATCTCGCGGTGGAGCGGAGTGCGCTGTCCGCCACGCTCTCCGAGATGCAGGCGGACGGGCTGATCTCCTTTCGGAAGAATCGGTTCACCCTCCATGCCGAAATCGGGGAAAAGCCTTGACTTTATCAGAGTAAAGCGGTACAATTATAAAGTAGAGTTCATTGGATCGGAGGAAGGATATGAGCAAGCTGCAAAACCCGGAGACGGACGAGCTGTTCCGCGCCATTCTGTCGCTCGAGACTGTCGAGGAGTGCTATCGCTTTTTTGAGGATGTCAGCACCATCAAGGAGCTGCAGGATTTGTCCCAGCGCTTTGCCGTTGCGCGGATGCTGACCGAGGGGCGCGTCTACAGCGATGTGCAGCGGGAGACCGGCGCAAGCACCGCCACCATCAGCCGCGTCAACAAGGCGCTCAACTACGGCAGCGACGGCTACAAGCTCGCGCTTGCCCGCCTGTACGGTGCCAAAGAACCTTCGTAAACCCGAATACCCTGACCCATGCGGGAGGCTTTGCAGCCTCCTTTTCTTTTTGCTTGTGTCGCTTTGCGCAAATTCTGTATCGGAATAGACATTGCAATCCGCGCGGCGGATTTGCTATACTGAATTTAACAAAACAGGTCGGTTATGCCGCTGTATTTTCAGCAAAAACGTACAAAACGGCCTTTGGCGTCTTTGCACAGAAAAACTGCACACAAACTGTGCAAAACGCGGAAAACCTGCAATCCGCCTGTAAGCGCTGCAGGTGGATTTAGATGGAAATCGGGAAATCGGAATGTTACAATATTTCCTGAAAATGCAGCGGCATCCGCGCCTGAAAAAAGATAAGGAGAAACACACATGCAAAAGAAACTCATAAGCTTTCTGCTCACACTCTGCCTGCTTCTCGGCATGTTCCCGCTTGCCGTGGGAGCTTCCGCTGCCGAGACGGCGGCAGCTTTTGCAGACAGCGACGGCGACGGCTGGTATGAGCTGTCGACGGCAGAAGACGTAAAGCAGCTTGCCGACCTGACGGCGGCGGGCGACGCTGCGCGCGGCGGGCAGTATGTGCTCACGGCGGACATCGACATGTCCGTCCTCGCCGAGCAGCTGCCGATCGGCACGGCAACCTATGCCTTCACCGGCAAATTCAACGGCAACGGCAAGACCGTTTCCGGCATTCGCCTGGTTGCCGAGGCGGCGACCAACAACTACGGCTTCTTCGGCAGAGTTGCCGGTGCGGAAATCTTTGACCTCACCGTTGACGGTGAGGTGCGCAGCGCCGGGCAGTATGTCGGCGGTCTCGTCGGCAATGTTGCGTCGGGCGCGACAATCACCGGCTGCACCAACCTCTGCACGGTGAGCGGCGGGCTGAACACCGCAGGCCTTGTCGGCTATGCTGCCTCCAAGACCGGCACGCTGACGCTTACAAACTGCAAAAACGGCGGCGCCGTCACCGGCACGCGCTATGTCGGCGGCATGCTCGGTCAGTCGCTTGTGCAGAGCGGCAAACTGACGGTCACCGGCTGTCTGAATACCGGGGCAGTTACGGCGACGGCGCAGTTGAACGGCAACGCCGACCTCGGCGGCATCGCAGGGCTTGTCTATTCGCTTGACCTTGCAAACTGCATGAACACGGGCGCTGTCACGACGGACGAGAGCGTCCGCGACACCGCGACAAAATCGGTCGGCGGTATCGTCGGCAGGGCCGCCCCCACGGCGGCAAGCACGCTTGCCAACTGCTACAACGCGGGCAGCGTGACGGCGGCAAATCCGTATGCCATCATCGGTCACAAGCAGGGCGCAGGCACGCTCACCGCATCGGGCAACTACCGTGCGGCGGGCGCCGGCAGCGACCTTGCTGCATATCCCGCGACCGAACTTGATACGGCGGCGTTTGAGAGCGGCGAGGACTGCAAGAATGCGGCGCCTCTCTTGAATGCGGCAAATTGGACCTTCACGCCGAACGGTCCCGAACTGACGGCGTTCCATGTGCACAATGCCAAACTCGCCGTCCGTTTGGACAATGAGCGGCACTGGTACATTTGCGATTGCTATGGCTACGCAGGCGACGGTGTCAACGCCGAGGCGCACAGCTTCGGTGCGGACGGTCTGTGCACGGTTTGCGGCACGGAGAAGACCGACTGCACGCATGCCGAAACCTATACCGAGGAACTGACCGCTTCCACCTGTGTGACGGCGGGCATCGGCAATGAAGTCTGCGCCGAATGCGGGGTTGTCCTCAAGGAAAATGTGGCGCTCCCGCTGAATCCCGAGGCGCACGAGGGCGAGGCTGAGATTATCCGGTCTGCCGACGGCAAGGTTGCCTACAAGTGCAGCGCTTGCGGCGAGATTGCCAAGGTCGAGAGCCGCGCACCGCTCAGTGACATCTATGTGTCGGCAAACGGCGTCGCACTGCGCATTGCGTACATTCCCGATACCATCGGCACGCAGGAAAGACCCTTTGCGTCCGCTGCGGATGCGTTTGCCTATGCGGCAGCGGCTGCACCGGCAGGCACGGCGGTCACGCTGCATGTCGTCGGCACGGTCGATTTGCCGGTGTCCTGCAAGATGCCGGAATTTGAAGGCAGACTGACGGTGACGGGCGGCACGCTGCACTTTGCGGGCACGAGCCTCGCGCAGCAGAGCCTGTATCTCGGCGGCGACACGACCTTTACGGCCATCGGCTTCACGTCGGCAGTGTCCGGCACGGTCATCTATGCGCAGAACCACAAGCTGACGATGGGCGAGGGCATTCGGATGCTGAACGACGATGCCGGCGACCTCGACACCAAGATTTTCACTGCCGGTGATGCCAAGGTCAACGGCGTGAAGATGTACATTTACGGCGGCTTCGCATCTGCGGATGCGCCCGAGAAGATGGCAACCGATGTGACGGTTCGCTCGGGCGAATATTGGGAGATTGCGGGCTGGAACCACGGCGACAACGGCACGGCGGGCACGGCAAGCCTCACGCTCGGCAAGACCGCTGCGGCGGACACGCTGCTCGTGACCTATGTCGTCCCCTTCTCGGATACGAGTACGAACAGCCTGAAGGCGGCTTCGACGGCAACCGTCCGCGTGGACGGTGACGCCGACATCGCGCGCGTCTATCTGAACACCGCCGCAGGCGGCAGCGCCGATGTAGCCTATACGACCGACCTCCTGCTCCTCGGCAACATCAACGGCGGCGCAAACTACTATAATTACCTGCACGGCTATGACCTCAGCTTCTCCGCAGGCGTCAAGACGGCGACGGTGCATGTCTACACGGATATGCGTGCGGATACGGCAAAGGAGAATGCCTATCCCTTCTTCGGCGACGGCGCGGACATCGCGGCAGACGATGCCACCACCCGTGCAGCAGGGCACACCTTCACCTCCGCAACCTATTCGGTCTACTGCAAGGATGTCCTCGGCGGCCATACGGACGCCGATAACGACGGTGCCTGCGACACCTGCGGCGCAGCCATGCTTTGCCCGCATGACGAGGGCTATGTCGAGGCGGACACTGTAGCCTCCACCTGCGTGACGGCAGGCAGCGTCGGTCACAAGTGCGTGGCGTGCGGCACGATCTATGAGAGAGTACCGTTGCCGCTCGATGCGCAGAACCATGAGCAGCCGGATTATGTCTGGCATGAAGACGGCGGCGTTTACTACCAGCTCTGCAAGGGCTGCGGCGCACGCCATACGGAGACAGAGACGCTCCCGGTCGTCTATGTGGACAATCTCGTCCGCGACAGCGTCGGCGGACTGTCCCTGTTCATCGGCGACGATGCAAACAGCGGCGCGACGGCGGAGACGGCGGTGAAGACGCTGCCCGAGGCGGTCACCCGCCTTGCCGAAACCGGCGGTACCGTCATTTTTGCGGATTACTACAGAGTCGGTGCAAATCTGACGCTGCCCGCCTATGCAAAGCCGATCACCTTCACCTCTATAACCTTTGAGAGCGGCGCGCCCCGCGCGGGCTTTGAGTTCACGGCGAGCCGCAAGGTGATCACGCTCGGCGGTCCGACAATCTTCAAGACCATCAAGCTCGACGCAACCTATCGCGGCACCGTGATGAATACAAACGGCGGCAACATTCCGTTCCTCGTCGCAAACTGGAACGATGTGACGATGGAGAGCGGCGTCGAGACCTACGGCATGCTGATGTTTGTCGGCGGCCGATACGGCGCGACGACGAATGACGATACAGCCAAGACGGTGAAGTTCACCTTCGCCGGTGTGACGGCAAAGGCAGTCGGTGCAGACGATGCGAAGACGACCTATCCGTCCTTCCGTTATCTCTATCTCGGCGACGCGGAGGCGAAGTACCTCGGCGGCGATAAGGAGGCTGCCGAGAATATCACGGTGGCCAACAAGACGGTTGCGGCAACGCTCGACGGCGTGACGGCGCAGAATGTGGTGACCGTTTCCGCATCGGCAGCGCCGGTCAGCGTGCGGACGGCGGACAATGCCGTTTCGCTGACGCTCACAGGTGCGTGCGAGATCGCCAACCTGTACACCGGCTGGAGCAACACGAGCAACAAGACCACAGGCGATGCATTTGTAGACACGCTTTCCATCGAAATCGGCAGCGATGCCATCGTCACCGACAGCATGCGCCTCTACAATGCGAGAAACCTGACGCTGAACATCGCGGCACACGATGCATCGCATCGCATCACCGCGCCGATTCAGATTCTGCTGAATGATGTTTACGCGCCGACCGGCACGGAGCGCGCCACCCTGACCTACGGCACGCACAGCATCGACGGAAAGACGGCGCTGCCGACGGTGGGTGACGGCTATATCGCGACGGTGAACAAGACCGAGGAATGCACCTTCGGCGATTGGACAGTCACGACGCCCGCAGCGCCCGGGCAGGACGGCGTCATGAGCCGCACCTGCACGGACTGCGGCAGAACGGAGACCACGGCGATTCCGGCCACCTGCACCTACCACAGATGGCTGCCGACGGACGTGGGTTATACCTGCACGGTCTGCGGCAAGGAACAGACGACGCTGACGGCACCCGCCGCGCTCAGCATTGAGTCGGTTTCGGTGGCAGACGGTGAGGCGACTGTGGTGCTCTCGTTTGCCTCGACGGTGAATGTCAAGGGTCTGCGCTTCAAGGTGCTTGCACCGGATGGCTTCACCTACAAATCTTCCGCGAGCACGCTTCCCGCCGTTTCGGATTACGATGCCGATAAGGGCGAATTCGGACTGATGTTTGCTGAGGGGAAGACTGCGATGCTGCTGTTCAATCTCGGCACCGCATCCCTCGCAGCCTTTGAAAAGAGCAATGTGCTCACGCTGACCTACACGGTGGACGAGAGCTTCACGGCACAGAGTGCAGACTTCACGGTCAACCTGATTGAAGTTCTGGACGACAATGCAGCATCGCTTGCGGCAGACGGTGTCGGTTACACCTGGACGGCGCCCGAACCGGCAGACAATGTTGCCTACATCGGCAATGTTGGCTACACGACGGTACAGGCAGCATTCGATGCAGCA